>NZ_JBDJAV010000001.1:0-564871 GCF_039649625.1 Plantactinospora sp. ZYX-F-223 | reverse complement strand
GCAGGTCAACCGGATGGTCCGGACCCGCCGCGACCTGGCCACCCAGCTCGGCCGGGAGCCCACCGTGGCCGAGGTCGCCGCCGCGCTGGGCGTACCGGAGTTCCAGGTCATCGAGCTCATCTCGTACGACCGGGAGCCGGTCAGCCTCGACCAGGCCGTCGGCGAGGACGGCGAGAGCGCGCTCGGTGACTTCGTCGCCGCCGTCGACCCCCGCGAGGAGCCCGGTGACGCGGTATCGCAGGGCATGCTGCGCAACGAGGTGGAGATCGTGCTCGCCACCCTCTCGCACCGCGAGCAGGCCGTGATCCGGCTGCGCTTCGGCCTGGACGACGGCCGGCAGCGCACCCTGGACGAGGTGGGCCGGGAATTCGGCCTCTCCCGGGAGCGGATCCGCCAGATCGAGAAGGTGACCCTGCTGAAGCTGCGCCACCCGTCCCGGGCCGACCGGCTGGAGGCGTACGCGAGCTGAGCCGTAACACGCGGGAGCCCCCGCCGCCTGTCCGGTGGCGGGGGCTCCGCGTTGTGGCCCTGTTCGCCCTTCGTGCCCGTCCTTCTCAGCCGATCGCCAGGTCTCGGCGGCGGAACGTGGCCAGGCCGAGCCCGGTCAGCGCGACCGCGACGGCGAGCAGCACCACCAGTGGGGTGGCACTCGGGTCGGCGGCCGGCACCGCCGGCAGGTGGGTGAACGGCGACAGGTTCAGCACCGGCTGCGGCAGCTCCAGCAGCGCGCCGAGCTGGCCCAGCAGGACGCAGAGCAGGAAGACCGACCAGGACAGCGCCACCGACAGCCGGGGCAGCAGCCCGAAGAACACCACCACCAGGCCGGCGAGGACCAGCGCCGCCGGCGCCTGGACCAGTCCGGCCACGGTGAGCCGGGCCACCTCGCCGGGCACGTCGCCGCTGACCAGGCCGTAGCCCAGTCCGGTGCTGGCACCGGCCAGCGCCAGCAGGACGACCGCACCGAGCGCGGCCCAGATCAGGTGGCTGAGCAGCCAGCGGGGCCGGCTGACCGCCGTGGCCAGCACTCCCTCCAGGGTGCCGGCCGCCTCCTCGGTGCGCAGCCGCAGTACCGCCTGCACCGCGAAGCCGGCCACCGCGAGCGCGAACATCGCCATCATGGTGCCCAGGAACGCGTCGACCAGCTCCTCGGTGCCGCCGAGCTGGGCGATCAGCTCGCTGGCGGCCTCGTTCTCGCCGACGAAGCTGTCCAGTTGGTCGCCGACCGAACCCATCGACAGCCCCATCACCACGACACCGATCGCCCAGCCGAGCACCACGCCACGCTGCAACCGCCAGGCCAGGCCGCCCGGGCTGAGCAGCCCGCTGGCCGCCACCGCCGGCCCCCGGCGGACCGCCAGTACCCCGCTGCCCAGGTCGCGATGGGCGGTCAGCACGAACGCCGTACCGACGGCGAGCAGCGCGAAACCGGCGGTCAGGGCCAGCACCGGCCAGCGGTTGCCGTCGAACGGCTGGACCTGGTTGGCCCAGCCGAGCGGGGAGAGCCAGGACGGCCAGGCGCTGACCACCCCCATCCCGTCGGCCGTGACGGTCCCCCAGGCGTCTCCGGCGGCCCGGAGCAGGAAGGCGAGCCCGACGGCGGCCGCGGCCATGCCGTTCGCGCCGCGCGCCGTACCAGAGAGCTGGGCGGTCACCGCGGCGACCGCCGCGAACGAGACCCCGATCCCGGCCATCGCCGCGCCGAGGGCGAGCGAGCCGGCCGCCGGGAGGTCACCGGCGACCAGCACCAGGGCGAGCAGCAGCCCACTGACCAGGTTGGCGGCCACCGTGGTGAGCAGGGCCGCGGTGAGCGGGGCGTGTCGGCCGACCACCGCCGAGCCGAGCAGCTCGGCCCGGCCGGTCTCCTCGTTCTGCCGGGTGTGCCGGACCACCGCGAAGGTGCTGAGCAACGCGGCGAGCAGGGCCAGCATCGTGTACGCCTCGGCGGTGACCACCGACCCGAGACTCGGTCCGGAGACCGGGCCGTTGAACGCCCGCGCGACCACGCTCGCGGCGCTGGTGGTGGCGTAGCCGATCCGGTCGGACTCGGTGCCGTAGATGCCGGAGACGCTCTGCGCGACCGCGGCGCCGACCGCCGGCAGGGCCAGCGCCCAGACCAGGAGCTTCACCCGGTCCCGGCGCAGCGCGAGCCGGGTCAGCCGGGCGGTGCCGGTGAACGCGCTCATCGGGCACCCGCCGGCACCGGACGCGGGGCGGGGGCGGTCCCGGATCCGTCGCCGTAGTGCCGCATGAACAGCTCCTCCAGCGTCGGCGGCGTACTGGTCAGCGCCCGTACGCCGAACCGGGCGAGGTGGGCCAGCACCGGGTCGAGGGTGCCGGACTCGACCTCGAACCGGGTGGTCGAGCCGGAGACGGTCACCGCGTGCACCCCGGCCAGGTCGGCGAGCCCGTCCACCGGGCGTTCCGTCTCGACCGTCATCGGGGTCCGGGTCAGGTGGCGCAGCTCGGCCAGGGTCCCGGACTCGACCGTACGGCCGGCCCGGATGATGCTGACCCGGTCGCAGAGCGCCTCCACCTCGGACATCACGTGGCTGGAGAGCAGTACGGTCTTGCCCGCGTCGCGCAGCGCGGCGACGTACTCCCGGAAGACCGCCTCCATCAACGGGTCCAGCCCGGAGGTCGGCTCGTCGAGCACCAGCAGTTCGACGTCGGAGGCGAACGCGGCGACGATCGCCACCTTCTGCCGGTTGCCCTTGGAGTAGGTGCGGCACTTCTTGGTCGGATCGAGGTCGAAGCGCTGCAACAGCTCGTCCCGGCGGGCCCGGTCCAGGCCGCCGCGCAGCGCGCCGAAGAGGTCGATCGCCTCCCCGCCGGAGAGGTTGGGCCAGAGGTTCACGTCGCCGGGCACGTACGCCAGCCGGCGGTGCAGCGACACGGCGTCCCGCCAGGGATCACCGCCCAGTACGCCGACCTCGCCCGCGTCCTTGCGGAGCAGGCCGAGCAGGATCCGGATGGTGGTGGACTTGCCCGCCCCGTTCGGCCCGAGGAACCCGTGCACCTCACCGGACCGGACGGTCAGGTCCAGTTCGTCCAGCGCGCGGGTGGCCCCGAAGGTCTTCACCAGGCCGGCCACCGAGATCGCGGTCATGACGCTCCCTTGTTAGTTGCCGATTCCGCGTCGTCCCCAGCCTGGACGGCGCGTCGAGCCAGATCGTGACGGTGTCTCATCCCAAAGTGTACTGACCGATGGTAGGACGACCGTCACAGATTCCTGATCGACGGTCAGTGGCCGGTACGCTGGCCGAATGGACCACCCGCCCGCCCTCGACACCCGGAGCCGGATCCTGCGTACCGCCCTCGACCTGTTCGGGGCGCAGGGTTACCAGCGCACCTCGCTGCGGCAGATCGCCGACCGGCTGGGGCTGACCAAGGCGGGCATCCTCTACCACTTCCCCAGCAAGGAGCACCTGCTGGTGGCGCTGGCCGAGCCGCTCGTCTCCGATCTGGAGGCGGCCCTGGAGCGGGCGGCCCGGCTGCCCTGGCCGGCGGCCCGCTGGGCGGCACTGGAGGGCTGGCTCGACACCCTGCTGCGGCACCGCCGTCCGCTGGGGACGCTCTATCACGACATGACGCTGCTGGCCCGGGGCAGCACGTACGCCCGGATCATGCGACTCGCCACCCAGGCGTACGACCTGGTCGCCGGGCCGGGCGCGACCCGGCTGGAACGGATCCGTGCCATCCAGGCGACCGGGATGCTCGGCGACCCGATCGTCTTCTTCGCCGACATGCCGGACGACGAACTACGGGCGGCGCTGCTCGACGGGGCCGTCCGACTCCTGCCCGACCCGGCACGGCCATCCGGTGAGCCGGCACCGCCCGGGGCGGCTCCGCCCGCCGGACCGGACGGGCCGGAGCGGGCCGCGCCACCCCGTGCAGCAGGCACGACATCCGAGGTGGTACCGGTCGGCGACACCCGACGCGGCGGCACCGGCCCGGTGCCGGGAGCACGGACCGGCCGGGCCGACGAGTTGTCCGGAGGCTGGCAACCCGGCCCGGAGGGCGAGGCGGGAGGCCGGCACCCGGGTCCGGAGCGGGTCCGGCCCGGCCGTCGGCGCCGGGCGGGGCGACCCCCCGGGCTCAGCGCCGAACAGGTGCGGACAGCCCGGGCGATGCACGGCGCCGGCCTGCACACCGTGGACCAGATCGCCGCCAGCCTGGGCGTCTCCCGGGCCACCCTTTACCGGCACCTGCGGGTCACCGATCCGATCCACCCGGAGACATAACGAGACGGTTTCCAATACTAATTCGAGACGGTTTTGCGACAGCGTCCGCCGCCCGGCCGGACACGCCGTCACGGACCCGGCCAGGACCGCAGCACCGGCGACTCCGCCGGCCGGTACGCCACCGGCGGGCACGGTGCCGGCCGTCGGGGCCGGATCCCGGGAGCCCGGTGTCGCCGGGCCAGCCCCGGCCCCGCTGTCGTCAGCCAACTCCAGGGCACGCGTCAGCCAGATCCGGAGCTCCGGCCGCAGTCGGGTGTCAGAGCGCCGGATCCTGCGGGTCGAGGCCGTGCAGCGGGAAGACCGCCTTGCGGGTCGCCATGATCGCCCGGTCCACCGCGTCCGGCTCGCCGGTCGGCTGCCACCGCTCGTACGAGCCGTCCGCGTCGTCGGTCATCCGCAGCGGTACCTCCCGCTCCGGACGGCGGGCCTTGGCCAACGCCCGCCAGGCCGGCGGAGTCAGCGCGGCCGGGTCGACCGGTTCACCGGTGGCCACCGCGAGCAGGTGCGTCCAGGCCCGGGGCACCACCTCGACCAGCGCGTAGCCGCCACCGCCGGTGGCCACCCAGCGCCCCTCGCAGAGTTCGTCGGCCAGCGCCCGCAGTGCCAGATAGCTCGCCCGCTGCCCGTCCACGCTCAGCCGCAGATCGGCCAGCGGATCGAGCCGGTGACTGTCCGCGCCGCACTGGGTGAGGAGGATCTGCGGCCGGAACGCGCGCAGCAGCGCCGGAACGGTGGCGTGGAAACCACGCAGCCAGCCCGCGTCACCGGTGCCGGGCGGCAGCGGCAGGTTGACCGCGCTCCCCTCGGCCCCCGGACCGCCGGTCTCGTCGGAGAACCCGGTGCCCGGAAAGAGCGCCAACGGCGTCTCGTGCAGGCTGATCGTCAACACCCGGGGGTCGGTGTAGAAGACCTCCTGCACGCCGTCACCGTGATGCACGTCGACGTCCACGTAGGCCACCCGCTCGGCACCGAGGTCGAGCAGTCGGGCGATGGCCACCGCCGGGTCGTTGTAGACGCAGAACCCGGCCGCCCGGCTGGGCATCGCGTGGTGCAGTCCACCGGCCACGTTCACCGCCCGCCGGGCCTCACCCCGCCAGACCGCCTCGGCCGCCGCCAGGCTCGCCCCGGCCACCAGGGCGCTGGACTCGTGCATCCCGTCGAAGATCGGGTTGTCCGGCGTACCGAGGCCGTATCCGGAGAAGAGCGGGTCGCTCGGCGCCGCCCGGACCGCGTCGAGGTAGTCCGGCCGGTGCACCCGGGCCAGTGCCGTGTCGTCGGCCGGGGTGGGCGCCACCACGCGTACGCCGGGGCGGTCCAGGATGCCGAGTTCCCGAGCCAGGGCCAGGGTCAGTTCCACCCGTACCGGGTCGAGCGGGTGGTCACCCAGGTCATACGCCAGCAGACTCTCGTCCCAGACCACCACCGTGTCGTCCGACATGGCGTTCATCGTCGCACGGCGACCGACGACCACCCGCGACCACGTACCCGGAGCGCCGCGCGCCGCTGCCGCGACCCGACGGGCTCAGGAGCCGGCCGGCGCCGGGTCGGTGCCGAGCGCGACCGGCCGCCCGGGATCGGTGATCCAGTGGCTCCACGACCCGACGTAGAGGGCCGCCTCGGGATATCCGGCCCGGTGCAGAGCGAGCACCGCCTGCGCGGCGGTCACCCCGGAGCCGCAGTAGGCGCCGACCCGCACCCCGGGCCGGACGCCCGCCTCGGCGAACCGGGCCCGCAGCGCCTCGGCCGCCGGCAACCGGCCGTCCACCCCGACGTACTCGGTCGCCGGCACGTTCACCGCACCGGGAATGTGCCCGGCTACCGGGTCGACGGGCTCGGTCTCGCCCCGGTAGCGCGCCGCCGCCCGGACGTCGACCAGCACCCCGTCCGCCGCCACCTCGGCGGCCGAGCCGGCATCCAGCACCGGCATGCCGCCCGGGCGTACGGTCACGTCCCCGGGGGTCAGCGACGGCGGCTCGGTGGTGACCGGCAGCCCGGCCCCGGCCCACGCCGGGAAGCCGCCGTCGAGCACCCGGACCTCGGCATGCCCGGCCCAGCGCAGCGTCCACCAGGCCCGGGCCGCCGCCAACCCGTCGCCGCCGTCGTAGACCACCACCGGCCGGCCGGCCCGGACGCCGGCCGCGCGGAGCACCCGCTGCAACGCCGCCGGGTCGGGCAGCGGATGCCGGCCGCCCTCGCCGGGCGGCCCGGACAGCTCGGTGTCCAGATCGACGAAGACCGCGCCGGGAAGGTGCCCGGCGAGGTAGTCCGTGCGGCCGGGCGGCCCGACGAGCCGCCAGCGGACATCCAGTACGACCGGCGGCTCGGCCGACGCCAGTTCGGCGGCGAGCCCGGTCACGTCAACGAGGAGGTCACCCGGTACGGACACGGCGTCCAGTCAACACCATCCGGCGCGGAAGCGCCCGGCTCGGCGACACTGAATATCGGTGCCCCGAGGTACCATCGTGATCGGGAGGACCACTGACGTGAACGACCTAGTCGACACCACCGAGATGTACCTGCGCACCATCCTCGAGCTGGAAGAGGAGGGGGTGCCGCCGCTGCGCGCCCGGATCGCCGAGCGGCTGCGCCAGAGTGGTCCGACCGTCAGCCAGACCGTGGCCCGGATGGAGCGCGACGGCCTACTGACCGTCGAGGACGACCGGCATCTCCAGCTCACCGCGCTCGGCCGGACGCAGGCGATCTCGGTGATGCGCAAGCACCGGCTGGCCGAGCTCCTGCTCGTCAACGTGATCGGGATGCCCTACGAGGAGGCCCACGAGGAGGCCTGCCGCTGGGAACACGTGATGAGCGACTCGGTGGAGAAGAAGGTCTACGAGCTGCTCGACCGGCCCACCCGGTCGCCGTACGGCAACCCGATCCCAGGGCTGGAGGCGCTGAGCCCCAACCCGGACGTCACGGTCGAAACAGTCACCGAAGCTGAGCGCAACCTCGCCTTCCCCGGCCTGAGCGGCCCGGTGGTGGTCCGCCGGATCTGCGAGAGCGTCCAGAAGGACGGCGACGTGTTGCGGCAGTTGCACGCCGCCGGAGTCGACCCGGGCGCGATGGTGACGGTGGCCCAGGAACGTGACGGGGTCACGATCGACCGCTCCGGCGACAAGGTACGGCTGCCCCGAGAGGTCGCCTCCCGGGTCTTCGTCGCCGCGCACTGACGCGCAGCCGCACCGCCTGCACAGCAGCGCAGCCGCCCGACCTGCCCGTCGGGGCGGCGCACCGCACCCGCCCCCCGGTCCGACCCAGCGGCCGGTTCCGGCTCATCCGCCGGCTCCGGCCCGGCGCTGGTCAGCTGCTGCTGGTGTCGATCTTCTTCGCCAGGTTGATCAGCTTGGGCGCGAGAGCGTCGGCCTGGGCCTCGTCCTCCCCGGCCGCGAAGGTGAAGCGGAGGCTGACCAACCGGCCGTTGCCGGCGAGCCAGCCCACCTCGACCGCACTTCCGGCGCTCTTCGTCGGGGCCGTCGTGGCGCGGTAGGCGGCCTTGCCCAGCCCCTTGACGGTCTTGCCGCCGCTCGGGACGACCTCGTCGGCGAAGATCGACGCGTCGGCCGTGGTCGGGGTCACCGACAGCGCGAGTTCGGGTCGGGCCTCGGCCTCGCCGCGCAGCACGCAGGTGTCCGTCTTGCCGTGCCGGCTCGCCGCCGCCACCTCGAACCTGGTGCCGATGGCCTGCTCGATCGCCGGGTACTCCAGTAGCTGGCAGGCACCGCCGGCCGCCGACGCCGGCAGCCGGACCACCTTCGGCACCGGTCCGACCGACTGCGGCGCGGCCTCCTCGGCACACCCGGCGAGCAGCAGCAAACCGGCACCAATCAGGCAGAGTCGTCCGCGCACCTCGCACCTCCCACCCGCCCGGCCCGAGCGCCGGGGAATCCGTCGGACACCGTACGGGTTCGGCGCGCCCGGCGAAACCCCGCGCCCCGCCGGTCGCCCGCGCGGCCCCTTTGAACGACTCGCCCGCACGGCTCCGCTCCGTCGCTTGCCCGCGCCGCTCCCGCCCACCGCTCGCCCGCGCGGCTCCTCTCCGCCGCCCGTCCGCACGGCTCCTCCCCGCCGCTCGTTCCGGCCGAGCGCGACCACCCGGCACCGGTCCGGGTTGCGGGGGCTCCTCGATCACCGTCAAGGAGGCCGGTGGCAGCGCGGCCGAACGGGGAGGCCGGTGGCAGCGCGGCCGAACGGGGTGGCCCGGCTCAGTCGGTCGGCGGCACCGGGTCGTCCAGGTACGGGCAGTGCCGGCAGCCGCGTCCGCAGCAGGTGCCGCGCCGGGCCAGAAACCCGGCGGTGAGCACGAAGAGCCCGGTGCCCGGGTCGGGATAGCCAGCCGCTCCGGCCGCGAGCGCGGCGGCGTGGGCGGCGAGGATCCGCTCCCGGTCCGGGTGCGTCACCGGGAGCCGGGACGGGTGCGGCCGGTCGAGCGGTCGGGGTGCCAACGGCAGGCGTCGTCCCCTCGCCTGCTCCCCCGGACCGTCCATCGCGCCGACCCTACGACAACCCGCCGACCGCTCCCGCCGGCGGCTGGTTCCCCGACCCGGAGGAGGCCAGATTCGGTATCCGACCACCAAGATCAACGGTAGCGCTACCCGGGCTCGTGCCCGCCGGCCAGCTCGTCGACCCGAACGGCAAGCTCGGGATGAGCCGGGAGTTCGCGAACTCGTCGGGATGAGCCTCGGCGGCGGGCTGATCGCCCTCGGCGGCGCCGCCAGGACCTTCGTCAGCAACGCGCTCGCCGTCGTCTGCTCACCGCTGCGCGGGATGCGGGACATGCCGGTGACGTGACGTCCTGCTGGCGACCGGGCATCGAGAATCGGGGCTATCCGAACCAGACCATCGCCTGTCCATGCCCCCGGGTCCAGGCGAGCGGCCTGCCGTCCAGCGCGAGCACGTTGTAGAACGCGTCGCTCGGCGGCTCCGGCAATCCGTAGTAGGGCAGCACCTCCGGAGCCTCGTTCGCGATCCAGTGGCCGGGCAGCCCGCGCACCAGCTCGGCGAAGGCCTGCCGGCGTGGCGCCGGCACCTGGTAGAGCACCGAGGTGTGGAAGACCACCAGGGTCGCGCCGGGCGGCGCCTGCGCGGCCAGCGCCGGCAGGTCGTCCACCAGGTCGCCCCGGACCAGCAGCGGCGGTTCCGCCGCGGCGACCCGCGCGGCGACCGACAACCGGGCCCGCCGGTGCGCGTGCTCCGGCCAGATGGTGGCCTCCAGCCAGGCGACGTCGGCGGGATCGGTCACGTCCAGCGGGTTCAGGTCCAGGCCGGCCCGCCACACCACCTCGGGCAGCCGGGTCGGCGGCGCCACTGCGGTGGCCGCGCAGTCGAGCAGCGGCTCGCCGGTACCGAGGAGGTGGTCGCCGTAGCGGTAGGCGTAGCGGTCCGGGTAGAGGCAGAGCCCGGCGGAGGCGCCGACCTCCAGCAACGCGAGCGGCTGCGGCAGGGAGTTGAGCACCGGCAGGAGCAGCGCACACCGGCCGGCCTCGTTGGTCTGGGTGGCCCGGGTACGCATCTGCGCCGCGATCGCCGGCCAGTTCGCCACCGCGTACTCGTGGAACGCGGCCGGGTCCTCGACCGGGCCGCCGAGCAGCCGTACGACTCCGAACAGCAGGTTCGGCTGCTGCTTGGCGGGCGGCAGCGTACCGATCAGGTCGAGCAGCTCCTCGTCGCCGGAAACCGCGAGGGAGAGCCGCTCGTACGCGGGCGACACCCCCCGCGCCTCACGGGTGCCGAACTCGACGTAGCGGGTGGCGATCGTCATGTGTCAATGATCCCAGCGGACCTGGCCAGCGTCCCTGCACAGCGCCGCTGCGCCAGGGTATCCCTGATCACTATCTCGGCGGGCCGGCGCAACCTTCCGGGACCCGCGCGCCGCAGACGGCGACCGCCCGATCCCCGGTGCGGGGATCGGGCGGTCGCCGTGCCATTCGTCGTCGTGCCTACCGGCCCGGATCGCGGGTCACCCGTCGTGCCTCCCCGGCACCGGGTCGGCGCGGCGCGGCCGCGATCGGCGCCGGTCGGCGAGAACCACGCCGGTCGGCGGGAGCGGAGCCGACCTCGGTCAGCTGCAACCAGAGGTCGAGCCGCAGCCCTCGCAGACATAGCAACTGCCGGCAGGGCGCATCTTGGTGCCGCAGGTGAAGCAGAGCGGGGCGTCCGCAGCCGTACCGAGCACCGCCTCCAGCAGCTCCGTGGAGGAGCCGACCTTCGGCGCCGGCCGTTCCGCCGCCACCTCGACCTGCTGCTCCGCCGCCGGCTCCGGCTTGGCCGTCTCCACCGGCGCCGACGCGGCCATCGCGGCGAGGTCCACCGCGCTCTCCGCCTCGGCCTCGGCCCGGAGCTGCGCGGCCCGCTCCTTGGCGGTGAAGATGCCCAGCTCGGCCCGGCGCTCGTAGGGCAGGAAGTCCAGCGCCAGCCGGCGGAAGATGTAGTCCATCACCGAGGCGGCCATCCGGATGTCCGGGTCGTCGGTCATTCCGGCCGGCTCGAACCGCATGTTGGTGAACTTGCTGACGTACGTCTCCAGCGGCACGCCGTACTGCAGGCCGATCGAGATGGCCACCGAGAAGGCGTCCATCACCCCGGCCAGCGTCGAGCCCTGCTTCGACATCTTCAGGAAGACCTCGCCGAGACCGTCGTCCGGGTACGACGAGGCGGTGAGGTAACCCTCGGCCCCGCCGACCGAGAACGAGACCGTCTCGGAGGGGCGCTTCTTCGGCAGCCGCTTGCGCACCGGCCGGTACTCGACGACCTTCTCGACCGCCTTCTCCACCGGAGCCGGCTCGACCGCCTTCTCCTTCTCGTTCTTGGCGGCGGAGAGCGGCTGGCCGACCTTGCAGTTGTCCCGGTAGATCGCCAGGGCCTTGAGGCCGAGCTTCCAACCCTCGAAGTAGATCTCCTCGACCTCCTCGACGGTCGCCGACTCCGGCATGTTGACCGTCTTGGAGATGGCGCCGGAGATGAACGGCTGCACCGCGGCCATCATCCGGACGTGCCCCATCGGGGCGATCGAGCGCTGACCCATCGCGCAGTCGAAGACGGCGTAGTGCTCCGGCTTCAACCCGGGCGCGTCGACCACGTGGCCGTGCTCGGAGATGTGCTCGACGATCGCCTCGACCTGCTCCTCGGGGTAGCCGAGGCTGCGCAGGGCGCGCGGCACCGTCTGGTTGACGATCTGCATCGAGCCGCCGCCGACCAGCTTCTTGAACTTCACCAGCGCCAGGTCCGGCTCGACCCCGGTGGTGTCGCAGTCCATCATCAGCCCGATGGTGCCGGTCGGGGCCAGCACCGACGCCTGGGCGTTGCGCCAGCCGGACTTGTCACCGATCTTGTTGCCCTGGGTCCACTGCTTGGTAGCCTCGCGGACGATCTCGGTGGCGACGGTGCCGGTCGGCTTGATCGCGTCGTTCGCGGCGGCGTGCTTGCGCATCACCCGCTTGTGCGGCTCGGCGTTGCGGGCGTAGCCGTCGTAGGCGCCGACCACCCCGGCCAGTTCGGCCGAGCGGCGGTACGCGGTGCCGGTCATCAGCGACGTGATCGCGGCGGCCACCGACCGCCCGCTCTCCGAGTCGTACGGGTGGCCGGTCGCCATCAGCAGCGCGCCGAGGTTGGCGTACCCGATGCCGAGCTGCCGGTAGGCCCGGGTGGTCTCGCCGATCTTCTCGGTCGGGAAGTCGGCGAAGCAGATCGAGATGTCCATCGCGGTGATGACCAGCTCGACCGACCTGACGAACTTCCGCACCTCGAAGCCGCCGTCGGCGCGGAGGAACTTCATCAGGTTCAGCGAGGCCAGGTTGCACGAGGAGTTGTCCAGGTGCAGGTATTCCGAGCACGGGTTGGAGGCGGTGATCCGCCCGGTCTCCGGGCAGGTGTGCCAGTCGTTGATCGTGTCGTCGTACTGCAGGCCGGGGTCGGCGCACTCCCAGGCGGCCTGGGAGATGGTCCGGAACAGCCCCTTGGCGTCGATGGTCTCGATCACCGCGCCGTCCAGCCGGCCGCGCAGGTCGAACGTGCCGCCGTCCTGCACCGCCCGCATGAACTCGTCGGAGACCCGGACCGAGTTGTTGGCGTTCTGGTACTGCACGCTGACGATGTCGGAGCCGCCGAGGTCCATGTCGAAGCCGGCGTCCCGCAGCGCGCGGATCTTGTGCTCCTCACGCGCCTTGGTGAGGACGAACTCCTCGACGTCCGGGTGGTCGACGTCCAGGATGACCATCTTGGCCGCCCGCCGGGTCGCCCCGCCGGACTTGATGGTCCCGGCGCTGGCATCCGCGCCCCGCATGAAGCTGACCGGGCCGGAGGCGGTGCCACCGCTGGAGAGCAGCTCCTTGGAGGAACGGATCCGGGACAGGTTGACCCCGGAGCCGGAGCCGCCCTTGAAGATCAGCCCCTCTTCCTTGTACCAGTCGAGGATCGAGTCCATCGAGTCGTCGACGGCCAGGATGAAACACGCGCTCACCTGCTGTGGCGAGGCGGTGCCGACGTTGAACCAGACCGGCGAGTTGAAGCTGAACACCTGGTGCAGCAGCATCCAGGTCAGCTCGTGCTCGAAGACCTCGGCGTCGGCCGGGCCGGCGAAGTAGCCGTGCTGTTCCCCCGCCGCCCGGTACGTCTTCACCACCCGGTCGATGAGCTGCTTGAGCGACCACTCCCGCTCCGGGGTGCCGACCGCGCCCCGGAAGTACTTGGTGGTGACGATGTTGGCCGCGTTGACGCTCCACGAATCCGGGAACTCGACGCCCCGCTGCTCGAAGTTGATCGAGCCGTCCCGCCAGTTCGTCATGACGACGTCCCGGCGCTCCCAGGTCACCTCGTCGTACGGGTGCACCCCCTCGGTGGTCCAGACCCGCTCCACCTTCAGACCGGCCGCCGCCGACCGGGTACGTGACCTACTTGCTGTCACACCTTCCCCCGACATCTCATCCGCCCCCTTACGCACGCACGACGCTTCCCGTCGCACGACCTCGCTGATCTGTTGTCCGTAAAGAACTACTGTTGTCCGTAAAGAACTAACTGGCCGGTTCGCCCGCCGGCTGGACAGCCCCGACGCCGTCCACCGCCGACCGGCTCCGAGCCACCGCCGCCGCCCGCAGCGCGTCGATCTCCCGCTCGAAGTCGTCCAGCGATTCGAACGACCGGTACACGCTGGCGAAGCGCAGGTAGGCCACCTCGTCCAGCTCGCGCAGCGGGCCAAGGATGGCGAGCCCCACGTCGTGGCTGGGAAGCTCGGCCGCGCCCTTGGCCCGGACCGTCTCCTCCACCCGCTGGGCCAGCAGGGCGATCGCGTCGTCGTCCACCGGACGGCCCTGGCACGCCTTCCGCACCCCGCCGATGATCTTCGTCCGGCTGAACGGCTCGGTGACCCCGCTGCGCTTGACGACGGCGAGCACCGGCTCCTCGACCGTGGTGAACCGCTTGCCGCATTCCGGGCAGGCTCGCCGGCGCCGGATCAACTGGCCGTCGTCGGCCTCCCGCGAGTCGACCACCCGGGAGTCGGCGTGCCGGCAGTACGGACACCGCATCGCCTACCTCCTTCACGCCGCCGGGACCACCGCGCCTGTCGGCCCGCCGGAGCGGCGGACCCGCCCACAGGCAGCCGACACCGGCGGATCCGCCACCTTCGGTGGCTCCCGCGGTGTTGGGCGGACCTGAGTGCTGCGGGTAGTGGAACCCCAACTTCTAGGCGACTTACACCCTTGTCACTACTACATCTAGGGGTCGACCGTATGCCGCCGAGCAGCCGAGGTCAAGTTGAACAGGGCGTGGCGCGGCCCGCAAATCTTCCAACCGCCCCGCGGACGACGCGGTTACCGCTTCGCGGGCACGGAGAGGCCGCGGTTACCGCTTCGCCGGCAGGACCAGCCGCTGACCGGCGTGCACCGTGTAGTCGTCGAGCCCGTTGAGCCGGCGGATCTCGTCGATCACCGCGAACGGCCGCTGACTGGGTCGGTGCCGCTCGGCCACCGACCAGAGGGTGTCACCGGGCCGGACCACCGCCGTCTCCGCCGACCGGGGCGGGTCGGCGGCCCGGGAGGCGGGCGAGAGGATCGCCGCCAGTCCCGCCACGAGGAGCAGCAGGAGCACGGTCACGACCAACCGGCCCCGCCGGGTGAGCCGCAGCCGCCCACCGCCTCGAGAAGTCCCCGGATATCCCGTCGCACCCATCGCGACCTCCAAGATCGAACAGGAGTTCGAACGAACGGACGTACGATGGTTTATCAGAACAGGCGTTCGATGTCGAGCCGACGGAGGCGACACGCCGCGCCGAATGTCGTACAGATGTTTGAAACTGTGTGATCTCACCTATACGGTTTTGAACATCGACACCGGGACCGTGGAATACACGGGACCGGCGCCGAGCCACGACGCACCACGAGCCGCCAAGGCACCCCACCGCCACCAGGAGGACGACGTGTCGACCGACGACCGGACGAGCCGGCAGAAGCCCCAGAAGAGCGGCGTACCAGGCACCCGGGCCAGCCGACGCACGGCCGGACCGCGGAGCCGGGAGGGTGCCCCCGCGCTGCGCGCGGTCACACCGGTGGTAAGCGCCTTCCCCGACCTGGTCTCCGCAGACCTCACCGCCCGGCAGCGCCGCATCCTCGAGTTCATCCGGGACTGGGTGGAGCGCTACGGCTACCCGCCCAGCGTCCGGGAGATCGGCGAGGCGGTCGGCCTGGTCTCCCCGTCGAGCGTGGCCTACCAGCTCAAGGAACTGGAGCGCAAGGGCTTCCTCCGGCGCGACCCCAACCGCCCGCGCGCCGTGGACGTGCGCCCGCCAAGCGAGATGATCGACGACGAGACCGCCCGGGCCCAGCGGCCCACCCCGGCCTACGTGCCCCTGCTCGGTCAGATCGCCGCCGGTGGCCCGATCCTCGCCGAGCAGGCCGTCGAGGACATCTTCCCGCTTCCTCGGGAGTTGGTCGGCGAGGGCGAGGTCTTCATGCTCCAGGTCAAGGGTGACTCGATGCTCGACGCCGCGATCTGCGACGGCGACTGGGTTGTCGTCCGCCAGCAGCCGACCGCGAACTCGGGAGAGATCGTCGCGGCAATGCTGGACGGTGAGGCGACGGTCAAGACCTACCGCCGCCGGGACGGGCACGTCTGGCTGATGCCGGCCAACTCCGCCTTCGACCCGATCGCCGGTGACAGCGCCACCATCATGGGCCGGGTGGTGGCGGTGCTCCGCCGGATCTGACGACCACCCACCGAGCATTCCCATACCCGCACCGGCCGAGGGCCCGTCGCGGTGCTGGTGCGGGGCCGGCGGTGTGGGGGTCCGCTGCCGGGCTGAACCCCGTCCGCCCGGCCTGGCCCGGCAGGCTCGGCAGGACACGGCCCGGCCCGGCAGGACATGCATGGCCCGGCCTGGCAGGACATGGCCCGGCCCGGCGCGGCCTGGCCAGGACATGGCCCGGCCGGCTGGAGGCGGACCGCCGGCCGACCAGGAGCGGGTAAAGCCCTACCGTGCGGTGGGTCGGCGGTCGCCGCCGCGATCACCGCCGCCGGAGTCACCCCGCGGTGGTCGGACCCGGCCGGGTCAGCGGTGGTCGTAGTCGTCGGGATGCCCGCCGGACCGCTGCCGGGGCTGGCCGTACTGGCCAACCCGGGGTCCACCAGCACGGGGCCCGGCACCCGGGCCGCCCCGCGACGGCCCGCCCCGCTGCTCGACCCACTGGTCGTCCGGCCCGGGGCGGCCACCCCGACCGTTGCCGTTGCCGCCGGAGGGCTGGCCGCCGTAGACGCCAGCGCCACCGGCCCGGGGCCGGCCGGCCGGAGCGCCACCGCCGGCGGGAGCCCCGCCGTACACGCCACCACCAGCGGGCGGGCGACCGCCACCACCCTGAGGTCGACCACCCCCCTGGGGGTGACCGCCACTACCACCGCCCGGAGGGCGGCCACCGCCGTACACGCCGCCACCGCCACCGGCCGGCTTCCCGCCGTACACGCCGCCCCCCGGCCTGCCCCGGCCGGCCGGCTCGTAGTCGTCGGCCGGGCGGTCGGAACGGTATCCGTTGTCGTACCCGCCGGAGCGTGCCGGACCCCAGTTCGACCCGTCGTCGTAGTCGGGGCGCCGGCCGCCGGGGCGGTCCCGGTCGCCGTCTGGCGTCCCCTCCCGGCCGGCCCTCGGATCGATGTTGTCACCGTCCGGCCCGACGGCGCCCAGGCCGTCCTCCCTGGGCCGGCGGCGGGCCCGCACGATCCCGAAGATGCCCAGCCCGACCAGCAGGGCGCCGAGCACCCCCACGGCCGCGATGAGATAGGTGATGTCGTCCAGGGTCAGCGAATCGGTCCAGGACTTCGCGGACTTCGTCGAGTCGGCCCCGGACCCGCCGGCCGAGGCCGCCGCCACCTCCTTGGCCGGGGTGTAGCTCAGCACCGTCACGTCCGGTTCCTCGTCGAGCGAGGCGACGTCGGAAACGGTGAGGAAGCTCTTGCCGTCGGGGGTGTAGGCGACCGCCTCGCCGAACGGGTCGGCCAGGGCCGTCATCCGAGGCTTCCCGGTGGTCAGGGTCTTGACCAGGTCGTCGTCCTTCACGTCCCACTCGAAGGCGTCCGCGTAGGTACGCAGGGCGACCCGGCTGCCGTCCGGCGAGCGGGCCGCGCCGGTGATCGTCACCCGGCCCGCCCCGCCGAACGGGTTGGCGGTGGAGGACTTCGGCAGGCTGATCTCGCCGGCCTTCGCCAGCGGCACGCCCTCGTCGTTGTTCTTCTTCAGGGCCGCGCTCGGGCGGTAGATCTCGGCCTTGCCGGTCGCCTTGGTGATGATCAACGGCACGTTGTCGGAGCCGATCAACAGCGCCTCGGCGTCGTGCCGCTTGTTGCCGGGAAAGGTCAGCCGGTGCAGCACCGGCTTGGTGGCGCCGCTGAGCGGCATGCTCCAGAGCACGACGCTGGTCCGCCGCTCGGTGTCGTTGTCACCGGTGTCGGCGATCCAGAGGGTCTTGCCGTCGGGGGAGAGAGCGAGGTCCTCCGGGTCGCGCGGGTTGCTCGCGTACTGGACGGCCTTCTTCAGCTTGCACTTGGTGTCCAGCAGGAAGACCCGCTCCCGGTCCGGATCCTCGCTGCCGTCGTTGATCATCACGTAACCACTCGACGTGGCGATCATGCCGGAGAGTTCCGTCATCCGCTCGTCGGTGACGGTGCAGACCTTCTTGCCGGCAGCGGCGGAGGCCGCAACAGCTCCGAAACCGAGGCTGGCCCCGACCAGGCCAAGGGTCAATCCGAGCACGCCGGAGGCAACCAGCACCATGGAGAGGACTCGCCGCATCCGCCCAGTGTCGCATGCTGATGCCGCTAACCGGGGAAGCGGCGTGATCAACCCTCCGTCACCGGTCAACGGGGCGGCTGGTCATGCCACTACCTCCCGGTACGGCGCCAACTCCGCGGCGAGGGCCTCGTCCACCCGTACGTGCAGCTTCGTCCCCTCCGGCAGGTGCGCCGTGCCGAGCACCTCGCCCCGGCGGTGCACCCGGGCGACCAGGTCGCCCCGGTCGTACGGGAGTACCGCACGAACCTCCACCGCCGGGCGGGGCAGCCGGGCCTCGATCGCCGCCCGGACGTCCTCGACGCCGCCACCCGTACGCGCGGAGACGAAGACCGCCTCCGGCCACTCCCGTTTCAACCGGAGCAGGGTCTCCTCGTCCGCCGCGTCGGTCTTGTTGACCACCAGCAGCTCGGGGAGCTTGTCCGCACCGACCTCGGCCAGTACCTCGCGTACCGCCCGGACCTGCTCCTCCGGGTCGGCGTGTGCCCCGTCCACCACGTGCACGACCAGGTCGGCGTCGGCGACCTCCTCCAGCGTGGAGCGGAACGCCTCGACGATCTGGTGCGGCAGGTGCCGGACGAACCCGACGGTGTCGGCCAGGGTGTAGACCCGGCCGTCGGCGGCGTACGCCCGGCGGGTCGTCGGATCCAGCGTGGCGAAGAGAGCGTCCTCGACCAGTACCCCAGCGTTGGTCAGCCGGTTGAGCAGGCTGGACTTGCCCGCGTTGGTGTAGCCGGCGATAGCCACGGCCGGTACGCCATTGCGGGCCCGGCGGGCCCGCTTGGTGATCCGGGCGGTCCGCATGTTCTTGATCTCGCGGCGCAGCCGGGAGATCCGGATCCGGATCCGGCGCCGGTCGGTTTCCAGCTTGGTCTCACCGGGACCACGGAGCCCGACGCCGCCGCCGGCCCCGCCGCCTCGGGCGCTACCACCGGCCTGCCGGGACAGGCTCTCACCCCAGCCGCGCAGCCGGGGCAGCAGGTATTCGAGCTGAGCCAGCTCGACCTGCGCCTTACCTTCCCGGCTCTTGGCGTGCTGGGCGAAGATGTCCAGGATCAACGCGGTCCGGTCCACCACCTTGACCTTGGTGCGCTGCTCCAGGTTGCGAAGCTGGGACGGGGACAGCTCACCGTCGCAGATCACCGTGTCGGCGCCGGAGGCCGTGACCACCGAGCCGAGGTCGTCGACCTTGCCCCGACCGATGTAGGTGGCCGGGTCCGGCCGGCTGCGCCGCTGGATCAGGCCCTCGAGCACCTGCGAACCGGCCGTCTCGGCGAGCGCCGCGAGTTCCGCGAGGGAGTTCTCCGCGTCGGTCACCGTGCCGTCCGTCCAGACGCCGACCAGGACCACCCGCTCCAGCCGGAGCTGCCGGTATTCGACCTCGGTGACGTCGGCCAGCTCGGTGGAGAGGCCCGCGACCCGGCGGAGCGCCTGGCGGTCCTCCAGTTCCAGCTCGCCGGTGGTGACGTCGCCATCGATGACGATGGCGTCAAGGTCCTCGTCCGCCAGCCGAACGAAGCTTTCCTGGTCTCGCAAGCCGTTCCTCCTGATCTGGTGTTTCCATCTATCGCCGACCCGCCGGTGTCCGGACTCCGTATGCCGGCCGGTAGGGGTTTCTGATGCCTGTTGCGCCATCTACGCGCTCTGCGGCTTCTCGTCGCATTGTTACCCTGGGCGCGCGGGTGGCAATCAATCGTGACACGCGCGCCCGTCGGACGCACCCGCTATATATCGGCCCAGCCGTCCCGTCGGCCGCCCGGCGCACGAGCGCCCGGCGCACGGCCGCCCGGCCAGAACCCCGCAGGCCGCCCGGCCAGAACCCCGCACCGGCCTTCCCCGCTTCGCCGGGATCAGCCGTTCGCCCAGCGGTCTCTGCTTCGCCCGGGACCACGGCCACCAGGATGGTCAACGGCCAGCACCAGCGGGAAATTCCCCTCCGGCCCGGCCCGGCCCGGGCCGGCCCCGAGCCACCGGCGACCGGCCCGGAACCGGGCGGCAGCGGTTGGCCGCCGCCGACGGCCGGCATGGCCCGGCGTCCTTCGGGCGGGCGGACCTGAGTGAAGGTGCCACGGGCGGCGGGCCGGAGCCACCGGCGGAAGGTGAGCCGGTGGCGTCAACCGCCCGGGCTGGCGTCGGCGGCGTTGTCGACCCGGCCTAGGGTGGTGCGGGTCGTCGGACGGCGACGGAGGCCGGGCCCGGCCGACGGCGGGTCCGGGCCGGCAGGCGAGAATGCTGACGGCGGCAACGAAGCCGCGGGAAGACGACGGAGGACCACGTGGCGATCACCCGACTGCCGAGTGCCGGATTCTCGATCACCATCCGGATCAGCGTAACGGCGGACGCCTCGGCCATCGGCCGGCTGACCACCTGCGTCGGTGAGGCCGGCGCCATCGTGACCGCGCTCGACGTGGTCGACTCCGACCCCACCACGGTGGTCGTCGACCTGACCTGCGACACCGCGGACGCGACCCACGCCGACCAGGTGGTGAAGGCGCTGACCGCGCTGGACGGGGTGGACGTGCGCAAGGTCTCCGACCGGACCTTCCTGCTGCACCTCGGCGGCAAGATCGAGGTCTCCCCGAAGGTGGCGCTGCGCAACCGGGACGAGCTCTCCCGGGCGTACACCCCGGGGGTGGCCCGGGTCTGCCTGGCCATCGCGGAGAATCCCGCCGACGCGCGGCGGCTGACCATCAAGCGGAACACCGTGGCGGTGGTGACGGACGGCTCTGCCGTACTCGGCCTGGGCAATATCGGTCCGGCGGCGGCGCTGCCCGTGATGGAGGGCAAGGCCGCGCTCTTCAAGCGGTTCGGCGGGGTGGACGCCTGGCCGGTGGTGCTGGACACCCAGGACCCGGACGAGATCGTCTCGATCGTCCGGGCGATCGCCCCGCAGTACGGCGGGATCAACCTGGAGGACATCGCCGCGCCACGGTGCTTCGAGATCGAGAACCGGCTGCGCGAACTGCTCGACATCCCGGTCTTCCACGACGACCAGCACGGCACCGCGATCGTGGTGCTGGCCGCGCTCACCAACGCCCTGCGGGTGGTCGGCAAGAAACTCGCCGACGTCCGGGTGGTCGTCTCCGGCGCCGGCGCCGCCGGTACGGCGATCATGAAGCTGCTGCTGCGGCAGGGCGTCGGCGACATCATCGCGTACGACCGCCAGGGGCCGCTGCACCGCGGCCTGGAAGGGCTGAACTCGGCCTGGCAGTGGCTCGCCGAGAACACCAACCGGGACGCCTTCTCCGGTGACCTCAAGGCGGCCCTGTGCGGCGCGGACGTCTTCATCGGGGTGAGCGCCCCCAACCTGCTCACCGGCGACGACATCGCCACGATGGCCCCCGACGCGATCGTCTTCGCGCTGGCCAACCCGGACCCGGAGGTGGACCCCCGGGAGGCGCGCAAGTACGCCTCGGTGGTCGCCACCGGCCGGTCCGACCAGCCCAACCAGATCAACAACGTGCTCGCCTTCCCGGGCGTCTTCCGCGGCATGCTCGACGCGCACGCCGAGGAGTTCACCGAGGAGATGGCGATCGCGGCCGCCCGGGCCATCGCCGACGTGGTGGGCGCAGAGAAGATCAACCCGACGGTCATCGTGCCGAGCGTCTTCGACCCGCGGGTGGCACCGGCGGTGGCCGCCGCGGTCCGGGCCGCCGCGCAGCACCCCACTCCCCCGCCGGCCGCGGATCCCGGGCCGGCCGACCTGCCCGAGATCGCCGCCGAGGCCGCCGCCCCGGCCAGTCCGCTGTCGAGCTGACCGCGCGGCCGGCCGGACCGAAGGTCCCGCAGCAGGACCGCGACCCGGACCACCTGGGCCGGGGGCACACGGCCGGGCAGAAGCTCAGCCGGTGATCGCGGCCAGGTCGATCTCGCCGTGTGCGACCAGCGTCGCCGGGCCGGCGAGCCAGCAGCTCTCGTCGTCCAGGGTCACCGTGAGCCGGCCGCCGGGCACGTCCACCGCGACCGCCCCGCTGGTACGTCCGCCGTCGCGCAACGCCACCGCCGCCACCGCACAGGCGCCGGAGCCGCAGGAGAGCGTCTCCGCCGAGCCGCGCTCGTAGACCCGCATCCGCACGTGCAGGTCGGCGCCGTCGACCGGCTCAGCGGGGGCGACGAACTCGACGTTCACGCCGGCCGGAAAGGCCGCGGGGTCGAAGCCGGGTGAGCGGGTGAGGTCGAGCCCGGTCAGCTCGATGCTGCCCGGCAGTACGCAGACCAGGTGCGGGTTGCCGCAGTCCACCGCGGTACCGGCCAGGGTCAGCCCGCCGAGCGTGGCCACGGCTCCCCCGGTGATCCGGGGCCGCCCGAGATCCACCGCGATCTCCCCGGCCGCCACCTCGGCCCGGACCAGTCCGGCCCGGGTGGCGATCGGCAGGCCGCCGTCGACCGGCTCGGCCAGTCCGCTGGAGATCAGATATCGGGTGAAGACCCGTACCCCGTTGCCGCACATCTCCGCGATGGAGCCGTCGGCGTTCCAGTAGTCCATGAACCACTCGGCGCTGCCGGCGTAGCCGACCGCGTCCGGGTGCTTGGCCGCCCGGACGACCCGCAGCACCCCGTCCGCGCCGATGCCGCGCCGACGGTCGCAGAGCGCCGCCACGATCGACGGGGTCAGGCCGAGCTGGCCGTCTGGGTCGGGCAGGAGCACGAAGTCGTTACCGGTGCCGTGGCCCTTGGTGAACCGCACCCCTCCATCATCCCCGAGCGCCGGCCGGGCCCGCCGGGCACCCTCACCCGGGCCCGGGATCACTCGCACCGCATGCCTCTGGCGACCCCACCGGCCCCTGCCGTGTCGTAAGGCCCGCCGGCGGTCAGACGGGACAGCCGGGTCAGCCCGGGTGGTGTAGGGCCGAATCGGCCCCGGTGGCGTGGGTGGCGTGGGTGTCGCCGGCCGACGGGTCGCGGACCAGTGCGAGGGCCGCCTCGACCAGGCCGTCCCGGGCCCCGTCCAACCAGTGGATCCGGGGATCGCGACGGAACCAGGAGCGCTGCCGCCGGACGAACCGCCGGGTTGCCTGGATCGTGTCGGCCCGCGCCTCCGGCTCGGACAGCTCGCCGTCGAGCAGCCGGAGCACCTGCTGGTAGCCGAGCGCCCGGCTGGCGGTACGGCCCTCCCGCAGGCCCTGCTCCGCCAGCGCCCGGGTCTCGGCGACCAGACCGTCCGCCCACATCTTGTCCACCCGTACGGCGATCCGCTCGTCCAGCGCCGCCGTTTCCCGGTCCACCCCGAGCTGTACGGCGGCGTAGTACGGCGTCGGCCGGGGCAGCGAGGCGGTGAACGGCGCGCCGGTCAGCTCGATCACCTCCAGCGCCCGTACGATCCGCCGCCCGTTGCTGGGCAGGATGTTCTCCGCCGCCGCTGGATCCGCGGCGCGCAGCCGGGCGTACAGCGGCGCCGGCCCCGACTCGGCGAGTTCCGCCTCCAGCCGTGCCCGGACCAGTGGATCCGTGCCGGGAAACTCGAACTCGTCGAGCACCGCCCGGACGTAGAGCCCCGAGCCGCCGACCAGCAGCGGTACCCGTCCCCGGGCCAGGATGTCGTCGACGGCCGCCCGGGCCAGCGCCTGGTACGCCGCCACGCTCGCCGGTTCGGTCACCGCCCAGATGTCCAGCAGATGGTGCGGTACCCCGGCCCGCTCCGCCGGAGTCAGCTTGGCGGTTCCGACGTCCATTCCCCGATAGAGCTGCATCGAATCGGCGTTGACCACCTCGCCATCCAGGGCCTCGGCGAGCTCGATGCTCAGCCCGGACTTGCCGGTGGCGGTGGGGCCGACGACCGCGACGATCCGGCCGCGCCCGGTCACGCCGGCCCTCCGCCCGGCTCGCCGGACCTCGGGAACCGTTCCGGCTCACCGGACCTCGGCAGCCACTCCGGCTCACCGGACCTCGACGGTCGTTCCGGCTCGCCGGATCCGGGCGACCCGTGCGGCGACGGGGTCCAGGTGGCGACGAAGTAGCTGACTCCGTAGGGCGCCGCGTAGTAGGTAAGGTCACCGTGCCAGGACGCTCCGCTGTGCGCCGCCGCACCGGCGAGCACCTGCCAGGGCGCCCGGCCGGCGACCAGCAGCCGGGTGGACAGCTCCGGCTCCAGCCCGAGCAGGGCGGAGCCGTCGGCGTCCCGGAGCGCCGCGGCGACCCGGTCGTCGTAGGGCCGGGCGCGCGGATCGTCGTACCCGGGGGACCGCTCGCCCCGGCAGGCCGACCCGTCCCCCATCACCAGCAGCCCGACCCGCTCGGCCGGATCCTCGACCAGTTCGGCTCCGATCCGCCGGCACTCGTGCACGGGTGTGTCGGTACCGACGCTCTGCCCCCGGTGTGGTCCGGCCGCACCGGCCCGGTCCAGCAGCCAGGCACCGACCAGCAGGCTGAGCGGCAGCTCCGCCCGGCCGGCGCGGGTGCCGTCCGGCCCCAGCCGCAGCACCCGGTCCAGCCCGTACGGCCGGAGGCTGCCGCAGTCGTCCGGCCCGTGCCGGAGGGTTCGCTCCCCCGCCCCCACCACGACTACGACATCCGGTCCGGTCGCCAGCAGCCGACCGACCGCCTCGACGCAGGCGGAACGGAGATCATCCAGCTCACCGGCCGCGGACGCGGCAAGTTCCGGAACGATCATCGGGGGATGTGGGCAGACGGCGGCGGCGACCAGTGGCACGCCACCACCGTAGCGGGCAGCGAACCTTACACCCGAAGACCAGACGATCCGGGTGCGGTCAAGGACACCGTATGGTCACGGTCGACGATAGGCGCTCGACGCGGACCGGGTTGGACCTGTGACAATGCCGGGAGATACTTCGCTGCGCCGTGGCGGCGATCGCCGGGGACCCCCATCCCCGGTAGCGCCGGGAGAACGAGGATGGGCTCATGAGTGACTGGACTGCCTTTGGACGGGTGGATGCGGACGGGAACGTCTACGTCAAGACGGCCGAGGGTGAGCGTGTGGTCGGTTCCTGGCAGGCCGGTGCGCCGGAGGAAGGTCTGGCCCACTTCGCCCGCCGCTTCGCCGACCTGGTCACCGAGGTCGACCTGACCGAGGCCCGACTCAATTCGGGGGCGGCGGACCCATCGGGTTCGCTCGCCACCATCCGGCGGTTGCGGGCATCGCTCGCCGAGGCGCACGTGGTCGGCGACCTCGACGCGCTCGCCGCCCGGCTGGACCGGCTGGCCACGCTCGCCGAAGGAAAGGCCGGCGAGGCCCGGGCCGCCCGGGAGACCGCCCGGGCCGAGGCGGTGACCCGGAAGACCGCTCTGGTCGAGGAGGCCGAGAAGCTGGCCGCCGAGTCCACCGGGTGGAAGACCGCGGGCGACCGGC
Source organism: Plantactinospora sp. ZYX-F-223 (assembly GCF_039649625.1). Taxonomy (NCBI): domain Bacteria; kingdom Bacillati; phylum Actinomycetota; class Actinomycetes; order Micromonosporales; family Micromonosporaceae; genus Plantactinospora; species Plantactinospora sp. ZYX-F-223. Next base: position 540,060 of record NZ_JBDJAV010000001.1, on the reverse strand, counting down.
TCAAGGAGATCCTCGACGAGTGGAAGACCATCCGCGGCGTCGACAAGAAGACCGATGGCGAGCTGTGGAAGCGGTTCGCCGCCGCCCGGGACGGCTTCACCCGGCGCCGTGGGGCGCATTTCGCCACCCTGGACGCCCAGCGCAAGCAGGCCCAGGCGGCCAAGGAGGAACTGGTCGTCGAGGCCGAGTCGCTGGCCGACTCGACGGACTGGGCCGCCACCGCCAACCGGCTGCGCGAACTGATGGCACAGTGGAAGGCCGCGCCGCGCGCCTCGAAGGAGGCCGAGGAACGGCTCTGGGAACGGTTCCGGGGCGCCCAGGACAGCTTCTTCTCCCGGCGCAGCGAGGTCTTCTCGGCCCGGGACGCGGAGCAGCGCGGCAACCTGGAGCGCAAGCAGGCCCTGCTCGCCGAGGCCGAGGCGCTCGACGTCGACGGCGACCCGCGCGGCGCGCAGGCGAAGCTGCGGGAGATCCAGGGGCAGTGGCACGAGGCGGGCCGGGTCCCCCGGGACGCGGCGGCCAACCTGGACCGCCGGCTGCGCGCGGTGGACGAGAAGGTACGCCAGGCGATGGACTCGGCGTGGCGGCGGACCGAGCCGTCGGCCAACCCGCTGCTCGCGCAGATGCGCGACCAGGTCGCCGAGGCCGAGCAGCGGCTGGCCCGGGCCAGGACGGCCGGCGACGCGAAGCGGATCCGCGAGGCCGAGCAGGCCCTCGCCGCCAAGCGACGGTTCCTGGAGCTGGCCGAACAGGCGAGCTGAGCCGATCCCCGGGCGGGCCAGGCTCGCCCGGGGAACTCCGGCCGCCGTCGACTGTCCACACGTACCGGCCGACCGCCGGCGGGCCCGCCACGACACCGCCGCCCGGGCATCCCGGGCGGCGTTACTCGTTCGGGCGCAACGGGCGGTACCGGGGGCGAACCAGCGCGCACCGGGGACGAGCCAGTCGTTTACAAGGATCGAAAAGCGTGGTTCCATCAAGGAAAGCGCTTGCCTCGGGTGGGCGCGAGCGTGGGAGCCATCGTCTCGAAACACGGTTTGGATCCGCGGCGCGGGTCGGCCGGTCACCGGGAGCCGCCGGGCACGGCACCGGAGCTGACCGGCGGTGCGCGCGGTGCGTCCGAACGAGAAGGAGAGCACGATGCTCGCACGACGGCGCCGGACGGCGCTGATTCTCACCGCTGCCGCCACCACCGCCGCGCTCGCCGGAGCCGGTGTGCTCACGGCAGTCTCCGCACACGCCGCGGTCGGCTGTCAGGTCAGCTACTCGGTCGCCTCGCAGTGGCCGGGCGGCTTCGGCGGCAACGTCACCATCACCAACCTCGGCGACCCGCTCAACGGCTGGACGCTGCGCTGGACCTACTCCGCCGGGCAGACGGTGACCCAGGCGTGGAACGCGAACGTGTCGCAGAGCGGCAGCCAGGTCACCGCGACCAACGTCGGCTACAACGGCAGCGTCGCCACCAACGCCAGCGTCTCGTTCGGGTTCAACGGCACCTTCACCGGGTCGAGCAACCCGGCGCCGACCAGCTTCAGCGTCAACGACGTGACCTGCACCGGCGGCACCAACCCGGGTACACCGGGGCCGACCACTCCGAACAATCCGACGACCGGACCGACACTGCCGCCGCAGACCGGGCTGGTCGGCTGGGCCACCCAGAACGGTGGTACCACGGGTGGCGGCAACGCCGCCGCCACCACGGTCACCAGCGCATCCGCCCTGACCAGCGCGGTCGGTTCCAGCAGCGCCGCCGTGATCCGGGTCTCCGGCACCATCTCCTGCTCCGGCATGCTCCGGGTCCGCTCCAACAAGACCATCGTCGGGGTCGGTGCCAACGCCACCATCTCGGGCTGCGGACTCAACATCAACGGAGACCGCAACGTCATCATCCGCAACATCAACTTCCGTGGCTGGGACGACGACGCCATCAACGTCCAGGAGTCGGCCACCAACATCTGGATCGACCACAACAGCTTCACCGACGGGTACGACGGCGCCGTCGACGTGAAGCGGGCCTCGGACTTCGTCACCATCTCCTGGAACCGCGTCTACGGCCACGACAAGTCCATGCTGCTCGGCCACAGCGACGACAACGCCAGCCAGGACCGGGGCCACCTGCGGGTCACCTACCACCACAACTGGTTCGACGGCTCGCAGCAGCGGCACCCCCGGGTCCGGTTCGGCAACCCGGTGCACGTCTACAACAACTACTACAACAACATCGGGGGCTACGGCGTCGCGTCCACCGAGGGGGCGGGCGTACTCGTCGAGGGCAACTACTTCGAGAACACCGACGACCCGTACCACCTCGGTGAGGGCGACTCCGGTCCGGGCAGCCTGGTCGCCCGGAACAACCACTTCGTCAACTCCGGCAGCGGGCAGACCGGCGGCAGCGTCGCCGGCATCCCGTACTCGTACCAGCTCGACAGCGCCAGCGGGGTGAAGTCGATCGTGACCAGCGGTGCCGGCACCGGCCGGATCGGCCTCTGAGCGGACCGGGTGGCAGGACGGGCCGGAGGAAACCGGCCCGTCCGCACGCCTCAGCGGTCGCAGGCCGCCGCGGACGCGGGCAGCGGCGGCGGCACGCCGACGGTGGGCAGCCCGAGCGACACCCCACCGGTACGCGGCGCGCGCCCCGCCTCGGCCGCGTCACCGGCCCGGGTACGCCGGTGGGCCAGCGGCTCCCCGTCGGCGTTCAGGTGGTGCGGGGCGGCGTAGCTGACCGTGGTGTGCACGATGTCGCCGGGCCGGATCTTCCCCGCGTACGAGCCGGCGGCGAAGTGCACCAGCCGGCCGTCCCGGGCCCGGCCGGAGAGCCGTCCGGTGCGCTCGTCCTTGCGCCCCTCGCCGACCGCTACCAGCACCTCGACCGGGGTGCCGACGAGCTTGCGGTTCTCCGCCCAGGTGATCTCCTCGACCGCTGCGATCAGCCGGTCGTAGCGGTCCTGGACCACCTGCTTGGGCAGCTGGTCGGGCATGGTGGCGGCCGGGGTGCCGGGGCGTTTCGAGTACTGGAAGGTGAACGCCGAGGAGAACCGCGCCTCCCGGACCACCTCCAGGGTGCGGGCGAAGTCGGCCTCGGTCTCGCCGGGGAAGCCGACGATGATGTCGGTGGTGATCGCCGCGTCCGGCATCGCCGCCCGGACCTTGGAGATGATCCCGAGATAGCGCTCGGCCCGGTACGACCGGCGCATCGCCCGGAGCACGTCGTCGGAGCCGGACTGCAACGGCATGTGCAGCGAGTGGCAGACGTTCGGGGTCTCGGCCATCGCCGCGATCACGTCGTCGGTGAAGTCCTTCGGGTGCGGGCTGGTGAACCGGACCCGCTCCAGCCCCTCGATCTCGCCGGTGGCCCGGAGCAGCTTGCCGAAGGCGAGCCGGTCACCGAACTCGACGCCGTAGGAATTGACGTTCTGGCCGAGCAGGGTGACCTCGAGCACACCCTCGGCGACCAGGGCGCGTACCTCGGCCAGGATGTCGCCGGGGCGGCGGTCCTTCTCCCGGCCGCGCAGCGCCGGCACGATGCAGAAGGTGCAGGTGTTGTTGCAGCCCACCGAGATCGACACCCAGCCGGCGTAGGTCGACTCACGCCGGGTCGGCAGCGTGGAGGGGAAGACCTCCAGCGACTCCAGGATCTCCACCTCGGCGGCGGCGTTGTGCCGGGCCCGCTCCAGCAGCACCGGCAGCGCGCCGATGTTGTGGGTGCCGAAGACCACGTCCACCCAGGGCGCCCGGCGGACGATCTCGCCCCGGTCCTTCTGGGCCAGGCAGCCGCCGACCGCGATCTGCATCTCGGGGCGCTTGTCCTTGACCGGCCGGAGGTGCCCGAGGTTGCCGTAGAGCCGGTTGTCGGCGTTCTCGCGTACCGCACAGGTGTTGAAGACCACGACGTCCGGATCGTCGGAGTCGGCCGCACGCACGTAACCGGCCTGCTCCAGCAGTCCGGAGATCCGCTCGGAGTCGTGCACGTTCATCTGGCAGCCGTAGGTGCGCACCTGATAGGTACGCGGGCTGCCGAGGGCTGCGGTAGTCATGACAGTGACAGAGTATCCGCAGGACCCGGGAAGCCCGTTCCCCCGGGACGTCCACTCCCCCTCGACGGGAAGGTAGCGCCATGTGCCGGAGCATCAAGACCCTTCGCCAGCCGTACGCCGAGGTCGTCACCGAGACGGACATCGAGGCGGCGGCGTTGCAGTACGTCCGCAAGATCTCCGGGTTCCGCGCCCCGGCCGCGCACAACGCGGCGGCCTTCGACGCCGCGGTGGCCGCCGTGGCCGAGGCGACTCGGACCCTGCTCGACCAGCTCGTGGTGAAGGGCTCCGGCACCGGCCAGCCGGCGAAGGGTGGTCAGGCGGCGGGCTAGCCGCCAGGCGGTGGGTTGGCGGTCAGGCGGCGGGCTAGCCGCCAGGCGGCGGGTTGCCGGTCAGACGGCGGGCCAGCCGCCAGGCGGCGGGTTACGGTCAGGCGGCGGCGAGCGCCGGGATCACCGAGTCCGGTACCCAGCGCGACCGCTGGCAGGGCGACCAGCCCCGGCAGCGCGGGCTGAGCACCGTGCAGAGCCGCTGCTCGGAGAGGATCTCGCCGTCCTCGGTGTCCCGCACGTCGTGGTGCACGGGCCGGATGGTGCCGTCCGCCGCGACCAGCAGGTGCCGCCCGGCGTCCAGGGTGTCGTCCGGCAGCAGGCAGGCCCGGCCGAGCCGGCGGGCGAACGCCGCGACGGCGCCCACCTCCGGCAGCCCGGCCGGCACCCCGTAGCAGTCGACGGAGGTCGGGAAGTCACCGGGACGGTGCCAGACGTCGACCAACAGCGCGCCGGCCGGTACCCGGGCCGGGTCGACCCCGCCGAGCGGCAGCACCGGTACGTCGAGTGCGTCGGCAAGCGCGAGGCGGATCTCCGAGGCGGCGACCCGCCCCTCCGTCCTCCAGTTCCACAGCTCGATCATTGCCGCCTCCTCGCCGTAATCGTTCGTGGCTGGATGCCGGGTCTTGGTCGGGCATCCCCCGTCGGGCCGGACACCCTGGTTTCTGGGTGTAACGGCCTCACCCACGATGGTGCCGGCCACACCGGATCGAGAGCGGCTAAGTTACCGGTCTGTGACCATATCCGCCGAAATAGACGACCCTTGACTACCTATTGTAGTAGGAGGGAGAGCTCGTTCCGGCGCAGCTCGCCGGACACGCTCACCCAGCGTGGTCTCTTCGGGTCAGCGGGGTCGGGCACCGGACAGTTCGGGCACGGATATAGTCCGACCTGGAGGCGGGCAGGCGCCTGGTGGTCCTCACGGTCTTCAACACCGATGCGACCGAGCAGCTCGGTCGGGCGGGTTCGATTCCCGTACGCCTCCGCCAGCTTTTTCCCTGCGACGGATCGGTCGCCCGGTTCCGCATGGCGTCCCACCTCAAGGAAGTGGGACGACGGCGCGCGCATCACTACTCAGAGTTGGCGGACCTTAGCGGACAGTCACGATCTTTGTCGTCGCTGTTATCGCCCCGTGATGAACTCGATTACATTCCAGCACGTCAGGTCCCCTAGAGTTGCGTAACCGATTCAGCCTGAATCCGGTGTGACAGATCATGGACGAGACAGGTGGGGGCATGACCGAGCGGAGCGACGCGGGCGAAGTGGCCGGTGCGACGACGACCGACCGACCGCTCATCAGGCTTGACGGGGTCAACAAGTGGTTCGGCCCACTGCACGTGCTGCAGGACGTCGACCTGTCGGTGGCCCGTGGCGAAGTCGTCGTGGTGATCGGCCCCTCCGGCTCCGGCAAGTCGACGCTCTGCCGGGCGATCAACCGGCTGGAGCCGATCAACTCCGGCACCATCACCTTCGACGGCCAGCCGCTGCCGGCCGAGGGCAAGGCCCTGGCCCGGCTGCGCAGCGAGGTCGGCATGGTCTTCCAGTCGTTCAACCTCTTCGCGCACAAGACGATCCTCGAGAACGTCACCCTCGGCCCGACCAAGGTCCGCAAGGAGAAGGCCGCCTCAGCCCGGGACCGGGCGATGAAGCTGCTGGAGCGGGTCGGGATCGCGAACCAGGCCGAGAAATATCCGGCACAGCTCTCCGGTGGACAGCAACAGCGGGCGGCGATCGCCCGCGCCCTGGCCATGCAGCCCAAGGCGTTGCTCTTCGACGAGCCCACCAGCGCCCTCGACCCGGAGATGGTCGGCGAGGTGCTGGACGTGATGACCTCGCTGGCCCGAGACGGCATGACGATGGTGGTGGTGACCCACGAGATGGGCTTCGCCCGACACGCCGCCAACCGGGTCATCTTCATGGCCGACGGCCAGCTCGTCGAGGACGCCGCACCGGACGAGTTCTTCGCCAACCCTCGTAGCGAGCGGGCCAAGGACTTCCTGTCCAAAATCCTCACCCACTAGGTATCCACAGTGGAGCGGACCGTCCCCTCGGGTCTGGCCGCTCCGTCGAAGAAGGAGAGAGCAATGCGCATCACGCGAGTGGCGGCGGTGGCCGCGGTCGCGGCACTGGCCTTCACCGTGGCCGCCTGCGGCGGTGACGATGGAGACGGCGCGGGCACTGGTGCCGGCAGCAAGACCTTCGAGGCCGGCACGACCATGGAGCGGCTGAACAAGGCCCAGAAGATCATCATCGGTACCAAGTTCGACCAGCCGGGCTTCGGCCTCAAGGGCCTGGACAACAAGCCGGCCGGCTTCGACGTCGAGATCGGCAAGATCATCGCCGGTGAGCTGGGCATTGCCGAGGACAAGATCGAATACATCGAGACCCCGTCTGCGGTCCGGGAAGAGGTCCTGGAGCAGGGCAAGGCCGACATCGTGGTGGCGACCTACACCATCAACGACAAGCGCAAGGAGCGGATCGACTTCGCCGGTCCGTACTACGTCGCCGGGCAGCACATCATGGTCCGCTCCGACGACAGCTCCATCACCAGCCCGGACGCGTTCAAGGCCGGCGACAAGAAGGTCTGCTCGGTGCAGGGTTCGACCCCGGCCGACAACATCAAGAAGTACCTGGCCAACCCGGCCAGCCCCGGCGCCCAGCTGGTGCTCTTCGACGGCTACCAGAAGTGCGTCGACGCGCTGACCAACAAGCAGGTCGACGCCGTCACCACCGACAACGTCATCCTGCTCGGCTACGTGGCCAAGAGCGAGGGCAAGTTCAAGCTCGCCGGCGAGAAGTTCACCGAGGAGCCGTACGGGATCGGCGTCAAGAAGGGCGACACCGCGTTCCGCGAGTTCATCAACGCCACCCTGGAGAAGATCTACACCGACGGCCGGTACGCGAAGGCCTGGCAGGACACCGCGGGCAAGTTCGACCCGACCGTCCCGCAGGGTCCGGCGGTCAACCGGTACTGAGTAGCTCAGGTATCGACCACCCGCGAGAGGTAGGAGCTGGAAGGTGACCATGAGAGAGGCGTGCCCGTGAGTGTGCTCGTCGACCACTTCGACGTCTTCGTTGGAGGGTTCTGGCTCACCTTCCAGCTCTGTATCCTGTCCGCGATCGGGGCGCTGGTGCTCGGCACCCTGGTCGCGGTCATGCGGATCTCCCCGGTGCCGCCACTGCGCTGGATCGGCACGGCGTACGTGACGGTGTTCCGGAACAGCCCGCTGACCATTGTGATGTTCTTCGCGGCCTTCGGGTTGCCGGCGCTCGGCTCGAACGCCGACTTCCTGCGCATCCCCGGGCTGTCCAGCATCTTCTCCCGGCTCGGCATCGACCTGCCGTACTTCCGGTTCGCCGTCATCGCGCTCTCGGTCTACACCGCCGCCTTCGTCTGCGAGGCGATCCGCAGCGGCATCAACGCCGTACCGCCGGGGCAGGCCGAGGCGGCCCGGGCGATCGGGCTCACCTTCGGGCAGAACCTGCGGTACGTGGTGCTGCCGCAGGCCTGGAAGTCCGCGGTCGTACCGCTCGGCTCGGTGATCATCGCAATGATCAAGAACTCCGCGCTCGCCGGCTTCTTCGGAGTCGTCGGCGACCTCTCCAACTCGGCGCAGAACCTGACCAGCGCGCTCGGCGAGCCGATCATCCCGGTCTTCATCGGAGTCTCCATGGGGTTCCTGGTGATGACCGTGCCGCTGGGCATCCTCCTCGACCGGATCGAACGGCGCCGGGCGGTGGCGGCCCGGTGAACGCACTGGAGAGTCGGATGCCGGGCGACGTGAACGAGGAGGTGCCGGCATGAGCGAGCGCAGCGAGCAAATCGTCGGACTCAGCGCCAATGTGCCTCATGGCGGCACGGAACGAAGCGGAGTGCAGGCATGAGCAACCAGCAGACGGTGCTCTACGACGCCCCGGGGCCACGGGCCCGCCGGATCACCCTGATCGTGAGCCTGTTCGCGGTCGTCGGCATCGCCGCCCTCGGATATTTCCTCATCTACCTGCCGCTCGACGAGAACGGCCAGTTCACGATGGAGAAGTGGGGTCCACTGGTCGACCCCGACAACGAGGTGTTCCCGCTGGTCTGGGCGCGGCTGCGGGACGGCTTCATCGCCACCCTCACCGCCGCCGGACTGGCGATCGTCAGCTCGCTCGTCTTCGGCACGGCGCTCGCCGTGCTCCGGCTGCAGCTCAAGACGCTGAAGCAGCGGCGGTTCGTGGGGCTGCCCGGCCCGGCCGCCTGGACGCTGCGCGGACTCGGCTGGGTGCTCAACGCGGTCACCCGGTTCTGCGTGGAGATCTTCCGCGGCCTGCCGGTCGTGATCACCATCTTCTTCGTCGCCAGCGCCCTGCCCGACCTCGGCGTCGACCTCGGCGACATCCTCTGGTACCTGGTCATCGGCCTCACCATCTACAACGGCGTGGTCATCGCCGAGATCCTCCGCTCCGGCATGGAGGGCCTGCCCGGCGGCCAGCGGGAGGCGGCGCACGCGATCGGGCTCAGTTCCTTCCAGACCACCCGGATGATCCTGCTGCCCCAGGCGTTCCGGATCATGCTGCCGGCCCTGATCAGCCAGCTCATCGTGGTGCTCAAGGACACCTCGCTCGGCTTCATCATCAGCTACGAGGAAGTGCTCCGGGTCAGCCGGGTCATCATCGACAACCTGGAGAACCCGATCCAGGTGTACACCGTGGTCGGCGCCATCTACATCCTGATCAACTACCTGCTGTCGAAGCTCGCCGAGTACGTGCAGCGCCGGATGGCCCGGGCCCGCAAGACCCGTGGCCTGCCGACCCAGGCCGCGCCGCCGTCGATCATGCCGCAGGCCGGTCCCGGCGGAGCCAGCGTGGGTGTCGGGGCCGGCGCGGGCAGCGCGTAGCTACCAGCCCGCCAGTTCCGCCGCTGCTTCGAGGGCGGAGCCCGACGGACACGAGAACGCCGGCCGCGACCGTAAAGGTGGCGGCCGGCGTTTCCGTCTCTCCATGCCACACCATCCGCCGATGCCAGAACCCTGTCCGCGCCGCCACCACACCCGCCGGGCCGAAGGCCACCGGCGCCGTGTCAGGTCCTGTCGGTGGGTGCACCGCCGGGGCAGCTCGACAGTCTCCCTTTCCGTCCGGTGCTACCGGCGCCAGGACCCGTAGCGTGCGCCCCGATGTGTGGTTGCGGCGGGACGGGCGTCACCGGGCTCGGCGTGGGCGTCAGCGGGCGATCTCGGTGACCCTGGACTCGCGTACCACGGTCACCCGGATCTGACCCGGATAGGTCAGCTCCTCCTCGATCTGCTTCGCCACGTCCCGGGCCAGCACCGCCGCGCCGATCTCGTCGACGTCGTCCGGCTTGACCATCACCCGGATCTCCCGGCCCGCCTGCATCGCGAAGACCTTCTCCACGCCCGACTTGCCGGCGGCGATCTCCTCGATCCGCTCCAGCCGCTTGACGTACGCCTCCAGGCTCTCCCGGCGCGCGCCCGGCCGGCCGCCGGAGCAGGCGTCGGACGCCTGGGTCAGCACCGCCTCGATGGTCTGCGGCGGCACCTCGTTGTGGTGCGCCTCGATCGCGTGCACCACCTCCTCGGACTCGCCGTACTTGCGGGCCAGGTCGGCGCCGATCAGCGCGTGGCTGCCCTCCACCTCGTGGGTGAGCGCCTTGCCGATGTCGTGCAGGAACGCGGACCGCTTGATCAGCGGCACGTCCAGCCGCAGTTCGGCGGCCATGATCCCGGCGATGTGCGCCGTCTCGACCAGGTGCTTGAGCACGTTCTGCCCGTACGACGTCCGGTAGCGCAGCCGACCCAGCAGGCTGACCATCTCCGGGTGGATCTCGGTGATGCCCACCTCGACCAGAGCGTCCTCGGCGGCCCGCTGGCAGAGCCGCTCCACCTCGTGCTTGGCGGTCTCGAAGACCTCCTCGATGCGGTGCGGGTGGATCCGGCCGTCGAGTACCAGCTTCTCCAGGGTCAACCGACCGATCTCCCGACGTACCGGGTCGAAGCAGGAGAGCAGCACCGCCTCCGGCGTGTCGTCGATGATCAGGTTGACCCCGGTGACCGACTCGAAGGCCCGGATGTTGCGCCCCTCGCGGCCGATGATCCGGCCCTTCATCTCGTCTCCGGGCAGGTGCAGCACGCTGACCACGCTCTCCGCGGTCTGCTCACTGGCCACCCGCTGGATGGCGTCGACCACGATGTGCCGGGCCCGCTGCTCGGCGGTGTTCCGGGCGTCGGCCTCGATGTCCCGGACCAGGATCGCCGCCTCCCGCTTCGCCTGGCCCTCGATCGCCTCCACCAGCTCGGCCCGGGCCGCGTCGGCGGTCAGCCCGGCGATCCGCTCCAGCTCCCGCTTCCGCAGCTCCTCCGCCTCGACCAGCGCCGCCTCCCGGGCAACCAGCGCCGCCTTCCGGGCCGCGAGCTCGGCGGCCGTGGCGGTCAGCCGGCGCTCCCGTTCGGCGAGCCGCTCCACCTCCTCGGTGTGCAGCCGCTCCCGCTCGTCCATCCGCTGGGCTCGCCGTTCCACCTCGGCCGCCTGTTCGCGGGTGGTGGAGGCGAGCAGCGAGATCTCTCGCTCGCCGCTTCGCCGGGCCGCCGCGCGTACCTGCTCGGCGTCCGCCTCGGCCTGCCGGTGCGCCCGGTCCAGTACGGTGTCGGCCTCGGCCCGGGCGGCGTCCAGGACCCGCTGCGCCTCGGCCCGGGCGGCGCTCGCCTCGGCCTTCGCGGCGGCGGCGTCGGCCCGGGCCGCCGCAGCGGCCGACTTGGCCGTATCAACGCTCGACGACGCCTCGTCGGCGGCGGTACGCAGCGCCGCCAGCGACTGCTCCTGCCGGTCCTTCTCGGCGACGAAGGCGGGATCGTCCGGCGGCGGCGTGGCGGCCACGGCCCCGATCCGGCGCAGCGCCCGGGCGCCCAGGCTGATCGCGACGAGCACCAGCGCGGCCAGCCCGACGATGGCGGCCAGCAGGACCCATTCGAGGCCGCTCATGCCGGCACTCCGCTGCGCTGCGTGCCGGCATGAGGCACATCCGCACTGAACTGGCTGATTCGCTCGCGTCGCTCGCTCATGCCGGAGCCCCGGCGTGACTGAACCCGCTACCGATCCTGGCCCGCTCGGTCATGGCCGCCTCCCCTGTGCCGTCAAGCGCCGGAGGTGCCACGCCCGTGGGTGAGGCGTGCCCTACGGCTGTCGCGACGCCCGACCGAGGCGGCTGGCCGAGGGTACGGCCACCGGGCAGTGCCCCCCGGGGACACCGCCGACGACCGGGTGCTGATGGTGCTGCGGTTACCGGACCGGCCCGTCCGGTAACCGAATATCTGGCCGATGAACTGGCCTGAAGTGATGCCGTACTGTTACGCGATCTATGTTGTGCGCTTAGCCTGCGATGGTCGGGAAAACTCGTCTAAGGCGAGGCTAGGTCGCGATGGGGCATTCGGTCAAGAAACTCATGATCCGGCCAGGTGCCTGACCTAGGGCGACGACACGCTCACGGCAAGCTGATATCAGGGTGGGCATAAGGGGGCGAGTCCGGAATCCGACTTCCGCTCCGGCCCCGGCGAGACCGGTCCAGTGACCGGAACGGAAGCGCTCCCAGGCCGGCAGCGCGGGGCGTCCTCGCCCCAGGAGGCCGGTCCCGGCTGGCCCGCCGCGCCGAGCGCGCTATAGAGCGTCGCGGTCGGGTTCCGTGCCGGCTTCGGCCAGGGCGTCCGCGTCGATCTGGTCGGCGAACTCGGCCGCCTCGGCGTCCCGCTCGGCCAGCGCGTCCTTGACCGCCCGGATCGCCACCCCGGGCGGATAGCCCTTCCGGGCCAACATCCCGACCAGCCGCCGGAAGACCGCCTCAGGAGAACCGGTGGTGGTACGGAGTTTGCGATCGACCAGTTGCCGGGCGGTCTCGGCCTCGGTCGTCTCGTCCAGCTCGCCGAGCGCCTCGGTCGCGATGTCGGCGTCCACGCCGCGCTGGCGCAGTTCGTTGGCGAGCACGCGGCGGGCCAGCCCCCGACCCTGGTGACGGCTGCTCACCCAGGCCCGGGCGAAGGCGGCGTCGTCGATGATGCCGACCTCGTCGTAGCGGTCGAGGACCTGGGCGGCCACCTCTTCGGAGATGCCTTGCCGGGCCAGCGCGGTGGCCAGCTCGGCCCGGGTGCGTGGACGCACGGCGAGCTGGCGCAGGCAGATCTCCCGGGCCCGCTCCGCCTCGTCACGCGGAGCGCTCGGCGTCGGTGACTCGTCCGGTGGTGCGTCGTTGTCCGGTCCCACCGCCCTGGTCGGCCACCGCCCGGACGGGGTGGCCGAGCCCCCTGACCGGCGCGAGCGGCCGGTGCCACTGCCGCCCGTACGGGCCGACGGGGCGGCGTCCCACCCCCGGCCCGTACGGGCACCACGTCGTCCTGCCACGTCGATGTGGACTCAGTCGAGGCGTCAGAAGTCCACCGGCGGCAGCTCCGGCCCGCCGGCCGCGTCCGTCCCGGCCGCCACCCCGACACCGAGCTTTTCGAGGATCTTCTTCTCGATCTCGGCCGCCACGTCCGGGTTCTCCCGGAGGAACTCCCGGGCCTTCTCCTTGCCCTGGCCGAGCTGGTCGCCGTCGTAGGTGTACCAGGCGCCGGACTTGCGGATGATCGACTGCTCCACGCCGACGTCGATCAGCGAGCCCTCCCGGGAGATGCCCTTGCCGTACATGATGTCGAACTCGGCCTGCTTGAACGGCGCCGCGACCTTGTTCTTCACCACCTTGACCCTGGTCCGGTTGCCGACCACGTCGGTGCCGTCCTTGAGGCTCTCGATCCGCCGCACGTCGAGCCGGACCGAGGCGTAGAACTTCAGCGCCCGACCACCGGTGGTGGTCTCGGGCGACCCGAACATGACGCCGATCTTTTCCCGGAGCTGGTTGATGAAGATCGCGGTGGTGCCGGTGTGGCTGAGCACACCGGTGATCTTCCGCAAAGCCTGGCTCATCAGCCGCGCCTGGAGGCCGACGTGGCTGTCGCCCATCTCGCCCTCGATCTCGGCGCGCGGCACCAGCGCGGCGACCGAGTCGATCACGATGATGTCCAGCGCGCCGGACCGGATCAGCATGTCGGCGATCTCCAGCGCCTGCTCACCGGTGTCGGGCTGGGAGACCAGCATCGCGTCGGTGTCGACGCCCAGCGCCTTCGCGTATTCCGGGTCGAGGGCGTGCTCGGCGTCGATGAACGCGGCGATGCCGCCGGCCTTCTGCGCGTTGGCCACCGCGTGCAGCGCGACGGTGGTGTTGTGCGAGAGCACACCGTTGGCCAGGAAGCTGTGCGTCTGCGGGAGCATCACGTCGAAGGTCGGCTGGAGGCCGCCGTCCGCTACCGCCACGACCTCTTCGTAGGTGTAGTCAGTAGTGGCCAGCCGACCGAGGTGCATCATGATCGCCTGCCCGGACAGCGACAGCGTGTCCCAACGCTGCTCACCCCACTCAATGATCTTCGAAAGCCGGGTACGCGAGCAGGCCAGCCCCATGTCGGACCGGAAGAGATCACCGGCCACCCGGTCGAAGTCCCGGTCGCCCCCACAGTCGTCACGGAGATCCTGGATCAATCCGCGCAGATGCGGGATGTTCTCGAACTGGGCGTCCCGAGGACTGAGCCGGAAACACTGCTCGACCTGAGCACGCCGACGCGCAGAGCGGAATCCGACCTCGTTCAGGAAGCGATGCGCGACCGACGGATTGACCGTCACCGTCCAGTAGTCCCGCTCGTACGTCGTGTTCCACTTCGCGGAGACGGTCGCCGGAATTCCGAGCCCGTACAGCATCAACTGCACCTCACGGGCCAACTGCTCGGAGGCGGTGCCAAGCCCGATGGTGGAACTCTTGTCGATCCACCCATCGCCCTCGAACAGCGCCGACAGGAAGGCCCGCTGCATCTTGTGACCAGCGGTACGGACCCGGTATGGCACCGTCTTGCCGTGTGCGGTCACATAGTCGAGGCCATATTCTTCGGCGAAGCGCCGACGCAACTCGCCACCGGACGCCACGAACTCCTTGTTGTCGTAGTTGCGCACCTCGACATCGAAGAGCTGCTCCATGAGCCGGGAGAACTCAGCGCTCACCTCCGGATCCCAGTTGGTGAACCGAATGCTGTGCTGGTAGCTCAGCGAACCCTCCGCCACGAGGTAGCCGAGCAACACGGCCTCGTCCTCGGAGAGCCCGTCGCCACCGGCGGCCTCGACCGCCCCGAAGGTAGCGGAAACCAGGAAGTCGCCCGGCCGGATGTCTCCGGTCGTCCGCCACGCGATAAAGCCTCGCTCGGTCATCACCCGCAGCGGGTGGTTCTTCGTCGCGGTGACCGTCCGACCGGAGCGCAGCGTCAGCTTCACGACCGGCTTGCGGTTGTTGTGGGTGAGCGCCGCGACCGGCTCCAGGTCACCCTGCTCGTTGACCATCCGTACGCCGAGAGCGCCGATGTCGGTGACCCGGCTCGTACAACTCGCCGGCTGGCCGCACCGCTGGAAAAGCTCCGCCACGGTTTCCAGTCCACGGTCGGTCCACAGGTAGGTGTCTGCGGTCAGGCACTTACCGCTGCTCTCCGGGCCGTAGATCTCGACAACCCGGCCGCGCGGCAGACCGCCCACGCCGAGCGCCACGTCGAGCGCGATGGAGCTGGTCGGGATCACGGCGGTCTGGATGACCGGCCGCTCCCCCAGCCGCATCACCGAGCCCTTGCCGAACTGCTTGTCGATCTGAGCGAGAGCAAGGTCGAGTGCCTTCTCCCGGTCAGGTCCTGCCGCCATGGTTGCCACCCCTGCCTTCGCCGGCATCTTCGCTGAGCTTTTCGTCACGCGCACACGCTAGGCGCTCGGTCCGACAGAAAACAGCCGGCTGGCCGCGACCTGTGGACGGGCACCCCGCTGTGGACAATAGCCGAACAGGTGTACGACTCGGCACACGACACGCCAAACTACCGTAAGTGCCTAGTCGATCACTTTGAGACGCGTGTCGATCGAGGAGTCAGCGTAGCCGAGCCGGCACCCGGTCGGGGTACGCCGCGCAGACCGCCCGCCACACCACCACGGTCTCCTCGCCGGCCTCCAGTGCCTGCCGGATGGTCCGGCCCCCCAACTGCGGCAACACCTGGTCGGCGGCGATGCTGCCGGCGTACGCCGGGCCGAACGTCTGCTCCAACCGCGCCCAGAAGTCTGTCAGCCGCACCGAACTAGTCCCCTTCCGCTCCGGGCACCCCCGCCCGGTCTCAGGCCCCGACCCGCACCCGCGGCGGCGCCGCCCGCAACGCTAGCGCCAGCAGCGGGACCACGGCGACCGCCGCCAGCAGGTTGAGCACGGGATAGCCGGCAACCTGGATGACAAACCCGCTCAGCGCCCCGGCGAGCGCCCCGGCCAACCCCATGGTCAGGTCGGAGAGTCCCTGCACCGCCGGGCGTACCTCGACCGGCACCGACTCCGACAGCAGGGTGGAGCCGGCCACCATGGTGCCGGACCAGCCGAGGCCGAGCAGGGTGAGGCCGATCGAGATCCGTACGGTGTCGTGCCCGGCGGTCCCGGCGACCGCGCAGGCGGCGAGCAGCAGGCCGAGCCCGCCGAGGATCACGGCCCGCCGGCCGAGCCGGTCGGTGAGCCAGCCGACCACCGGGGCGAGCGCGAACATCCCGGCGATGTGCAGGCTGAGCACGAGACCGACCACCCGCAGCAGGTGGGCGTCGGAGTGCCACTCGCCGAGGCGTACCGGGGTCATCACCATCACCCCGACCATCACCAGGTGCCCCATCGCGACGGCGGAGATGCCGAGCCGGGCGGCCGGCAGGTCGCGGACCACCCGGAAGGCGGCGCGCAGGCCGTCGTCCCGGCGGGCCGGAACGCCGGTGCCGGGTGCGTCGGTGGCCGGTGCGCCGTCGGCACCGGCGGTCGCGAGCCGCCGCGCGGTCAGCAGCGGGTCGGGCCGAAGGAACACCAGGAGTACCCCGGCGGCCAGCACGAAGGCGAGCACGCTGAAGACGAACGGGCCGGCCAGCGGGGGTACCCCGGTCCAGGCCAGCACCCGGTCGGCCGGCGCCGCGAGGTTCGGGGCCGTCACCGCACCGATGGTGGTGGCCCAGACGGCGATCGACAGGTGCCGGCCCCGGCGGGCCGGCTCGGCCAGGTCCACGGCGGCGTACCGGGCCTGGAGCCCGGCGGTCGTCCCACCGCCGAACAGGAGCGCGCCGAGGAAGAGCAGCGGTACCCAGTCGGCGACCGCCGCCACGACGATCAGGGCCCCGCCCACCGCGCCGACCAGGTACGCGACGGCCAACCCCGGCCGCCGGCCACCGGTCCGCATGATCCGGCTCACCGGTACGGCGAGCAGCGCGCCGCCGACCACCGAGGCGCTCTGCACCAGACCGGAGATCGCGGTGCCGCCGAGCCGGGCGCCGAGCAGTACGCCGACGGACATCCCGATGGTCATCCCGGTGCCGCCGATGATCTGGGTGAGGCAGAGCAGCAGCAACGTGCGCCGCTGGACCCGGGCGACGTCGAGCGGCGCCGCCCCGACGGGTCGGCCGTCGACTCCGGTGGTCAGTTCCGCCGTCATGCCAGCCGCTCCCGTCCCCGTTCGGACCCGCCGCCGGGGCGGGAGGCACAGATCGCCCTCCGCAAGGAGCGGTGGGCGAGGGCCATCCTTACCTGCGGATCGAAGCACGGCCGCCGGGCACGTTCAACCCCGATTCGCCGGCGGCGTAGCGCGGACCGACGGCCCGTCACAGCCCCAGGTCGCGTCCGATGATCTCCTTCATGATCTCGGTGGTGCCGCCGTAGATGGTCTGCACCCGGCCGTCCAGCCAGGCCCGGGCGACCGGGTACTCCAGCATGTAGCCGTAGCCGCCGTGCAGCTGGACGCAGCGGTCGGCGACCCGGTTCTGCAACTCGGTGGTCCACCACTTGACCTTCGCGGCGTCCACCGCGGACAGCCGGCCCGCGTTGAACTCGGCGACGCAGTGGTTCAGGAAGGTACGGGCGATGGTGACCTCGGTGTCCAGCTCGGCGAGGAGGAAGCGGTTGTGTTGGAACGCCCCGATCGGCTGGCCGAACGCCTCCCGGGACCGGGCGTGTTCGAGGGTGACCGCGAGCAGCCGCTCGGCGGCGGCGACCGCGGCGACCGCGATGCCGAGCCGCTCCCGGGGGAGGTTCGCCATCAGGTGGTAGAAGCCCTTGTTCTCCGTACCGAGCAGGTTCGCCGCCGGCACCCGGCACTCGTCGAAGAAGAGTTCGGCGGTGTCGTTGGCCTTCAGCCCGACCTTGGCCAGCCGGCGTCCCCGGCTGAACCCGGGCGTGCCGCGCTCGACCACCAGCAGGCTCACCCCGTGCGCGCCCCGCTCCGGCGCGGTCTTCGCCACCACCACGACCAGGTCGGCCAGTTCGCCGTTGGTGATGAAGGTCTTCTGTCCGGTCAGGACGTAGTCGTCGCCGTCCCGGGTGGCGGTGGTGCGGATCCCGGCCAGGTCGGAGCCGGCGCCCGGCTCGCTCATCGCGATCGCGGTGACGATGTCGCCGGAGCAGAAGCCGGGCAGCCAGCGCGCCCGCTGGTCGCCGGTGGCCAGCTCGCTCAGGTACGGCGCGACCACGTCGTTGTGCAGCCCGAACCCGAGCCCGGAACAGCCGCTGGCGACGACCTCCTCGACGAGTACGGCGTTGAACCGGAAGTCGCGCTGGCCGCCGCCGCCGTACTCCTCCGGGATGTCCATGCCGAGCAGTCCGGCGGCACCGGCCCGGCACCACACCTCCCGGTCCACGATGCCGTCGGCCTCCCACCGGTCGTGGTACGGCACCGCCTCGCGGGCCAGGAACGCCCGGCACAGCTCGCGGAACTCGTCGTGCACGGGCTCGTAGAGGTGCTGCTCCATACCGGTCAGTCTGCCCCGGCGACCGGGGCGGGCACATCCCCGGCCGGCGCTGGGATCTCGGCGAGTCGCTGGTGCCGGTGTGCCGCCATCCGGACCGGCGCGTTGGCGTCACCGAAGCCGTCGTAGCCGGCCCGGCGTTGCAACACCTCGAAGAAGATCCGGCCGCCGTAGACCGGGGTGTAGAGGTGCAGCAGCTCGCCGCCGTGCGGGTCGCGGTCGTAGAGGATGCCGTACCGGCGGAGCCGCCGCGCCGTACCCTCGTCGAGGCCGAACCGGGCGACCAGGTCGGCGTAGTAGTTGTCGGAGATCCGCAACGTGGCGGCGCCGAGCCGGTCGAGGGCGGCGGCGGTGCCGAAGATGTCGTCGGTGCCGAAGGCGACATGCTGCGGGTCGGCCACGGACGGCGCCCAGTCACCGCGCCGGAGCACCGCGACGGTGAGGGCGAGCCGGACCGCACGCCCCGGGTCGGTGAAGCCACGGGACCGCATCAGCCCGAACGGTGCGGCGTACTCCTCGGTGCCGAGCCGGGTGAGCCCGAGCACCGAGCGGTAGAAGAGGCCCGCCTCGTCGAAGTGGTCGAAGGGCTGGGTCAGCCCGAGGTGGTCGGTGGCGACGAGTCCGGCGCCGCCGGCGACCACATTGCCGGTCGGCAGGAAGTCGGCCCGCCAGCCGTCGTCGGGTTCGGCGAGGAAGACCGAGGTGCCGTCCGGGGCGGCGACCGCCGCCAGCTCCGCCTCGGCCGGGCCCCGGCGCCGGGGCAGTACCGGCGCGTGCAGCGCCGCGGCCCGATCGACGCCGCGGCGCGGATCCGTGGTGGTCAGCGCGAACGCGCTGATCGCGGCGGTGCCGGACGCCTGTGGGCGGGTCACCGCGCTGTTCAGCACCACCCGGCATCCACCCTGTTCCCAGAGCTGGACCGGCTTGGAGCGGTGCTGCCCGGTGTGGGTGAAGCCGAGCCCCCGGAGCACGTCCTGGAGGACCGGGCCGGATCGGCCGTCGACGGCGAACTCGGTGAAGGCGTGCCCGGTCAGCCCGGGCGCGGTCGGTAGCCGCCGGGGCTGCCGGTCCGACCGCCCGATCGGGTGCAGGCCGTCCTCCAGGTAGACCAGGGAGCGCATCGCGTCGACGGCGGTACGGGCCGGATCGGACTGCCGGAAGACGTCGTTGAAGACCTCCAGGGAGAGCGGTCCGGCGTACCCCGCGGAGAGCACGAGCCGGACGAAGCCCGCCAGGTCGAAGGCGCCCTGCCCGGGGAAGAGCCGGTGGTGCCGGCTCCACTGCAACACGTCCATCCGCAGGTGCGGCGCGTCGGCCAGTTGCAGGAAGAAGATCTTGCCCGGGGTGATCTCGGCGATGCCGGCCGGGTCGACCTCCCGGGACAGCACGTGGAACGAGTCCAGGCAGACGCCGAGCGCCGGATGGTCCGCCCGGTCGACGATCCGCCAGGCGTGGTCCCAGGTGGAGACGTGCCGCCCCCAGGCCAGGGCCTCGTAGGCGACCCGGATCCCCCGGGCGGCGGCCCGGTCGGCCAGCAGCCCGAGCTGCTCGGCGGCGAGCGCGTCGTCGTCGACCGCTGCCGGTGCCACCGACGAGCAGACCAGCAGGGTGTCGGTGCCGAGCTCGGCCATCACGTCGAACTTGCGCTCGGCCCGGGCCAGGTTGGCGCGCAGCAGGTCGGCCGGCACCGCCTCGAAGTCCCGGAACGGCTGGTAAAGCTCGATGGTGAGCCCCAGGTCGGCACAGCGGGCGCGTACCTCTGCCGGTGACCACGCCGAGACCACCAGGTCGTTCTCGAAGAGTTCGATGCCGTCGAACCCGGCCGCCGCGGCTGCGGCGATCTTGTCTTCGAGGGTGCCGGAGAGGCAGACGGTCGCCACGGCCCGGCGCAGGGTACGGCCGGTGTCGCGCGGGGTCGGGGCGGAACGGTGGCGGCTGGTCATGGCGCACCTCCCGGGGTCTGGATCGGCGGCGACTCTCTCTCCGGGACAGCGCGGTCAGCGCCGGCGGAGGTAGCCGGTGACCATTTCGGCGAGCATCGTCCGGTAGTGCTGGCGGCTGGTGGCGGCGAGGAGGTCCCGGTCGAACAGCGCGGCGAAGGTGTGCCGGTTGGCGACCCGGAAGAAACAGAAGGCACTGATCATCATGTGTACGTCGAGGGCGTCCACGTCGGAGCGGAACGTCCCGGCCCGCTGCCCGCGCTCCAGTACGCCCCGCAGCAGGTCCACCGCGGAGCTGTTCAGGTCGACCAGCCGGGCGACCTGGGTCATGTGCTCGGCCTGCTGGGCGTTCTCCACCCCGACCAGCTTGATGAACGCCGGATGTGCCTCGTGGTGGTCGAAGGTGACCTCGGCGAGGCGCCGGATCGCCGCCACCGGCTCCAGGTGGTCGACGTCCACGCTCCGTTCGGCGGCCCGGATCTCGCCGTACGCGCGCTCCAGGACGGCGAGGTAGAGCTGCTCCTTGCCGCCGAAGTAGTAGTAGATCATTCGTTTGGTGGTACGGGTCCGGGCCGCGATCTCGTCGACCCGGGCGCCGCTGTAGCCCCGGTTGGCGAACTCGTCGGTGGCGACGTCGATGATGTCGGCCCGGGTGCGTTCCGCGTCCCGCCGCCGCTCGACGGCCGGGGTCGCACCCCGATCGGGCCCCGCCTCGGCGGCCGGTGCCGCCCGCAGAGTCATCGCCTCGTCCCTCCGGATGTCCGCCATCGGACCAGTGTGCCGTGCCCCCGGTGCGCCCTTGACAGGCCCGACACCGAGGCGGATAACTAACGTACCAGTTCGTACATTAGCTGACGCCGGACCCCGGCCGACGGCACCCCGCCGGTCCGGACCGCGCCGGACCAGGACGGGAGCACCATGCGGACCTGCCGCTACGGGTTGATCGGAGCGGGCATCGGCGCGTCGCTGTCGCCGGCACTGCACGAGGCCGAGGGCCGGCACCAGGGCCTCGACCTGTCGTACTCGCTGCTCGACGTCGACCGGCCGGAGACCCCGGCCGAACTGCGCAGGTTGCTGGACGACGCCGAGGCGGCCGGGTTCGCCGGGCTGAACATCACCCATCCGTTCAAGCAACAGGTGATCGAGCTGCTCGACCGGCTCGCCCCACCGGCCGACGACATCGGCGCGGTCAACACGGTCGTCTTCCGGGGCGGGCGCCGGATCGGTTACAACACCGACGCCTACGGGTTCACCGAGTCGTTCCGGCACGGGCTGCCCGGCGCCGCCACCGGCCGGGTCGTGCAGCTCGGGGCCGGCGGTGCGGGCGCCGCCTGCGCGTACGCCCAGCTCGAGGCCGGCGTCGGGCACCTCACCGTGGTCGACCCCGACCCGGACCGGCGCGGCCTGCTCGCCGAGACCCTGAGCCTGCGGTTCGACACCGAGCGGATCGCGGTGGCCGGCCCGGCGGAGCTGCCGGCCGCCGTCGGCGCCGCCGACGGGCTCGTCAACACCAGTCCGGTCGGCATGCGGGCGCATCCGGGCGTACCGCTGCCGGTCGAGCTGCTGCACCCCGGACTGTGGGTGCTGGACGTCATCTACATGCCGGTGGAGACCGAACTGCTCGCCGCCGCCCGGGCGGCCGGCCTGCGGGCGGTGGGCGGCACCGGCATGTGCGTCTTCCAGGCCGCCGCCGCGTTCGAGCTGTTCACCGGCCGGACCCCGGACACCGGCCGGATGCTGCGCCACCTCGACCTGCTGCTCGCCGGGCGAGCCCGGCACGCCGCCTGAGCCGATGCCGCGCGGTCACCTCCGCACGGCGCCTCCGCACCACCGGCCGTCCGACCGGGACGGTCCACACCCACACCCCCACCCCCACACCCCCGGAGTATCCGATGAGCCGACCGGCGACCACCCCCGACAGCGCCGCACCCCCTGACGACCCCGTCACCCGAGAGCTGCCCGTACCGATGCCCCTGCGCCGGATGGTCGGCCCCGGCGTGGTGGCGGTCGGCATCGGGATGGCCGCCGGGGAACTCATCCTCTGGCCGTACCTCACCGCGCTCGGCGGGCTCGGCCTGCTCTGGCTGGCGATCGCCACCCTCGCCGTCCAGTTCGTCATCAACATGGAGATCGAGCGTTACACCCTGGCCAGCGGCCAGACGGTCGTCGCCGGGTTCTCCCGCTGGTGGAAGGGCTGGGGCATTCTCATCTGCCTCGCCGGAGCCTTCCAGTACGTCTGGCCCGGCTGGGCCACCAGCGGCTCCGCCGTCTTCACCTATCTGGTCGGCGGCGGCGACGCGGTCTGGATCACCGTGGGTGTGCTCGTCGCCATCGGCGTACTGCTCTCGGTCTCCAAGGTGGTCTACCGGACCGTCGAGCGGGTCGAGATGGTCAAGGTCGCCCTCACGCTCTTCTTCCTGGCCGTGGTGGTGGTCTTCGTGATCTCGCTGAGCACCTGGGGCGAGGGCGCGAAGGAGACGGTCGTCGGCTTCGGACAGATCCCGGCCGGGATCACCTTCACCATGCTGCTCAGCGCGATCGGCGCCGCCGGGGCCGGCGGGGTGCACAACCTGGTGCTGAGCAACTGGATCCGCGACAAGCGGTACGGGATGGGCGCGCACGTACCCCGGCTCATCTCGCCGATCACCGGCCGGGAGGAGGCTTCCGGCTCGGACCGGTACTCCTTCCCGCAGGACGAGAGGAATCTGGCCCGCTGGGCGATCTGGTGGAAGCGGGCCAACATCGAGCACTTCTTCACCTTCGCGCTGGTCTGCTTCGTGACCATCACGATCATGTGCCTACTCGCCTACCAGACCCTCTTCGGCCGGGACGACCTGAAGAACGACCCGTCGTTCCTGCGGATCGAGGGCGAGGTACTGGCGGCCGAGGTCGGCACCTGGGTCAAGCTGCTGTTCTTCGCGATCGCCGTGGTCTCGCTCTGGGCCGCCGCGATGGGGCTGCTGGACGTGATCGGCCGGGTGGCCAGCGACTTCCTCCGGCGCAACTACCTCACCACCTCCACCCGGTGGACCGAGGCCCGGCTCTATCTCGCGGTGGTCTGGGCCGAGATCGTGCTCGGCTCGATCATCCTGCTCGCCGGCTTCAGCCAACCGCTCGGCCTGCTGATCATCTCCACCTGCGCGGCCTCGGTGGTCACCCTGCTCTACTCGATCCTGCTGGTCCGCCTCAACATCCGTGACCTGCCGGCGGCCGTCCGGCTGCGCGGCTGGCGGCTCGGCGGCATGCTGGCGGCGATCGGCTTCTACGGCTTCTTCGCCGTCGCGATGGTGGTCACCCAATTGCAGCGGCTCTGACGCCGCCGGTGGTGCCGGCCCTGCCCGGGTCGGCACCACCGGTCGCCCAGGCTCAGCCCAGCGCTCCAGCCACCACTTTCAGGTCGGCGACCAGGCCGGCGTACGCGGCGTCCCGGTCGTCGGCGCGGAGCACCGCGGAGGGGTGGATGGTGGCGACCAGCCGGGTCGGCGCGACCGACTCGCGTTCCCCGGTCGGCCCGACCGGCACCTTGGCGAAGTCCTGCGGCCGCTGCGCCGACTCGGGCCAGGGCAGCAGTACGCCCCGGGACTGGGTGACCCGGAACGAGGGGCCGAGCAGCGCCTTGGCCGCCGTCGCGCCGAGTACCACCACGACCTCGGGGTGCAGCCGGGCGAACTCGGCGACCAGCCAGGGCCGGCAGGCGACGATGTGCACCCGGTCCGGGGTCTTGTGCAGCCGGCGCTTGCCGCGCATCTCGAACCGGAAGTGCTTGACCGCGTTGGTGATGTAGAGCTGCGCCGGGTCGATGCCGGCCTCGTCCACGGCACGCCGCAGCAGGTGCCCGGCCGGCCCGACGAACGGCAGCCCCTTCTGGTCCTCCATGTCGCCGGGCTGCTCTCCGACGAAGACGACCCGAGCGTGCTCGTCGCCCCGGCCGAAGACAGTCTGGGTGGCGTCCCGGTACAGCTCGCAGCCCCGGCAGCCGCCGGCCGCGTCGCGCAGCTCGGCCAGGCTGTCGGCGCCGGGTGGGATGAACTCCTGCGCTCCGGGAGCGGTCTCCGTCTCAGGCATAGCGCATGTTCTACCCCGTACCCCCCGGATCACGCACTCAGGGTGGCCGGCGTGGCGGGCGCGGCGGCCCGGGCCACCGCGTCGGCCAGCGGCGCGATGTCGGCCTCGGCGAGCGGGCTGACCGTGATCCGGATTCCCGGCCCGCTGGCCAACCGGAACAGTGCGCCGGGGGCCACCACGTAGCCGGCGTCGCGGAGCACCGCGACCGCCCGGGTCTCGTCGGGCACCGGCAACCAGACGTTGATCCCGGTACGGCCGTGTCCGGCCAGCCCGCGCTCGGCGAGTGCGCCGCGCAGCGCGGCGACCCGCTCGGCGTAGCTCGCCCGGGCCAGTGCGATCCGCTCGGTGACCGCCGGATCCCGCCACAGCGCGAGGGTGAGCCGTTGCAGCAGGGTGGAGACCCAGCCGGAGCAGACCCGCAGCCGGCCGGCCACCCGGGCCACGGTCACCTCGTCCCCGGCGAGCACGGCCAGCCGCAGATCCGGCCCGTACGGCTTGCTGGCCGAGCGGACGAAGGCCCAGTTCCGGGTGGCGCCGGCCAGGCTGTGCAGCGGCTCGACGGCGAGCTCGGCGGCGTGGTCGTCCTCGACCAGCAGGACGTCGGGGCGGTCGGCCAGCACCGCCCGCAGCGCCACCGCCCGGTCGGCGGTCACCACCGCCCCGGTCGGGTTCTGTGCCCGGCTGGTCACCAGCACCGCCCGGGCACCGGCGGCCAGCGCGGCGCGCAGCCCGGCCGGGGTGGGCCCGGCGTCGTCGACCGGCATCGGCACCGCGCGCAGCCCGAGCGTGGCGACCAGGTCGATGGTGTTGGCCCAGCCGGGATCCTCGATCGCGACCGCGTCGCCCGGGCTCAGGTTGCTGACCAGTAGCCGTTCGATGCCGTCCGACGCGCCGCCGGTCACCGTCACCGCCTCGGCCGGCACCCCGTCGGCGGTCAGCCGCTCCCGGGCCGCCTCGACGAGTTCCGGGAGGACGCCGCCGCCCCGGTAGTTGACCGAGGCACCGGCGGTCTCGGCCAGCGCGGCCAGGTGCGGGCCGATCGGCGGGAGCAGCCCGGGGTCGGGCTCGCCGACCGAGAGGTCGAGCGCACCGGGCGGCGCGGGCAGCCGCAGTGCGGCCCGGCGGCCGGTGACCGGTGGCTTCGGGCGGACCCGGGTGCCGTTGCGGCCGGCGGTCTCCACCACCCCGCGTTGCCGCAGTCCCTGGTACGCCTTGGCGACCGTCGCCGGGCTGACCCCGAGCCGCTGCGCCAGGGCCCGGACGGCGGGCAGCGCGGCACCGGCCGGCAACTCCCCGGTCCGGACGCCCGCCTCCACACTGGCCGATATCTCGGCTGCCGTCGTACCGGCGACCTGATAATGTGCTGTCACAGTTTGAAGATTGTACTATCACAAAAGGGCGGACGCGAGATGGCCGAGCAGACCCCGACGCAGACGCATCCGGACGGCGCACCGGAGACCTACCCGCAGACCCGGCGGAGCACCGCCACCCGCGACCGGTCGAAGATGACCTACCAGCGCTCCGCCGCGCACGACCTGCTCGACGAGGCGTACCACTGCCACCTCGGGTTCACCGTGGACGGTGAGCCCCGGATCCTGCCCACCCTGCACGTCCGGATCGGCGAGACGCTCTATCTGCACGGCTCGACCGGCAGCCGGCCGCTGCTGGCCGCCCGGTCCGGCGCCGGGCTGCCGGTCTGCGTCGCGGTGACCCAGTTGGACGGGCTGGTCTACGCCCGGTCCCAGTTCCACCACAGCGCCAACTACCGCTCGCTGGTCGCGCACGGCACCGCGCATCTGGTCGCCGACGAGACGGAGCGGCGGAGGGTGCTGGCCGCGCTGGTCGAGAAGGTCGGCCAGGGCCGCAGCGCCGACAGCCGGCCGCCGAGTCGCCGGGAGCTGGCCGAGACCGCCCTGCTGGCCCTGCCGTTGCGCGAGGTCTCGGTCCGCACCCGCACCGGAGGCGTACGCGAGGAGCCCGCCGACCACGGCCTGCCGCACTGGGCCGGAGTGCTGCCGCTGCGTACCGTCGCCGGGCGGCCCGAGCCGGACGCCGGGGTGACCGCCGCGCTGCCGGCGTACCTGCGGGCCGACCGCTCCCCCTGGCACACCCCGGCGCCGATGGCCGGCGCGCACGTCCGGCTCGCCCCGCTGGCCGAGTCGCACGTCGACGCCCTGTACGCGGCGACCCGCGACCCGGAGGTCTGGCCCCATCTGAGCGCGGCGCAGCCGCAGGACCCGGCCGGGATGGCCGAGATCGTCCGCACCGCGCTCGACGCGCACTGGCGGGGCGAGCGGGTGCCGTGGGCACAGCTCGACGCCGTCACCGGCGCGGTGGTTGGCACCACCTCCTACTACGAGATCGATCCCAGGCACCGGTCGGTGGCGATCGGACACACCTGGCTGGGCCGGCGCTGGTGGCGTACCGGGGTGAACACCGAGGCGAAGCTGCTGCTGTTGACGAGGGCCTTCGAGGAGTTGGGCGCGGAGCGGGTGGTCTGGCACACCGACATCCGCAACGAGCGGTCGCAGCGCGCCATCGAGCGGCTCGGCGCCACCCGGGAGGCGGTGCTCCGGCGGCACCGGCGGCGGCCGGACGGCTCGTGGCGGGACACCGTGCAGTACGCGATGCTCGCCGACGAGTGGCCGAAAGCACAGGTCAGGCTCCGGGAATTGCTTCGCCCGGGGGTCCCGGTGGGGCGATGATGACCGGCGTGCTGGGGATCACCGACATCTGGACGTACGTGCTCGGCACGGTGGCCATCATCCTGCTGCCCGGGCCGAACTCGCTCTACGTGCTCACCACCGCCGCGAAGACCGGGGTACGCGCCGGCTACCGGGCCGCCGCCGGGGTCTTCCTCGGCGACGCGGTGCTGATGGTGCTCTCCGCCGCCGGGGTGGCCTCGGTGCTCAAGGCGTACCCGCCGATCTTCATGGTGATCAAGTACGCCGGCGCGGCTTACCTCGGCTATGTCGGGCTGATGATGCTGCGCGGGGCGTGGCGGCGCTGGCGTACCCGGAACGACCCGGCGGTGGCGCCGCTGGTCGACACCCGGCCGGCGGCGGCCGACCGGCCGTTCCGGCGGGCGGCGGTGATCAGCCTGCTGAACCCGAAGGCGATCCTCTTCTTCATCTCCTTCTTCATCCAGTTCGTCGACCCGGCCTATCCCTACCCGGCGCTGTCGTTCCTGCTGCTCGGCGCGATCGCCCAGGTCACCAGCGCGCTCTACCTGACCGTGCTGATCTTCACCGGCGCCTTCCTGGCCGCGCAGTTCCGCCGCCGCCAGCGGCTGGCCGCCGGGGTGAGCACCGGAATCGGCGCGCTCTTCCTCGGCTTCGGCATCAAGCTCGCCACCGCCAGCACCGGCTGACCGCCCCGGATCCACCGGAGCCAGCCGAAACCCTCAAGTTCCGCCGCCGCCACCGCCGCCACCGCCCGCGCCACCGCCGATCCCGCCCTCACCGCCGCCGATCGGGCGCAGCCCGCGGTCCGGATCGTGGCCGGCGGCCGGTGCGGCACCACTGGGCTCCCGGCCCGGCGGCTCGCTGTCCCGGGTGTCGGTGCCGGACGGGCCGGGGTGCGACTGGTCGGGGTCGGTCGGGCGGGGCGGCGGCGACGGACGGCGTTCCGTGCGGACCTGGTAGCCGGCGGCGGTGGCCGAGTGCCGCTGTACGGCGTACCGGAGCCAACTGTCCACCACGGTGATCCAGTCGAGTTCCGCCGCGCCCCGGTGGTCCACCCGGAACCGGCTGAAGCTGACGTGTCCGGCACCGGCCAGCGCGACCCGGCGGTCCAGCGCGAAGAGCACCTCCACCCGGTACGGGTCGGTGAAGAACGAGACCTCCAGTTCGCTGAACGGGCCGCCGTACAGCGGTGCCGCCCAGTACGCGATCTTCTGGTGGAACGGCAACCTCTGGTCGATCCCCGGCAGCCGCTCGGCGAGCAGTCCGACCTGCCGCAACTCGAAGCCCAGCTCGCTCAGGGCGGCGAGCACGCCGGCCTGGGCGGGGAGCGGGTGCACGTACACCGGGCGCAGGTCGCCCCGGTCGAGCAGCGCGCTGACCGCGACCTCGGCCCGCAGCCCCATCCGCAGGTTGAGCAGGCAGTGCCCGTTGACCACCGTCACCGGCGTCTCCCACGGCACCGGCACGCCGAAGTCGAGGACCCGGCGCTCCTCCGGAGCCAGCGCGAACGCCCCGGCGGCGGCCACCC
The DNA here is from genome assembly GCF_039649625.1 of Plantactinospora sp. ZYX-F-223. NCBI lineage: Bacteria > Bacillati > Actinomycetota > Actinomycetes > Micromonosporales > Micromonosporaceae > Plantactinospora > Plantactinospora sp. ZYX-F-223. The sequence goes on along the minus strand of NZ_JBDJAV010000001.1, from coordinate 511,632 downwards.
GGTGGAACTCCACCGGCTGGTACTCCAGCTCGCCGCCGGCCGGCTCGACCCGGGTGACCAGCCCGAGGGTCACCCGGTCGACCGTCACCGGCGACCGGCCGGCGGTGAGGGTGACCCGGCCGGGCAGCGACAGCCCGGGCCGGGTACTCGGATTGGTCAGCACGGTCCGCACGGTCAGACCCGAACCCGGCAGGAGTCCCCCGAAGCCCACCGTCGTCCCCTCCCGTCTGCGCCCGGCCGGGCCCCACCCGACCGCTCCGCCGCACCGCCCCCACCCCGGAGCGAGCCGCCGGGCGGGAACGGCGGACGCTCAGCGCAGCCGGCGGCCCCGTGGGATCGGGTCGGTCTCGTCGTCGAATTCCCCGATGACCTCTTCCAGCAGGTCCTCCAGGGCGACGAAGCCGATCGGCCGGCTGACACCGGCACCGTTGCTGACCAGCGCCAACTGCACCTGTTCGGCCCGCATCGCGGCCACCGCCTCGGTGACCGTCGCGGTCGCGTCCAGGGTGAACGGCACGGTCATCAGCTCCCGGGCCGTCGCCGGTCGTCCGGCGGTGGTGGCCCGGACCGCCTCCCGGACGTGCACCAGCCCGGCCACCTCACCCGGCGCCTCGAAGACGGCCAGCCGGGACCGGCCGCTGGACCGGCACACCTCCTCGATCCGCTCCGCGGAGTCGTCGGGGCGTACCGAGACGATCGTCTCGACCGGCTCCATCACCTGGGCGACGGTGGTGCCCTGGAGTTCGAGCATGCTGGTCAGCATCTCGTGCTGGTCGGCGGCGAGCAGGCCGTGCTCGCGCGACTGCTGGAGCAGCATGCGCAGCTCCTCCGGCCCGTGCGCCACCGCCAACTGCTCCTCCGGGCGTACCCGGGCCAGCCGCAGTGTCACGTTGGCGAGCCCGTTCAGTGCGGAGAGCACCGGCCGGGCCACCCGGGCGAACGCCCGGAACGGCAGCGCGAGCAGCAGGGCGGAGCGCTCCGGGTCAGTGATCGCCCACGACTTCGGGGCCATCTCGCCGACCACCAGGTGCAGGAAGGTGACCAGGGCGAGCGCGAAGACCAGCGCGATCGCGTGGCTCGCCGTGTCGGGCAGGCCGACCGCGTGCAGCAGCGGGCTGAACAGGTGCTCGATCGCCGGTTCGGCGAGGGCACCCAGCCCCAGCGTGCAGACGGTGATGCCGAGCTGGGCACCGGCCAGCATCAGGGTCAGCTCGCGTACCCCGTCCAGCGCGGCCCGGGCGGCCCGGCCACCGGAGGCGGCGGCCTGCTCCAGCCGGTAGCGCTTCGCGGCCAGCAGGGCGAACTCGGCGGCCACGAAGAAGCCGTTCAGCGCGAGCAGCAACAGGGAGATCAGCAACGCCCACGTCGTACTCACGGGGTGCGCTCCGTCCCGCCCTGCGGCACCAGCACCCGGAGCCGGACCGAGTCGGCGACGTGCCGGTCCACCGCCAGCACCTCGACGTGGGCCCGGGGCAGCGTCGCCTCCTGGTCCGGCTCGCCGTCGGCGGAGAGCTTGATCTCCAGCCGGTCACCGACCTCGGGTATCCGGCCCAGCTCCCGCATCACCAGCCCGGAGAGGGTGTCGTATTCGGGTGCCTCGGGCAGGGTGATCCCGGTGCTGTCGGCGACCTCGTCGATCCGCCAGCGGGCCGGCACCACCCAGGATCCGTCGGCCTGCCGGACCGGGGCCCGCTCGGGCGGGTCGTCCTCGTCCCGGATCGGGCCGACCAGCTCCTCGGCGATGTCCTCCAGCGTGATCACTCCGGCGAAACCGCCGTACTCGTCCACCACGCAGGCGAGCTGGCGGTGCCCGGCCCGGAGCCGGTCCAGCACCGTCGGCAGCGGCAGCGTCGCCGGAACCAGCAACGGGGGTACGGCGACCGCCTCGACCGGGGTGGTCGCGCGGCGCGCCGGCGGCACCCCGAGTACGTCGGCGATGCCGACCACCCCGACGACGTCGTCCACCCCCTCGGCGCCGCGGACCGGGAAGCGCGAGTGCCCGGTGTCGAGCAGCTCGACCAGCCGGCTGAGCGGCTCGTCGGCCCGTACGGTGTGCACGTCGACCCGGGGCACCATCGCCTCGGCGGCGGTGAGCTGCCGGAAGTCGAGTCCCCGGTCGAGCAGAGTGGACATCTCGGCGTCGAGGTGCCCCTCCTCGCGCGACTCGGCGATGATCTGTTCCAGGTCCTCCGGCGTCGCCCCGCTGGGCAACTCCTCGACCGGTTCGATGCCGATCCGGCGCAGCAGCCGGGTGGCGGCGGCGTCGAAGAGCCGGATCAGCGGCCCGGCGACGGCCAGGTAGATCAGCGTGGAGCGGCTCAGGGCCCGGGCCAGCGCCTCCGCCCGGACGATGGCGAGGTTCTTCGGAGCGAGTTCGCCGAAGACCATCTGCACGACGGTGGCGATCACCAGGGCCAGCACGACCGCGACCGGCGTGCTGACCGCGGCCGAGACGCCCGCCACGCCGAGCAGGTCGGCCAGGCCGTCGCCGAGGTACGGCTCGGCGACGTAACCGACGAGCAGCGCGGTGACGGTGATCCCGAGTTGGGCTCCGGAGAGCATGAAGGAGAGCCGTCCGGTCACCGTGAGGGCGCGTTGCGCCGCGACGTCGCCGTCCTCGGCGAGCTGGCGCAGTTTGCCCCGGTCTACGGCGACGTAACCGAATTCCTGGGCGACGAAATATCCCGTCGCCACGGTAAGCAGGATGATCAGGACGAGACCGAGCGCGATCAACACGGGGTGCTCAGCGCTCCCCGTCGTCGCGGCTGGTGTGGGAGATGCCGGGTCCGACCCGGCTGGCTACAGCTGCCCTCCTGGACAGTTGAGTCGATCACCAGACCATCCTACCGAGCCCCGGAGGCCACTGCCCGGACAACCACCACCGGCCCCGACCAGCCGTTTTTCCGACCGCCCACCGGGTAGAGACGCGTGTCCCGATCCACCCCGCCCGGTCTGGTACCTCACCGCTACCTCACCGTGCGGTTGCCGGCCGGGCAGCCGGGAAGGGAGGCCGCATTGGGACGGGAGTGGCGCAACTGGTCGGGGAGCCTCCGGTTCACCCCACGGGAGTACGCCACGCCGGAGAACGAGGACGCCGTCCGGGCACTCGTCGAACGGGCCCGGCAGACCTCGACCACGCTCCGGCCGGTCGGCTCCGGCCACTCGTCCAGTCCGCTGGTCCGGACCGACGACGTACTCGTCAGCCTGGCCGGACTGCCCCGGACCATGTGCCGGCACGACGATCCGCAGCTGGCCACGGTCGGTGCCGGGGTGCCACTCGGTGAACTGGGCGAGGCGCTCTACGAGGCCGGGCTCGCCATGGACAACCTCGGTGACGTCGACGTGCAGTCCATCGCCGGTGCCACCGCCACCGGTACGCACGGCACCGGCCTGGGTTTCGGCAACCTCTCCACCCAGGTGGCCGGAGTCCGGCTGGTGACCGGCACCGGTGAGGTGCTGGAGATCTCCGGGCAGCAGAACAGCGACCTCCTGCCGGCGGCGCGACTCTCCCTCGGCGTGCTCGGCGTGGTGACCACGCTGACGCTGCGGCTCAGCCCCACCTACCACCTGCGGCGGCGCAGTTGGTGCTCGTCGATCGCCTGGACCCTCGACCATCTGCACCAGTTGCAGCGGCAGAACCGCAACATGGACTTCTACTGGTACCCGCGTACCGACACCACCCAGATCCGCACCCTGAACCGGCGCGGCGAGGAACCGGAGCTCACCCCGGCCGGCGAGCCCCGGACCTGCGAGTCCGGCCCGAGCCACCGCACCATCCCCCGGCACCGGGAGCTGCGGTTCGAGGAGATCGAGTACGCCATTCCGTCGGAGGCCTTCCACGCCTGCTTCACCGAGATCCGGCGCCGGATCCTGGACCGGCACCGCGTCGGGGTGGCCTGGCGGGTCCTGGTACGCACCTGCGCCCCGGACGACATCTGGCTCAGCCCGGCGTATGGCCGGGCCACCACGACGATCGCCTGCCTGCAGAACAACTCCCTGCCCCACCGGGAGTACTTCGCCGACGTCGAGGCGGTGTTCCGGCAGCACGACGGGCGCCCGCACTGGGGCAAGAAGCACTCGCTGACCGCCCGGGAGCTGCGCGGCGTCTATCCACAGTGGGACAGGTTCCAGGATCTCCGGCGCCGGCTCGACCCGGACGAGGTGTTCCTGACCCCCGACCTCGCCCGGCTGCTGAGGGACGGCTGATGGCCGGGCTCGGCGGGCGGGTCTGGGTGGTCCCCGGCGGCCGGATCCCCTTTCCCAGCAACGGTGAGGAACCGGAGTTCACCAGCTTCGACCAGTTGTCCGTGCTGAACACCGGTGACGAGCCGGCCGAGCTGGAGATCACCGTCTACTACGAGGACCGGGAACCGGTCGGCCCGTACCCGGTCAGGGTGGACGCCCGCCGGATCCGGCACGTACGCCTCAACGACCTGGTCGACCCCGAGGCGATCGTGCTGAGCCGGCGGTTCGGCTGTGTCGTCCGCTCGCCGGTCCCGGTCGTGGTGCAGTTCCTGCGCCAGGACAGCCGGCTGCCCGGCACCGTCGGGCTGACCGGCACGATGGCCTTCCCGGCCGACTGCTGACCACCTGGCTGCCCGGAACCGTTACCGCCAGCGGCCGGGTGGACAAGATCCGCATGCCGTGGGATGGCCGTCGACAGCGCCGAAGGCTCCCACCGCCACCAGGGCGGGTTGCCCGAGCTGACCACGACCGCCCCCGCCATGCTCACCGTCAGTCCAGCACCTCCACGGTGTCACCGACGCTGACCGTACGACCTTCGTGGGCAGGCCCGCCCGGTTCGGCCCGCACCGTCATCTGGAGACCGAAGAGGAGCTTCTTGCCGATGTTCCGCCGTGCGGCGAGCATCCATAGCGGCTCCCGCCCCCGCTGTCCGGTCTCCTGGTCGATCGTCGCGATCAGACAGCGGCCACACTCGGCGGCGCCGTGAAACATGGCCCCGCCGATCCTGATCCGCCGGCCGACCCACTCGTCCTCGGCCCACGGCGCGGCACCGCTGATCACCAGGTTGGGGCGGAACTGGATCATCGGCAGCGGCCCCTCGGTGCTGCCCGACTCCAGCAGCCATTCGTTGAACGCGTCCAGCGACGCGGTGTTGGCCAGCAGCAGCGGAGTGCCGTCGGCGAAGCTCAGCTCGGCGCTGGAGCCGGCCGGGACCGTCCAGGGAACGAGGTTGCCGGTGGGATCGCCGAGCCAGACCAGCCGGGCGGGGCGCCCCAACAGCCGGTTGAGCCAGTCGTCCGCCTCGGGGCCGGCGGCGCGTACCGGTGCGGGCGGCCGCCCCCGGTACACCCGGACCTGGATCGCCTCGCCGTCGGTCGGTTCGGCCAGATCGAGCGGGGCCAGCCCCGGCGCGTCCAGGGTCAGCCCACCCGGCCGGGACACCGCCCGCATCGTCACCAGTTCCCGGTGCTGGCGCTGGGTCAGGCCGAGCCCGTGTTCGTCCACGATCAGCCAGCGCCGGTCGCCGTCCAGGCCCCACGGCTCGACCCGCGCCGTGTCGCGGTCCATCCGGCGGCACCCCTTCACCGGGTACGTGTGCATCGAGACGACTCGCATCCGGTCAGGATGACACGACGCGGCGTCACGGCGGTACCCTCGCTCCGGCGGCCGCCCGGCACCAGGCGACCCCGATGCCGTCACCGGGAACCAGCGCCGGGCCGGAGTCTGACTCAGGGCCACTCAGTCGAGACAGAACTCATTCCCCTCGATGTCCTGCATGACGAGGCACGACTCGTTGTCGCCATCGGCAGGCAGTAGTCGCACGCGTACCGCACCGAGCGCGACCAGTCGGACGCATTCGGCCTCCAGTGCGGCCAGGCGCTCTTCACCCACCAGCCCGGTGCCGACCCGCACGTCAGGATGCAGCCGATTCTTGACGATCTTGCCTTCGGGATCATAGAGGGACAATCGGACATCTTGTCTCATGTCGTCATGGGCAACCACGACGAACCAAGAACCAATCGTCGCCGACGTGCGCCCAGCGGAGCAAAGCCGGCTCGTTCGATGGCTGGCCCAGGGCCCGCAGGCGGAGATCCAGCGTTGTCCGTGTGCGCGGATCGGGCTCCCACCAACAGTAACCTGCTACCGATCATCGACGTCAGACAGCAAAGAATAATCCACAGAATTTCGGTGTCGCGCTTACGCCGTGGTCAGTTGTTCGGCGAGCTTCCACACCCGGCCGCCGAGGTCGTGGTCGTTGAGCAGCGGCGATCCGGGCGCGGGTCGGTTGCGCACGAAGTAGGTGCCGTCGATGTCGTCGGTGGTCTGTACCAGATGGATCAGGCGGTATGCGGCCGTCGCCGGTGAGTCGAGCACGGGAGTGGCGGCGACCTTAAGAACGGTGCCGAGTGGGCCGAGGTAGCGGCCGAAGTCCGAGGCGATGATGCCGGGGTGGAAGTCGGCGACGGTGAGGTGCGGGTACCGGCGACCGAGCTCTCGGAGCAGGATGCCGGCGACGAGCTTGGCTCGGGCGTAGGTCCGGTGGGGGCCGAGGCCGCCGGTGCTGGTGGCGATCTGGTCGAGCTGTGCGGTGGGCAGCGTCGCGCTGGTGTGGGAGCGGGAGGATGTGGCGATGACCCGGGCACCGTCCAGTGCCGGGTTGAGCAGCCGGGTCAGAAGCCAGGGGCCGATGGCGTTGGCCTGGAGGATGGGTTCGATGCTGTCGACGGTGAGCCGCTGGGTGGCGGGGATGCCGCCGGCATTCGCGGCAAGCACGTCGATGTGGGGGTGGTCGCTGAGCAGCCGACGGGCGAGGAGGTGGACGCTGTCGAGCCGGGTGAAGTCGACGGTGTGGCCGGTGACGCCGAGCTCGGCGGCCAGCGCGGCGGTCCGATCCGGCGAGCGGCCGACGGGCACGACGCGGGCGCCGAGTCGGTGCAGTTCGCGGGCGGCTGCGGCGCCGAGTCCGGAACTGGCCCCGGTGATCACGACGATCTCGCCGTTCATGGCCGGTCCCCGTTGAGTACGACGCGACGGCATACGAAGGTGTCCCGCTCGGCCGCGCCGACCAGGAACCGGGCGAGGTCATCTCGGGCGATGGCCAGTGGACGCGGGGTGCGGACCTGGGTCGACGCCCGCCACCGCGTGGTGTCCTCGCGGTCGGTCAGCGCGCCGAAGTAGACGATCGTCCACGACAGACCGGAGGCGGTGAGGATCTGCTCAGCGGCGTCGAAGTCGCGGTAGGCGCGGCGGATCAGGGTGGCGGCGACGGTGCGGACCAGTGGTGAAGCGGCGGTCCGGCTCTGCCCGGTGCCCCAGGCCAGCGGTACCATAATGCGGGGCACGCCCGCGGCGTGCATGGCGGTGACCAGGTTGGTCATGGCCGCCGCGAGGATCGCCGGGCCGCGCCTTCCGGTGAGCCACAAGGGGTTGCCCAGCGCGGACAGGACCGCGTCGTGGCCGGCGACCACGTCGCGAACCCGGTCCGCCTGGTCGGCGACCGCGCCGATCTCCACGGTGAGGGCGGGGTGCTCGGGCAGGCCACCGCGGTTACGTACGAAGGCGGTGACCTCGTGCCCCTCGACAAGTGCCCGGGTCACGACGCATCGGCCGAGGCGCCCGTTCGCGCCGACAACGAGAACGCGCACCCCTCAGTCCTGCCGCGTGTGGGCGAGTTGCCGCAGGACGAGCAGGCCGCCGATGCCGGGGACCACGGCCGCCACGCGGGTGCGAGTGGCCCGGCTCTGGCGGACGGTGAGGATGATGACGAACAGGTAGGCGCACCCGTGGATCGGTCCGACCAAAGAGGACACCTGTGGCGAGTGCACGGTGACCAGGTTGGTCAGCAGGATGGCCAGGGTCGTGAGCTCCGCGCCGGCCGCGATCCGCAGCGCCTGCAACCGGTTCACGCCTCACACTCCGGTGGTGGAGCCGGGGCGGACGATCATCAGCACGGTGACCACGGCCCACAGCACATTGAACATGCCGGTGTACATGGCCAGCCGCGCCGGCCCGCGCTCATCGACCCCTGAGCTCGCCGGCGCCTGGGTGAGGATGCGCGCCTGGCGTGGAAGGACAAGCAGCACGAGCACGCCCGCGGCGGCTATCGTCAACACGATCGAGGTGATCAGCCATGCGTCGCCGAGCACGCCGAGGCTGCTGGCGGTGGCGAGCCCGAATACCGGCACCACGATCCCGACCGCCGCGTAGACCCGGCAGATCCGATGCAGGGAGCGCAGCACGGCCAGATCCCGGCCCGTGCCGGATTCGGCCAGGGCGCGGCGCGCCGCGGCTGGGAACATGCTGGCGGCGACCGTCACCGGCCCGATCGCGATGATGGCGGCAAGCACATGGACCGAGAGCAGGAACTTTGTCATCGGCCCTGCCTCAGCCAGTGACCATGGGCGCAGGTCCGGTGTTGCGCCAGACGGTGCCGCGACGTTCGTGGCCGAACAACCGCTCAGCGGCGCGGGCAACGCGTGGGCCAAGGTCCCGCTCCAGCAGATACAGGCCCAGGTCAAGCCCGGAGGTCACGCTGGATGCCGTGACCAGATCCCCGTCGTCGACCACCCGGGCGTCGACCACGGCGGCGCCGGTGGCGGCCAGGGCGTCCAGTCCAAGGTGGTTGGTGGTCGCGGGACGGCCGCTGATCAGGCCGGCCATCGCCAACACCATCGATCCCCCACACACCGTGGCCACGGTCAGGCCGGGACGGTCGAGGGCCTGCTTGAGCAGGCCGGGCAGCGGCGTATCGAGGGTGCGGGCGAGGATGACGGGGATGCTGTCCTCCCGCACGTCGTCCTCGCCTTCGGGCAGGCTCCCGGCCGCGCCAGGAACGACGACCAGGTCCGCGCGCTTTGGCTCCAACCGGGCGGTCGCCTCCAACGACAGCAGGCCCATCCCACTGGGTACCTGACGCGGTCCTTCGGCCGAGACGAGCTCCACCTCCAACATCCCGCCCGTGATCGCACCACCCGCGGCCAGGACCTCGTACGGTGCGATGACGTCTAGCGGATCGAACCCGTCGAACAACACGAACTGCGCGAGCAAACCGATCAGTCCTCCCTCTCTGGCGTGAGGCCGACGCTAGTCACCCGGTGCAGTCACAGGAAGCGGCTGGATTGCCACGCTCCAACGGATTCTCGCCACCGGCGATTACCAGCGGATATCGGCGAACAGCGCCTTGGCGGTAATGAGGCGGTGACGTACTTTGTCGCCATGCACACCGTGGCCGTGCTCGCCCTGGATAGGGCCATACCGTTCGACCTGTCCACTCCGATTGAGGTGTTCACCCGTACCCGGCTGCCCGACGGCCGCCCCGCCTACCGCGTCCGGGTCTGCGGCGCCACCCCTGCCGTCGACGCCGGAGCGTTCACGCTGCAGCCGCCATGGGGCCTGGACGCCCTCACCGACGCGGACACGATCATCCTCCCCGGCTGCGCCGACCCCACCGCCGCGGTCCCCGACGAGGTCCTCGACGCCCTGCGACAGGCCGCCGCCAACGGCACCCGAATCGCCTCCATCTGCGCCGGCGCTTTCATCCTCGCCGCCACCGGACTGCTGGACGGGCTACGCGCAACCACCCACTGGCTCGCCACCAGCCTGCTCGCCGACCGCTACCCCGCCATCGATGTCGACCCCGACGTCCTCTACGTAGACAACGGTCAACTGCTTACCTCGGCCGGCGCCGCGGCGGGTCTGGACCTTTGCCTGCACCTGATCCGCCGCGACCACGGCTCCGCCGTAGCCGCCGACGCCGCCCGACTGTCCGTCATGCCCCTGGAACGCGAGGGCGGGCAAGCCCAGTTCATCGTTCACGACCAACCACCCACCCCACGGGGATCCACCCTCGAACCCGTACTGCGGTGGATGCAGGACAACGCCGCCAAAGACCTCACCCTCGACGACATCGCCACCCACGCCGGCATGAGCACCCGCACGCTCAACCGCCGCTTCCGCGAGCAAACCGGAACCACGCCCCTGCAATGGTTGCTACGCATCCGCATCCGCCAAGCCCAGTACCTGCTCGAAGCCACCGACCACCCGATCGACCGCATCGCCGCCCAGGTCGGATTCGGCTCACCTACCGCCTTCCGCGACCGTTTCAAACGAATCGCCGGTACCAGCCCCCACGCCTACCGTGCCGCCTTCCAGAAACCCACCGACTGAGCGCGTCCAGACCCGGTCCGCAGTCTGCGTCGCGTACACGTCCCGCATCAGCCTGTCGGCCGGCGGCAATTTCCGTTCGAGGTTCCGCTGCGCGACGACCACTCAGAGCTGGACAGTCTCATGGCAATGATTAGTCCTCGGTCATTAGGCCGGCGACCGGGCCTTCCCCCGGCCTGCCACGACACCACCCCGATCGACCATGGGTCATCCGCTACGGAAGCCCGGCATCGGTTCTTAGTTCGTCAGGTTCCCCTCGGGAACGCGCTGGAAGAACAGTCGCGGGCCCACACCTGTGGGATCAAGGCATGCGAACGCTGCACCCCGATGCTCAGGCGGCAGCGTGCTATCGAAATCGTCCCAGGTAGCGAACCCCTCCGGTGGCGGCGGTACGACGTACCCCAACACCTCGCACCAGAAACGAGCGACCCGCTGAGGTTCTGCACAGTCGAAGGTGACCTGGATCTGCCTGACCGACGCCATCGGCCCAGCATAGAGGCAGGTCTGTCGTCGTCGCCCGGGCCGAGCAGGTGCACGCCAGGCAGGACGGACACCGACCGGACGTACGGGTGGCAGCTCGGCCGCCAGGATTGCTCACCCGGCAGGGCCAGAACCGGCGTTGTCGCGGTCGGCCAGTTCGTCGACGTCCAGCGACTCCCGGTGGACCCGCCCGGTGCGGTACGCGGCCCGGCCGATCATCTGGGCCGCGAGCGGGGCGGTGGTGAGCTGGAATCCGCCGATCAGCACCAGCGTGGCCAGGTCGGCGCCGTTGCGCAGGCTCACCGCCAGCGCCAGCAGGATCAGCAGTACGCCGAGCACCTGCGGTTTGGTCGCCGCGTGCATCCGGCTGAGCACGTCCGGGAAGCGGACCAGCCCGATCCCGGCGACCAGGCTCAGCAGCCCGCCGGCGACCAGGAAGACCCCGACCAGCACGTCGAGCACGACCTCGCCGGTCACGCCTCCTCCCCGGCGGCGAAGCGCACCAGGGCCACCGAGCCGACGAAGCCCAGTGTGCTGAGCACGATCAGGATCGGCAGCGTGGTGGCGTGCCGGGTGACGGCCGCCTCGACGCCGAGCGCACCGATCATGATCGAGATCAGCACCTCGGCGGCGACCACCCGGTCCAACAGCGCCGGGCCGCGTACGACGCGGACCAGGGCCAGCGCCGCTGCGGTCGAGAGCAGGACGGCGACGACAACGACGGCAACGGTCACGGTGGTCCTCCCGGTTCGGTGTCTCCAGTGGTCGGCGAGAGCAGCCGCAGTTCCGTTTCGGAGCCGATGGCGCGGACGAGGCGGGCCTCCAGGGCCAGGATGCGTTCCCGGCTCCGGGCCAGGTCCTCGGCGCCGCGTACGTCCAGCACGTGCACGTAGAGCGTCCCGGTCTCCCGGTCCGCCTCCACGATCAGCGTGCCGGGGACCAGCGACAGCACCTCGGCGGTCAGTGCCAGGTTGAGGTCGGTACGCACCCGCAGCCGGACCGCGACGATAGCGCTCCGGGGCTGCCCGGGGCGCAGCGCGACCCAGCCGACGTGCACGCTGGCGACCACGAGTTCGACGACGAACCGCCCGACGAATCCGGCCACCGCCAGCGGCCGGAGCCGGCCCCCGAAGGTGACCCGGGGCAGTGGCAGGAAGACCAGGATCACCACGGCCACCAGCACGCCGCCGACCAGGTTGCCGACGGTGAACTCGCCCCAGAGCAGGCTCCAGACCGTGACCAGCCAGCCGACCGTGATCAGGTGATCCCGCCAGCGCCGCCGGTCCGGGAACCGGCGCCACAGCGCCCGCCAGCGCCGCCGGTCCGGCAGCCGGCGCCGCAGCGCCAGCCAGCCCGGTACGGCCCGGCGCGACGGGTCCGGTGCGGCCGCCCGGGCGCCGCCGGTCACGGCGGGCCGCCGGGGAAGACCGCCCGCACGTACGGGACGCGTTGCCGCAGGTCGTCGGCGGCCTCGGCGCTGAAGCCGAAGAGCGGGCCGGCCGCCACCGTCAGCCCCACCCCGAGCAGCACCAGTACGGTGGTGGCGCCGACCATCAGCCGGGGCAGCCGGGCCGACGCCTCGGCCTCGACCAGCCGGGGCGGACGCCAGAACGCCAGGCTCCACACCTTCGTCGTCGCGTAGAGGGTGAGCAGGCTGGTCAGGGTGCTGGCGACCACCAGCAGCCAGGGCAGCACGCCGCCGGCCGACACCCCGGCCTGGATCAGCCCCAGCTTGCCGAGGAACCCGGAGAACGGCGGGATGCCGGAGAGGTTCAGCGCCGGCACCAGGAACAGCACCCCGAGCAACGGAGCGGTCCGGGCCAGCCCGCCGATCCGGTCCAGGTTGGTGCTGCCGGCCCGCCGCTCGACCAGCCCGGCCGCCAGGAACAGGGTGGTCTGCACGGTGATGTGGTGCACCACGTAGAAGATCGCGGCGGCCAGCCCGGGCCCCGAGGTCAGTGCCACCCCGAAGAGCAGATATCCGATGTGGCTGACCAGGGTGAACGACAGCAGCCGCTTGATGTCGGACTGCGCGACCGCGCCTAGGATGCCGACCAGCATGGTGAGCAGGGCCAGCACCAGCAGCAGATCGGCGGCACGGCCGCCGGGAAAGAGCAGCGTCTCGGTCCGGATGATGGCGTAGATGCCGATCTTGGTCAGCAGGCCGGCGAAGACCGCGGTGACCGGGGCCGGGGCGGTCGGATAGCTGTCCGGAAGCCAGGCCGCCAGCGGGAAGACCGCCGCCTTGATGGCGAAGGCGAGCAGCAGTACGCCGTGCAGCGCCAGCCGCAGGTCGGCCGGGAGGGCGTCGAGCCGGCCCACCAACTGGGCGAGGTTCAGCGTGCCGGTGGAGGCGTACACCAGGCCGATCGCGGTGAGGAAGATCAGCGACGACACCAGGCCGACCACGACGTACGTGGTGCCGGCCCGGATGCGCTCCTCGGTACCGCCGAGGGTGAGCAGCACGTAGCTGGCCGACAGCAGCACCTCGAAGCCGACGAAGAGGTTGAACAGGTCGCCGGCGAGGAAGGCGTTGGTCACCCCGGCCGTCATCACCAGATAGGTGGGGTGGTAGATCACCACCGGGGCGTGTACGCCGGGATCGGCCCGGTCCTCGCCGATCGAGTAGAGCAGCACGCAGAGCGTCACCGCCGCCGAGACCACCAGCATCAGCGTGGCCAACTGGTCGGCGACCAGGACGATGCCGAGCGGGGCGGGCCAGCCGCCGACGTGCACCACCAGCGGGCCATGCCAGTGCGCGCGCCAGAGCAGCATGCCCGCGACGACCAGGGTGATCACCAGGGCGGTGACGCTGATCGCCCGCTGCGCGATCGGCCGGCGGCCCAGCACCAGGGTCAGCGCCGCGCCGAACAACGGTACGACCACCGGCAGCGGTACCAGGTAGTTCATGCCTTGCCCGCCTCGCCGTCGAGCCGGCGGGGCGGCGGCTCCGGGTCGACCTGCTCCGGGTCGGTACCCATCACCCCACCGGCCGGTGGCCACGGCCCCTCACCGACGTTGTCGTCCGGGCCGGCGAGCTCGTGCCGCTGCGCACGGCGGACGATCCGGCGGTCCTCCGGGTCGTCGCGTACCTCGTCGTGCCCGGTCAGCTGCCAGCTCCGGTACGCCATCGCCAGCAGGAACGCGGTCAGACCCAGGGTGATCACGATGGCGGTCAGCACCATGGCCTGGGCCAGCGGGTCGCTCATCTCCGCGCCCGGCGTGACCCCGAGGATGGGCGCCCCACCGGGCCGGCCGCCGAGCAGGAGCAGCAGGTTGGTGGCGTTGGTCAGCAGGATGACGCCGATCAGCACCCGGCTGAGGCTGCGCTCCAGCAGCAGCACCACCCCGCTGCCGAACAGCACCCCGACGACCAGCGCCAGCACCAGGTTCGGGGTCATCGCCGGCCGTCCGTACCGGCCGCCCCGGCGTCCGTACCGCCCGGAGCGTCCGGCGACCCCGCACCCGCCGCCGCCTGCTGCGCCGGTCCCGCCGGCCGGTCCGTACGCAGCCCGGTGCCCGGCTCGTCCTCCACCTCGATCTGCCGGTCCACCTCGGCGCCGAGGCTGCGCAGGATGTCCAGCATCAGCCCGACCACGACCAGGTAGACGCCGATGTCGAAGAAGATCGAGGTGACCAGGTGCAGTTCGCCGACGAGCGGCAGCTCCGGCTCCAGGAGACTGCTGCGCAGCACCTCCCCACCCGTGGACATGGCCAGCAGGCCGGTGCCGACCGCCACGAAGAGGCCGACCCCGAGCAGCAGCCCGGCGTCGACCGGGGCCGCCTGGTCGAGTTCGTGCCGGCCACCGGCGAGATAGCGGACCGCGAGCGCGAGCCCGGCCACCAGGCCGCCGACGAAGCCGCCGCCCGGGGCGTTGTGGCCGGAGAAGAGCAGGAATATGGAGAAGAGCACGATGGTGTGGAAGATCAGCCGGACGACCACCTCGAAGACGATCGAGCGGCGCCGGGTCCGCAGCGTCGGCCCGGCCCGCAGCCAGGCCCGCTCGGCTCCGGGCGGCGGCAGGTCGTCCCGCCGGGGCCGGTCCGGACCGCGTCGACGCTGGAAGATCAGGCTGGCCACTCCGGTCGCCGCCACCACCAGCACGGCGATCTCGCCCATGGTGTCCCAGGCCCGGATGTCCACCAGGGTGACGTTGACGACGTTGCGGCCGTACCCGAAGGAGAGCGCCGGCCCGGGAAACTCGGCCGAGACCGGTGGCGCCCGCCGTGCCCCGGTCGCGGCCACGGCCGTCGCGGTGACCACGGCCCCGACCGCCACACCGACGGCGAGCCGGGTCCACCGGCTGCGCCGCAGCGGCCGCACCGAGAACCGGGCCGGCAGCCGGCGCAGCACCAACACGAAGATCACAATGGTGACGGTCTCCGCCAGGAACTGGGCCAACGCCAGGTCGGGCGCGCCGTGCAGCACGAACAGCATGGCGGTGCAGTAACCGGTGACGCCGGCCAGGATCACCGCGGTGAGCCGGCGCCGGGCCCGCACGGTGAGCACCGCGGCGACCCCGAGCACCACCCCGACGACGGCCTGCAACGGATGGTGCGGGGAGCCGACCCGGTCCGGCCACGGGCCGCGCAGCAGCGCGCCGCCCAGCACGAGCACCAGGGCCAGCAGGATGATGCCGAGGTACTGCGGCAGCGAACCGCGCTGCGTCGCACCGGTGACCGCCACCGCGACCCGGTCGAACCCCCGGCTCAGCACCTGGTAGGCGGTGTCCCCGTCGAACGGTGCCCGCACCCGGGCCTGCACCGCGCCGACCGCGCCGCGCGACGCGAAGACCAACAGGCCGCCGAGCAGGGCCAGCAGCGACATGCCCAGGACCGGCCCCGGCGCCGGCACGAACGTGAGCTGGTGCGCGATCGGCCCGAACGACCGGGCATAGGCGGCGAGCGTCCCGCCGACCGGCCCGGCCAGTACCCCCAGCACCAGCCCGGCGACGGCGAGCAGAGCCGCCGGGGCGAGCAGGACGGTCTCGACCGGGCGGATCGGAGTCGCCTCCCCGGATGGTGAGCGACCGGCGAACGCCCCCCAGCCGAACCGGGCGCTGTACGCGGCGGTCAGCACGGCGCCGAGCAGCAGCGCGGCGAGCAGCACCGGGTCGCCGGTGAACGCCCCGAGGACGGCCTCCTTGGCGACGAACCCGATCAGCGGCGGCACCCCGGCCATCGAGGCCGCGCCGAGTACGGCGGTCGCGCAGACCAGCGGCATCCGCCGGTACAGCCCGGAGAGCACGGTCAGGTCCCGGGTACCGGCCCGCCGGTCGACGATCCCGACCACCAGGAACAGGGCCGCCTTGAACAGGGCGTGCCCGAGCAGCATCGCCACGCCGGCGAGCGCGGCGTCCGGGGTGCCGGCGCCGACGAGGACGACCAGCAGCCCGAGCTGGCTGACCGTGCCGTACGCCAGCAGCAGCTTCAGGTCGACCTGGCGCAGCGCGAGCCAGCCGCCGGCCAGCATGGTGACGATCCCGGTCACGTAGATCACCGGGCGCCACGGGCCGACCTGCGCGTACGCGGGGGCGAGCAGCGCGACCAGGTAGACGCCGGCCTTCACCATCGCGGCGGCGTGCAGGTAGGCGCTGACCGGGGTGGGTGCGGCCATCGCGGCCGGCAGCCAGAAGCTGGTCGGGAAGATCGCCGACTTGCTGAGCGCGCCCACCAGGATCAGCACCACCGCGATCGCGAGGTACCCGCCGGGCGGCGGCGGCCGGGCCGCGATCTCCGACCACCGGTACGTGCCGGCGTGCTGGCCGAGCATGACGAAGCCGACCAGCATGACCAGGCCGCCCAGGGTGGTCACCAGCAGCGCCTGGTTCGCCGACCGCCGGCTGGCCTGCTGCTCCGGGTGGTGCGCGATCAGCAGGTAGGAGAAGACGCTGGTCAGTTCCCAGCAGACGTAGAGCAGCAGCAGGTCGTCGGCGACCACCACCCCGAGCATGGCTCCGGCGAAGCCGACGAAGACGGCGGCGAACCGGCCGAGCCCGGGCTCGTCGGCGTCGAAGTAGCGGACGCAGTAGACCAGCACCAGGGCGCCGATCCCGCCGACCAGCAGCATCAGCAGCCAGGACAGGGTGGTGACCCGCAACGCCAGTTCGAGACCGAGTTCCGGCACCCAGGGGTACACCTCGACGACCGCCCTGCCGTCCCGGACGGTGCCGGCGTACCCGAGCGCCCAGCCGAACGCGCTGGCCGGGGCGACCGCCAGCGGCAGGAAGGCCCGGCGTCCCCACCGGCGCACCAACGCGGGCGCCAGCGCCGCAGCCACCAGGTGCAGCGCCAGCAGCATCAGCATGCGTACTCCAGGTGGGTGTCGGCACGGTCCGGCGGCGAGGACGTGGACTCAGACAGATCACACGCCAGAGTCCGGCTCGACACGCGGAATTGCCCGAAACCACCCGAGTGGGACCTGGGATGGGCGATCAAGCGGCCCGGCCGGTCCGGCGGCGGTCCCGGGCCGGCGGGTGGCGCCGCTGGCGCGAGGGACCGCCCGCCGGTTCGAGCCGCTGGGCGGCGCGGCCGGCGGCCCGAAGAGCCACCCGGCGATCCGGGCCGGCGGTGGCGGGACTACCGGGCGGGCCGGGGTGCGCGGGTCGGAGGTGTTACCCGACGGCGCACGGCGAGTCGAGGCCGTGCGCGGAACCCTGGTCACGGAGGGCCGGTGCCGGGCCGCCGTCCAGGGGGGCGCTGGCGGCCGTGCCGTCCGGGACGTCGGGTGTGGACGGCACCACCAGGTCGGCCCGGCCGAGGTGCCGGACGACCTGGTTGATCACCTGCTGGGCGCCGGCGAGGGAGCGCCGGGGCAGCACCCGGCCGTGCGCCTCGCGGCGTAGCACCAGGGCGTGCACCGCCGCCCGGACCCGGGCCCGGTCCGCCGCGCTGGCGGTGGCGGTGGCCGCCACCAACTGGCGCAGCGAATCGACGAGCCGCTCGGCGAGTTCGAGGTCGGCGCCGCGCAGACCGGCCCGCGCCACGGTCAGGTAGGTCTCGACCCGACGGGTCAGCACGTCCGTGGCGGCGGGGACGTCGCGCGGAACGCCGGTCATCCGTACCCCCTTGGCGCCGAGCTTGGGTTTCGGAGAAGTTACTGTATGTCGCACTTCATTCGCAAGCAGTTAAGTGAGACTTAGCCCTCATCTCAGGCGAAAACAACGATCAACCGGGCATGCGGACAACCGTTCCGGTGAACCTGTCGGACCGACCGGGCACGATGGGTCGGTGAGTGATGTGCTGGCGACGTTCGGCGCGGCGACCCGGGAGTGGTTCGGCGCCGCGTTCGCCGCGCCCACCGATGCCCAGGCCGGTGCGTGGCGTGCGGTCGGCGCCGGCCGCAACGCCCTGGTGGTCGCACCGACCGGCTCCGGCAAGACCCTCGCCGCGTTCCTCTGGTCGCTGGACCGGCTGGCCCGCGAGCCGGTCCCGGCCGACCCCCGGCACCGCTGCCGGGTGGTCTACGTCAGCCCGCTGAAGGCGCTCGCCGTCGACGTCGAGCGCAACCTGCGCACCCCGCTCACCGGCATGCGGCAGGCGGCGGCCCGGCTGGGCATCCCGCCGCCCGAGATCACCGTCGGGATGCGGACCGGGGACACCCCGGCCGACGAGCGGCGGGCGTTCGCGCGTACCCCGCCGGACATCCTGATCACCACGCCGGAGTCGCTCTTCCTGCTGCTCACCTCCGCCGCCCGGGACTCGCTGCGCGGCGTGCAGACCGTGATCGTCGATGAGGTGCACGCGGTCGCCGGCACCAAGCGCGGCGCCCACCTGGCCCTCTCCCTGGAGCGGCTGGACGCCCTGCTGCCCGCCCCCGCGCAGCGGATCGGGCTCTCCGCCACGGTGCGCCCGATCGACGCCACCGCACGGTTCCTCGGCGGCGCCCGGCCGGTCACGGTGGTGCAGCCCGAGACCGCGAAGACCATCGAGGTCAGCGTGCAGGTGCCGGTCGAGGACATGACCCGGCTGGACGAGCAGGAGGCGCCGGAGGACGAGTTCGGCACCCCGCGCCGCGCGTCGATCTGGCCGGCGGTCGAGGAGCGGGTCTACGACCTGGTCCGGTCGCACCGGTCGACCATCGTCTTCACCAACTCCCGGCGCAGCGCCGAGCGGCTCTGCGCCCGGCTGAACGAGCTGGCCGCCGACGAGGCCGAGTTGGCCCCCGACCCGACCGACGGGGCCGCGGACGGCCGCCCGCCCTTCCCGGGCCGAGCCGGGGACGACCGGCCGCCCTCCACCGGCCGGGCCGGAGACGACCGGCCCGCGCCGGTCCGGCCGGCGGCACCGCCCCGGCTGCCGGCGGAGATCATGGCGCAGTCGGGCGCGGCGATCGGGGCGGCGCCGGTGATCGCCCGGGCGCACCACGGCAGCGTCTCCCGGGAGGAGCGCCGGCACATCGAGGAGGCGCTCAAGTCCGGCCAGTTGCCGGCGGTGGTCGCCACCTCCAGCCTGGAGCTCGGCATCGACATGGGCGCCGTCGACCTGGTGGTGCAGATCGAGGCCCCGCCGAGCGTCGCGGCCGGCCTGCAACGGGTCGGCCGGGCAGGGCACCAGGTCGGCGCGGTCTCCCGGGGCGTGGTCTTCCCCAAGCACCGGGGCGACCTGCTCTCCTGCGCGGTGGTGGCGGAGCGGATGACCGACGGCGCCATCGAGGAGCTGCACTATCCTCGCAACCCGCTGGACGTGCTCGCCCAGCAGATCGTCGCGATGGTCGCCCTCGACGAGTGGCGGGTCGCCGACCTCACCGCGCTGATCCGTCGTGCCGCACCCTTCGCCGAACTGCCCGACTCGGCCCTGCACGCCGTACTCGACATGCTCTCCGGGCGCTACCCGTCCACCGCCTTCGCCGAACTGCGTCCCCGGCTGGTCTGGGACCGGGTCGCCGACCTGCTCACCGGCAGACCCGGCGCGCAACGGCTGGCGGTGACCAGCGGCGGCACCATCCCCGACCGGGGACTTTTCGGGGTCTTCCTGGCCGGTGCCGAGCGGGCCGCCCGAGTGGGTGAGCTGGACGAGGAGATGGTCTACGAGTCCCGGGTCGGCGACGTCTTCCTGCTCGGCTCGTCGTCCTGGCGGATCGAGGACATCACCCCGGACCGGGTGCTGGTCTCGCCCGCACCCGGCCAGGCGGCTCGGATGCCGTTCTGGAAGGGCGACCAGCTCGGCCGCCCGGTCGAGCTGGGCCGGGCGCTCGGCAACCGGCTGCGCGGACTGGTCCGGGCCGACGACGAGGCGGCCCGCGCCGCGCTCCGCTCCGGCGGGTTGGACGACTGGGCCGCCGGCAACCTGGTGGCGTACCTTCGCGAGCAGCAGGCCGCCACCCGCTCGGTGCCGGACGACCGGACGATACTCGTCGAGCGCTTCCGCGACGAGTTGGGCGACTGGCGGCTGGCCGTGCACTGCGTGCTCGGCGCCCGGGTCAACGGGCCGTGGGCGCTGGCCATCGCCCGCCGGCTCACCGAGCGGTACGGCGTCGACGCCCAGGTGGTCCCCTCCGACGACGGCATCGTCGTCCGGCTGCCCGACACCGCCGACGATCCGCCCGGCGCCGAGCTGGTGGCCTTCGACCCCGACGAGATCGCCGCCCTGGTGGAGGAGTCGGTGGGCGGGTCCGCCCTGTTCGCCGCCCGGTTCCGGGAGTGTGCCGCCCGTGCCCTGCTGCTGCCCCGCCGCGACCCGCGCCGCCGCCAGCCGCTCTGGCAGCAGCGTCAACGCGCCGCCCAGCTGCTCGACGTCGCCCGGGAGTACGCCGACTTCCCGATCACCCTGGAGGCGGCCCGGGAGTGCCTCCAGGACGTCTTCGACCTGCCCGGCCTGGTGTCGCTGATGCGGGAGGTGGCCGCCCGCAAAGTCCGGCTGGTCGAGGTGGAGACGCCCCGGCCGTCGCCGTTCGCCCGCTCGCTGCTCTTCGGCTACGTCGGCGCTTTCCTCTACGAGGGTGACGCCCCGCTGGCCGAGCGACGGGCCGCCGCGCTGGCGCTCGACTCGGCCCTGCTCGGCGAGCTGCTCGGCCGGGTCGACCTGCGGGAGCTGCTCGACCCGACGGTGGTGACGGAGACCGAGCGGCAGTTGCGCTGGCTGACCGAGCAGCGCCGGCCCCGGGACGCCGAGGACGCGGTCGAGCTGCTCCGGCTGCTCGGCGACCTCGCCGACGCCGAGCTGGCCGAGCGCGGAGTCGCGCCGGAGTGGCTGACCGGGCTGGCGGCGGCCCGGCGGATCCTCCGGGTCCGGGTCGCCGGTCAGGAGCGCTGGATCGGGGTCGAGGACGCCGGTCGCTACCGGGATGCACTCGGCGTGGCCCTGCCGGTGGGAGTGGCGCAGGCGTACCTCGAACCGGTGGCCGACCCGCTCGGCGATCTCGTCGCCCGGTACGCCCGCACGCACGGCCCCTTCTCCGCAAGCACCTGCGCGGCCCGGTTCGGGCTCGGCGTCTTCGTGGTGGAGCAGACGCTGCGCCGGCTCGGCGCCGACGGGCGGGTGGTCTCCGGCGAGTTCTCGCCGACCGGCGCCGGTCCGGAGTGGTGCGATGCCGAGGTGCTCCGCCTGCTGCGCCGCCGTTCCCTGGCCGCGCTGCGCCGGGAGATCGAGCCGGTGCCGGCCCAGGCGCTGGCCACCTTCCTGCCCCGGTGGCAGCAGGTCGGTGCGGCCGCCCGGGGCGTCGAGGCGGTCGCCGCCGTGGTGGAGCAGTTGCAGGGGGCCGCGGTGCCGGCGTCCGCGCTGGAGAGCCTGGTCCTGCCCGCCCGGGTCGCCGACTACTCCCCCGGCTATCTCGACGAGCTCTGCGCCAGCGGCGAGGTGGTGTGGGCGGGTTCCGGCGCGATCAGCCGGGGCGACGGCTGGGTCACCCTGGCGTACGCCGACAGCGCCGCCCTGCTGTTGCCGCCGCCGGACGAGGCGCTGGCGCTGACCCCGCTGCACGAGGCGGTGTTGGCGGCGCTCGGCGACGGGCAGGCGCTGTTCTTCCGGTCACTGGCCGAACGGGTCGCCGCCGACGGGCGGGTCGCCGGCGCCGCTGCCGCCCCGGTCGACGACGCGACGCTGGTCGGGGTGGTGTGGGAGCTGGTCTGGGCCGGCTGGCTGACCAACGACACCCTGGCGCCGCTGCGCGCCGTACTCGGGGGCGGGGGTGCGCACCGGCCGCGTACCGGCGCGCCCCGGACCCGCTACCGGCGGCCGGGCCGCCCCGCACTGCCGGCCCGGGGCGGGCCACCGACGGTCGCCGGGCGCTGGTCCCGGCTCCCCGGCCGGGACACCGATCCGACCCGACGTGCTGCCGCGCTCGCCGACGTACTGCTGGAACGGCACGGGGTCGTGACCCGGGGAGCGGTGGTCGCCGAGGGAGTGTCCGGCGGCTTCGCCGCGGTCTATCCGGTGCTCTCCGCACTGGAGGAGCGCGGGGCGGCCCGCCGTGGCTACTTCGTCGAGGGGCTCGGCGCGGCACAGTTCGCGGTGCCCGGCGCGGTGGACCGGCTTCGGGCACTCGCCGAGCCGGAGGAGCTGCGCCGTCGGGCCGGCGGGGCCCGGGTGCTGGCCGCCACCGACCCGGCCAACCCGTACGGCGCCGCGCTGCCCTGGCCGGCCCGGGTAGTCGACTCCGGCGACGGCACGGTCGAACCCGACGGCGGTTCCGCCGGTACGGCGACCGGGCACCGGGCCGGGCGTAAGGCGGGTGCCCTGGTGGTGCTGGTCGGCGGCGCGCTGGTGCTCTATGTGGAGCGCGGCGGCCGGACCCTGCTCTCGTTCACCGACGACGGCGAGGCGCTGACCGCCGCCGCCCAGGCGCTCGGCTCGGCGGTCAGCTCCGGCGCGCTCGGTGCACTGGCGGTGGAACGCGCCGACGGTGGTTCGGTGCACGCCTCGCCGCTGCGCGACGCGCTCACCGCCGCCGGCTTCCGGACCACGCCGCGCGGGCTGCGTCTGCGCGGCTGATCCGGAAGGTCTGCCAGCCGGTCCGACCGGATGGCCTTCGCCGATGTGCCGGTGCCCGAGCAGGTCGGCCGGCTCGGCTGAGGCGCCGCGTCCCCTGCAACGTCCCCTTCGCTGACCGGGCCGGTGACCGGCAGTTGCGAGTCGGCCCGCCGAGACCCGAGTTGACTCAGGCTTGGGCGTTTTGCCTCAGGTTTGGGCGTTCGGCCGCGGGTCGGCGGGGCCTAGGTGGGTGAGGCAGGCGAAGGTGTAGGGCAGTTGCCAGCGGATCGGTCACCGTCCGCCGGAGTCGGCCAGGCGGGCGGGGCAGTGAGAAGGCGCACCCCGACCACGGCGTCCGACTCCCCGACTGACTTTCCAGCCAGGTTAGGCTAACCTAACGACACGCCGCGCTCGCGAGTCTGCCGGCGTCGCGTACCGAGAGGTTGGCCAGATGACCGAGCTTTCCACCGCCCCGTCGCTCGTCGCCCCGTGGCGGCTCTTCCCGGCCGAGGTCGTCCGGCTGCACCGGCTGAGCCCGTCCTTCCTCCGGGTCACCTTCACCGGCGACGACTTCGACACCTTCGCCGACCCCGGCTACGACCAGCGGATCAAACTCGTCTTCCCGATCCCGGTGCACGGCTTCCGCCACCTGCCGACCGGCACCGACTGGTACCCGCGCTGGCGGGCCCTCCCCACCGAGCTGCGCAACCCGTTCCGCACCTACACCACCAGGGCGGTACGCCGGGAGGCCCGCGAGGTCGACGTCGACATCGTGCTGCACCCCGACGGCGGCCCGTACGCCGCACACGGACCGGCGGCCCGCTGGGCACTGGCCGCCACACCCGGCGACCGGATCGTCATCATGGGGCCGGACCACGGCTACCTCGGTGATCACGGCGGCCGGGAGTTCCAGCCCGCACTTACCACCCGCACGCTGCTGCTGGCCGGGGACGAGACGGCGGTACCGGCGATCGCCGCGATCGTCGAACGGTTGCCGGCACACTGCCGCGGCGAGGTACTGCTGGAGGTCCCGGACCCGGCCGACGTGCTCGACCTGCCGGCCCCGCCGCTGGTGACCGTGACCTGGCTGCCCCGCTCCGGTGCGGCGCACGGCAGCCTGCTGGTCCCGGCGGTCCGGGCCGCCGCCGAACGGCTCCTCCCGGCGGACCGGCCGACCCGGTCCGACGCCCCGGACGAGGCCGTGGACGACGAGCTGTGGGAGGTGCCGGTCGGCCTGTCCAGCGGCGGGCACTACGCGTGGCTGGCCGGCGAGTCCGGGGTGATCCGGGCGCTGCGCCGGCACCTCGTCTCGGAGCGCGGCCTGGACCGGGAGTCGGTCGCCTTCATGGGCTACTGGCGACTCGGCAAGGCGGACGACGCGGCCTGACGCCAGCCGCGCCCCGGTCAGCACTGCGGGCTCGGCTCAGAGCCGGGGCGCCACCTCCGCGGCGATCAGGTCGAGATGGTCCAGGTCGGCGGTGTCGAGCACCTGGAGGAAGATCGGGCTGGCACGTGCCCGGCGTACTCCCGGAGCTGCTCGACGACCCGCGCTGCTCCGCCGGGCCGCGCCGCCACCGGGGGCTACCCTTCCGGCTGTGCCCGATTACGCATGGCTCAGCCTGACCACCGACTACGGCCTCTCCGACGGGTTCGTGGCCGCCTGTCACGGAGTGGTCGCCCGGATCGCCCCGGCCGTCCGGGTGATCGACGTCAGCCATCTGATCCCGCCCGGGGACATCGCCCGCGGCGCCACCGTACTGGCCCAGACCGTGGAACACCTTCCGCCGGCGGTACACGTGGCGGTGGTCGACCCGGGCGTGGGGACGGCGCGGCGCGGCGTCGCGTTGGGTACCCCCGGCGGACTGCTGGTCGGGCCGGACAACGGGCTGCTCCCCCGGGCCGCGGGCGTACTCGGCGGCATCGTCGAGGCGGTGGAGCTGACCAGTGCGGAATGGTTCCCCGACCCGTCCCGCACCTTCCACGGCCGGGACGTCTTCGCCCCCGCCGCCGCCCGGTTCGCGCTCGGCGCACCCCTGACCGACGCCGGCCCGGCCGTCGACCCCGCGACCCTGGTACGGCTCCCCGAGCCGGTGCTGCTGGAGGGCGACGGCTGGCTGGAGGCCGAGGTGCTGACCGTCGACCATTACGGCAACGTCCAACTCGCCGCCCCCGGCTCCGCACTGCGGCACCTCGGTCCGGTGGTCCGGATCGGTGCGCGCCGGGCGGTCCGGGGCGGCACCTTCGGGGATGCCCCGACCGGCGAACTCGTCGTCTATCCGGACTCGGCCGACCACCTGGCGGTGGCGGTCAACGGAGGCCGCGCCGACGAACTCCTCGGGGTCAGCCCGGGCGCCGTGCTGCGGCTGGAGTGAGCGCCGCGCCGAGCGGCGCCGACCCGGCCCACGCACCGCCTGCGTCGAGCCACCGGACAGCGCCCGGAATCGGCCGGTGGAGCCGAAAAGGATGACAAAACTGTCTACTGTGCCCGCGCCCGGCTGCTGTGAAATGCTTACCGCGTGGGGAAACAAACGATCGATGTCGCCGCCTGCCCATGCTGCGCGCACCGGACCGGCGGCGGCACCTGCCCGATCTGCTTCTGGACCGACGACGGTTCCACCGACCAGAATGCCGGCACCGCCCGGGGCGGCCCCAACGGTGACCTGAGCCTGTCAGACGCCCGGCTCAACTACGCCATCTACGGCGCGAGCCACCCGCGTTACCAGGACGCCGTCCGCCAGCCCCGTCCCGAGGAGTTGCCCTGAACCTGGGTGGGCGGCGGTAGGGCGCGGCTCCGCCGCCACGCCGCCGTCCCCCGAGGGGCCCGCCTCGGCGACCGGCCACCCACAGCCACACCCCCCGGGAGCACCTTCTTCCGCCCGCACGGCTCCGGACGGCCGCGTAGCGACTCCGGACGGGCGCGCAGCGACTCCGGACGGCCGCGTAGCGACTCCGGACGGGCGCGCAGCGACTCCGGTGGCCGCGCGGCGGCTTCGGACGTCCAGCGGCGGTGTGAGCGCGACCGCCCAGCTCACGACCCGCAGCGGAGATCGGCGCGTGCGCGGCCGGTGGGCGTACGGCTGGAGGAGGATGGACGGGTGCCCGAAGGCGACACCGTGTGGAACACCGCCCGTGCGCTGCACCGTGCCCTGGCCGGTGACCGGCTGACCGCCGCCGACTTCCGGGTGCCGCGACTCGCCACCGCCGACCTGACCGGCGCGACCGTGCTGGAGTCCGCCGCGCGGGGCAAGCACCTGCTGCTGCGGCTGCTCACCCGGGACGACGAGGCGCGGCTCACCCTCCACTCCCACCTGCGGATGGACGGAGCCTGGCGGACGTACGCCCCGGGGGAGCGCTGGGCGGCCCGCCCCGCGCACACCATCCGGGTGGTGCTGCGTACCGCCGACGCGGTGGCGGTCGGCTACCACCTGCACGACCTCGCCCTGGTCCCGACCGCCGAGGAACCGTCGCTGGTCGGGCATCTCGGGCCCGACCTCCTCGGGGAGGACTGGGACCCGGCCGAGGCGGTACGCCGGCTCGCCGCCCAGCCGGCCCGGAGCATCGCCGAGGCCCTGCTCGACCAGACCAATCTCGCCGGAATCGGCAACCTCTACAAGTCCGAGCTGCTGTTCCTGCGCGGTGTGTCGCCGTGGACACCGGTCCGGGAGGTGCCGGACCTGCCGGGCATGGTGGCGCTGGCGCACCGGCTGCTGATGGCGAACCGGGGGCGGTGGACGCAGAGCACCACCGGGTCGCTGCACCGGGGCCGGACCAGCTACGTCTACGGCCGCCGGGCCGAGCCGTGCCGCCGGTGCGGCGCGACGATCCGGAAGCGGGAGCAGGACGAGCGGGTCACCTACTGGTGCCCGGTCTGCCAGCCCGAGCCCGGCCGGCGCCTCCCCACCGGCCCCGGCCACCCCACGCACTGATCAGCCGCACCCCCCGGACGCCCCCGCCGCCCGTGTGCCGACCGGCGCCGTGTGCCGACCATCCCGCGCACGACGGTGAGCCCCGACCGACGGTGAGCCCGATGGCCGGACGACGCCGTCGTGTGCCAATCCGAAGTCGAGGCACTCTCACCAGGCTGGTGACCGTATCCAACACTGGCTGTACACGGTTGACTGCTTACGGATCGTCAGCAGCTCACTCCGCAGGCCGGGGCGGACCGGTCGCGGAACTCGGGCGCTGGCGGACGGAGCGATCCGGTCGAGCTGATCTTCCCGGGGAAGGGGTGCGGTCATGTTCAGGAGGTTCGCGGCAAACCGGGCGGCCCGGGCGGAGCAGGCCAGGCGGCAGGGCGGGAACAGCGAGCAGACCGGCACCGGCCGGGCGGGGCCGGTGGTGCCGGCCGCCCGGACCAGCACCGATCCGCTGCCGGCGGCCACCCTGGACCCGACCGCCCCACCGGACTACTTCGGCTTCGTGCCGAACTTCGCGTACAGTCCGCTGCCGGTCTGTGACGGCGACGGGCGGGTGGCGCCGGGCACCGGAATCCGGAAGTTCGTCACCTCGCTGCCCCGGCCCGGCGACACCCCCAACGAGTTGGGCAACCTGATCCCGGTCGCGGTGCCGGACACCACCACCTATCCGGGCTGCGACTACTACGAGATCGGCGTGCAGGAGTACCACCAGCGACTGCACCCCGACCTGCCGCCGACCCGGCTGCGCGGCTACCGGCAGCTCAACAACGGGACCGACGACACCGGGCACAACACCGTGGCCCCACCGGTCCGGCCGTACCATCTCGGGCCGCTGATCCTGGCGCAGCGGGACCGTCCGGTCCGGGTCAAGTACGTCAACCGGCTGCCGGTCGGCGAGGCGGGTGCACTCTTCCTGCCGGTGGACCCGACCCTGCCGGGCGCCGGTACGGGTCCGCTCGGCGGCACCGAGCGCTATCCGCAGAACCGGTCGGCGGTGCACCTGCACGGCGGGCGTACCCCGTGGATCAGCAACGGCGGCCCGGCACAGTGGACGACCCCGGCCGGCGAGTCGACCTCGTACCCGCGCGGCGCCGGCTACGCCAGCGTGCCGGACATGCCCGATCCCGGCGCCGGGGCGAGCACCGCCTACTACCCCAACCAGCAGAGCGGCCGGCTGCTCTGGTTCCACGACCAGGCGGAGGGGATCGCCCGGCTCACCGTCTATTCCGGACAGGTCGGCCTCTACCGGCTGGACGATCCGGTGCAGCGGCAGCTCGTCGACGACGGCGTGCTGCCGGCCGAAGAGATCGTGCTGGTGCTCCAGGACAAGACCTTCGTACCGGACGAGACCCAGCTCGCCGCCGAGGACCCGACCTGGGACGTGGCCCGCTGGGGCGGCCTGGGCAGCCTCTGGTTCCCGCACGTCTACATGCCGAGCCAGAATCCCTACAACGAATCGGGGACGAACCCGATGGGCCGGTGGGACTACGGGCCCTGGTTCTGGCCGCCGTTCACCGGGATCACCCACGGGGCGGCGCCGAACCCGTACTACGACCCGGCCAACCGGCCGTGGCAGCCGCCGGTCCAGCCCGGCACCCCCGCCCCATCGGCGGTGCCGGACGCGTTCCTGGACACCCCGCTGGTCAACGGTGCCGCCTATCCCTACCTGCGGTTGCGGCCGGCGGCGTACCGGTTCCGGATCCTCAACGCCTGCAACGACCGCAGCCTGAACCTCCAGCTCTACTACGCGGCCTCGAACGCGCCGATGTGGCACCCGGACGGCACCCTGCGGGACGGCGACGCCGGCGAGGTGCCGATGGTCGCGGCCCGGCCGAACCCGGACTTCCCGCCGGCCTGGCCGACCGACGGCCGGTGCGGCGGGGTCCCCGACCCGAACGCGGCCGGACCGGACTGGATCCAGATCGGCTCCGAGGGCGGACTGCTGCCGGCGGTGGCGGTGCTGCCCAGCCAGCCGATCAACTACCAGTACAACCGGCGGGACGTGACGGTGCGGGGCGTCACCGAGCACGCCCTGCTGCTCGCCCCCGGCGAGCGCGCCGACGTGGTCGTCGACTTCTCGTCCGTGCCACCCGGGTCGAACCTGATCCTCTACAACGACTGTCCGGCCCCGATGCCCGGCTTCGATCCACGCAACGACCACTACACCGGCGCCCCGGACCGGACCTCGTCGGGCGGGCCGCCGACCACCCGGCCCGGTTACGGTCCGAACACCCGGACCCTGATGCAGATCCAGGTGGTCGGCACGCCGGCCCCGCCGTTCGACACCGACCGGCTCCGGGTCGCGCTCCCCCGGGCGTACGGGGAGAGCCAGCCCCCGCCGATCGTGCCGCAGAAGGCGTACGACGCCGCGTTCGGCACCGCCACGCCCCGGAACACGTACGTCCCGATCGACGACACCTCGATCACCTTCACCCCGTACGGCGGGGGTACGCCGGTGACCCTGCCGCTGCGGCCCAAGGCGATCGTGGCCGACTTCGACCCCGAGTACGGCCGGATGAACTTCCTGCTCGGCACCGAGCTGCCGAAGACCAGCTCGCTGATCCAGACCACCATCCCGCTGACCCGGATCGACCCGCCGACCGAGGTGCTGCTCCCCTCCGACCCGGCCGCCCCGGTCGGCTCCCCCGGCGACAACACCCAGCTCTGGAAGATCACCCACAACGGGATGGACACCCAGTCCATCCACTTCCACCACGTCAACGTCCAGCTCGTCAACCGGGTCGGCCGGGACGGGGCGATCAAGCCGCCGGAGCCGAACGAGGTCGGCTGGAAGGACACCGTCCGGATGAATCCGTTCGAGGCGACGGTGGTGGCGATCCGGCCGACGCTGCCCGAGCCGCTGCCGTTCACCGTCCCGGACAGCACCCGGCTGCACGACCCCACCCGGCCGGCCGGGACGTCGGACGGATACACCCAGGTCAACCCGGAGACCGGCGAGCCGGCCGCGGTGACCAACCGGGTACACAACTTCGGTTGGGAGTACGTCTGGCACTGCCAGCTACTCGGCCACGCCGACGCCCAGATGGCCCGGCCGATGGTGCTGCGGTTCTCGCCGGCCGCGCCGACCGGGCTCGCCGCCAGGCCGGAACCCGGCTCCGCGACCGTACTCCCGGCGATCGTGCTGGCCTGGACGGACAACTCCCGGCCGCCGGCCGGCACGGGTACGGCGGCACCGCCGGCCACCGGCAGCCTGGTGCAGCGGGCCACCGACGCCGGCTTCACCCGGGACCGGCGCACCTTCGCCGTCCCGGCCGGCGACAACCGGTACGTCGACTCGACCGTCGTCCCCGGGCGCACCTACTACTACCGGGTCCGGGCGGAGAACAGCGTCGCCCACTCGGCGTACTCGAACCCGGCCAGCGCGATGGTGCAGCTACGGCCGCCGACCGGGCTGGTCGCCACGGTGGCGAGCGGGCCGCCGCTGCGGGTCAACCGGGGTTGGGTGAACCGGTCCTTCGCCACCACGGTGGACCTGCAACGGGCCACCAACCCGACCTTCACCAGCGGGCTGGTCACCAGTACCGTCCCGGTCACCGGAAGCTGCCCGGACCCACGGGTCGCCCCGGACACCACCTACTACTACCGGGTCCGCACCTGCTATCTCGGCGCCACGTCACCGTGGTCGAACGTCTCCACTGTGGTCACCCCGGCGGTGCCGGCGGCCCCGACCGACCTCGCGGTGACGCTCGACGGTGTGGCCGGCGGCCAGCGCGGGGTCAGCGTGGTGCTGAGCTGGGCCGTCCCGCTGACCAGCGTGGTCGGCGGATTCAGACTGCACCGGGCCACCGACTCCGGCTTCACCACCGGGGTGGCGACGTTGCCGGTGCCGGGCGCGGCCCGCTCGTTCACCGACACCGGGCTGGCCCGCGACACCGTCTACCACTACCGCATCCAGGCCGGCAACGCCGCCGGCACCTCCGTGGTCAGCCGCTCGGTCTCGATCCGTACGCCGGCCTGACGCCTCACCGGCCCGGCCCGATAGCACGACGACCGGCGCCGTCAGGACATCGCCTGGGTCGGGCCGGTACGGGAGCGCAGGTCCGCCAGGCCAGCGGCCACGCCCCGGAGCAGGTCGGTCGCCTCGGTGAGCCGGGTCACCGAGGAGTTGTCGTCGTACTCGCGGCCGTCCTCGGCCACGAAACGCGCCGCCGCCGCCACCAGCCGCTCGTACGCCGACACACCGCTGTCGAGCTGCACGGTCAGGTGCCGGTGCGCGGCATCCAGCTCGGCCCGGGTCTCGGCCGGAGCCACCCGTACCGCCCGGTCCACACTGGCCACCCGTTCGGCGAGGTCCCGAAGCGACTGCTCCGCCACGGCCGCCTCCAGCACGGCCGGGCCGGCGGGACCGGTCAGCCGGCCGGCGAGCCCCGCCATCGTCGTGGCCGCCTGATCCAGCCGGGCCCACGGCTCGGCCGCGGACGAGCCGCGCAGGGCGACCCGGGCACGCTGCCGGCGTACCTCGGCGAGGGCCTGACGCCCGGCGGGCAGCCGCTCGACCGCGGCGACCAGCCGGGCGCGGACCTGTTCCGGGGAGACCGGCTCGGGAGCCGGCGGCACCGGCTGCGCGGCCAGCGCGCGGAGGTCCGCCCAGCGCCAGACGGCGAGCATCACCGAACCGCCGGCCGCCGCCGCCCAGGCCGCGTCCGGCAGTCCCAGCCCCTGGTAGGGGGTGAGGATCGCCGCCGCCCCGCCGAGGCCACCCGCGAGCACGCTCCACCGCCGCACCGACCGGCGCAGGCTCCGCAGCCGGCGCAGGTGGCGGGTTCGCAGATCCGCCATCTCGACCTCACTCCCCGACGGCCGCCGGTCCGGCCGGCGGCTCCGCTCCCCCTATGGTCGCCGGCCAGAGCCGGCGCCCTATGGCCGCCGGCCAGAGCCGGCGGCATCCCGCGTTCGCCGGATCGCGCCGGCTCAGCCGGCGGCGCTGCCGCCGCCGGCCTGCTTGTCCCGGCCCATGCTGGCCCGGATCTCGTCCAGCCGGGCCACCCCGGCCGGGTCGGCTGCCGGAACCGCCGGCTCGACCGCCGGGCTGGTGGTCCCGCCGGCCAGCTTCTCGCCGGCCATGCTGGACCGGATCTGCTCCAGCCGGGACGCGCCGGCCAGGTCGAGGGTGGACTTCTGGATCTCCAGCATCCGGCCCTCGACGGAGTTGCCGGCCAGCTCGGCCCGGCCCATCGCGTTGGCGTAGCGCCGTTCGATCCGGTCCCGCACCTCGTCGAGCGAGGGGGTGTTGCCCGGCGCGGCGAGCGCCGACATCGACTCCAGCGACTTGGCCACGCTCTCCTGCATCTTGGCCTGCTCAAGCTGGCTGAGCAGCTTGGCCCGCTCGGCCAGCTTCTGCTGGAGGATCATCGAGTTGTTCTCGACCGCCCGGCGCGCCTGGGCGGCGGCACCGATCGCCTGGTCGTGCAGGGTCTTGAGATCCTCGGTCGACTGCTCGGCGGCGACGAGCTGGGTGGCGACGGTCTGCGCACTCTGCTCGTATTTCGTCGCCTCGGTCTCGTCACCGGCGGCCCGGGCCCGGTCGGCGAGCACCAGCGCCTGGCGGGCCATCCCCTGCAACCGCTCGACCTCGGACATCTGCCGGGACAGCCGCATCTCCAGCTGGCGCTGGTTGCCGATGACCGCCGCGGCCTGCTGGACCAGCGCCTGGTGCTGGCGCTGCGCCTCCTCGATGGCCTGCTGGATCTGCACCTTGGGATCGGCGTACTCATCGATCTTGGCGCCGAACAGCGCCATCATGTAGCGCCAGCCCTTGACGAACGGGTTCGCCATCTCCCGGTATCCCCTCAGTGTCATCAGTCCGGTGGCCGTGTCTGCCGGCCCAGGAAGGCGCCCGCGCGACAGGATCTCCATCGTCCCAGGATCGCGCCACCCCGGCATACGACCTCAGGGGGATATCCACCGGATATGCCGCTAGGGGCCCACCGTAACGCGGTAGGCCCCGGCGAGCCACACCTTCAGCGACGCCGTGCGCCCTGACGCGCCGGTCAGTCGATGCCCGGGCCGGTCAGCCGACGCGGCGGAAGGCCCGGGCGGGGCCGGGCGCTCGGTCGGGTGGAGTCAGCCGACGCAGACGACGTCCCGGTCGGAGCTGGCGGTCGGGCGGATCCGGCGGGTGGTCCGCAGGGTCGCCTTGAGCGGCGATTCCTGCCGTACCGTCACCGAAACGGTGCCATCGGACGCGATCTGCCGTACCGGCTCGGCGCCGAGCTGGTGCACGCCGCCCTCGGCGAGGGTACGCAGGGCCCGGTCGGCCAGCGCCGGCCCGACCAGGGACGCCTCGACCCGCGCCGACTGCGCGGCGGGCTCGGTGCGGGCCGGTTCGGCCGCCGCGGCCTGCCGGGCCGGCTCGGCGGTGCGGGGCTGGCGTACGGGCTCGGCGGTGGCCGGCTGGCGGGCCGGCTCTGCCGTGCCGGACTGCCGGACCGGTTCCGGGTACCTCGACGCGGCCCGCGCGGCCTGCTCGGCCGGTCCGCCGGAGTCCGGGCGCCTCGCCCCGTCCCGCCCGGATACCGGGCTCTCCTGGACCGGCACCAGCACCCCGGGCAGCCCCTCGGCCACCTCGACGGTGTCACTCACGTCGCGGAGCAGTTCGGAGAGCCGGGCACCCAGCGCGTCGCAGATGGCGGCCAGCAGTTCGCTCGACGCTTCCTTCTGGCCCCGCTCGATCTCGGAGAGGTAGCCCAAGCTGACGTTGGCGGCGGAGGAGACCTCGCGCAGGGTCCGGTGCTGCCCCTGCCGACGCGCCCGTAGCGCGTCACCGATCACCCGGCGTAGCAGGACCATCGCACCTCCCGTGTCGCGGGCTCGGATCCTCCCGGACGTCGGACCGGCGCCGTCACCTCGACCCCGCCGCGATACGGCGGAATCGACCTCGCCGCGACACGCGGCGTCGATCCGGCCGCGCTGCGGCGGTGACCGCGACGTCGACTGCCCGAGCCTTCCCGCAACCGTACCCGGTGCGGCCGCCGACGACATCCCGCCCCGCCACTCCGCTCCTCCTCCCCGCTCGTCCGCCGGCACCCCCGCACCGGCACCGGCCAGCCCGGCAAGAGGGGATCAGTGCTGGTGACAACCGGTCGGCTGCCGTACCGGCCGGGTGCCGACCCGGGACATCCGGCCGGACCAACCCGCCGGCAGGCGAGTGGAAATCAGCACTCGCCGTCGACCGGGCTCTCGTCGGCCTCGGCGTGCAGCCGCTCGGCGAGCAGGTGCAGGGCGCCGCTCACCGCCCCGATCCGGATCCGCAGCCGGTTGCCGTCGAGGTCGAGTCGGCGTACGACGGTGCCGGAGGGTCCGGCCGCCGCCACGAAGACGAGCCCGACCGGCTTGCCGTCCTGCGGCTCCGGGCCGGCGACCCCGGTGGTGGCGAGACACCAGTCAGCGCCGCAGCGCGCCCGGCCCCCCTCGGCCAGCGCCACCGCCACCTCCGGGTCGACCGCGCCCCGCTCGGCGAGCAGCTCGGCCGGTACGCCCACCAGCGACGACTTCAACTCGGTCGCGTACACCACCAGGCCGCCCCGGAACACGCTGCTGACCCCGGCGATGTCGACGATCGTGGCGGCCAGCAGGCCACCGGTGAGCGACTCCACCACCGCCAGGGTGGCGCCCCGGTCGACGAGCGCGTGTACGACCGCCGCGGCCCCGTTGTCGGCTGCCCGTGCCGGGTCGTCCATCGATCCTCCTCCGGTCAGGCGGTGTCTGTCGCGTGTCGATCTGTAGCCCGTCGCACTGTTCGTGGCCGGTCGAGCGGATGCGTGTCCGGCACGCCGTCAGGGCGCGGCGCGCCGCAGCCGCAGCGCCCGGACCACGTAGTCGAGCCCGGTCAGCACGGTCACCACCACGGCGACGCCGAGGATCCAGGGCCCGACCCAGGTCACGCTCTCCGGCACCGGCCAGAGATACCAGACGATGGCCAGGATCTGGACGGCGGTCTTGGCCTTGCCGCCCCGGCTGGCCGCGATGACGCCATACCTGATCACCCAGAACCGCATCAGAGTGATGCCGAACTCGCGGACCAGGATGAGTACGGTGATCCACCCGGGGATACGGTCATACCAGGACAGTAAGACCAGAGCGGTGCCGGTCAGCGCCTTGTCGGCGATCGGGTCGGCCACCTTGCCGAACGAGGTGACCAGCGCCCAGCGCCGGGCGATCCAGCCGTCGACCAGATCCGTCACCGAGGCGACGGCGAAGGTCAGGCAGGCGGCCACCCGCCAGCCGGAGTGCACCATCCCGGAACTGATCACCAGCCCGACGAAGACCGGTACCAGCGCCAGCCGGAGCGCGGTGAGCCCGTTGGCGGCGTTGACCACCGGGACCGGACCGACCCGACCGGAGGGCGCCGGATCGACGGCCGCCGCCGCCCGGCCCGGCTCGGCACCCCCGCCACCCCGGCCCGCCCCGGAGCCGACCGTGCCGGCCGGCACCGGCGGGCCCGGTACCGGATCCGCCGCCTCGGTCACGACGGCGTCCCGCCGCCGAGGCCGGCGCACCGGCGGTACGCTCCCGACGGGACCGTCGCTGCCACCCTGGTCACCCCGCCCCACGCGGCGCCGCCGACACCATCTCCTCCGGTACGGCCACCAGGTCCACGCCCTCGGTGCCGGTGACCCTGGCCCGGACCAGGTCGCCCGGGCGTAACGCGGCCAGGTCGACCCCGCCGCCGATCGGGGCGACCAGGGTGGTCGAGCCGTCCACCTCCGGTGCCTGGTGGGCCGCCCGGCCCTCCACCACACCGCCGTGCACCGAGTCGACCAGCACCTCCACGGCCGCGCCGAGCCGCTCCTCGGCGCGCTGGGAGCAGAGCTCGTCGGCGAGCGCGGAGAGCCGGTCGTAGCGGCGCTTGACCGTGGCCGGCGACACCTTGCCGGGCAGGCCGGCGGCCTCGGTGCCGTCCTCGTCGCTGTAGTCGAAGACGCCGATCGCGTCCAGCCGGGCGTCGGTGAGGAAGCGCTCCAGCTCCTTCACGTCCGCCCGGGTCTCGCCGGGGAAGCCGACGATCACGTTGCTCCGGGCCCCGGCGTCGGGGGCGAACTCCCGCACCGACGCGAGCAGTTCGAGGAACCGGTCGGTCGAGCCGAACCGGCGCATCCGGCGCAACACCGCCTCGCTGGAGTGCTGGAACGAGAGGTCGAAGTAGGGCGCCACGCCCGGTGTGGTGGCGATCACCTCGACCAGTCCCGGTCGGGTCTCCGCCGGTTGCAGGTAGCTGGCCCGGACCCGGACGATGCCGTCGACCGCGGCGAGCTGCGGCAGCAGCTTCTCCAGCAGCCGGGGGTCGCCGAGATCCTTGCCGTACGAGGTGGAGTTCTCGCTGACCAGTACCAGCTCCCGGACACCCGAACGGGCCAGCCACTCCGCCTCGGCGAGCAGCTCGTCCGGGGTACGCGAGACGAAGGCGCCGCGGAACGTCGGGATGGCGCAGAACGCGCAACGCCGGTCGCAGCCACTGGCCAGCTTCAGCGAGGCGACCGGACCGGAGTCGAGCCGGTGCCGCAGCACCGGGCGCAGGTGCGCGGGAGTGTGCTCGTCGGCCACCAGCGTGCCGCCGGCCGGCCGGGTGGCGGTCCCGCCGTGCCCCGGCACCACCACCGCTCCGCCCTGCCGGGCCACCGGGGTCAGCGGCAGCAGTTCGCGCCGGTCCCGGGGAGTGTGCGCGGGGAGCTGCTTGCCGGCCAGCACATCGTCGAGCCGGGCCGAGATGTCGGGATAGTCGTCGAAGCTGAGCACCGCACCGGCCTCGGGCATGCCGTCGGCGAGCTCCCGGCCGTACCGCTCGGCCATGCAGCCCGCCGCCACGACCTTGGCCCCGGTGTCGGCGGCGGCGAGCAACGTCTGGATCGAGTCCTGCTTGGCCTTCTCCACGAAGCCGCAGGTGTTGACGAGCACCACGTCGGCGCCCTCGCCGTCGGTGGTCACCTGCCAGCCGTCGGCGTGCAGCCGGGCGGCCAACTCCTCCGAGTCGACCTCGTTACGGGCACAGCCGAGGGTGAGTAGCGCGACCCGGCGGCCGGCGGTCGAGGAGGGGGAAGTGGCAGACACCATCCGAGCCTACCGGGACGGCTGGACGGCCCGGCCACGGCGGCTGCCCCCGCGCCGGGCGCGTCACCCCGGCCCGGCACCCCGAGCCGGCGGCGCCCCACCGGCCGGCTCGGCCGCCGGCCGGGTCAGCCGGTCGAGCAGGAACGCCTCGCTGCCGGCCAGGCCGACCGAGCAGAAGACGGTCACCTGGTCCGCCGTGGTCCGGCCGGGGAGCGCGCCGGCCAGCACCGCGCCCAGCGCCCGCAACCGCCCGGCGTACGCCCCGACGGTGCCGAGCATCGGCGGGTCGTACCCGCCGGCCTGGGCCAGCGAGTCGGTGACCAGCAGATCCGCCCGGTCCAGCAGGTCGGGGCCGAACTCCGCCCGGCCCACCTGCTTGTGGCCGATGGTGTTGAGGTGACTGCCGGGGCTCAGGTCGGCGGCCGAGATCACCGGTGTGGGGCTGGTGGTGGCGAGCACCACCACGTCGCGGTCGCGTACCGCCTCCGGGGCGGTGCAGACCGCCCGGGCCGGGATGTCCAGTTCGGCCCGGACCCGGGCGGCGAACTTCTCCCGCCCGGCCGGGGTACGACAGAAGACGGTGACCTCCCGCAGCCGGCGTACCGCCGCGATCGCCCAGACCTGCGCCCACGCCTGGCCACCGGCACCGACCACTCCCAGCGTGGTCGCGTCCGGCCGGGCGAGCGCGTCCACCGCCACCCCGCCGAGCGCCCCGGTACGCCGGGACCCGATCTCCTCGCCGACCGCGATCGCCCGGACCCGCCCGGTACCGGCCTCGTGCAGGGCCACCACCTGTTCGCCCTCGGCATGCCCGAAGGTGTCGTACGAGCGGAAGCCGTACCACTCGCCGGTGAGCTGCCCGGCGGTGAAGACCAGCCGGCCGCCGGCCAGCGGCGCGGCCACCCGGGGCGGGGCGACGAGCCGGCCCCGGTGCGCCGCCAGCAGCGCGTCCCGGATCGCCCGTACCGCCGTTGCCGGGTCCAGCCGGGCCGCCACCTCGGCGTCGGTGATGAACTGGGTCATCAGCGGATTCTGATACTTCAACCGCGGTTCAGGTCAACCACCGGTTCGCGGCGCCGGGCTCCGGCTGTGTCGCCGGCTCGGGAGATGCCACCGGCTCCGGACGCGATCCCGGCTCCGGGCGTGACCCCGATTCCGGGCGTGACCCCGGCTCCGGGCGTGACCCCGATTCCGGACGTGACCCCGGCTCCGGGCGTGACCCCGATTCCGGACGTGACCCCGGCTCCGGTGCCGGGAAGGGGTGCCGGAGGGTGAACGCGTCCGGGGTCGGGCCGGTGCGGGCGAGCCGGTCCAGCCGGGCCCAGGCGTCGGCCAGGGTCGGCAGCTCGCCGGCCGGCAGCCACCAGAGCACCAGGTGCGGATCGGCGCCGGCCGGATGGAACCACTCCCGGCGGCGGCGCAGCGACTCCAGGTGCGGGCTGCGGTAGGCGTAGTCGCGCAGCGCCGGCACCGACTCCCAGACCGTGAGGTTGACCAGCACGTCCGGCCCGAACGGGCGCAGCGCGGTGGCGTCGTCGCTGCCGCCGTCCTCGTCACGCAGCCGCCAGACGAATCCCGGGGAGGTGTCGGCGAGCCCGTTCAGCGTCGGCAGGTCGGCGACGAAGTCGGCCATCAGCGAGTCGTCCAGCGGCGCACGCAGCCGGGCGATGTTGAGTTGGGCAAGGTGAAAGGCCATGTCCGCAGCGAACCAGCCGGCGAATCTCTTTGTCAATCCTCATTGTCTTTAGAAGACGCCGGTTTGTCTCCGGACGGCTGCCGGGTGCCCTCGGTGCGCTCCAGCAGCACGCAGCAGAGTCCGGGCCGGGGGTCGAGCCGGGCCCGCCAACCCGGCCGGTCCGAACCGGTCAGCAGCCCGGTCAGCAGGGCCAGGTTCATCCCGCAGACGGCCGGCGGATAGTCCCCGGCGAGCTGGTGGAACGGGCAGTTGCGCAGCCGGATGTCGGCGCCGTCCGGCACCGGCTCGTACCCCTGGGCGTGCAGCACGTCGAGCAGCTCCGCGCCCGGCCCGACCGCCCGGCCGGCCTGCCGGCCCCGCTCGGCGGCCACCTCGAAGAGGGCCTCCTCCCCGCCGAGCCGCACCACGGTCTCGGCGAGCAGCTCCGCACCCAGCCGGTACGCCCGGGGCGGCACGCTGACCACGTGCTCCCCCGGCGCCCGCCGGTAGAGCTTCGCCGGACGGCCGGCACCCGGACCCGAACGGCCGGACCGGCGCGCCAGCGACACGGTCAGCAGCCCGGCGTCGACCAGCTTGTCCAGGTGGAAGGCGGCGAGAGTACGCCCGATGCCGACCTCGGCGGCCACCTCGTCCCGGCCGACCGGCCCCGCCCCGGCTGCCACCACCCGGTACGCCGCCCGCCGCACCGGATCGACCAGTACGGAGACGGCGTCGAGGCCCGGTTCCAGATCGTCCAGACTCGCCACCCTCCCAGGGTAGGGCGAGCCTCCCCGGTCAGTCGTCCGGGCGGAGCGCCGCCAGCGCCTCCTCCAGCTCGTCCGGCTTGACCAGCACGTCCCGGGCCTTCGAGCCCTCGGACGGCCCGACGATGCCCCGGGTCTCCATCAGGTCCATCAGCCGGCCCGCCTTGGCGAAGCCGACCCGCAGCTTGCGCTGGAGCATCGAGGTCGAGCCGAACTGCGAGGTGACCACCAGCTCGATCGCCTGCACCAGCAGGTCGAGGTCGTCGCCGATGTCCTCGTCGACCTTCTTCTTGGTGTCCTGCGCCGGAGCGAGCACGTCGGGCCGGAACTCCGGCTCCCGCTGCTCCTTGCAGAACTTGACGATGTCGTTGATCTCACCCTCGGTGACCCAGGCGCCCTGGATGCGTACCGGCTTGGAGGCGCCCATCGGGAGGAACAGGCCGTCGCCCCGGCCGATCAGCTTCTCCGCGCCCGGCTGGTCGAGGATGACCCGGGAGTCGGCCAGGGACGAGGTGGCGAAGGCGAGCCGGGACGGCACGTTCGCCTTGATCAGACCGGTCACCACGTCGACCGACGGGCGCTGGGTGGCCAGCACCAGGTGGATGCCGGCGGCCCGGGCGAGCTGGGTGATCCGGACGACGGAGTCCTCCACGTCGCGCGGCGCCACCATCATCAGGTCGGCCAGCTCGTCCACGATCACCAGCAGGTACGGGTACGGCCGGATCTCCCGCTCGCTGCCCGGTGGCGGCTTGATCTGACCGGCCCGGACCTTGCGGTTGTAGTCGTCGATGTGGCGTACCCCGGCGGCGGCCAGGTCGTCGTAGCGCATGTCCATCTCGCGGACCACCCAGTCCAGCGAGTCCGCCGCCTTCTTCGGGTTGGTCACGATCGGGGTGACCAGGTGCGGGATCCCCTCGTAGTTGGTCATCTCGACCCGCTTCGGGTCGATCAGCAGCAGCCGCACCTCGTCCGGGGTTGCGCGGGTCAAAATGGACACAAGTAGGCTATTCAGACATGAACTCTTGCCGGCACCGGTCGCGCCGGCGATGAGGATGTGCGGCATCTTGGCGAGGTTGGCCACCACGAAGCCGCCCTCGATGTCCTTGCCGAGCGCCACCAGCATCGGGTGGTGGTCACTCGCCGCCGCCCTGGACCGAAGCACGTCGCCGAGCGCCACGTCCTCCCGGTCGCTGTTCGGGATCTCCACTCCGACCGCGCTCTTGCCGGGAATCGGACTGAGGATCCGCACGTCCGGCGACTTGACCGCGTACGCGATGTTGCGGGAGAGCTGGGTGATCCGCTCGACCTTCACGCCGTGCCCGAGCTCGACCTCGTACCGGGTGACGGTCGGCCCCCGGGTGAAGCCGGTCACCGCCGCGTCCACGTCGAACTGGTCGAAGACCCCGGTCAGCGCGGCGATCACCTCGTCGTTGGCCCGGCTGCGGGTCTTCGGCGCACCGCCGGGACGCAGCAGGTTGGCCGGCGGCAGCGTGTAGTCGCCGGCCAACCCGGTGATCGCCAACTGCTCCGCCCGGGTCGGTGCCGGGGAGTGCTCCGGCGGCTCCGGTGCCTTCCGGGCGGCCGGTACCTTGCCCTTCGGCTTGCGCGGCAGCGGAACGGTCTCGTGCGCCGGAGTGTCGATCTCGTAGCCGGGCTCGTCCTCGTCGGCCGGGCCGGGCAGCGGCGACGGTCGGCGGCGCGGCCGTCGGCCCGCGGAGCCGCGCCTCGACTCGGGCTCGGAGTCCTCCTCGGACTCCGGCCGGCCGAGCACCGCACCGGCGAGCAGCCCGAGCCGCTCCGGCACCTTGTTGATCGGGGTCGCGGTCACCACCAGCAGCCCGAAGAGCAGCAGCAGCACCAGCAGCGGTACGGCGACCCAGGCGCTGACCGCGCTCTCCAGCGGGCCGCCGACGCCGGCCCCGATCAGGCCACCGGCGTAGTCCCGCTCGGTGTTGTCGGCCGGATGCTGTCCGATGTGCAGCAGCGCCGCCGTGCCGACGATCAGCGCGGTCCAGCCGACCAGTCCCCGGCCCCGGTGCTCCGGCTCGGCGGGCGCGCGCATCAGCCTGACCGACCCGATCAGCAGCAGGATCGGCAGCACGATCGAGATCGCGCCGAAGAACAGCCGGATGGTGTCGGCGAGTCGGCCGCCGAGCGGCCCGGCCGAGGAGAACCAGACCGCCACGGCGCTGAGGATCGCCAGGCCGAGCAGGAACAGACCGGCACCGTCCCGGCGATGCTCCGGGTCGAGGTCGCGGGCGGTCGCCGCCTGCCGGCCGGCCGCCCGCATCGCCCAGCCGACGCCGTGCGCCAGCCCCATCCAGGTCGCCCCGAGCGCCCGGCCGACGTACGCCGCCGGACTGGTCCGGGTCGGCCGGCGTGCGGCGGCCCGGCCCCGGGCCGGCTGCCGCGCCCGGGTGTTGCCCGCCCGAGTACCGCCGGTGCGGGTCGTGGACCCGCTCCGGCGCCGGTTCGCCTGAGAGGAGGCACGGCCCGCCATAAGTTCACACGTTAGCGGCGCACGCTGAGGATTCCCCGCTTTTGCGCGTCGTGTCTGACCAGCTACCTTGCGGATCACACCCGACACCCACCGCCCGCACCCCGGCGACCCCGGCCCGGCCCGTCCCGGTACCGGCGGCCGTGGTCCTACCATCACGGGCGGAGCCGGAGCCGTCCAGGAGGGACCCCGCATGCCCGTACCGGACTTCGTGGACGCCTCGGACCGGCCCGGCGGCGGCCGGCCGGAACGGCTGCGACCGCTGACCGACGAACTCCTCGGCACGGTGCTCGGCGGCCGGGGCCACACCTGCTACACCGACCCGGACGGTGACCTGGTCGGTAGCTGGGACGGCAACCTGGTCTACTTCCTCCGGGCCGGCGAGGTGCTCCAGGTCCGCACGATGGCGGCGAGCCGGTTCTCGGTCGACGACGTGCCCGTCCTGTACGCGTTCTGCAACACCTGGAACCGCGACCGGCTCTGGCCGAAGGCGTTCGTGCAGGTCAACGACGACGGCAGCGCCCGGGTCTGCGGTGAGGTGGTCACCGACCTGGAGTGTGGGGTCACGGTGCGGCAGCTCGACCAGTTGCTCGACTGCGGCATCTCGACCGGC
Source organism: Plantactinospora sp. ZYX-F-223 (assembly GCF_039649625.1). Taxonomy (NCBI): domain Bacteria; kingdom Bacillati; phylum Actinomycetota; class Actinomycetes; order Micromonosporales; family Micromonosporaceae; genus Plantactinospora; species Plantactinospora sp. ZYX-F-223. The sequence goes on along the minus strand of NZ_JBDJAV010000001.1, from coordinate 469,580 downwards.
CGGCAGATGTGCGCTGCCGTGGCGGAGCTGCGACGCTGAGTAAACTCACCGGCGGCCCGTCCCGACCCCGTGAAACCGGCCCGACCCCGTGAAAGCGAGACCCGTCCATGACCCGACCCCACGCGGCGGCCGCGTGACCCGCGACGAGTTGTTCGCCGCGCTGGCAGACGCCCGGGACCGGCCGGACGACGCGGCCAAGGTCGCCGAACTGGACCGGATCGTCGCGCACGCCGACGCCGGCGGGGACGTCCGGCTCGGCGTCGCGGCCCGGCTGGCCCTGGTCGAGGTGCACCGGCAGGTCGAACCGTGGCGGATGCTCCCGCCGGTCCGATGGTGTCTGGACGTCGTCGACCGGGCACCGGGGACGCTCGACGCCACCGACGCCGCCCGGCTGCACGGCTACCACCGGGAGGCGGTGGCCGCGCTCTGCGGCACCTCCCGGATCGGGCTGACCCGCGCCGGGGCCGCCCTCGACGACCTGGAGCGGCGGCTCGGGGCGGCCGGGCAGAGCTGCGGGCCGGCGTACGCCCTGCGCTGCCAGATCGCCGACCACGTCGGCGCCGAGTCGACCGCCCGACGGTGGCTGGTGCGCTGGCGGGCCGCGCCCCGTGCCGAGTGGAGTGGCTGCGTCGCCTGCGAGCCGGCCGAGCAGGCGAGGCTGCTGACCGGCTGGGGCCGGTGGACCGAGGCGGTCGAGCTGGTCGAGCCGGTGCTCGCCGGCACGCTGCGCTGCCCCGACCAGCCGGAGCGGGCGCTCGGCACGATCCAGTTGGCGTACCTGCGGCTCGGCCGGTACGACGAGGCCGCCGACGCACACGTACGCGCCTACCGGCGGCACCGGCGGGAGCGGGCAGGGTTTCCGTTCCTCGCCGACCACCTGCGGTTCTGCGCACTAACCGGTCACTACGATCGCGGACTGGAGATCCTCGCCCGGCACCTGCCCGAGTTGGACCGCCCCTACGACGAGGCGTCCGCGCTGGAGTTCGCCGCCGCCGGGGCGCTGCTCTGCCGACTGGCCGGCCCGGCCGGCTTCGCGCGACACCTGATCCACCGCCCCGGGTACGCCGGGCGGCACGCCGCCGAGCTGACCGTCACCGCGCTCGGCACCGAGCTCACCGCCACCGCCGAGGACCTGGCGGGCCGGTTCGACGCCCGCAACGGGACGAGCCACCAGTCCGGCCGGATCGCCTCCTGGCTGGCCGAACGCCCGCTGCCCGGCCCGGTACGCCTGCCGCCCGAGCCGGTGGACGAGCCCGAACGAGCAATCGAACCCGAGCCGGTGGACGAGCCCGAACGAACGATCGATCCCGAGCCGGAAGCGGCGATCGAACCCGAGCCGGAAACGGCGGTGGAGCCGGAGCCGGTGGCTGAGCCGGTGCCGGCGGGGTGCCGGGACCGGGGCGACGGGCTCGCGGTGGTCGGGCCGCTGACCGTGGCGGCGATCGTGGACGTGCTGCGGGACCGGGCGGACCAGCACGTACTCGGTCCGGCGGGCACGGTCGGCGGCCGGTGGGGCGACGCGCTGATCGAGTTCCAGCGGTTGGGTGAGCGGGGTGAGATCCTGCACGCCAGGGTGACTGCCGAGCGCCGGCTGCCAGCGGACCGGCTCGGGCAGGCGTACGAGTTCTGCAACGCCTGGAACCACGAGCAACTGCTGCCCAAGGCGTACGTCCTGGATCTCGGGGCGGGGGAACTGGTGCTGGCCGGCGACGTCAGCACCGACCTGGAGCACGGCGTCGCCGCCGGTCAGCTCGCCGTACTGGTCAACGCGACCCTCGCCAGCGGAGCCGCCTTCGCGGCCGCGGTGGCCGCGCTGCCCTGAGCCCCCGAAACAGACCCAGCCGCTGGGACAGGCCGAGCCAGGAGACCAGGATCAGCACCGCGACCAGTGCCTGGGCGAGCGCGGCGTACCGCTCGGGATAGATCACGCCCTCGACGTAGCGGTCGATGAAGCCCTGCCCGACGCCGGGTTCGCCGGCTCGGCGCCGCGCCCAGTGTTCGAGATAGGTCAGCGGACAGACCAGTTGGGCGGTTGTCACCAGCACGCCCCAGGCGGCGGCACCGAGATGCAGCCAGACCGTCCTCGGCCAGCGCCAGGCGAGGAACCCGCCGAGCACCAGATAGGCCAGGAAGCCGAAGTGCAGCACCAGGACCAGCATGATCAACAACCGGTAACCCATCGCCGCCTCCCGGGCAAAGGCTACCCAGCCGGGCGGCCGGCGGACCGGGTACGAATACTCAGCCCGCCGGCCGGCGCTCTCGGATCGTCTCGGCGCCCGGCTACCTCAGTGCGAGTCGCCACTCAGTGCAGGTCGGCCACCACTCAGCGCAGCGAGAAGCCGAGGGTGTAGGTGCCGGAGCCGCGCCGGGACTCCACCCGGTAGCGGTAGAAGCCGGCGCTGCCGCGGTAGGAGATCTGCTCGTCCGCGGTCGGCCCGGCGGAGACGGCGACGGTACGCCAGCCGCCCCGGCTCCACCTCTGGAGTACCAGGTCGAAGTTGGCCCCGGACGGCCCGTCCAGACAGCCGACCTGCCGACCGTGTCCAGCCCGGAAGTAGCGACCGGCGGGCTGCACCTGACGGCGCCCGGCCCCGAGGGTGGCGGCCTTCAGCGCCTTGTGCTCGGCGCACTCGGAACCCGGCGGCGGGCTCGGCGGCTCGGTCGCGCCCGGCGGCTCGGTCGCGGCGGGCGGCTCGGTCGCAGCCGGCGGTTCCGTCGCGGCGGGCGGTTCCGTCGTGGCCGGCGGGTCGGTGGTCGCCGGCGGGTCGGCCGGGGGCGCCGTCGGCCCGTTCGCGGTGGTGACCAGGGTGAGCTGGTTGACCTCAAGGATCTCGGTCAGCGGCTGGAAGAAGGTGATGCCACCCACCGTGCAGTCGCCGGAGCCGCCCGAGGTGACCCCCTGGGCCTGGTCACCGGACATCCAGGAGCCGCCGGAGTCGCCCGGCTCGGCGCAGACGTTCGTCCGGGTGAGCCCGGTGACCGTGCCCTCCGGGTAGACCACGGTGGCGTTCAGCGCCTCGACGACACCGCACCGGGCGCCGGTGGTGGCGCCGAAGCGGCAGATCGAGCTGCCGACCGGTGCCTCCTGCCCACCGGCGACCGCGATCGTTCCGCCGTCGAAGTCGTTGACCACCGGCTGCGGGACCCAGTCGTCGTTGGTCTCCACCACACCCCAGTCGTCGCCGGGGAACGAGGAGGCCGACACGACACCCTGGGCGACCCCGTCCGGGCTGCTGGTGGTGGCGCCTGGCGCTCCACAGTGGCCGGCGGTGACGAATCCGCCGACGACGGAGAAGCCGATCGAGCACCGGGAGCGGTCGTCGATCACGTACGGGTCACCGCCGCGTACGTCGATCAGCGGCACCGGCGCCTCGGCCGAGGCGACCACCTCGACCGCGTTCGCCGGGGCGCCACTGGCCTGCACGAACCGCCGCACGGCGGCCTCGGTACCGGGCTGGGCGCGTACCACGACGCGGTTGTTCGACACGTCGACGTACCAGCCGGCGACGTCCGGGGTCGCGTCATCGGCGATCCGGTCGAGACTCGCCTTGACCGTGTCGAGCTGCCGGGCGTTCCGGGTGACCAGCTTCGGTTCGGCTCCGGCGGCGCGTACCCGGGCGGCAGCCGCCTGGTCGGTCACCGCCACCATCAGCTGGTTGCCGTCGGCAGCGAGCCAGGTGCCGCCGTATCCGGCCCCGAGTTCGGTACGCAGCCGCTGGGTGGTCCCGCGAGCCCACTGCTCCCGGTCCAGCCGGGCCCGCGCCTGGGCCTCGGTCAGCGACAGGTCCCGGCGCAGCGCGTCGACGAGCTGCCGGGCCGGGCCGGCGGGCGTCGGCTCCGATCGCGGCGGGTCCTCCCCGGCCAGCGCCGGCCAGGTCACCGCCGCCAGACCGGCGACGGTCGCCACCGTCACCCCGATCGCGATTCCCCGTCGCTGTGCCGTACTCCGCCGACTGACCGTGCCTCGCCGGCTCCGCGTCGCGCGTCCGCGATCCATCGATCGCCTCCTTCACCATCGGGCAGCCCGCGGGAAGGTACGGCCGGCACGCGGCCGCCGATGAACGGATCGGTGATGGGCAATCTCACAGCCGATCGGCTGAACCGGAAGCGGCTCCCGTCCGTATCACCTGGAACGGCGGCGACCGGGGCGCAACGGCCCTTCCGCACGCTGGCCCTCCCGCACGCTCTCCGCACGGAAGGGCCTGGCCCGGCAAACTCGCAGACGCCGGTCGGCGCCGTGGATCCGATCAGACCTCGACCACGGTCGGGACGATCATCGGACGGCGCCGGTACGCGTCGTTCACCCAGCGGCCGACCGTACGGCGGACGATCTGCTGCAACTGGTGCGGGTCGGTGATGCCCTCGGTGGCGGCCCGGCCCAGCGCCTCGGTGATCAGCGGGATGACCGGGTTGAACGCGTCGGGGTCGTCCGAGAAGCCCTTGGCGGAGACGGTGGGACCGCCGACCACCTTGCCGGTGACCGAGTCGACCACCACGGTCGCCGAGATGAACCCGCCGTCGCCGAGGATGCGCCGCTCGGTGAGGAGCGATTCGCCGACGTCGCCGACCGCGAGGCCGTCAACGTAGACGTACCGGCTCTTGAGGTGACCGACCACCCGGGCGTGCCCCTCGACCAGGTCCACGACGTCGCCGTCCTCGCAGAGCACCACGCGGTCGGCGGCGACCCCGGACTCGATGCCGAGCCGGGCGTGCGCCCGCAGGTGCCGCCACTCGCCGTGCACCGGCATCAGGTTGCTCGGCCGGACGACGTTGAGCAGGTAGAGCAGTTCACCGGCCGGGGCGTGTCCGGAGACGTGCACCTTTGCCACGTCCTTGTGGATCACGGTCGCGCCGGCCCGGCAGAGCTGGTTGATCACCCGGTAGACCGAGGTCTCGTTGCCCGGCACCAGCGAGCTGGCCAGCACCACCGTGTCGCCGGGGGCGACCGTGATGTGCCGGTGGTCGCCGGTGGCCATCCGGCCCAGCGCGCTCATCGGCTCGCCCTGCGAACCGGTCGACATCAGCACGATCTGGTCCGGCGGCAGCGCCGTCGCCTCGTCCAGCCCGACGACCAGGCCGGGCTCGATGCGCAGCAGCCCGAGGTCGCGGGCGATGCCCATGTTGCGGACCATCGACCGGCCGATGAAGGTGACCTTCCGGCCGTGCTCGGCGGCGGAGTCCAGCACCTGCTGCACCCGGTGCACGTGCGAGGCGAACGAGGCCACGATGATCCGGCCGCGCGCCTTGGCGAAGATCGAGTCGAGTACCGGCCCGATCTCCCGCTCCGAGCTGACGAAACCGGGGATCTCGGCGTTGGTCGAGTCCGAGAGGAGCAGGTCGACGCCTTCCGCGCCGAGCCGGGCGAAGCCGGCCAGGTCGGTGACCCGGCCGTCCAGCGGGAGTTGGTCCATCTTGAAGTCGCCGGTGTGCAGCACCAGCCCGGCCGGGGTCCGGATGGCCACCGCGAGGGCGTCCGGGATCGAGTGGTTGACCGCGAAGAACTCGCACTCGAAGGGGCCGAGCCGCTCCCGGCCCCCCTCCCGCACCGTCAGCGTGTACGGCTCGATCCGCCGCTCGGCCAGCTTCGCCTCGACCAGGGCGAGGGTGAACTGCGAGCCGACCAGCGGGATGTCCGGTTTGTGGGCCAGTAGGTAAGGCACCGCCCCGATGTGGTCCTCGTGCCCGTGCGTGAGCACGATCGCCTGTACGTCGGCGAGCCGGTCCAGGATCGGCGCGAAGTCCGGCAGGATCAGGTCGACGCCGGGCTGCTCGACGTCGGGGAAGAGCACCCCGCAGTCGACGATCAGCAGCTTGCCGTCGTACTCGAAGACGGTCATGTTCCGCCCGATGGCGCCGAGGCCGCCCAGCGGCACGATCCGGAGCCCGCCCTCGGGCAGCTCCGGCGGCAGCTCCAGCTCAATTCCCGGCTGACTCATGCGGGCACTCCGCTTCGCTCCGTGCCGTCACCAGACACCCGCCTCCCACCGCTGTCCCTGCCCCCGCTCACGGCAACTCCAGCCCGGCTTCGGCGCAGTCCGTCCGCAACTGGGCCATCTCGTCGGAGGTGGCCTCCACCAGCGGCGGGCGTACCGGCCCGGCGGGCAGGCCCCGGGCGGCGAGTGCCGCCTTGACCAGGATGGTGCCCTGGGTGCGGAAGATCCCGGTGAACAGCGGCAGCAGCCGCCGGTGCAGGGCCAGCGCCTCGGCGGTGGCACCCCGGTCGTACGCCTCGATCATCTGCTTGGTGAGCGCCCCGGTCAGGTGGGTCGAGGTGCCGACCAGGCCGACCCCGCCGATCGCCAGGGCGGGCAGCGTCAACGCGTCCTCGCCGGAGTAGTAGGCCAGGTCGGTCCGGCCGGTCACCACCGAGCTGGCGATCAGGTCGCCCTTGGCGTCCTTCACCGCGACGATCCGCTCGTGGTCGGCGAGCCGCAGCAGGGTCTCGGTGGCGATCGGCACGCCGCTGCGGTGCGGGATGTCGTAGAGCATCACCGGCAGCGCGCTGGCGTCGGCCACCGCGGTGAAGTGCCGGACCAGCCCGGCCTGCGGCGGCTTGTTGTAGTACGGCGTGACCACCAGCAACCCGTGCGCCCCGGCCTTCTCGGCGGCGCTGGCCAGCTCGATGGTGTGCCGGGTGTCGTTGGTGCCGACCCCGGCGACCACCTGGGCCCGGTCACCCACCGCCTCGACCACCGTGCGGATCAGCCGCTCCTTCTCCGCGTCGGTGGTGGTCGGCGACTCGCCGGTGGTCCCGTTCACGACCAGCGCGTCGTTGCCCTGCTCGTCCACCAGGTAGGCCGCGAGCCGGGCCGCGCCGTCGAGATCCAGCGAGCCGTCCGGGGTGAACGGGGTCACCATCGCGGTGAGCAGGCGCCCGAACGGGCGGGGTGCCGCCCGACCGGCGTTGTCAGGGTGGTGGGTCATGCGAACAACCTATCGGACTGCCGCCGCCCGACCGGCGGGGAAGGGTTCAGGACAGCTGGGCGTACGGGCTGGTGGCGATCTCGGTGCCGTCCGGTAGCGCGCTGATGGTGAAGTCGGCGAAGACGTTCGGCGCGACGCGCTGGAGCTGCCGCAGGCACTCGACGGCCAGCTCACGAATCTCGACGTCGGCGCCCTCGGTGGCCCGCATCGCCACGAAGTGCCGCCAGGCGCGGTAGTTGCCGGTGACCACGATGCGGGTCTCGGTGGCGTTCGGCAGCACCGCCCGGGCGGCCTGTCGGGCCTGCTTGCGGCGCAGTGTCGGGTTCTCGACGTCGGCGAAGCGCCGCTCCAGCCCCTCCAGCAGGTCGTTGTAGGCCCGCAGGCTCGCCTCGCTCGCCTCCACGAACCGCTTGTGCAGCTCGGCGTCCTCGGCGATCACCGAGGGCTCCACCATGGCGGCCTCGCGCTCCGGCACGTACCGCTGGGAGAGCTGGGAGTAGGAGAAGTGCCGGTGGCGTACCAGTTCGTGGGTGAACGAGCGGGACACGCCGGTGAAGTAGAACGTCACGGTGCCGTGCTCCAGCACCGAGAGGTGCTGGCTCTCCAGGATGTGCGCGAGGTAACCCGCGTTGGTCGCGGTGGCCGGGTTGGGCTTGCGCCACGACTGGTAGCAGGCCCGGCCGGCGAACTCGGCCAGCGCCTGGCCGCCGTCCGCGTCGGTCGACCACGGTACGTCCTCCGGCGGCTCGAAGTGCGTCCACGCGATGACCTTGACCTGGGGGGCAACCATCTCCGGCATTCCTCGGACTCTAGTCGCCTCCGGCGTCATCCCGACGACCCCCTGTCGGCGTCGATGCCCGAGCGCCGCCGCCCCTGCAGCACCACCCGAAACGGGTCCATCGGGGTACCGAGGAGAAGCCGGCACCGGCGGCACGAACGACGGACGACAGCCTGAGCCGTCAAGATGCCGTCACACTGACGCTTGCGGGTGACGTCACTTCGATGTCATAGTGACGTCATGGACCTGGCTCCCTATCTGGCCGCGCTGCGCCGCGACCTCGCCGCCGCCGCCGCACCGGGCGGCCCGGAGATCAGCCGGGCGGCAGAACTGCTCGCCGGCTCGCTCGACATCTCTGCCCGGCTCTGCCTGCTGGAGGTGCTCGCCGACGCGACCGCCGAGATCACCGCCAAGCTCGACGGGCCGACGGTCGAGGTGCGACTGCGCGCCCGGGAAGCGGACCTGGTGGTGCACCGGGAGACACCGGAGCAGCAGCCCGCGACGGCGGCTCCCGGCCCACCGCCAGCACCGCCCCCGCCGACCGAGCCGCCCGGTGACGTCGCCCGGATCACCCTGCGGCTGCCGGACACCCTGAAGGACGCCGTGGAGCGGGCCGCCACCGCCGAGGGCATCTCGGTGAACGCCTGGCTGGTCCGAGCGGTCGCCGCCGCCGTGCCGGGCGCCGCCCCGCCGCCGACCGGCCGGGCCGGCCGGGGATCCAGCCGCCGGATCACCGGCTGGGCCCAGGCCTGACCACCCGACCGCCGCCCCGGGCGCGCCGGCCAGCCCGGCCGCCCCGACCATCGCCCCGGCATCACCCAGCCCGGGGCGACGCCCGCGTGCCGGGCAACCGGCCCGCATCCGCCACCCGAGACTTCCGCTTGGAGGAACCATGCACGAGTTTCCCCGTACCGCACCGGTCACCGTCGCCGCCGACCTGCCGGCCGGCGTCTTCGAGATGGTCGCCGAGGACCGCGACTCGGTCGTCGTCGACGTACGCCCGTACGACGGCAGCGCCGGATCCCGTGAGCAGGCCGCGCGTACCCAGGTCGGGTTGGACGGGGACGTGCTGTCGGTGGTCGTCCCCGACCGGGCCGGCGGGCTGTTCCGGCTCCGCTTCGGCGGGGTACGCGTGCTGGTCCGCGTCCCGCTGGACAGTTCCGGACGGATCAAGGTCGCCTCTGCCGACGTCCGCTGCCGGGGCCGCTACGCCGAACTGACCGTCGGCTCGGCGTCCGGCGACATCGAGATCGAGCATGTCACCGGCGACGCCGATGTCGACACGGCGAGCGGCGACATCGAAGTGTCCCGGGTCGACGGCCGGCTGGAGGTCAAGGGTGCCTCCGGGGCCCTCGTCGCCCGGCAGGTCGGCGGACCGCTCCGGGCCCGGCTCTCCTCCGGGAACGTCGACATCTCCGACGCCGCGGACGCCGTCGAGATCAAGACCGCCTCCGGCGCCGTACGCGTCGGGGCGACCCGGCGCGGCCGGGTGCGGATCGGGACCGCCTCGGGCGACGTGGGCATCGGGGTACGCCCCGGCACCGGGGTCTGGCTCGACCTCAACACCATCTCCGGCACCACCCGCAACGGGCTGGACGTGGGCACCGCACCCGTCGTCGCCGGCGGCCCCGACCTGAGCCTCGAAATACGTACGGTGAGCGGCGACATCGAGGTACGCCGGGCGGCCTGACCGGCCCGCCGCACCGGCCTCGGGCCCGGTGGCCGGATCACCGGTGGTACCTCGGGCGGCGGTCCAGCGGGATCCTGCACGAGCCGGCGACCGCCAGCACCGTCGCCGCGACGAACGCGCTGCCCAGCCCCAGTCCGAACAGGACCAGCCCGGAACAGTGCCGGAGATGGGAACCGTCGACCGGGATCCGGGACAGCGACGCCTGCCCGACCGCCACCAGCCCCACCCACGTTGTCGACGATGCGGAGCCGAAGGGAGCAGTTGATCCCGATGATCCGCCGGCGCCCGAGGACCCACGCTCATCGGTCGAGGAACGGCGGGAGTTGCAGCGCCGCCTCCGCCAGGCTCAGCCCGTCGAGGATGGCCCGCCACTTCACCCGGTACGCCGCGGCGGCGCCACCGTCACCGACCGCGACGCTGACCCGGTCCAGCCGGGCCAGTACCCGGGCGGCCTGCGACCGAGCCCCGATCCGCCGGTACAACTCCAGTGCGCGCCGAAGCGACGCTTCCGCGTCCACCCACCGGCCCTCGGCGGCGGCCAGGTCCCCCAGGGAACGCAGCGTTTCGGCGAGCCCGTCGCGGTGCCCCAGCGCCTCGTGTCCGGCCAGCGCCCGGTCCAGTCGCCGCGCCGCCTCCGGCAACCTGCCCTCGCGGATGTCGACATCGGCGAGCGCCTGCTCCAGGTACGCCGTGCCGAGGTCGTCGCGGAGCCGCACGCTGACCTCCATCGCCTCGGCGAGTGCCTGCCGCGCGCCACTCAGTTCACCGGTGTCGGTCAACGCCAGCCCGTAGTGGTAACGGTGCAGCGCGTCCCGCAGCGGAGGGATCGGTGCGTCGCTGACGGCCAATGCCTCCGCCAGCAGTGGAACGGCCCGGCCGGGGTCGCCCATCTCCCAGTACGCGAAGCCGAGGGTGGCCAGGGTGTCGCGTCGCAGGTGACCGGGCAGTTGCAGGTCACGGGCCGTGCTCACCGCCCGGGCCAGCCAGTCGAACGCCTCCCCGGACGGCCCGGCGCGCAGCGCCGCCAGGCCGGAGTTGGTGAGCGCGCGTACCAGCAGGTGCGGGTCGTCGATCCGGCGAGCCACCGCGAGCTGGTCAGCCGCGATGGCGGGCAGTTCGGCGTACCGGTCCCGCCCGAGGCAGGCGGCGAAGAGTTCGCCGAGCAGTCGGGCCCGGAGCGGATCCGCCCCGGAGGTGGGCACGCAGGACAGAGCGAACCGCAGCATGTGCTCCAGGTCGTCGTCGTAGGAGCGGAGCCGGAGGAAGCCGGACAGCCGCAACGCGAGCCCGCCGGCCAGCTCCGGCAGGTTGGCCCGGCCCGCCTGGCCGACCGCCGCGACCAGTCCGGCGCGTTCGGTCTCGAACCAGGCGAGCGGGTCGGCACGGAGGGCACGCTGACCACTGCTGACCATCGGACCGGTCTCCCGGTTCCGTTCCGCCTCGGGCGTGCCGAGCAGCTCGTCGGCCTCGCCGGCCAGGTCGAGCCAACCGCGCAGCAGCCGGGCCAGCGCCTGCTCCCGGTCGGCCGGCTCGTCGTCGACCATGAGCCGCTCCCGGGCGTACTCGGCGACCAGGTCGTGCAGCCGGTACCGCTGCTGCCCCACGGCGTCCCGACCGAGCGGTTCGACCAGGTGTACGTCGGCGAGCTGGTGCAGCAGCGCACGGGCCCGGCCGTCGGTGGTGTCCAGCAGCGCCTGCGCGGCCCACCGTGCCGAGTCGGTGGTGCTGAGCAGCCCGAGCCGCCGCACCAGCCGCCGTGCCTCGGCGGGCAGCGCCCGGTAGCTCAACGCGATGCTGGCCCGGACGTCGAGGTCACCGACGGCCAGTTCGTCCAGCCGGCCCCGTTCCACCGCCAGCCGCTGCCGTAGCTCGTCGACGGTCTCCTCGGGCCGTACCGCCAGCCGGGCGGCGGCGATGCAGAGCGCCAGCGGCAGCCCGCCGCAGAGCCGCGAGATCTCGCGCGCCGCTTCCGGTTCGGCGGCGATCCTCGCCTCGCCGACAGCCTCCGTCAACAGCCGTACCGCGTCCTCGGTGGACAGCGCCGGTACCGGGACCCGGGCGGCGCCCAGCATCGCGGCGAGGTGCCGCCGCGAGGTCACCACCGCGCCGCTGCCGGCCGATCCCGGCAACAACGGCCGTAGCTGCGCCTCGTCGGCCGCGTCGTCCAGGACCACCAGCATCCGGCCCCGGGCCAGGTGGCTGCGGTACAGCGTCACCCGCTCCTCGGGATCGTCCGGGACATCACCGCCCGCGACGCCCAACGCCCGCAGAAGACGCTCCACGATCCGGTACGGATCTCCCGGCGTGTCGTGGCTGCCCCGCAGGTCGGCGTAGAGCTGCCCGTCCGGGAAGGCCGCACCCAGCCGGTGACCCGCCGCCAGCGCCAGCGCGCTCTTGCCGACCCCGCCGGGACCGGTCAGGAGCACGACCGGGGCGCAGGCCGGATCAGCGGTGGTCATCTGCCCGAGGATCCGGTCGAGCAGCGACTCCCGGCCGGTCAGCGCCGGCGCCGGCGGAAGCTGCCTCGGCACCGGACGGGTCCGTTCCGTGCCCGCCCCGGCCACCGGTTCGCCCAGCAGGATCCGCTGTTGTGTCGCGCGCAGCAACGGCCCCGGCTCCAGACCCAGGCCGTCGACGAACCGTCGGTAGGCGCGGCGGTAGACGGCGAGCGCCTCAGCGCGCCGGCCCAGGCCGGCCAGCGCCGACATCTGCTGGCAGTAGAGCCGCTCCGCATACGGATTGTCGGCGAGGAGCGGCTCGACCTCGCGCAGCACCGCCTCGTACTCCGCGAGCCCCAGCACGGCGTCGAGCTTGGCCTCGGCCGCACCGAGCCGCTCGCCGTGCAGGGCCTCGCGGAGTCGCCCGCTGTCCACTCCGGCGACGTCGGCCAGCGCCGGGCCGCGCCACAGCGCCAGCGCCTGGTCGAGCAACGCCACCGCGGCGGTGTGGTCCCCACCCGAGGCGGCCGCACGTCCCCGGTCGGCAAGGTCGCGGAACTCGGTCAGATCCAGTCGGTGTCCGCGCAGGCGCAGCAGGTACCCGGTGGGTCGGGTCTCGATCAGGTCCGGGTCCACGGCCCGGAACCGGCGGCGCAGGCCGCTTATCAGGTTGTGCAGCTGTGCCCGGGCGGAGCCGGGCGGCTGCTCCCAGAGCCGGGTGATCAGCACGTCCGCGGGGAGCACCTTCCCGGCGCCGAGCAACAGGCTGGCCAGCACCAGCCGTTCCCGCCCGCTGCCGCTGGGCAGGAGCCGCCCGTCGTGTCGGACCTCGACCGGCCCCAGGATCCCGAACTGCACGGGCCATTGTTACCGCACCTCACCCAGGTACTCACAACTCGCTAACAAGCGGCGGATCCACACCCGGAAGATCCGTTAGCTTGACGGCGGACGCGGCCAGGGCGGAAGAGATCGGGTGGATCAGGGTGTCGATGGACGGGGGGCCCGGGTACGTCGGCCCGGCGGACGCGCCGGACCGGTACGAACTGGTGCAGCGGCGTGCGGCAGGTGGCGAGGGCGAGGTCTGGCTGGCCCGGGAACGCCACGGCGCCGACTCGTTCTCGTACGCCGTGAAGCTGATCCGGCTCGACGACGACTCGGCTGCCGACCGGCAGTTGGAGGAGTTGCGGCTCCAGGCGGCCCTGCTGACCCACCTGGAGCATCCGGCGCTGGTGAAGGTGAAGGAGGTCTTCGTCGGCGCGCCGCCGCATCCGGCCGGGCACCAGCCGGATGCGGCGGGCCGGCGGCTCTACTTCGTGATGAAGTGGATCGAGGGTCCCAGCCTCCAGACGGCGCTGGAGCGCGGTGACGTGCGCGGGCTCGACGTGCTGGCCCCGCTACAGCAGGTCGCCGAGGCGATCGACTACCTGCACAGCGGTCGGGACACCAACGCCGCCCCGGTGCTGCACCGCGACATCAAACCGGCGAACATCCTGCTCGCCCCCGACGGCCGGGTCTACCTGGTGGACTTCGGGCTGGTACGCCTGCGCAGCACCGACCGCACGTCGCGGATCTTCGGCACCGCTCCGTTCATGGCACCGGAGTCGCTGGCCCGTGGCGAGTACACCCCCGCGACCGACCGGTTCACCCTCGGCGCCACCGTCTACTACGCGATCACCGGGAACCCACCGCTGCCCGGTGACCCGGCGGGAATGGTGCAGCGGCTGACCGCGGCGCTCGGGCCAGGCCAGGATCGGCAGGTGCGGGGCATCGTCGCAATGCTCGCGGTGCAGCCGGAGGCCCGGCCGGCGAGTGCGGCGGCCTGGATCCGGGCGTTGCGTACCGCGCCGCCGGAGACCTCCGTCGGCTCCGGGGTCCCGGGCGCCGCCGGGCCGGAAGGGATCCCTGGATCATCGGCCGGCTCGGCGCTGCCCGAGACGTCGTTCGGGCCCGCGCCGCCGGTCTCGCCGGCCGCCGCCCCGGCGTCGCCCGGCTATCCGATGCCGCCAGGCTCGATCGGTGGCACCCGGCCGACGTCGCCACCGCCGGGCTACCCGATGCCGCCGGGCTCGACCGGTGGCACCCGGCCGGTGTCGTCACCGCCGCCGCCACCGTCGGGCTACCCGATGCCGCCGAGCAGCCCGGGTGGTCCACGGCTCTCCCCGGCCGTCGGTGGTTTCCTCAGCACCCCGCCGCCGCAGAAGAGGGGCAGCAAGGCACCGCTGATCGTCGTCGGCGTGCTGCTCTTCTCCCTCGTCGCCTGCTGCGTCGGGATATACCAGGCCTCGCCGGACGGAGACCTGTTCGGGACCGGGCCCGGCGCCACCCCCACCCGGTCGTACGACAAGAGCAAGCCGCCGCCACCGGTGACCGCGTTGCAGCCGGCGCTGGTCACGGCCGCCGACATCACGGCCGTGCTGAAGGCCCGCCGCGAGGTCATCCGTCCCCGGGACGCGGACGACATCCTGCAGGGTGGGCTTTCCGCGCTGAGCCTGTGCAGCGACGGGAGGGTCACCGCGAACGCGATCGGCGCCAGCGAGACCAACGGCTTCGACGTCAACACCGGAAGCTACCCGAACGTGGGCTCGGCGGTCGCGGGCTTCTACGCCGACGAGGCGAACGTCTTCTTCGACGCGGTCCGGACGAAGGCCGCCGGCTGCGAGAAGTGGTCCGAGATGCAGGTCCCGAAGCTCGGTGACGAGGCCCTCGGCGTCTTCGCCGACACCGGGCAGTACTACGACATCGCCATCGTCTTCGTCCGACGCGGGCAGGTGGTCATCGAGGTGGTGGTGGAGGGTAAGGGCGGATACCAGTCCGACGCGATCCAGCTCGCCACCGCGATGGCCAAGCGACTGCCCAAGGGTGGGGCATGACCGACGCGATCCTGCTGATCGGCGCCCCGGACGGGGAGCGGCGGGTCACCCCGGCGGAGGGGGCGCTCCGGGTCGGCCGGGACCCGCTGTGCCGGATCGTCGTCGACGACCCGCGCGTCTCCCGGGAGCACCTGGAGCTGCGGTACCAGGCCGGGCGCTGGCGGATGCGCGACCTGGGCGGCCAGAACGGCACGTACACCCCGGCCGGCCGGGTCTCCGAACTGGACCTGACCGGGCCGGTGGAGGTCCGGCTCGGCGGGTTCGACGGTCCCCGGCTCACCCTGCGGCTGGCGTCGACACCGGCACCGGTCACTCCGCCACCACTCGCGCCGCCACCGCCGACCATGGCCGCCGCGGCCAGGCCGCCGGGCCCGCCCGGCACGGCCACGCCGCCGGGTACCCCGGGCACACCGTCGGGGATGCCGGCCGGAGGTACGTCCGACGCGGGCACGCCACGGTTCGAGGCCGGGCGGGTGCCGTCCGCGACGTACCGGGCGGCTGGGCGGACCCGGATCGGCCGCGCCCCGGACAACGACATCGTCCTGGACGACCTGCTGGTGTCGCGGTACCACGCGGAGCTGCTCCGCACCCCCGCCGGCCTGAACCTGGTCGATCTCGGCACCCGCAACGGCACCTTTGTCAACGGCCGCCGGGTCACCACCGCCGAGGTGCGCCCGGGCGACCTGCTGTCCTTCGGCCGGCACCAACTCGTCGTCGACGCCGCCGAGCTGCGCGAGTACGTC
Source organism: Plantactinospora sp. ZYX-F-223 (assembly GCF_039649625.1). Lineage (NCBI taxonomy): Bacteria > Bacillati > Actinomycetota > Actinomycetes > Micromonosporales > Micromonosporaceae > Plantactinospora > Plantactinospora sp. ZYX-F-223. The sequence continues at coordinate 454,137 of NZ_JBDJAV010000001.1, read as the reverse complement.
GACGCCGGGCGGGTCTCGCTGCACGCCGACGGGCTGGGCGTCACCGTGGCGGGTGGCAAGCGGCTGCTCGACAAGGTCAGCTTCGCGTTGGACGAGTGCAGCCTGCTCGCCGTGATGGGTCCGAGCGGGGCGGGTAAGTCGACCCTGCTCGCCGCGTTGACCGGCTACCGCCCGGCGAACGAGGGCACGGTCAGCTACCAGGGCCGCGACCTGTACGCCGAGTACGACGAACTGCGTCACCGGATCGGCCTGGTGCCGCAGGACGACATCCTGCACTCGGCGCTGACCGTACGCCGGGCCCTGCGGTATGCCGCCGCGCTGCGCTTCGGGCCCGACGTGACGGGCGCGGAGCGGGAGCGGCGGGTCAGCGAGGTGATCGACCAGCTCGGTCTGGTCAGCCAGGCGGACCAGCGGATCGACACGCTCTCCGGCGGTCAGCGCAAGCGCACCTCGGTCGCGCTGGAGCTGCTCACCGAGCCGTCGCTGCTCTTCCTCGACGAACCCACCTCCGGGCTCGACCCGGCGCTGGACCGGGACGTGATGACCGGTCTGCGGGACCTCGCCGACCGGGGCCGCACCGTCGTGGTGATCACTCACAGCCCGCTGCACCTCAACGTCTGCGACCGGGTACTCGTGCTCGGCCGGGGCGGCAAGGTGGCCTACGTCGGACCACCCGACGGGCTGCTGCGGTTCTTCGGCGCCCGGGAGTACGCCGACGTGTTCAAGCAGGTGGCCGACGACCCGGACGGCTGGGCCGCGCGTTATGCGGCCACGCTGCCGCCCCGGCCCGCCGCCGTCGGACCGGCCGGGCCCGGCAACCGTTCCGGACAGGCCCACCCGGCACAGGCCCACCCGGCGTACGACCCACTGGCGCAGGCCCGACCGGCCGACGCCCAGCCCGCCCCGGTCCAGCCGGCGCGGCAGAGCTGGCGGCGGCAGCTGACAATCCTGACCCGGCGGATGGCGGCCGTCACCCTGGCGGACCGGACGTACGCGGCCCTGCTGCTCGGCCTGCCACTCGGTCTCGCCGCGCTGCTGCACGTGATCCCCGGTGGCGCTGGCTTCACCCGGTCGGCCTCCGGGCCGAGCCTCGAACCGGCACAGTTGCTCGTCGTGCTGATCGTCGGTGGGATCTTCATCGGGCTCGCCGGCGGCATCCGGGAACTGGTCCGCGAACGTGCCATCTACCGGCGGGAACGTGCGGTGGGGCTGGCGCCGAGCGCGTACCTGGGGTCGAAACTGCTGGTGTTCGCGGTGGTGACCGCGGTCCAGGCGGCGCTGTTCGTGGTGGTCGGCCTCGCCGGCCGGCCCGGGGCACCGCGGGCGCTGGCGCTGCCGTGGCCGCTGCTGGAGCTGATCGTGGTGGTCTGGCTGACCGCCCTGACCGCGACCGTGCTGGGGCTGCTGGTCAGCGCGTACGTCTCCACCGGGGAGCAGACCATGCCGATCCTGGTGGGGCTGGTGATGGCACAGCTGGTGCTCTGCGGCGGCCTCTTCGAGGTGGTCGACCGCACCGGCGTGGCGGAGCTGTCGTGGCTCGCGCCGGCCCGGTGGGGGTACGCCGCCGCGGCGGCCACGGTCGATCTCCGTTCGCTGACGGTCGACCCGTCCGCGGACGCACTGTGGCGGCACACGACCGGCGCGTGGTGGTGGGCGATGGGTGCGCTGGCGCTACAGGGCGGCATGCTGACCGCCGCCACCCGCTGGGCGCTGCGGCGCCACGAACCGGGGCGCTGACCAGGCAGGACATCGCATTTCAGCACTGAGAGGGACGGGGGAAACCGGTGGGCCGCCGCAAGGACGACGCGATCGACGTCGCTCATCGCGAGGGATGGGCCAACGCCTGCCAGTTGTACGAACACCTGCACGCCGGGGGCGCCCTCACCGCGCTGCCGCCGGGCGCGGTACGACTGAACCGGGACGAGGTGGCGTACGCCGAAGCCGTGCTCGGCTACGCCCGCTTCTACGGCACGTCGGTGTCGTACCGCAGCAGCAGCACCCTGCTGCTCGGTTCCGCGACGTTCGTGGCGGCCGGTCTGGCGGCGAACGCCATGGCCAACTCCTCGGCACGGCGGCGCGCCGAGGCATCGGCGGCGGCCCAGTGGCGGGACCACGCGCACGTCCGGACCATCCTCACTGATCAGCGCCTGCTCTGCGACTACCGGGGCCAGTGGCTGAGCTTCTGGCACCAGGGCGTGGTGGAGTTCCAGGGTGACATGGGGCAGTGGCTGTTCGTACTGCGCTACGAAGTCGGGGACCCGATCATGCTGCACGGGCCGGCGGCGCCGTGGTTCGCGGTGAGCGCCGCGCACCTGGTGTACGGCCAGCAGGGCCTGCGCCTGCCGGCCCTGGCCGCGATCGCCTGGTCGGTGTCGGAGGCGGCGGCGCACCGGCGGCGGGCCGTGAGCGGCGAGATCGTCCCGGACGACGGTTCCGAGGGCCGTCGGGCATTGCCGGCGCCGTGAGCGGCGACTGGTACGGCAGCCGCCGCCCGTTCGTGGCCTGGTTCGTTCAGGCTCGAACCGGTACCGCCGGCCGTACCCGAAGCGCTCGTGTTGGTTGCCGCCCGTGCTGGCCTTGCCCGGCGCGGCGGGTGAGGTTGTCCAGCGCCGCCGTGGAGGAGTTGTAGATCGAGGAGCCGGCCCGACCGCCCGTTCGAGGGATCCGGGCGGTCCACTGTGGGTAGTCGCTCCAGCCGGCGATCATCCCAATCTATGGACGTCTATGTTGCTGCCTCTCCGGTGATGTGTTTCGGTCAATGCAGAGGAGTGCCGGTATGACCGGTATCCAGGGGAGGCACACCATGAATCCAGTTAAAAGGCTTACGTGGGGAGTAACGGGTCTCGCCCTGCTGCTCGCGTTCGCCGTACCCGGACCGCCGGCAGGCACGGCCGCGATGGCGGGACCGCCGGGCCTCGCCGGATACGCGGTACCGGCCGAATCCTCGGCCCCGCCCGGCACACCCGGGGCCGACCCGACGGCGGGTACCGGTGCCCGGACCGTCAGCCTGGTCACCGGTGACCGGGTCACCGTCACCACCGACCTCAAGGCGAGCGTCGAGCCGGGACCCGGCCGGACCGGCATCGAGTTCCTGACCCGGAGAGTCGGCGACCGGCTGCACGTCATCCCGACCGACGCCCTCGCCCTGGTCCGCAGCGGGCGCCTGGACGAGCGGCTCTTCGACGTCACCGCCCTGCTGGAGTTCGGCTACGACCGCCGGGGAGACCTGCCGCTGCTGGTGACGTACGCCGGTATCGACGACCGGGTGCAGGGAGAGCGCGCGCTGGTCGGGGCCGGCGCGCGACTGGTCCGCGACCTCCCCCCGGTCGCCGGGCAGGCCGTCGCGGTGGACCGGGCCGGGCTGCCCCGGTTCTGGACCGACCTGACCGGGACGGAGCCGACCCGGCGCACCATGGCCGCGACCGTGCGCACCGTCTGGCTCGACGGCCTGCGCCGGCCCGCCCTCGCCGAGAGCGTCCCGCAGGTCGGCGCGCCGGCCGCCTGGGCCGCCGGCTTCGACGGCAGCGGAGTGACCGTCGGGGTGCTGGACACCGGCATCGACGAAACCCACCCGGACCTCGCCGGACAGGTGACCGGGCAGCGCAACTTCACCGACGGCGCCGAGGACGACCGGGACATCGCCGGACACGGCACGCACGTCGCCTCCACCGTGGCCGGTACCGGTGCGGCCCGGTTCAAGGGCGTCGCCCCCGGCGCCCGGCTGCTGGACGGCAAGGTCTGCGCGGCCGGCGGCTGCGCCGAGTCCGCGATCATCGCCGGCATGCAGTGGGCGGCCGAGTCGGGCGCTCAGGTGGTCAACCTGAGTCTGACGGGGCTGGACAGCCCGGTGGTGGACCCGGTCGAGCAGGCCCTCGGGCAGTTGACCGAGGCGCACGACACCCTCTTCGTGGTCGCCGCCGGCAACATCCCGGGCACCAGCACCATCGGCTCACCGGCCACCGCCGACGCCGCGCTGGCGGTCGGCGCGGTCAGCAAGTCCGACACCCTGGCCGGCTTCTCCAGCCAGGGCCCCCGGCAGGGCGACGGCGCCATCAAGCCCGACCTGACCGCCCCCGGCCTGGACATCGTCGCCGCCCGGAGCATCGACACCGGGCCGGACGTGCCCGAGGGCAGCGGGATCAGCATGTCCGGCACCTCGATGGCCACACCGCACGTCGCCGGGGCCGCCGCCATCCTGGCGCAGCGCCAGCCGGACCTGCCGGCGGGCAACCTGAAGGCCGCGCTGATGGCCGCCGCCCGGCCTAACCCCGAACTCAGCGTCTTCGCCCAGGGCGCCGGCCGGCTGGACGTCGCCCGGGCGCTCGACCAGCGGGTCACCGCCGATCCGCCGAGCCTGAGCTTCGGCCGGCAGGCATGGCCGCACGACGACGACACCCCGGTCCGGCGTACGGTCAGCTACCACAACGCGGGCACGGCGGCGGTCACGCTGCAACTCGGGGTACGGGCGGTCGCGCCGGACGGCACCGCCGTGCCGACCGGGATGTTCGCGGTCACGCCGAGCAGCGTCACCGTGCCGGCCGGCGGCACCGCCGAGGCGACCGTCACCGCCGACACGGCCGGCAGCGGCGGCCCGCTGGGGCAGCTCACCGGCCACCTCACCGCGACCGTGAGCGGTGGCGGGAGTGTGCCCACCCCGCTGGCGGTCGACCGCGAGGTGGAGAGCTACGACGTCAAGGTCTCGCACCTCGGCCAGGCCGGCGAGCCGACCAACGGTTATCTGACCATGCTGGCCGCGCTGGACAGCGCCGGATCGATCTCGATGCCGGTCACCGAGGACGGCACGGCAACCCTCCGGGTGCCGAAGGGGCGCTACGCCGCGCTCACCGCGATCACCAGCCCGCTGGACGGCACCTATCTGACCAGCATCCTCGCCCAGCCCGAACTGGAGGTCAGCGGCGACCGGAGCGTCGTCCTCGACGCCCGGCTCGGTCGACCGCTGGAGGTGACCGTGCCGAACAGCGGCGCCCGGCAGGTCTTCGCCGAACTGGCCACCAGCGTGCTGGCCGCCGGACGCACCGCCGAGGTCGGCACCCTCGGCGGCACCTTCGAGCGGCTGCGTACCGGTCGGGTCGGGCCGGACCAGGCGGCCGCCGGGTTCGTCTCCCGGACCACCGCCACGTTCGCCCCGGCCGACGCCGCGGACCACTCGTACGCGTACCTGCTGTGCTGGCTCGACGAGGGGCGGATGGGCAACGGCTTCACCCGGCAGGTGACCGCCGCCGACCTGGCCACGGTCCGAGCCGACCACGGCCACGAGTCCTCCGGCAGCAGCGGCCGGAAACTGGCCTGGGCGGTGCTGCCGGAGTCGGTGATGGGCGGGTTCGCACACGCGATGACCTTCCCGCTGCCGTCGACCCGGATCGAGTACTACAACACCGACGGCCGGGCGCAGTGGTTCCGTTCGGTCGACGAGACGACCGGCTCCGGTACGGAACAGGCGTACCTGACCAGCCTGGTGGCGCCGCCGGTGGCGTACCGGGCCGGGCAGTCGTACCAGGAGCAGTGGAGTCGCGGGGTGTTCGGGCCGACGGTGGCGGCACCGCCGTACGAGCACCAGTGGGTGACCCGGCTCGGCGACACCCTCACCGTGCAGGCCCCGCTCTACGGTGACGGCGTCGGCCGGGCCGGCTTCTCCTCGATCGCCACCGGCCGGATCACCCTGGAGCGCGACGGCAAGGTACTGGCCGAACTCGACGGTCTGAACGGGACGATCGAACTGCCACCCGAGACCGGCAACTACCGGCTGACGATGACGGCGGAGCGGGGCGGGCCGGCGACGCTCTCCACCCGGGTCAGCGTGACCTGGACGTTCCGGTCCGGGCACGTCGCCGGGGAGTCGCCGGTCCGGCTACCGATCTCCACGGTGCGCTTCTCGCCCCGGGTGGACAACGACAACAGCACCCCGGCCGGACAGACCGGCACCATCCCGGTGACCGTGACGGCGCAGCCCGAGTCGGGAGCCGGCGCCAACGAGAACCTGACCGTCGAGGTGTCGTACGACGACGGGGTGAACTGGGCTCCGGCGGAGGTGACGGCCGGGCAGGCGGTGCTGCGGCATCCGGCCGAGCCGGGCTACGTCTCGCTGCGGGCCAGCGCCACCGACACCGCCGGGAACACGGTCACCCAGACGGTGATCCGGGCATACAAGATCGGGTAGCGGGCGTACGGGTGCGGTGGCCGGAGTCTGCCGGTCACCGCACCCGTTGACCATCCGGCGGAGAGCCACGGCTTCCTCACCCGGACGGGGTAGGGTCCCAGAGGTCGCACCCACACCAGCACGGATGGCGAGTCGGCGACGTGGAGTATCGGATGGCCCAGGAAGTCACGTTCGACAGCGTCGCCCCGGTGGTGCCCGTGCGGGACCTGGACGCCGCGCTCGACCGCTATCAACGGCTCGGCTTCACCGTTCGTCCGTACGACGGCGGTGAGCGCTACGGCTTCGTCGAGCGCGGGCCGGTATCCCTGCACCTCACGGAGTGGGCAGAGCACGACCCCGCCCGGACGGCGGCAACCGTCTACCTCTACGTGTCGGACGCCGACACACTGCACGCCGACTGGGCCCGGTCAGGTGTCGAGGGTCGGCTGGGCGAGGTACGGGACACCCCGTACGGCCTGCGCGAATTCGCCTTCGTCGACCCGGACGGCACGCTGCACCGGATTGGCTCCCCGAGCCCGGCCCGGCAGACGTAGCCGTCCGGTCCCGTCAGACGTAGAAGGCGTCGAAGGGCGCCCAGGGCAGGTTGCGCAGCACCGAGAAGACCCCCCAGGCGGCGAGGAAGATGCCGATCGTCTTCGGAGTGATCTCCAACTGCGGCAGCTTCCAGCCGAAGATCTGCCGCCCGGCCCAGGCCACGTAGAGGTAGAGCAGGAAGGGTAGGGCGAAGACGAAGAGCAGGTGGTGCCGGGCCGCCGCCGGCAGGTCTCCGTGTAGGACGTACCAGAACGCGCGGGTGCCGCCGCAGCCCGGGCAGTCCAGCCCGGTGGTGAGTTTGAGGATGCAGGACGGCGCCGCATCGGGTGCGCTCCGGGTCGGATCGGCGAAGAGGGTGTAGCCGACCGCGCCGGCCAGGCAGCCGAGCGCCGCCACCGGGGCGAGCCAGCGGGGCGCCCGCGCCTGGATCCGGTTGACGAACCGGGTGAGCCGGTCGGGCTCGGGAGCCTGGTAGGGGGGCACCGGATAATCCGGATAGGCCGCCGCCCCGCTCGGCCAGCCGGCGTCAGGTGCCGTCCCGGCTTCGCCGGACCGGGTCTCGTCAACGCTCGTCATTCCGCCCTACCCGTCGCCGATCGCGTCCGCCACAGCGTCGGCATCGCTCGCCACCGCTCGCGACGCGCCGCCCGCCGGCCCAGCGGACGCCGGCCGGCTCGTCTCACCGTACCGCGAGCATGCTGGCGAGGGCGGCGGCGAGGGGCCCGGCGAGGTCTCCGCCGACCGGGGCCGCCACCGCGCCCAGGCCGAGCCAGCCGGCCAGCCGGTGCAGCTCGGCGGCGAGGGCCCGGGCGGTCTCGACCGGATCGATGCCGGGCTCGGCCCAGGCCGCCGGCACCAGCAGCGTCCCCGCCTTGCGGTCGGCCTTCAGGTCGACCCGGGCGACGAACCGGTCGCCGAGCAGGAACGGCAGGACGTAGTAGCCGTACACCCGTTGGGGTGCGGGCACGTAGATCTCGATCCGGTAGCTGAACCCAAAGAGGCGCTCGGTGCGGGACCGTTCCCAGATCAGCGGGTCGAAGGGGCTGACCAGGGTGCTGGCCCGGATCCACCGGGGCAGGCGGGCGTCCCGGTGCAGATAGCCGGGCAGCCGCCAGCCCTGCACCGTGACCGGCCGCAGCACGCCCGCCTCGACCAGCTCGGCGAGGGCGGTGCGGGCGGCGGCGACCGGCAGCCGGAAGTAGTCCCGCAGCTCCGGCTCGGCCGCCACCCCGAGCGCCCGGGCGGCGATCTCGACCAGCTTGCGGTGGGCCTCCGCCGGCTCCGGGGTCGGCGCGGCCAGCACCTCCGGCGGCAGCACCCGCTCCGGTACGTCGTAGACCCGGGCGAAGGAGCTGTTCCGGGCGGCGGCGGTCAGCTCACCGGCCCAGAAGAGGAATTCACAGGCACGCTTCACCGCCGACCAGTTCCAGCCCCAGTTGCCGGTCTCCCGGGGCGCGTCGTGCTCGATCTCGGCGGCGGTCATCGGGCCGCTGGCGCGTACCTCGTCGAGGACCCGGGCGACCAGCTCCGGCTGCTCGACGGCGATCCGGCGCATCCCGCCCCAGGCGTCGGTGTGCGCGGCGGCCATCCGCCAGCGCAGCGCCGGTTGCAGGTCGACCCGGACCAGCGACGCCTCGTGCCCCCAGTATTCGAAGACGTCCCGGGGACGCCGGTAGGCGGCCCGGTCGAGCAGCTCGGCCGGATAGGGCCCGAGCCGGCTGTAGAGCGGGAGGTAGTGCGCCCGTTGCAGGACGTTGACCGAGTCCATCTGGAGCAGGCCGAGCCGGTCGAGCACCCGGCGCAGATGCCGACGGGTCGGCACGGCTCCGGGCGCGGGATCGGCGAAGCCCTGAGCGGCCAGCGCGATCCGCCGGGCCTGCGGCAGCGACAACGATTCGGGTACGGCCATCGCCCCGGACCCTAGTCGACGGGTCCGACACGACGCGCTGGGCCTGGACCTGACCCGCAAAACGGGATAAAACAATCCTGATGTTAGCCGTCAGCCCCGAGGCCCCCGGCGACGCCCTGGCCATCGCCGAGGTGCACGTCCGGAGTTGGCAGACGGGGTACGCCGAGATCATGCCGGCCGAGGTACTGGCCCGGCTGAACGTCGCCGCCTGGGCGCAGCGCCGCCGTGACCTCGGCACCGCCGAGCCCGACCACCCGTTCCGGACCCTGGTGGCCCGGAGCGACGACGAGGCGGTGCTCGGCTTCTGCACCGCCGGGCCGTACCGGATCGACCAGGACCCGGACCGCCTCGACCACCGGTACGCGGAGATCCTCGGCCTCTACGTCCGGCCCGGGCACTGGGGCGCCGGAGTGGGCCGGGAACTGCTGGCCGCCTCGGTCGCCGAGCTGACCGCGCTCGACTGGACCGAGCTGCGGCTCTGGGTGCTCGCCGACAACCGGCGGGCCCGCCGGTTCTACGAACGGGCCGGGTTAGTCGCCGATGGTGAGCGGTCGAGCTACGAACTGCAACGGTCGGGGGGACGGCCGCCGCTTGGGCTGGTCGAACTCCGCTACGCCGCCCGACTCGGCGAGCTGGCCCGGTCCCCGGACCGGTAGCGCGAACAGCAGTGCGACGCTGATCCAGACATAGAAGTTGCTGCCCAGGAAGCCGAGCAGGCCGTCGAAGCGGCGTTCCCAGATCCAGACCAGCCGACTGATCAGCACCAGGTACGCGAAGACCGCGAACCGCAGCAGCCAGCGCCGCCGCCCGCTGCCGGCCGGGGCGGCGTACGCGTTGTCGACCAGCAGGATCAGCGCGGGGATCAGCCAGACCAGGTGGTGCACCCAGGTGACCGGGCTGACCAGGCTCTGCACCACACCGGTCAGCGCCAGCCCGGCCGCCTCGTCGCCGACCGCCGCCGCGGCCCGGGCCCGCCAGATCCAGACCCCCACCGTCGCCGCCACCAGCACCAGCCAGAGCAGCATGTTCGGATGGTCCGGGTCGAGCCGGGCGACCACGCCCTGCCACGACTGGTTCGAGATGAACGACAGCGACCCGACCCGGTCGGTGTCCCACAGCGCGGTGGTCCAGAACTCCCGGGACGCGTCCGGGGCCACTCCGGCGGCGAGCAGGGTGACCGCGGCCGCCGTGCCGCTGGCCACCAGCGCCGCCCGCCAGCGCCCGGTGACCAGCAGATAGACGATGAAGATGCCCGGGGTCAGCTTGATCGCGGTGGCCAGCCCGATACCCACCCCGGCGAAGCGGCGGTAGCGCTGCGGCAGCCGGCGCCCGAACGGGGTCACCGGGGCGACCAGCCAGAGCAGGTCGGCAGCGACCAGGAACAGCAGCAGCATGTTGACCTGGCCGAAGTTGACCGTCTCGCGCATCGGCTCGAAGGCCGCCGCCAGGCAGAGCGCGACGGCCAGGGTGAACCACCGGGTCCAGCCCGTCCGGCGGGCGATCGGGTCGACCAGCCACCAGATCAGCAGCGCGCTGGCCAGCACGGTCAGGGTGACGCTGATCACCATGGCCGCCGGCCAGCTCAGGTACGCCAGCGGCAGCATCACCAGGGCCGCGAACGGCGGATAGGTGAAGCCGTACTTGCTGTCCGGCTTGAGCCAGTCGTAGATCTCGCCGTCGGCGCGTACCCAGTGGTGCAACGCCCCGTAGTAGACCCGGAGGTCGAAGAAGCCGTGCCGGACCGCCGCCACCGAGAGGAACCCGGTGACCAGCACCGCCAACGCGATCACGAATAGCACCTGGTACCGGGTACGCCAACCGGCACCCTGCGCCATTGCCGCCCCCCTTGCCCTGCGTAGGCTTCCCACTCATGGCTCTCGGGTACGTCCGCCCGGCGCGTCCGTCAGACGCCGGCGAGATCGCACGCATCCAGCTCGCGACCTGGCGGGTCGCCTATCGGAGGATGCTGCCCAAGCACGTGCTCGACAACCTGGACGAGGAATGGCTCGGTCGCCGGTGGAGTGCGGCGGTCGAGGCGCCCCCCTCCGAACGGCACCGCGTCCTGGTCGCCGTCGAGCAGGCCGAACAATCGTATCTGGTGGGATTTGCCGCATCCGGCCCCCCCGACGAGCAGGCGCTGGCCCCGGAGGAACCGGCCGAGGCGCTCGGCGCGGGTGTCGTCGCCGTGACGGACCTGCTGGTCGAGCCGAGGTGGGGCCGGCGCGGGCACGGCAGCCGGCTGCTCGCCGCCAGCGTCGACCTGTGGCGCACCGACGGCTTCGACACGGCGGTGGCCTGGGCCTTCGAGGGTGACGCCGCGACCCGGAAGTTCCTCGGCGGCGCCGGCTGGGAGCCGGACGGGGCGGCCCGGGCGCTGGACGTCGACGACCTGCTGGTGCCGCAGCTCCGGCTGCACGTCTCGCTCGCCGCCGAACCCGAGCCGGGCGCCGCCGCCGAGCCCGCGCAGGGGTGAACGTCAGCCCTTCTCGGCCCCCTCGTTGGCGCCGCGCACGAAGTAGCGCTGGAAGACCACGAAGATGATCGCCACCGGTACGGTGGCCAGCAGCGCCGCCCCGAGCTTGAGCGGGTACTGGTTGCCCTCGCCGAGCGAGCCGCTGACCAGGTCGGCCAGCCCGCGCGGCAGGGTGAACAGTCCCGGATCCTGCACCGCGACCAGGGTGTGCGGCAGCTCGTTCCAGGAGCCCTGGAAGGACATGATGGTCACGGTGATCAGCGCCGGCCGCGCCATCGGCAGCACCACCGACCAGAACATCCGGAACGCCCCGACCCCGTCGATCCGGGCAGCCTCCTCGACGCTGACCGGGATCGACTCGAAGAACTGTTTCATCACGAAGACCCCGGTCGCGTCGACCAGCAGCGGCACGATCAGCGCCGAGTAGCTGTTGTAGAGGCCGAGCTGGTTGAGCACCAGGAACTTCGGGATCAGCAGCACCACCGGCGGTACCGCCATCATCGCCACCACCACGGCGAAGACGGCGCGCCGACCGGTGAACCGCAGCCGGGCCAGGGCGTAGCCGGCCAGCGAGGCGAAGAAGACCCGGCCGAGCGTGACGACGACGGTGACCAGGGTGGAGTTGCCGAGCCAGAGCGGGAAGTCGGTCCCCTCGAAGATCCGCTGCACGCTGCTCAGGTCCAGCACCGACGGCACCGGGGAGAGCGGGTTCGCCGCCGCGTCCGGCTCGGTCTTGAAGGCGTTGCCGAGCTGGATGACGAACGGATAGAGGAAGACCAGCGCGAAGAAGACCAGCACGGCGTACCCGGCGAAGGCGGCCGCCGGGTGGCCGCCCGGCCGGCGGCTCCGGTTCGCCGGGCGCGGGTCGCCGTCGTGGGGCGGGCGGATCGTCGGCCCCGAGCCGGGCTGGGTGAGTACGGCCATCGTCAGGACCTCCGTCCGGTCTCGGCGGTACCCGAACGTCCGGTCCCGGCCGCATCCCGGCGGGTGCGGCGGCGGGATCGTCGACCGGAGCCGCGTTCGCGCAGCAGCCAGCGCTGGCCGAGGGTGAGCAGGATGATGATCAGGAAGAGCAGGAACGAGATCGCCGCCCCGGAGCCGTACTCGAAGTCCCGGAACGCGGTCCGGTAGGAGAGGTACGCCGGGGTCAGGGTGGTCTTCGCCGGATCGCCCTGGCTCATCACGTAGATCTGGTCGAAGACCTGCCAGCTACCGATCACGCCCAGCGCCAGCACCAGGAACATGGTCGGCCGCAGCGACGGCAGGGTGATGAAACGCAGCCGCTGCCAGCGGGTCGCCCCGTCCAGCTTGCCGGCCTCCTCCAGCGCCTCCGGCACCTGCTGCAACGCGGCCAGGAACATCAGCATGAAGGTGCCGGAGGTGGTCCAGACGACCAGCAGGATGATCGAGCACATCGCCACGCTGGGCCCGGCGAGCCAGTCCCACCAGGGCAGCCCGAAGGGTCCGCCCGAGGCCAGCGCCGCCGGTGGCTCGTCCACCCCGACCGCGCCGAGCAGGATGTGCAGCACGCCCCGGCTGTCCGCGAACCACTGCGGCCCGTCGACGCCGAAGAGCGCCAGCAGCCGGTTGACCGCTCCCGAGTTGGCGAAGATGAAGAGGAAGACCACGCTGATCGCCACCGAGCTGGTGACCGACGGGAAATAGAACGCGGCCCGGAAGAATCCCCGCCCGCGCAGCATCCGGTTGTTCACCACCAGCGCGAGGAAGAGCGCCAGCGCGGTCTGCGCCGGCACCACGATCCCGACGTAGTAGAGGTTGTTCCGGATCGAGGTCATGAAGTTCTGCCGGGCCAGCCCGTCCCGGGTGAACAGGTCGGTGTAGTTGTCCAGCCCGACCAGCGGCACCCGGGAGGTGAACGGGCTGCCCTGGCCGTTCCAGTCGGTCAGGCTCACCCAGAGCGCCATCAGGATCGGCAGCAGCATGAACAGCCCGAGGATCACCACCACCGGCGTGACGAAGACCCACCCGGCGACCGTCTCGCCGCTGCGGATCCCACCCCGCCGTCGGGTACGCCGGGGTGCCGGGGTGGGCGCGGCCGGCCGCGTGTCGTCCGGTCCGGCCAGTACGTCGGTCGCCATGGTCCTTCCTCGGGTTCGGTGCGGAATAAGGCGGTGGGGCTGGCCCCGGTCCGGTACGGGGGAGACCGGGGCCGGGGCCAGCGGTCCGGCTCAGCCGCCGAGCGCGGCCTGGGTGTTCTTCTGTACCCGCTCCAGCAGCGCCTTCGGGTCACCCCGGTCCAGCCCCTGCAGGCCGGTGTCGAAGTCGGCCAGCACGCTGTCCATCTTCGGCGCGTTCACCGGGCCCTGGGCGTACTCGGCGCCGTCGATGAACGCCTTGTCGGCCGGGAACGCCTGGGTGTACTGGTCCCGGGCGGCCTGCCGGGACGGCATCACGCCGAACGCCTTGGCGAAGCCCATCTGCTGCTCCACCGAGATCATCGCCTCGACGAACGTGATCGCCTGCTCCTTGTACTTGCTCTTCGCCGCGATCCCCCAGCAGTTGGTGAAGGAGAGCGTGGCCTGGCCCTTCGGCCCGGCCGGCAGCGGGTGCACGGTGTACTTCACGTTCGGGAAGTCGTTCTGCAGCGCACCCTTGATCCAGTTGCCCTCGATCGTCATCGCCGCCGAGCCCTTGCCGAACGCCTCGCCGGCCCAGCCCGCGTCGAGCTGCTTCGGATAGCGGGCCAGTCCCTCGGTGAGCAGGCTCTTGACGTACTGGAGGGCTTGCAGGTTCTCCGGGGTGTCGGCGGTGGCCTGCTTGCCGTCCGGGCTGGTGATCCAGCCGCCGTTCTGCTTCAGGAAGGCGCCGATCCGGTCCCGGGTGTCGCCGATCACCAGCGGGGTGACGCCCTTCGCCTTGAGCTTGCGGGCGGTCGCGGTGAACTGGTCCCAGGTGGTCGGGATGTCCGCGTCGGTCAGACCTGCCTTGGCCCACAGCTCGGTGTTGACCTGGAGGGCGAGCGTGGAGAAGTCCTTGGGGGCGCAGTAGAGCTTGCCGTCCCGGGTGAACGCGGTACGCAGGCTCGGATAGAAGTCCCCGGCGTCGGCGAGCTTGTCCCCGTACGGTTCGAGAGCGCCGACGCTGGCGTAGTCGGCGAACCGGCCGGCGTCGACGTAGAAGACGTCCGGCGGGGTGTCACCGGCGAGTGCCTGGCCGAGCTGCTGGACCAGGTCCTGCGCCGGGGTGACCGTCGCGGTGTTCCCGGAGGCGCTGGCCCAGCTCGCGGCGGCCTGCTGCACCGCCTTCGTCTCGGCTTCGCCGGACGAGCCGATCAGGATCTGCAACGCCGCCGGCCCGCTGCTCTGGCTGGTCTCGGCGCCGTCGTCGAAGCCGCTGCCGCAGGCGGCCGAGCTCAGCAGCGCCGTGGCGGCGATGCCCGCCACGGTCGCCCGGCGAAGGAATCGTCGTGCCATCTCACTCTCCTGGTGGGATTTCGGGGTGTCACGGTGGTCGGGAACGTCCTGGTCTCTGGTCTGCCCGCCGGCCGCTGTCCGCTCGCGGCGCCGGCCGGCGGGCGGGCGGTCAGCCGCTCTGCCGCACCACCAGCGAGGGGCGCAGCAGCACCTGCCCGGGGCCGCCGGCTGCCGGGCCCGACCGGCGGGAGCCGGCCGCGCCGCCCCGCCGCCCCCCGTCGAGTACGTCGGCGAGCAGGTCCACGCAGCAGGCCGCGGCCTCGGCCAGCGGCTGGCTGACGCTGGTCAGCCCGATGGCCTGGGCCACCGGTGTGTCGTCGAAGCCGGTGACGGCGAGCCGGGGCCGCTGGTCCGACCCGGCCGCCCAGTCGCCCGGTCCCCGGACGGCCTGGAGCGCGCCGAGGGCCAGGGAGTCGCTGGCGCAGACGATCGCGGTCGGTGGCTCGGCCCCGGCGAGCAGGTCCCGGGCCGCCGCCTCGCCCTGGGCGAACCCGTCCGGGGCGGCCCGGTCCAGGCCGGTCGGGTCGAGCCCGGCCGACCGCAGCGTGTCGAACCAGCCGGACCGCCGGTCGTCACCGACCTCGGAGCCGGCGGGCCAGCCGACGAAGCCGACCCGCCGGTGGCCGGTGTCGAGCAGTCGACGGGTCGCCTGCGCGACCCCGTCGGCCCCGTCGACGTCGACCCACGGGTGCGGGGACGGCACCGCCGTACGCGCGCCCGATCGCGCCTTCGCCGGGTCGTCCCAGGGCCGGCCGAAGGTCACGAACGGTACGTCCCGCTCGGTCAGCCACGCGGTCCGGGCGTCGTCGTACTCGGTGCCGGTGAGTACGAAGGCGTCCAGGTCGTACGCGCCGAGCAGGCTGTCGTACGCGTCGATCTCGCCCCGGGAGTCGGGCGCGGTGTAGAGCATCACCCGGTACCCGGCGGCCTCGGCGGCCTCGGTCAACCCGTGCAGGAAGCGGTCGAGCACCGAACCGTTGACCCCGTCCCGGGTCGGCTCGATCCGGACCGCGATCAGCCGGGACCGGCCGGTACGCATCTGCCGGGCCGCCTGGTTGGCCCGGTACCCGAGCGCGCTGATCGCCTCCCGCACCCGTTCCCGGGTCTCCTCCCGGACCATGTGCGGGGCGTTCAACACGTTGGAGACGGTCTGCCGACTGACCCGCGCCCGGCGGGCCACTGTCGCGATCGTCACTTTTTCCGCCATAGAATCCCTCGTCGCCCCTCTTGAACGATCCAAAAGAAGTAGGGCAGTATTGGATCGTTCAAGTTGCTGGAATGTTTCGCACTTTGCACCCCGCACGACGATCTGTCAAGGCACCGCGTACCACCCCCGGATCAGGAGTTCCTTGTGGCCGACCGGCACCTCCAACCGCTGTTACACGATCTCGTCGGCGTCGTGCTGGCCCCGACCAGCGTGTTGACCGACGCGGACGGACAACTCAGACCTGTCGGCGTGCAGGGGGTCTTCCACGCCGACGCCCGGGTGCTGCGGCAGGCCGAGTTCCGGCTCGACGGCCGCGACCTGGAGGCGATCGGCAACGGTCCGGACGGTCCGCACGGGGCACGCTTCGTCTCGCTGGCCCGCTGGCTCGGCGACGAGGGCCCCGACCCGACGGTACGGGTCGACCGGGTCCGCCGGGTCGTCCCCCGGGGCGTCACCGAGGAGATCCACATCGTCTCCACCGCCGCCGACCCGGTACGCGCCACCGCCACCCTCGACCTCGGCTGCGACCTGGCCCCGGTCGAGACGGTCAAGTCGGGGCTGCCGACCAGCCCGCTGGAGGCCAAGTCCGGTCAGCCCGGCCAGCTCGGCTGGACCGCCGAGGGGATCACCGTCACGGTCAGCGGCGAGGGTGCCGACGCCGAGCCCGGGACCGGCCGGCTCCGCTGGTCGATCGAGCTGCCGCCGCGCGGCCAGGTCGTGCTGCGCTGGCGCCTGGCGGTGGACGACCCCCGGGCGGTCGTGGTCACCCCGCCCCGCGAGCCCGCCTGGTCCCGGCCGGAGGTGTCGGCGGACGACCTCCGGCTGGTCCGGCTGCTCGACCGTTCCCTGGACGACCTGCGGGCGCTCCGGCTCGCCGAGGCCGAGAGCCCGCACGAGGTCTTCCTCGGCGCCGGGGTGCCGTGGTTCCTCACCCTTTTTGGCCGGGACAGCATGTGGGCGGCCCGGATGCTGCTGCCGCTCGGCACCGAGCTGGCCGCCAGCACGCTGCGGGTACTCGCCCGTCGGCAGGGCACCCGGGTCGACGAACGGGCCGGCGAGGCGCCCGGCAAGATCATGCATGAGCTGCGCCGGCACGAGTTCGTCGCGGTCGGCAACGGCCTGCGGCTGCCCGCCGCCTACTACGGCACCATCGACGCCACCCTGCTCTGGGTGAGCCTGCTGCACGACGCCTGGCGCTGGGGCCTGCCCGACGAGGAGATCGTCCCGCTGCTGCCGCACCTGGAGGCGGCGCTGCGCTGGCTGGCCGAGCACGCCGACCCGGATGGCGACGGCTTCGTGGAATACCTCGACCTCAGCGGGCAGGGGCTGGCCAACCAGGGCTGGAAAGACTCGCACGACTCGATCCGGTTCCGCGACGGCAGCCTCGCCCGGCCCCCCATCGCACTGGCCGAGGTGCAGGGCTACGCCCACCGGGCCGCCCTGGACGGCGCGGCGCTGCTCGACGCCTTCGACCGCCAGGGCGGCGAGCGCTGGCGGGCGTACGCGGCCGGGCTCGCCGACCGGTTCCGGGCCAGGTTCTGGGTGGACGGGCCACTCGGCGCCCATCCCGCCCTGGCGCTGGACCGGGACAAGCGGCGCGTCGACTCGCTGACCAGCAACCTCGGGCACCTGCTCGGCACCGGTCTGCTCGACGCCGACGAGTCGGCCCGGGTCGCCGAACTACTCGCCGACGAAACCCTGGCCGGCGGCTACGGGCTGCGCACCATGTCGACCAAGGACGCCGGGTTCAGCCCGCTCTCCTACCACTGCGGGTCGATCTGGGCCCACGACACCGCCATCGCGATCGGCGGGCTGGCCGCGAGCGGCTACGCCTCGGCGGCGGCCCGGCTCGCCGACGGCCTGCTCGGCGCGGCGGAGGCGTTCGACTACCGGCTCCCCGAGCTGTTCAGCGGCGACGACCGGACGGCACTGGCCCGACCGCTGCCGTACCCGGCCGCCTGCCGTCCCCAGGCGTGGAGCGCGGCGGCCGCCGTGGTCCTGCTCCAGGCGGCGGTCGGCCTCTACCCCGACGTGCCCGCCGGCCAGGTCCAGCTCCGGCCCCTCACCGGTACGCCGTTCGGCGCGGTCACGGCCCGCCGGCTCCGGATCGCCGGCACCCCGGTCGACGTCACCGTCGACCGCACCGGCCACGGCACGATCTCCGGCCTGCCCTCCGGGCTGGTCCCCACACCCCGGCAGCGCTAGGGACTGTCTCGCCACGGGTGGTGCGCCTGGCCGGATGACCGTACCGACGGAACTGTCGACCTGCCCCGTCCACGCGCCCACCCGGCCGGCGATGCCGGCGATCCCACCGGCTGCGCCCACACACCGCCCGGACGGCACCTCCGACACCTGCACAGTGCCTCACACGAGCACTGTCGAGCTGCCCCGCCTGTGCTCCCGCCCCGCCGCGCGCCCGCCGGCCGAGTCGCTGCCCGGGTTCACCGGACGTGCCCCGCTTGTGCACCCAGCTCGACAGCGTGCGCGGCAGACCCCTCCCGCTCGGGCGCCTCGGCGCCAGCCGTCGGCGGCCGGTCGCCGGTCGTGCCTCAGGCCAGCAGCGCGTCGATGCCGACGGTGAGCCCGGGGCGCTGCGGCACCGAGCGCACGGCCAGCAGCACGCCGGGCATGAACGACGCCCGGTCGTACGAGTCGTGCCGGATGGTCAGCGTCTCACCGGCGGTACCGAACAGCACCTCCTGGTGCGCGACCAGGCCGGCGGCCCGGACCGCGTGCACGCGTACCCCGTCGATGTCGGCGCCGCGCGCACCCGGCACCTCGTCCTTGGTGGCGTCCGGGACGGGGCCCAGGCCGGCCTCGGCCCGGGCCTGCGCGATCAACCGTGCGGTGTGCGTGGCGGTGCCGCTGGGCGCGTCGAGCTTCTTCGGATGGTGCTGCTCGATGATCTCCACCGACTCGAAGTAGCGGGCTGCCCGGGCCGCGAACTGCATCATCAGCACCGCCCCGATGCCGAAGTTCGGTGCGATCACCACGCCCACCCCGGGCCTGTCGGCCAGCCAGCCACGCACCTGGTCGAGCCGCTGCTCGGTGAAGCCGCTGGTGCCGACGACCACGTGGATGCCCTGCTCGATGCACCAGTGCAGGTTCTCCATCACCACGTCCGGGTTGGTGAAGTCGACCACCACCTCGGCGCCCGCGTCGGAGGCACTGCCCAGCGAGTCGTCCTCGTCGACCATCGCCACCAGTTCGAGGTCGTCGGCAGCTTCCACCGCCCGGCACACCTCGACGCCCATCCGGCCACGGGCGCCCAGCACACCGACCCGCAGCGGCGCTCCCGCCGGCCGGGCCGACGACTCGGCGGACGATCCGGCCCGGGGTTCACGCACGTCACTCACGCGGCACAACTTATCCCACCCCGGGAGGTACGTCCGCCGGGTGCCCCGGCTGGCGTAGCGGCCGGGGCGAACGGCTCAGCCGGCGGCCGGGAAGTCGTCCGGGCCGAACGGGCCCACCACGGCCAGCGACATCGGCCGGGCCAGCAGGTCGGCCGCGAGCGCGTTCACCTCGTCCGCGCTGACCGCGTCGACCCGGGCCAGCAGCTCGTCGACCGGCAACAGGTCACCGAAGAGCAGCTCGCCCTTGGCCAGCCGGCTCATCCGGGAACCGGTGTCCTCCAGGTTGAGCACGTATGAGCCCTTCGCCATGCCCTTGCCCCGGGCCAGCTCGGCGTCGGTAACGCCGTGCGCGGCGACCTCGGCCAGTTCGGCCCGGACCAGCTCCAGCACCTCGTCGACCTTGCCCGGGGCGCAGCCGGCGTAGACCGCGAAGAGGCCGGTGTCGGCGTACTGGCTGGAGTAGGAGTAGACCGAGTAGGCCAGGCCACGCCGTTCGCGGATCTCCTGGAAGAGCCGGCTGGACATGCCGCCGCCCAGCACGTTGTTGAGTACCCCGAGCGCGAACCGCCGGTCGTCGAGCCGGCCGATGCCGGGACAGCCGAGTACGACGTGCGCCTGCTCGGTCTCCTTGTGCTCGACCACGCTGCCGGGCCGGCTGGTGCGTACCCGGGTGTCGGCCGGGCGCAGCGGGGCCGGTGCGGCCGGCTCGCCGTCCAGTACGGTGCCGTGCAGCGCCTGCCGGACCAACTTGACCACCTCGGTGTGTTCGAGGTTGCCGGCGGCGGCGATCACGATCGACGGTGCGGTGTAGCGACGCCGGTAGAAGCTCTGGATCTGCCGCCGGGACATCGGGGAGATGGTCTCCTCGGTACCGGAGATCAGCCGGCCCAGCGGGTGGTCGCCGTAGACCGCCCTGGCCAGCAGGTCGTGCACCTCGTCGCCGGGCTCGTCGTCGTGCATGGCGATCTCTTCGAGGATCACCCCGCGCTCGGTCTCCACGTCGGCGGCGGCCAGCACCGAGTCGGCGACCAGATCGCACATCACGTCGATGGCCAGCGGCAGGTCCTGGTCGAGTACCCGCGCGTAGTAGCAGGTGTATTCCTTGGTGGTGAAGGCGTTCGTCTCGCCGCCCACCGCCTCGATCGCCGCCGAGATGTCCAGCGCGCTGCGCTTGCGGGTGCCCTTGAAGAGCAGGTGCTCCAGGAAGTGCGAGACGCCGGCCTGCGGCCCGGTCTCGTCCCGGGACCCGACCGCCACCCAGATGCCGAACGAGACGCTCCGCATCGTGGGGATCGCCTCGGTGAGTACCCGCAGCCCGCTGGGGAGCACGGTGCGGCGTACGGTCCCGCCGAGCGGGTCGCTGTCCACCACCCGGGTCACCGCCCGGCCCGCCGGACCGGAGGCACCGCGAACGCCACCGGCGCCCGACACTCGTTTCGCCCGACTCAAGGGACCTGGCTCCTACCTGTACGCCGACGGCGCGGCGGACGCCGCACCCGGAACAGTGCGGCACCCGTACCCGATTCCGGTGCGGTGGTGCCGCGCGCGCCGCGCCGGCCGGGCCGCACGATCAGGTGCGGCATGGCCAGCGCGGCGCGATCGATCAGCTGTGCCGGTTGCGCCGGCGGCGCGGCTCGCCGCCACCGCCCTCGCCGCCACCTTCGCCGCCCTCGCGGTCGCCCCGGCTCGGGCCACGGTCGCCCCGGTCCCGGTCGCTGCGGTCCCGCGGGCCACGGTCGCCCCGGTCCCGGCCGGCCGGACGCTCGCCGCCGGCCGCCTGGTCCGGTGCCTCCTCGCCCTCGGGCCGCACCTTGTCCAGGTAGATCTTGCCGCGGGCGTCGATGTCGGCGATCTGCACCTCGACCTTGTCGCCGACGTTGAGGAAGTCCTCGACCCGCTCGACCCGCTTGCCGTCGCCCACCTTCGAGATGTGCAGCAGGCCGTCCCGGCCGGGCAGCAGCGAGATGAACGCCCCGAACGCGGCGGTCTTGACCACCGTGCCGAGGAACTTGTCCCCGACCTTCGGCAGCGTCGGATTCGCGATCGCGTTGATCCGCTCGACCGCGGCCTCGGCCGACGGGCCGTTGGTCGCGCCCACGTAGATGGTGCCGTCGTCCTCGATCGAGATCTCGGCACCGGTCTCGTCCTGGATGGCGTTGATGGTCTGGCCCTTCGGCCCGATCACCATGCCGATCTTGTCGACCGGGATCTTCACCGTGGTCACCCGCGGCGCGTAGTCGGACATCGTGGCCGGGGCCTCGATGGCGTTCTGCATCACGCCGAGGATGACCTGCCGCGCCTCGTACGCCTGCTGCAGCGCCGCCGCCAGCACGTCGGACGGGATGCCGTCGAGCTTGGTGTCGAGCTGGAGCGCGGTGACGAAGTCCTTGGTGCCGGCGACCTTGAAGTCCATGTCGCCGAAGGCGTCCTCGGCGCCGAGGATGTCGGTCAGCGTGACGTACTGCGTCTTGCCGTCGACCTCGTCGGAGATCAGGCCCATCGCGATGCCGGCCACCGGGGCCTTCAGCGGCACACCGGCGCTGAGCAGCGCCAGGGTGGAGGCGCAGACCGACCCCATCGAGGTGGAGCCGTTCGAGCCGAGCGCCTCGGAGACCTGGCGGATCGCGTACGGGAACTCCTCGCGACTGGGCAGCACCGGGATCAGCGCCCGCTCGGCCAGCGCGCCGTGCCCGATCTCGCGCCGCTTCGGCGCACCGACCCGGCCGGTCTCACCGGTCGAGTACGGCGGGAAGTTGTAGTTGTGCATGTAGCGCTTGGTCTTCTCCGGAGAGAGGGTGTCCAGCGCCTGCTCCATCCGGAGCATGTTCAGCGTGGTGACGCCGAGGATCTGCGTCTCGCCGCGCTCGAAGAGTGCCGAGCCGTGCACCCGGGGCAGCACCGCGATCTCGGCGGTCAGCGGCCGGATGTCGCGCACACCGCGGCCGTCCATCCGGACCTGGTCGCGCAGCACCCTGGCCCGCACCTCGGACTTGTTCAGCGAGCGGAAGGCCGCGCTGAGTTCCTTTTCCCGGCCCTCGTAGCTCGGGGCGAGCTGCTCGACGACCCGGTCCTTGATCCGCTCCAGCGCCTCTTCGCGCTCCGCCTTGCCGGCGATCTTCAGCGCCTCGGCGACCTCGCCGCGCGCCACTCCGGCGACCGCCTCGTAGACGTCGTCGGTGTAGTCGAGGAAGACCGGGAAGTCGGCGACCGGCTTGGCCGCCACCTCGGCCAGCTCGCTCTGCGCCCGGCACAGCTCCCGGATGGCCGGCTTGGCGGCCTCCAGACCGCTCGCCACGACCTCCTCGGTCGGCGCCGGGGCACCACCGGCGACCAGCGCCACGGTGTGCTCGGTGGCCTCCGCCTCGACCATCATGATCGCGACGTCGCCGTCCGGCAGGGCGCGACCGGCGACCACCATGTCGAAGGTGGCCCGGGCCAGCTCCTCGATGGTCGGGAAGGCGACCCACTGGCCGTCGACGTGCGCCATCCGGGTCGCCCCGATCGGGCCGGAGAACGGCAGGCCGGAGAGCTTGGTGGAGAGCGACGCGGCGTTGATCGCCACGACGTCGTACGGGTGCTGCGGGTCGAGCGCCAGCACGGTCTCGACGACCTGGACCTCGTTGCGCAGCCCCTTGACGAAGGACGGGCGCAGCGGCCGGTCGATCAGCCGGCAGGTGAGGATGGCATCCTCGCTGGGCCGCCCCTCGCGCCGGAAGAACGAGCCGGGGATCCGGCCCGCCGCGTACATCCGCTCCTCGACGTCGACGGTGAGCGGGAAGAAGTCGAACTGCTCCTTCGGGTGCTTGCTCGCGGTGGTCGCGGAGAGGACCACGGTCTCGCCGAGCTGGGCGAGGACGGAGCCGGCGGCCTGCCGGGCCAGACGCCCGGTGGAGAAGGTGATCTCGCGGGTGCCGAAGGACCCGTTGTCAATCACGGCGGTGCGGTGCTGGGTGCCCAGCGTGCTGCTGTTGGGGTTGGTCGTTTCGGTCATGGTGCGGTAGCACTCCTTCGATCGGGGGCCCGCGACTGCCCTCCGCGCCGGCATCCACCGGTGCGAGACCGTGGCCAGAGGAGCTGCCCAGACAACCGGTCTTCGATCGAAGCGCCCGGGGCGCCGGGAGTGCCGGCCGGCCCGGGGGCCACTACCGAGGACCGGTGCGTCGACCGGCTCCCCATCGGGTGGTCGCGCTGGCCCCTGGTTACGGGTGTGGCGAGGTGGGCGGGTGGAGCGACTGCCCGTCGGTGCCGTCGGCGACGTCGTCTCGCCGGGCCGGCACCGGGACGGCCGCTCCCCCGCTCAGATCACCGCCGCAGACCGAGTCGCTCGATGAGCGACCGGTAGCGGTTGATGTCCTTCTTCTGCATGTAGTTGAGCAGCCGCCGACGGCGACCCACCAGCAGCAGCAGACCACGACGGCTGTGGTGGTCGTGCTTGTGCACCTTGAGGTGCTCGGTGAGGTCGGCGATCCGCTTGGTCAGCACCGCCACCTGCACCTCGGGTGACCCGGTGTCACCCTCGGCGGTCGCGTACTCCTGGCGGATCTTGGCCTTGCTTTCCTGGTCGAGCGCCATGTCTCCCTGTTCCTGGATTGTCGTCTCCGCCCGGGCCGGTCGGTGGACCGGGCCGGGGCGACCCCGCACCCGCGGCGTCGTGCAGGCACGCGAGGCCACGCCGGTAACCCGACGTCCTCGTCAGGTTACCAGCCTGCTCCGGTCCGGCCGAGTCAAGGGCACGCCCGACCTGGGCGGGTCACCCCGCCTGGGAGGGTTTTCCCTGTTCAGCACGGGCTTGACTGCGGCCGGTCAGCCGAGTACCTGGCGGGTCCGCTCGACGTCGGCCCGGATCTGCGCCACCAGCGGCTCGATGCCGTCGTAGCTGCGCATCTCCCGCAGGTACGCCACGAAGTCCAGGGCGAGGCGTTCTCCGTAGAGATCGCCCGAAAAGTCCAGCACGTACGCCTCGACTCGGCGCTCCCTGCCGGAAAATGTCGGATTTGTTCCAATCGACACGGCGGAGGGGAGCCGTTCGGCGCCCTGTCCTGCCCGGCCGCCCCGGCGGATCAGCCAGGCCGCGTAGATGCCGTCCGCCGGCACCGCCGCGTACCGGTGGCAGAGCAGGTTGGCGGTCGGGAATCCGATCTCCCGCCCCCGCTGGTCGCCCCGGACCACCACACCCTCCAGCCGGTGCGGCCGGCCCAAGGCCGCCGCCGCGGCGGTCACGTCACCGGCGGCGACGCAGGCCCGGATGTAGGTGGACGAGAAGACCGTGTCGGCGTCGGCGACCAGCGGCGCCCCCTCCACCCCGAAGCCGAAGGTGCGGCCCAGCCGCTCCAGCAGCGCCACGTCGCCGGCCGCCCGGTGGCCGAACCGGAAGTTCTCCCCCACCACCACCAGCGCGGCGTGCAACTGCTCGACCAGTACGTCGTGCACGAACGCCTCCGGCGACAGCCGGGAGAAGTCCGGGGTGAACGGCACCACGCAGAGTACGTCCACCCCGAGCGCCTCGATCAGCTCCGCCTTGCGGGCCGGTTCGGTCAGTACCGCCGGGTGTGAACCGGCCCGGACCACCTCGGCCGGGTGCGGGTCGAAGGTGACCACCACCGACTGCACGCCCATGTCCCGGGCGCGCTTCACGGCGTGCCCGATGATCGCCTGGTGTCCCTGGTGTATCCCGTCGAAGACCCCGATGGTGACCACCGACCGGCCCCAACCGACCGGCGCCCCGTGGTACCCCCGCCACCGCTGCATCCCTGATCCCTTTTCCTTCCGTGCGCCTTCGCCGCCTCGGCCGCGCCGTCAGGCCGGGGCGAGCACGATCTCCGCCCGGGCCCGGCCGTCCCGATCGCTGACGATAGCGATCAGCCCGCCCGCCGGATCGAAGACCGCGTACGGCCCGGTGATGCCGGCCGGGTCGAGCGGGCCGCCGTGCGAGAGCACCTTCGCCTCGTCGGCGCTGGCCTGGCGCTGCGGGAAGAACCGCCGGGCCGCCGCCTCGACCGTCAGGTTGACCACCTCCGGGGCGCGTTCCTCAAGCTCCGGCAGGGTCGCCGCCTCGGACAGGGTGAACCCGCCCACGGCGGTACGCCGCAGCGCGGTCAGGTGCCCGCCGACCCCGAGCGCAGCGCCGACGTCCCGGGCCAGCGCCCGGATGTACGTCCCGGACGAGCAGTCCACCGCCACGTCCACGTCCAGCACCGCCAGCCCGCCACCACCGTTCCCGGTCGCCAGCCCGCCACCACCGTCCCCGGTCACCGCCCCGGCCGTCGTCGGTAGGTCGAGCCGGCGGATGGCCAGCAGGTCGAGTCGGGAGACGGTGACCCGGCGCGCGGCGAGGGCGACCGCCTCGCCGTCGCGTACCCGCTTGTAGGCCCGCTGCCCGTCGATCTTGATCGCGCTGACCGCGCTCGGCACCTGGTCGATCTCCCCGGTCAGCGCGGCGAGCCCGGCGGCGACGGCCTCGTCGGTGACGTGCCCGGCCGGGGTGGCCGCGAGCACCTCGCCCTCCGCGTCGTCGGTCACCGTCGACTGGCCGAGCCGGATCGTCGCGGTGTAGCTCTTGCCCGCCCCGATCACGTACGTCAACAGCCGGGTCGCCTTGCCGACCCCGATCACCAACACGCCGGTGGCCATCGGATCCAGGGTGCCGCCGTGCCCGACTCGGCGGGTCCGGGCCAGCCGGCGGATCCGGGCCACCACGTCGTGCGACGTCATGCCGCCGGGCTTGTCGACCACGATCAGACCGTCGGCGCCTGCGGGAGCATTCACGGGCAACCAGCCTGCCAGATACCGCCACCGCCGGCCGCTTCGCCCACGCCGGTGCGGGCCCGGCCAGGGCCCGGCGGTGCTGCCGCTGACCGGCCGCGAGCCGAACGGGTTGCTCCAACCCCGACGCGCGCGGCCGGACAGGTTTGGCGCCATGCTGCACGTTTGGACCGGCCGGTGTCATGCTCGGGTGCGGTGTGCTGCTGTCGACGGTGCCGTTCACCGACCGCTCCCTGGTGGTCGGCGTAGCCGTACTGGTGATCTTCTGCGCGCTGGCCGTACGGCTGTCGCCGCTGGTCTTTCCCCGGCCGACCACCGCCACCGAGGCACAGGCACGCAGTACGGACGACGGCCGGCCGATCACTACTGGCGGTCGGGCTGTCGCTACTGCCTCCGACTTCGGTCCCGGCTCGGGCGCCAGGCCCGGCAGGCGTACTGGGTCGACATCTGCGCGTCCCGTCCGGGGCTGCCGCCGTACGAGCCGTGACCGGTGGTGACGAGACGGTGCCGACGCCTTCCGGGGCGAGTCGTTCGTCAATCCGCTCGTCGGCGGAGAGGGACGCATGGGAGAGGAAGGTGGTCAGGCCCTTCGCCCGCAGCAGCTGGCCCAGTTCCTCCACGGTCTGCCTCGACTCGCAGAACACCAGGCGCTTCTCTCCCGCGTGCAGCGCGGCGATCACAGTTGCGACGTTGTCGAGCGAGTCGACGTAATCCAGTTCGATGTCACCCGGCGGCGGCCCCGGCATCACCGCCCCGGCAGCCGCTGGTCGCGGCAGCGGTTCCGGTGCGACGACCCGTCCCGGCCGGTTGCCGACGCCGGAGCCCTGGAGCCAGGCCAGCAGCTGGTCCGGGTTGCCCACGGTGGCGGAGAGCCCGACCCGTTGCAGCGGCCGGCCGACCAGGTGGGTAAGCCGTTCCAGTACGGCGAGCAGGTGCCAGCCCCGGTCGTCGCCGGCGAAGGCGTGCGCCTCGTCCACCACCACTGCCCGTAGGCCGGCGAAGAAGAGCCGGTGGTCGACGTTGACGCTGACCAGCATCGACTCCAGGGACTCGGGTGTGGTGAGCAGGATGTCGGGGCGCTCCCAGAGCACCGCTCGACGGCGGCTCGCGGTCACGTCGCCGTGCCAGACCGCAGCCCGGCGCCCGAGCCAGCCGGCGTACCGCTCCAGTCGGGGTAGCAGGTTGTTGAGCAGTGCCTTGAGTGGACAGAGGTAGAGGACCGAGGTGCCGGTCCACTGTTCGGCCGTCATCCGGGCCAGCAACGGGAAGGCCGCCGCCTCGGTCTTGCCGCCGGCGGTCGGGGCGAGAAGGATGGCGTCCTCGCCGGCGAGCAGCGGCGGCACGGCGTCGCGCTGCAACGGCCGCAGGTCCGGCCGGCTGCACCGGCCCCTCGCGCAGCGCGGCGAAGAACGCCCCGTCCCCCATCCGCCGCCGGATCCCGTCAGCGTCCGCGAGCAGCGCGTCCGACCGGTGTACGGCGGGGACCGGCTCCTCCGGGTGCAGGGCGGTGACCCGCCGCAGGTACGCCTCCAGGATCGCCTGCTCGACCGACGCGGCGTCGAGCATGTGGCAGGTGAGGGTGAGGATCTGCTTCCCGGGCAGCCACGGGTCGGCGGCGCTCACCGGCTCGGCGAGCTTGCGGATCTCTCGCGCCTGCGGGTTGTGCGTCAGGATCTCCCGGAGCACCGCCATGAAGTGCGACTTCCGGAGCCGAACGAGCCGTGCAGGAACATCGCCTGGGACCGGCAGGTGGAGATGGCGTGCCCGATCCGCCGCAGTGCCTGGTCGAAGCTCTCTCGGAGCTGGTCGGTGACGACGTACTGGTCGAGGTCGGCTCCTTCGGCGGCCTTGACCACGAAGTCGCTCTCGCCCACCGAGGTCGGGATGTCGATCAGGTCCCGCAGCAGGGTCATCCGCTCTCCTCCACCGCTGTGCCGCCGTGCCGCTCCGCCGCCCGCCACCGTACGCCGCCGAGGCGTGACGGCCAGCTACCCACCGCCCGCCACGCGCGTAAGGACGGGCTGCCGCGCGCACCACCACGCCGGAACGGCACTCTTCGTTATGCTGAGCGTCACGGGCAGGTCGACCGCAGGGGGTGAGGCGATGAGTGCCGAGCCGGTGTACGAACGGTTCCGCCCGCCGCCCGGTGGCTTCACCGCCGATGATCTCGACCGGATTCCCGGCCTTCCCCCGCACACCGAGCTCATCGACGGGAGCCTCGTCTTCGTGAGCCCGCAGAAGCTCTTCCACATGAAGGTGCTCCGGCTGCTGGAGCAGGCGCTGGCCCTCGCCGCGCCGACGGACCGGTTCCGGGTCCGGCGGGAGATGTCGGTGGTGCTCGGCCCGCAGCAGCGCCCCGAGCCGGACCTGATCGTGGTGCACGCCGACGCCGACGTCGACAACGACCAGACCTGGTATCCGGCGGACGCGGTGGTGCTCGCGGTGGAGGTGGTCTCGCCCGACTCCGTCCTGCGCGACCGGGAACGCAAGCCGCAGATCTACGCCCAGGCCGGCATCCCGCACTTCTGGCGGGTCGAGGACAGCTCCGGGCAACCCACCGTCTACGTCCATACCCTGGGGACGACGTCCCGCACCTACCGGCCGACCGGCATCTTCCACGGCCGGCTGAAGCTCTCCGAGCCCTTCGAGCTGGACATCGACCTCACCGGGATCGACCGGATCTGACGTCCTGGCCGTTCCGGCGGGGTCGGCGCCGCGCCGGAAGAAGTCACTCAGCCCTTCGGCGGCCTCGCCGGAGATGTCGAACCGCCACACCTGGTTTGTGCTTGTCGAAGAGCTTGCCGGTGGCGCGCAGCCCGGACAGGTATTCGAACGCCTCCCGCAGCCAGTCGCGGTCGTTCTTCCGCGAGTTCTTGACCAGGTACGCCTGCCGTCGCTCGATCGCCCGCTCGGCCGGCGCGGCCGGGTCGTTGCTTCCGCAGGTCGTCCACGAGGTTCCGTACCTGTCCTTGCAGCGCCCGTAGCTCGATCACGACCAGATCCTACGGGCGCCGTTGGGCCTGGGCCTATGCCCGTTCAGCCCCGACGGTCCGGTAGGACGACGGATGCAACAGGGCTTTCCGTCTGCTCCAGATGGTCCACCACCTACGTGATTATCCAGATCACCGACGCGTTAATCGATAGCACGGCAGCCAAGATATCTCCAGCGGACGTCATTCACGCGACAGATCATTGAGTCGATCAATACAGGCCCATAGGTTCTCCTCTATGGCTGACGCCACTTCCGTCCCCCTCCAGCCATCAGCCGACGACTCAAAAGATCCGGTTGAAAACCCCAAGGCTGGCTGGCATCCCGACTTCTTGAAGGGAAAGATCCTCAAGAAGGAGGATGTGCTGTATTACAGAACTTCTGGTTCAGGGTCACACGCCTCTGGCTCCTACTGGGGAACCCCGTGATCCTGGCGCTTGGCATCGCCGCCATGGTTGCCCTGAAAACGCCCATCGACGGGCTCCTGCCGGCGATTCTCTTCGGCGCGTTAGTGCTTTCGCTAGCCCTGTCGTCGGCGCTCTGCTACCGACAGTTCAAGCGGGTCCGGGCGACCAGACTCTACCTCAAGCAACTGAACGTGATCTATCGCAGCACGCTCCATGAGCACCTGTCCGAGTCAGCCCAATCAAGTCAAGATGCCACTCTGATCCATCAGAGACGTTATCGGGAGGACATGCCGGACCTCATCTCACAATTTCGAGAGGAGGCCAACCGGAACCGCAGAATCCACAATAGAATCCACAATCGCTGGCAGATCGTCATGATCGTCGGATCGGTAGCAGCCTCCGCAGTCGCTACCGCGTCCGCATTCTTCAGCGGCACTCGCTGGTTCTCTGTTGCAATAACCGCATTAGTGGACTGGCAGCCGGCTTCACTGGATATTTCAAATATCACGAACACAGCTTCAACCTACAGCAGACGGCGGACGCCATAGAGCGGGAATACGAGGCGGTCGAACTCCGAGTTGGGCAGTACGCCAACAAAGACGACAAGGAAGCATACAGCCTGTTCGCACAGACCGTCGAACGCCTACGAGACGAACAAAGCAAGCGCCAGCAGCAGTTGGATCAGCCGGTTGAGGTCAAGCGTGACGAGTGAGCAGGTCACGCTGGCCGTAGGGCTTGTCGCCTTCGCGATAGTCACCGCGACGACCTGGTTGTCCGTGCACAAAGAGCCAACCAGAGACTCGCGCTTCCAGCATCGAACCGCGCTCCTGCCAATCGCGTGCCTCATACTTGCGCTCATCGGCGTCATCATCATGATCATGTCACCGTAAATTCGAGCCTGGGACCGCAGCTATCGTCAACGAGACAATGACCCTACCTCCTTCGGAGCTGCAGATTGATGCGCGGCAGACCAATCCAATTCCCCGTACCCTATTAGGAGAGGACCGGCCGAGACGCTGGCGGCGTGCCGCGGCCCGGCACGGACACGGTGCCGGCCGGCGCCCGACAGACCCCGCCACCGCACCAGTCGTACCGCGCCGTAGGCGACGATCGTCACCGCGAAGCTCGCGCACCGACCGCCCGAGGTGGCGTGCCCGGCGGCCCCGGTAGGGCCGCCGGGCGCACGAGTCAGTAAGTGTTGTTCGCCGTGGTCAGCCGCACCTCACCCGCCGGCAGGGCCGGGCACACCGCGGCACCCTTGTACGTCGCACCAGCCGGGGTGATCAGCCATGCCGGCAGGTTGGCGGTGCTGCCGACGAGATAGGTGCCGAGGTCGTTGTTGGCGAACCGGACGTGGTACGACGCGCACTCGTCCGAAGCCTCGTTGAGCTCCTCACGGTAGTGGGTCATCGACGGCGAGGACCGGAGGAACCCGTTGGCGCCGAAGACGTTCTGCTCGAACGTGTTGAAGTTGCTACCGTCGCGCACCTTGATCGGCTCGCTGCTCACGCCGGTCACCTGGTTGCCCACGAACCGGTTGCGGTTGCTCTTGTGGGTCACGTAGATGGCGTGGATGTAGCTGTTCTCGGAGTTCCGCAGGTCCACGAAGTGGTTGTTCTCGATGCGGTTGTCGGATGACTCGGTGAGCACGATCCCGCCGTAGCCGCACCGCAGGAAGTCGGGGTTGTCGCACGAGCCGCCGGTGTAGGCGTTGCCGATCTTCGTGAAGAGCATCCCGAAGACGGTGTTTCCGTCAAGTCCCCGCGCCGAGGGTAGGCCCGGCGCCGACGAGCGCTGGTAGCCCCCGCCGCACGACCCCGCCGAGCCGTCCAGCGAAATGGCCGAGGCGGCGTAGTACTCCACCTGCAGGTAGTAGAACCGCAACCCGGATGTCCCGCCCTCCGCGAGTGGCTGGCCGGGGTTGCCGGGACAGGCATAGAACCACGGTCCGCCGATGTACCGGCCCGACCCGCTGGCCCGTTGGTTCTGGAACACCGGCCGCGCCGCGATGCCCCCGATGCCCTCGCCGTACTCGTAGTCGTCCGGCATGAACGAGATCGTGTGGCCCGGACGGTAGGTCTGCCAGACGATGCCCTGGGCCACGTACGTGCCGGCGTGGATGCGCACCTCGACGTCCATGTCGAGCGGGCCGGCGGCGACGAGCTGCTGCACCCGCGCCAGGCTGCGGACCGCGGTGGCGGGCGTCGCGCCGTCCCGGGCGTCGTCGCCGGCCGCGTTCAGATAGATGGTCTGGACGCCCTCGGCAGAGCTGGCCTGGACGTTCTCGGCAGCGGCGGGCGACGTGCACACCACCACCGTCGACAGCCCGAGCACCATCACCGCAAACAGATGTTTGAGACTTCTCACGCACACTCCTCCCGTACGCGGACCCGTCGACCACCTGGAGGCACCGACGGAGATCGTTTCCGCACGGTCATGATGTCACGCGCACCCTCGCGAAGGTCACCCGTACGACGCACGCCCACCGCTGCCGTAGCGTTCGGCGCCATGTGGAGCGAGGAGATCGTGGCCGGGCGCCCGGCATGGCGGCACACCCCGTCCGGGGTGGTGTTCCGGAAGGTTCCCGGCGGGACGTTCCGGATGGGCCTGTCCGACGCGGAGCTGGGCGCGGTGCGCGCCATCGAGCGCGCCGGCGAGGTCGAGGACACCATCGAGCCGTTCCTCGCCACCGCCGGCGACGCCCAGCCGGTACGCGAGGTGCGGGTCGAGCCGTTCCTGATCGCCCGGCACCCGCTGACGGTGGCCCAGGTCCGGCATGGCTCCTCGACTACGAGGACGCGTACGCCGAGACCGACACCGCCACCGCCCGGCTCGAAGACGACCTGGACGACCTGCTCGGCCTGCTGCCGTTCGCGCTGCCCAGCGAGGCCCAGTGGGAGTACGCGGCCCGAGCCGGCACCACCACGCTGACCTTCCGTGGCGACGGGAAACCCGACGAGGAGCAACTGCTCGACGACTTCGCTGACGAGAAGCGGACGGCCTCGTCGGAGAACGCGTTCGGGCTCGCCGCGATGGGGTCAGCGGGCGAACTCTGCGCCGACGTGTGGATCCCCGGGTATGCGGGCGCCCCAACCGACGCCCGACCCCGGACCGGCGACGGCCCTCGAACCGTACGCGGCGGCGCCGCCGACCTCTCTCCCTGGCAAGGCTGCGACGAGTGGCTGCTGCTACTCTCCGCCACCCGGTACGAGCACGCCCAGTTCACCGCGGTACGCCCGGGGTCTGGCCGCCGCGATCCTGGCTTTGTCAAGCTTGTGTGGAGCGTTGTGGGGAAGATGATGAGATTTATGGACGAACTGTGGCGGTGGCGGGGCTGCGGTTCGGCAACGGAGGCAACACAATGCGTACATGAACAGTCACGACAAGTCGGCGCCTGATCACCTGCTAATCAAGATCGAGCAGCGGGACGACCCCGTCTCGATGATCTCGGAGGACGACGCCCGACGTCGCTCGCTCGCCTACCCCAAGACCATGTGGGGTGCCCCGATCTTCGGCCTCGCCGAAGAACTGGATGCCGGCCGGTGGC
The DNA here is from genome assembly GCF_039649625.1 of Plantactinospora sp. ZYX-F-223. Taxonomy (NCBI): domain Bacteria; kingdom Bacillati; phylum Actinomycetota; class Actinomycetes; order Micromonosporales; family Micromonosporaceae; genus Plantactinospora; species Plantactinospora sp. ZYX-F-223. Next base: position 421,341 of record NZ_JBDJAV010000001.1, on the reverse strand, counting down.
GGATCATCCGGCTCGACGCCGAAGAGCCGCAGTACGCCCGGGACAGCCTCGCCCACCACCTCCACAGGCGGCACAGCGAGACACCGGACACCCCCGAGAACGCGACCGAGCGGGCCGAGTGCGAGGCCGCGTACGAACTGCTCGACTGGGAGCCCGTCAACGACCTCACCGTCAACGGCCGCCGATACCGGATCATCCGCGCCCAGCCGTTCATCCGGATGGGGCCGGACGGGCCCGAGCCACCCCGACCCACCGACCCCGACCCGTACCCGCCCGGCCAGGCGGAGAAAGCTCCGTCCCAGATGGAGGGGTTCGTCATCGACCCGACCGCCGGCACCGGACTCACCGACGGAATCGTCCGGATGGAGATGACCTCCGCCTTCCACCGCGCGGAAACCGTCCCCGAGGAGGTCCGCGCCGACTCCTACCGGGCACTGGACACCCACCCCAACGCGGTGCTGCTCCCTGTCGGTTTCACCATCGGCGGGTACGTCGACGGCAGTTGGCGACCCAAGTCGTTCGACGCCTACCCGACCCCACAGGCTGCCCGGGACGCCGGCTCCTTCTCCATCGTGCGCCCCCGGATGGACGAGACCACCACGATCGAGGAGTTCATGGCGGCATGCGAGCGCGCTCGCGCGGCACACCAGCCGCCGCGTACCGACGACTTCGAGATGAACGGCGTGCCGTGCCGGGTCACCCGGGTCGAAACCTTCGTCCGGGTCGGCCCCGACGGACCGGAAGGACCGCGCCCCTCAGACCACGACTCCCAACCACCACCGGCCCGACACGTCGCCGACCTCCGCGCCCAGGGCCTGATGCCCGACCCCGACTGACCGACACCGGTGGGCATACGGCCCGGTACACCGCTTGACCCAGCGGAGAGCCCCGGTGCAACGCCTCGGCAGCTGCCGGGTCCAGTGGGTGCCGCTGCCCTCGATCACGCCCTGCCAGTGCTTCAGCTCCACCACGTACAGACCACTGCGAGTGAGCACCAGCGCGTCGATCTCGTTGATCGACCCGTCCGTGCCCACGAACTCGACATTGGCCCAGACGTGGTACGGGTGGGCGTCTGGCAGGTAAGAGGCGAGCTCCCGCAGGCCGTCCTTCTCGTGCGGAAAGTACAGGGTCCTACTCGTCCTGGCAGGCTACCTGCACCTGTCACTGAAGACGGTTCTCGGTCAGTGGGCATGTTTCGGTAGGAGCCGCCGACGGCCGCACTCACCGGGTCGCGCCGAGTACCGCCCAGCGGCCGGAGCGCATCCGGAGCAGCAGGCCGACCAGCCGGGCCACGATGAAGAGGGTGAGCCCGGCCCAGATGCCGCCCAGGCCGAGGTCGAGGGCGAAGGTGAGCCAGATCGCCGGCAGGAAGACCCCGAACCCGCTGACCACGGTCAGGTTGCGCAGGAACCGGATGTCACCGGCGCCGATCAGCACCCCGTCGAGCGCGAAGACGACTCCGGCCAGCGGCTGCATCCCGACGAACCACGGCCAGGCGACCATGGCCTGCTCGCGTACCTGCGGATCGTCGCTGAACCAGCTCGGCACGATCCCGGCACCGGCGCCGATGATGATCGCGAAGGCGACGCCGCAGATGCCACCGTAGATCGCGATCCGCCGGCCCAGCAGCCGGGCGCTGGCCCCGTCGCCGGCCCCGAGCGCCGCCCCGACCAGCGCCTGGGCGGCGATGGCCAGCGCGTCGAGCAGCAGCGCGGTGAAGAACCAGAGTTGCAGGGCGATCTGGTGTGCACCGACGGCGGCCACCCCGAACCGGGCCGCCACGGTGGTCGCGGAGAGGAAGCTGGCCTGGAAGGCGGCGCCCCGGATCAGCAGGTCCCGGCTGAGCACCAGTTGCCGGCCGATCACCCGGGGCCGGGGCGCCAGCGGCACCCGCTCGGCGACCAGCGCAGCCGCGAAGAGCAGCCCGGAGAGGGTCTGCGCGACCGCGTTCGCAATCGCCGAGCCGGCCAGGCCGAGCCCGGCCGGATAGACCAGCAGCGGGCAGAGCAGCGCGGAGAGCAGGTTCGGCCCGAGCACGAACCAGAGCGGCCGGCGGGTGTCCTGCACGCCGCGCATCCAGCCGTTGCCGGCCGCCGCGAGCAGCAGGCCGGGGGCGCCGATCGCCGCGATCCGCAGCCATAGTGCCGCGCCGTCGGCCACCTCGGGGGCGCCACCACCCGCGACGGTACGCGCCAGCGGGCCGGCCGCGAACTGCATGGCGACCGCCAGCAGCAGGCCGGCGGCGAGGGCGAGCCAGGACGACTGGACGCCCTCGGCGACGGCGGCGGCCCGGTCGCCGTACCCGAATCGGCGGGCCGCCCGCCCGGTGGTGCCGTACGCGGTGACGGTGCCGATCCAGACGACCAGGGTCATCACCGGGCCGCCGACGGCGAGTGCGGCCAGCGGCACGGCCCCGAGGTGCCCGAGTACGGCGGTGTCGACCAGCACGTAGAGCGGTTCGGCGGCCAGCACCACCACGGCCGGCAGGGCGAGCCCGAGGATCCGCCGCGCGGACGCGTCGACCGCCCCGGGCTGTGGGGCGGCCTGCGAGATGGGGGCGGTGGGCTGGCTCATCGCGAACGATCCTGGCATGACAGTTGTAAGGAACACAAGGCTACTCGACGCTTACCGCTCCTGACTGGGTGACCTTCCGGGCCGCGCTGTCGAGCTGCCCCGTCCGTGCGCCCATCCCCTGGGACCGACCGCGCCGCACTGGCCCGATCAGCGACCAGTGCCTATGCTCCGGAACCGTGTCGAACCACGGCGGGGGGCCGGGAGCGGGCCGATCGGGACTGGCTGCCCGACTGTTGGCGGTGCCACTGCGCTGGTTGGGGCTCGGCACCGGGGTGGCCGGGCTCGCCGCCTCGGGCCTGTTCGGCGGCCTGGAGACGGTGGCGAAGCCCGAGGTGCCGACGGTCGCGGTCGGCAAGGCGGTCGACGGCGGGCCGTGGAGCGTCACGGTGACCGGCAGCCGGCTGGTCGGCAAGCTGCCGACGCTGTACCTCCGTGATGGCAAGCGCTGGTTCACGGTACTGGCGACGATCGAGAACACCGCCGACGAGAGCCGTACCGACTTCGACGACGCGATCAGGCTGAGCGGTGTCGCCGGGATCGCCGAGGAGCGGCCGAGCCAGGTCCGGCTGGTACGCGACGGAAGCAAGCCGACCTATCTCAATCCCGGCCTGCCCGAACGGCTCGCGTTCCTCTGGGAGCAGGACGACAGCACCCCCGTGCCGACGAGCGTGAAGGTGCAGGTCTGGGGTACGACGCGCCGCCTCGACACCATCGGCGACACCTGGGAATGGCTCGACCCCGAGCGCCGGGCCGAGGTCGAGGTGCCGGTGCAGGACCGGAGGGCCGGATGACCGTACCGGCCCAGCACCCGGATCCCGACTCCGTCGGCAGTCACCGGGCGCCGCCCGGCCGCGTGCAGCGGATGGGTCTCCGGGCCGGTGCCGGCACCCTGATCCTCGCGGCGCTGGCCGTGGGCGGGGCCATCGCCAACTGGCGACCGATCAACGGCGGCGGTGCCGAGGCCCGTGAGCGGCCGTTCGTCCAGGCGGGCAGGTTCGGCGAGACGGTGTCGACCCGGGTCTTCGACGCGACCGTGCTGGACGTCCGGGGCGCCGCGAAGGTGTCCAACGGCGGCCAGTCGTACGACACGGCGGGAGTCTGGATCGTCCTGCGGGTCCGCCTGGCGACCCGGGACAAGGCGACGAGCATCGGGTACGCGGCCCTGCGCGACCAGCGGGACCGGGAGTTCCGGGCCACGACCCGGTTCACCCAGTCGCTGGTCGGTGCCGCCCGGGTCCTCCAGCCGGGGATACCCGTCGAGGGTGACCTCGCCTTCGAGGTACCCCGGGACGCGGCGACCCGGCTTTCCGCGTACTTCGCCCAGCAGCAGATCGACATCCGGATGGACGACCTGGCCGAGGTACCGCTGCCCGCAGTGGACCGGTCGCGGGTCGACGAGTGGGCGGGCGCTCCGGCACCGGTACCGCTGGCGAGCGCGCGGGCGGTGGCGCCGTGACCCAGCCACCGCCAGTCCCGTCCGGCCAGGGCCTGGACGCACTCGGCCCGCCACCGCCCGCACCGCCCCGGCGGGATCCGCTCGGCCCACCGCCACCGTGGACCGGCCCGCCGACCGTGATCCTGCGGTACGCCGAGGTCGACACGGCGATGCTGCCCGTGGTCGAGCCCGGCCCGCCACCACCCGCCGCCCCCAGCACAGAACCGGCCCGCCCACCCACCGCACCATCGCCCGTCCCCACCGCCTCACCGGCCCCCACCGCACCCTCGCCCGTCCCCACCGCACCGTCACCCGTCTCCACTACGTCGTCGCCCGTCTCCCGCCCGCTCTCGGAGCCGGTGACCACCGCACCGGCTGCCCCCGGTGGCTCGGGCACCGGACCGGTCGGCTGGTGGCGACGTAACCGATGGGGTCTGCTGGCCCTGCTGCCGGCCCTCCTCCTGGCCCTCGGTCCGGGCGTCAAGGACGGCTACGAGCGGTACTCCCGGGCGGAGTACCTCGAACCGGTCGGTGTCGGAGCCGACGGGTGGGTGGAGTTCTCCGGTGCCCGGATCCGCCTGGTCGAACTGGTCGAGGCGTCCTCCGTACCGGCGCGCGGCAGCCGGCCGGTCACGCTGCCGGAGGGCGTACGCGTCTGGCGGGCGACGGTGGCGTTCGAGCTCTCCGCCCCGGAGGCGCTGATCGGCTGCCTGCCCTATCTCGAGGACGGGGACGGTCGGCTGTTCAGCGTGAACCCACCGGAGTTGAGCGGTGCGCGGCTGCCGGTCACCCAATGCGTCGCGGACGACCCCGCGCAGCGGTCGTTGCAGGCGGAGGCGTACTTCCTGCTGCCCCGCCCGGCCGCCCCGGTCGCACTGCGGATCGTCAAGCCGACCCAGCGGCCGCGCTACGCCCGGCTGCCGGTCGGCTGATCCCCGGCGGGCTGGTCTCCTGCCGACGTCTCGGCGGTCGACCTCTCGGTGCCGGATGCCGAGGGCGGCGGCTGGATCCGCAGCACCCGATCGACGGCGGCGCCGAGCAGGCAGGCCAGCACCACGGTGCCGACCGCATCGTTGAGCAGCGCCAGCTGCCCGGAGAGCGGCATCCAGATCGACTCGAGGTCCTGCCCGCCGATGATCATCCGCTCCGCCTCCCACAGCCACTCCCGGGCGGTCTGGGCCAGCAGGAAGGCCAGGCAGAAGAAGAGCATCGGGGCCAGTCCGGCCCGCGCCATCAGCCGCAGGCTGTGCACCATCGGCGCGAACCGCTCGCGGAGGTCGGCGCCGAGGTTCGCCCCGACCACGCGTACTGGTCGGGGCAGCGCCCGCCAACGCCGGGCGGCCCGTTCCACCAGGTCGGCCTCGGACGGCGGAGGTGGGGTGAGCCGGTGGCCGTAGACGACCGCGCCGACCGCCAGCCAGGCCAGCGGTACGATGATGGCCACCTGCACCGATCCGGCCGCACCGACCAGGAACGCCCCGGCGGCCCGGACCGGCCCGGACAGCGGCCCGAGTTGGTCGACCAGCGTGTGCCAGGCGTCCAGCAACCAGACCACGATCCGGCGCTCCTGGAGCCATTGCAGCAGCGGGTCCTGTGCCTGCGCGACCGTGGTGGCGACGACAGAGATCCAGACGACCTCGACGTAGGCGCCGGGGATGCCGAGCCAGCCCATCCGGGACCGCTCCTGCCACTTGCCGAGCAGCCAGCGCAGCACCACCGCGACGGCCACCACCGCCAGGATCGTGCCGGTGAGGTCGAGCGGCATGCGGCGCTCCGCGTTCTCGGCGACCTGGCCAGGATCGGTGAAGATGGCGGCGTCGGCGAGGTAGGTGTCGACGAAGACCTTGTAGAGGTAGTCGGTGAGATCCTCCTGGAGGTACCCCCAGGAGGCGTATACGGCGAGGAACGGCACGAGCGCACTGCCCAGGTGGTCGAGGAGTGTCTTGCGGCGCGGCGGGCGACCGCCGGTGTCACCCGCCGGCCAGATCCCCACCTCCCCTGCCTCTGCCACTCCCGCCGCCTCGGTCGTTCCGATGTCCGGCGGCTCGGTCGAGTCGATGTCTGCCGTCTCGGTCGTCGCGGCCGAGAGCCACGGCAGGGACGGGCGCAGGGCACGCAGCATCAACACCAGCGCGGTCAGCGTCGCGATCGGTCCCAGGACGACGACCAGCATTCCCAGCACACCGTTGATCTTGCTGACCTGCACCGCGCCGAGTACGACGAACTCCCGGGCCGCCGCTCCGGCGAAGTAGAGCGCGAACAGCACCGGCCAGTGCCGGACCAGCAATCGCAGCGAGGTGCCGACTACGGCGACGGCCTCCAAAAGCGCCGCGCCGAGGGTACGACGTCGGCGCGGCGCCTGGGTCCACAATGGTGGAGCCGTCGCCGTACCGTCCGAGCCGCCGCCGATCACGGGCCACAGGGTACCGCCGGTGGCGGCGGCGCGAGGGGGCTCAAGTCGGGTACAGGCCGAGGTCGGTGAGCGCGGCGGGCAGGGTCGGCGCGGTGGTCAGGTGCCGGACGCTGTCCCGCTCGCGCAGGTGGAGCTGGCAGGTGACGCCGTCGTAGTGCACGGCGACCGGCTGTCCCGGGTGGTGTCGAGCGAGTCGCCGGACCAGCGGCGCCGGATCGTCCACTGTGCTCGGCTGGGGTGCCTGCGGCACCCGGATCGGCTCGGTGGGATCGTCGGGCACGCTGCGTACGACCGCCAGTTCGAGGTATTCGAGGCAGAACGCGATCGCGGCCTCCGGGGTGTTCCGGGTGGGTGGCGCGGCGGGGTCGACCGGCACGCCGGGCAGACCGACGGTGACGTCCCAACTGTCGCCCTGGACGAGGCGGGGGTCTCCGGCGTTGCGGCTGTGGTCGGTGGCCGTGACGGTGACCGCCAGCCCCAGGCCGAGGACGAGCCGGACGAGTTCGGCCAGGGTCGGCACCTCGGGCCGGGTGGCGCCGACGAGCAGCCGGGCACCGGGCTGCCCCCGGCCGGCCCGATGCAGATAGCAGGTGAGCGGGTCCGCCCCGACGTGGGGCAGGGTGACGACGCCGTCCCGCAGGTCCTGGTCGAGGGTGGCAGCGCCGTCGAGTTCGGTCAGGTCCTCCGGGCGTACCCCGAAGGTGCCGGCCCAGGTGCCCAGCCGGTAGGCGTCGGGAAGCTGGTGCACCGGCCGGCCGCCGGGTTGGCTGGCGACGAGCGGCGCCGGCACCGGTTGCCCGGGCCGCCAGGTCAGGTGTACGACCCGGCCGTCCAGGTCGGTGACGGTGACGTTCACCCCGTGATGGATCCGTCGGGTGCCCTGGCAGGTCCGGCAGGGCATCGGCGACGGGCTGCGGCCGGAACCGGCGCAGGCCCGGCAGTCGGGATCGGCGGCCCGACCAGCCAGCGTGCAGGAGCAGGCGCGGAGTCGACTGTGCGGGTCGCAGTCGCGGCACTCGGCGTACCCGATGGGCGGGCCCTGCCAGGACGGTGCCGGCGGCTGCCACCCACGCCGCAGCGCAACCGCCTGGCGGCACGCGATCTGTCCGGTGCTCCGCTCGACGAACGTCTCGACGGTGCCGGCGATCCGCAGGCTGGTGTGCCACCAGCGGCCGTCCCGCCAGATCGCCTGCGCGCCGGCCGCCGGCGTGCCGCTGCCCAGGTCGGTGCAGTCGGCGACGATCCGGCGTTCGAGCTGGTCAAGGTCGACGTGCGGGACTTCCGGCGGCTGCCGGTCGCGCCCGGTCAGGTAGTACGCGGGGGCGGCTCGACCGCGCTCCCGCAGGCCGTAGAGCGCGTCGGCGACGGTGGTGGCCGCGACCGCGCCGGGCAGGTCGTCGGCCCAGCCACGCGACTCGGCCGGCACCTCGCCGCCCGGGACCTCGTAGCGGACGCTCCAGGCGGGGTCGTCGGCATGGCCGCGACGACGCGCCTCGACCACCAGGTCGAGATGGAGCAGGTCGGCCAGGCGGCACCAGCGGCCCAGGTCGGCGGCGAGGTTCCGGGGCGGGGCGGCGGCGGTGCGGCCGAGTAGGACGTGCCACGGCTGGCCGCTCTGGGTCGCGATCGCCTCCGCCTCCAGGGCGCGGCGGGTCGGCTCCGGCAGGCTCGGCCGCCACTGTCGGGGCAGGAACACCACCGGCCCGTCCGGCGTCCCGTCCGGCGCCCGCACGTCCCGCCACGAGCCGGCACCGACCGTCGCCGCCAGCTCCCTGACCAGCGGCGCCAGCGGCAGGTGCCACCCTCCGCCGCCGGGCCACGGCACCGGTTCCACCACTCCGGGTACGACGTTCGCCGACGCCACCGCCCCGGTGTCCACGTTCGCCACGCTGAGCACAAGCTGGGCGCGACGCCGCCCGGTCTGCCCGCACCCGTGGCAGGGCCGGGCCACCGTGCCGACGCCCTGACAGAGCTCACAGTTCCGGTACGGCTCCCCCGCCGAGGTCCGGTCGTCCTCGATCAGCAGCCGGTTTCCGCCCCGGACGCAGGAGCACTGGTCGAGGGTGAAGGTCATGCCGTCGCAGCTCCGGCAGAGCACGACCGGCACCCCGCTCACCGGCCCGACCATCAGCGACCCGCCAACCCGTGCGGCGAGGCGACCTGTCGGGACTGCCAGCGGCGCAACGCGTCCTTGATCCGGGCGTTCTGCTCCCGGGTACGCGCCAGCTCGGCATATGCCCAGGCCAGGTCACCGGCCACCCGGTCCAGGAACGTCGCCACCTCCCCCGGGTCGACTCCGCGCCGACCGAACCGGACCGGGGTGAACCGACGAGCCCGCACCTGCGACGGCCACATCGGCCGGTACGCCGCCGACCGGTAACCGGTCCCCGGCGTACTCGGTGTTCGACGACCACTGCCCAGCGGCCAGCGCGACGAAAGACGCACGACCTCACCAACCTCTCCTCGGCTCAACAAGACATGGACGGGTTGGCCCACCACCTCGGCCGCAAACGGTGGCCGCAAGAGCAGGGCCGATCTTGAGGCCGGGACGGACAACCCGTACACGCTGGCCGCCCCGGCCGGGAGGTGAACGCCCCGCGTGCCATGCAAGGAGCGCCCGTGACAGAACTTAGGCGCAGTAGGCGCCTATGTCAACGAACGCTTGTCGGGATCTCGCTCTTCGTGATCAAATCGGGGTGCCATGCAAGGAGCGCCCACATGCCTACACAGCCGGACTACGTTCGGATTTCAAACGCCTATGCGGCCGCCATCGTCGAAGGACGACTGAAGCCCGGAGACAAACTGCCGACGATCGCCGAGATGACGGAGCGGTACTCCGTCGGAGCAACGACGATCAAGATGGTGCTCGTACGCCTCGAAGCTCGGCGTCTCGTGCGTCGCCACCAAGGCAAGGGGACGTTTGTCGAACCCAGTGACAAGTGGCTACTTCCCGAGGACGACGACGAGCCGAGCGTGGAGATCTAGATCAAAGTTGCTCGTCCCGGCGACCAACCGCCGTCCGCAGCCCAACTACAGTTAAGTACGGCGTCGGCAACTACACAGTCCTCCTGAAGTCCGAAGGTCTCGTCTACGGCCATCAGGGCAAGGGCGTCTTCGTCACCAGGCCGGAGTAGCCAACGCGACAACCCGTCGAGCGACGATCCACCGGGGCTGCGCCCTCCACCCCCTCTCGGATAGTGTTCGGTCGACCACGCAACTGTGACGGCGAGCCAGGCCCACCTGTGCTGGTGGATCGCGCCGCCGGCAACCGGGGAGGATCGCGATGGCCAGCATCGAGGAAGTCAAGGCCGCACTTGCTCAGGCCGCTGACCAGGGCAATACCACCCTCAACCAGATCCGCTCCGCCATGGAGAACACCGAGCAGGTCCTCGCCCGACTCCGCGCCGTCGCCGCCGGCACCGGCCATCCGAAGATCGCCGAGGCCATCAACCGTGCCGAGCAGACCAAGCAGCGTCTTACCGAAGCCGCGACCATGATCCAGGGCAGCGCCGCCGCAGCCCGCGAATACGCCAGCGTCCTCGGCTGACAGAGATCGGGCCGCAAGCGACTCGGGACAAGCCTGATGGACATCACTCAGGTCAAGGCGACCATCAGACAAGGCGAACAGGCAGCCAACGACGGCAGCGCCTTGATGCAGGTGGTCCAGGGCCGAGCCGAAGAGGCCCGGTCCCTAGCCGCCGCAACCGCCCACGACAGCGCACACCCGGAGGTCGAGGCGGGCCTGACGAGGCTCAAAGAGGCGCTGCGAGAGTCGTCGCGGGTAACCGAACTAATACAGTCCGGCGCGGAATCCGCACGCAAATACGCATCGAGGCTCTGATGGCCGACACCTCCATCGGCGATGTCGTGGCAGGGTTCCGTACCGTCATCGGCATCATCGACGAGGCCGCCGTGACCGCCAAGCGCGCAGCGGAGAATGCCAGGCAGGCTCAGGCCGAGTACACCGAAGCGTCCCATGGCACGGACGACCGGTCCATGCGGAAGGCGGTCGTGGACACCCGCACCGCCGCAGAAAAGGCCGGCAAGACCGCACGACTCCTGTCCGAAGCCGCCGAGCACTTCACCACCTACGTCAACATCATCGCCCCCGGCACCGTGCCACCCCGCTCCTCCGCACCGGAGGCGACACCTGGAGGCGACAAGCTCGCTGCCGCCGGGTTGGACCAAGGCCCTCTCTCCGCAAAGTTGCTCGGCCGGACTGCAGCCGTCCGCAATGCCGACGACGGCCTTCAGCATGCGAAGAAGGTGGCAACGGCCATCCAGAATGCCACAGGCTCCGGCGGGGTGGCAGTCGCGAAGACACCCAAGCCAGTGATCCGGTCAGCCAAGACCGAGTCCGCAACAGCGGGTGATGCGCTGCTTGCCGCGTTCGCGCTCACCCTGCTGGGGATCAAAGGTGCCGAGGTGGCCGCGAAGATCCGCCGCAAGGCCAGAGCCAAAGAGGACCACCAGGACAACCCGGAAAGGCAATAACGACGATGCACGACAACACACGGTTTCTCAAAGCAATGCTGCAACAGGACTGGGATTCGTACGACGCGCTCGTCGCGGAGTTCGAGAGGCAGGGAAAGGGCACCCCAGCCGCCATCATCGGGTTCGCCTTCAATCTCGCCGTCCATCGCCGATTCGGGCAGAACAAGGATTTGGACGACATTATCAGGTTCGTCGCGGAGACCCGGACCTTCCTGTCGGAGGGCCGGGACCTCCCGGCGAAGGAGGCCGAGGCGCTGACTTGCGCCACGCTCGACATGGATTTGCCCGGAGTAGCGGAGACGATCGACCGTCTTGACGTCGGCACGATCACCGAGATCGAGGGGCAACTACTGTTCAAGCTCGTCTCCGACGAGAACCTGTCTCAACAGGAACTGGACGACTTCTTGCTTCAGGCCGAAGCGCTCGCCGAGCAGTGGCAGAACCAGACGTAAGCGGCGGAAGCCCGACTCTTGCTACGCCGGGCCGCTGCACGCGCCCGGCAGCCACTCGTCCGGCCCGATCGAGGCGCGGAGCCGTTCGAGATCGGCCAACAGGGAGCCGAGCCGGTCCGGATCGTGCAGAAACTCCAGTACGGCGTGCTGGAACGCGTTCGCCATGGCGCTCGGCATCACGTCCGAGGCGTCCAGACACAGCGGGCGTTGGCTCGCCGTCAGCGTCTCCGCGACCCTCTCGCTCACCTCGGGCCGTCGGTCCGGCCGGTTGGCAAACGCCGGCTCGGCCGGGACGCTCGGCCGCACCTCCCGGTTGACCGAGAAGAAGCTGCCGGCGCTGCTGCCCTGCCAGATCCGCTGGGCCTGGTCCGTGGCCAGGAACTCGACCAGACGCCGGGCCACCGGCTTGTCGCTGAACAGGCCGGCGAAGTCGGCCGACACCACCGAGCCGTCCCGGCCTTCCGCGCCGGGGTCCGCGCCGCCAAAGGTCGGGAAGGGAAAGTAGTCCGCACCTCGGACATCCGCCGCCTGGATGACCCCGCCCGGCTCGTCGTCGGGATAGCCGGCCCGCATGCCGATCACGAACGATGCCTGGTGTTCGAGGAGACAGCCGGGCTGGCTGGTGAACATCGGCTTGCCGGCATCGGTGAACTCGGTCAGCAGAGCGGCGGCGCTGCCGCCCCGGACCATCCCCGGGCCGGTGACCAGCTCGCCCCACGCCGCCCAGGCCGCCCGTACCTCCGGTGAGTTCCAGCCGAGCCGACCGGCTGACCAGGCGTCGTAGGCGGCCACCCCGGAGCGGTGCAGCAGGATGTCCTCTATCCAGTCCGTCCCCGGCCACCCGGAGCCCGGGGTGGCGCTCATACCCAGACACCACGGCGTCCTCCCCGCCGCCGCCATTGACCGGCTGGTCTCGACCAGCGCCTCCCAGCTTCCCGGCGGTCCCGCCGGGCCGAACGGCGCCCGTTCCGGGAGGTACCAGACAAGGCTTTTCAGGTCAGCCTTGATCGGTACCACGTCCAGCCCGCCGCCCGCGTTCAGTTGGGCCAGCCTGCGCCACTGCGGACTCATCGAGGATGCGGGATCGCCGTCGAGCGGTCGGAGCACTCCCCGTCGGAGGTACGCCGCCATCTCGCTCAGGGTCGGCAGCACCGCGACGTCCGGCGCGGTGCCCTTCTGCACCTCGGCGAGGAGGATCTGGCGTACGGCCCGGGTGCCCCGGTAGTCGACCTCGACGCCGTACTGCTCGGTGAACGCGTCCAGTACGGCCCGGAAGCTCTCCTCCTCGGCGCCCGTCCAGGAGGCGAGCACGGTCACCGTCTCCCCGTCACGCTGTCCCAGGCAGCCGCCCAGGCCCAACCCGACGACCAGTACCGGCAACAGGGCCAGCTCGGCAAGCTTGCGTCGCATGGAGAGTCTCATCTCGACCGGTACCGGTATTCCTCGATGCGCGGCCGCAGCCCCAACCAGACGAGGAGCGCGATCGGCGACGCCAGAAGCAGTACGACAAACGCGCCGGAGGTCGCCCCGGTGGCCAACGCCGCCTGGTCGTCGACCTCCTCCGCGCGGCGCAGCACGTCGCGGTCCGCCACCGGCATCGCGGACGCCGACGGAGACGGCGGCGCGGCCGGGGACCCGGCGTCGGGCCGGCTGCGGAACACGTCGCTGCGCACCTCGCACCCACCCGCCGGGGAGCAGAAGCCCGCGAGGAGTCCGTCGAGCGCGGTGATGCCCTCCTGATCGGCTCCGGCGGCCTGCTCCGCCGACAGCCGGCGGACCTCCGACAGCTCCGCGTGGGCGTCGGCGAGCTGCTCGTTCGAGACCAGCACGAACGACGTACCGGCGGTGAGCACGACGAGCAGCACCGTGGCGGCGGCGAGCCCCCAGTTGACGCCCCGGCGGAACCGTCGGCGCAGGAAGAGTTGCGCGCCGACGAGGAGCAGCAGCAGGAACAGCACCGGCAGTACCCAGACCAGCGTCGTGCCGGGGCTCAGCCATCCGGACGAGAGCCGCGTCTCCAGCGTCGCGGTCTCCGCCGCCAGCAGTGTGTCGAGCTGGGCGAGGATTCCGCCGTCGGAGTACAGCAGCCGGGAGGCGTACCAGGCGTAGACGGTGGCCAGGCCATCCGCCCCGCTCTGCCGGTAGTGCGCGTGCGCCTGCCCCATCAGGCTGATGTACGTGACCAGCAGCCCTTCCACGACCTGGATCTGCCGGCTGCTGGTGTCGCCGGAGCCGATGTCCTCGGCGGCCTGCGCCAGGCTTTGGCTGGCGGCGGCGATCTGGTTCTGGTATTCCTCGCCCGGCCCGACGAGTCCGGCCTGCCGGGTCTGGAAGCTGGTGATCGCCGCGGTGTCGGCCCGGACCAGGGCGGTACGCACCGCCGCCAGCTCCATCACCGCGGGCAGGCTCCGGGTGCGTACCGTCTCGGCGGTGCGGTGGGTGCCCCAGACCACGGCGAGCGAGCTGGCCAGCACCAGCACGGTCGTGCCGAGCAGGCAGCCGAGCAGGCGCAGCAGCGTACGCCGGGTCGTGCTCGGCCGCACCGCACTGCTCGCCGCCAGCTCCGTCGTCATCAGGCCCCCTCAGCCCCGGCCGCCGGCTCGCGGAACGGGCGGCGGCAGGCGTCGCACACCACCGCCTCCGGCGGCGAGATCCGCCCGCAGGGACAGACCTGGTCGGCGGTACCGGTCCCCGGCGCCGGCTCGGGTGCCGACGGGGACTGCGGCGAGGGCCGGGGCTGGCGGGCGGCCCACGGCGGCTCCGCGCCCCCGACCATCACCGAGCTGACCGCGACCCGCAGCAGTGCGCTCCTGGTCCAGTCCGCCTTGAGCCGTACCGGCCGGTCGGAGTCGCCGGTGATCTCCACCAGACCAGCCAGCCGGTGCAGCACCTCGGTGTTGCCGAGCCGCTCCGCCAGGCCGACGGCGAGCCCGAGCTGCGCCTCGGCGGTCTGCCGGTCCCCGGCCTCCAGGGCGTCGCAGCCGGCGGCCACGGCGTCGCCCAGTTCCTCCTGCCCCAGGTGCCGGGCGACCAGCGGCTCGATCCGGGTCGGCGCCACCGGGTCGTCCGTCCAGCGCAGCACGATCGGTCGCGGGTCGGCGCACCGCTCGCCCGCCATCAGCAGGTCCACCCGGGCCGCCCGGACCTCCTCCTCCAGCGGCGGGCGGTCACCGTCCGACCCGTAGCCGATCGCCAGGTCCACCAGGAAGTCGCGGCTCTCGTCACCGGTCCAGGAGCCGGTGTAGAACTCGGTGGTCCGGTCGTCCAGCACGGTCGCGTGCTCGGTGAGGTCGGCCAGCGTCGGCGTCTCCTGGCGTACCGACCGGACCCGCACGCCGGGGGCGGTGGTGAGCCGGATCCGCAGGTCGGCCACCTGCTTGCCCATCGCCCTGTCCATGATGGACTGGAAGTCGGCGACCAGCTCGTCGACCTGCCCGATCGCCTCGGCCGTGCCCCGCAGCACCGAGGCGATCCGCAGCAGTTGACGGTGGTCCCAGTCCTCACCGATGCCCCGGGCGTCGCAGACGAAATTGCCCGCGCAGCCGGTCAGCACCTCTTCGAGCTGTTCCGGAGTCTCGTGCTCGTTCCGGCCGTCGGTCAGCAGGATCACGTGCCGCACCAGATCCGGGTACGGACCCAGCAGTTGGTCCGCCAGCCGCAGCCAGCGCCCCATCGCGGTACCGCCGCCGGCGTAGAGGTGTCCGGTGGCCCGCTTCGCCGCCGCCCGGGTGCTCTCGCTGGCGACCGCCGTCGTCGCCCGTTCGGGGTAGACCATCCGGGCGGTGTCGGTGCCGGCGACGATGGCGAAGCTGCTGCCGTCCTGGATGGTGTCGATCGCCGCCCGGGTGGCCTGCTTCGCCGCCGTCATCTTGGCCTGCGGATAGCCCATCGAGCTGGAACAGTCGACCAGCACCACCACCCCGGCCGAGGTCGGCGCCGGCACCACCGCCTCGGCCGGGGACCGCGCCGTCACCCTGAGCACGACCGCCATCCCGGTGTCCGAGGTCGACCGGTACGGGTTCTGCACGACCTCCAGCCCGAAGGCGTGTGGCGGGCCGCCCCCGCCGGGTCCTGGCGTCACGTCGGCACCTCCCATCGGATGGTCACCACGGTCGGGTTCACCACGGTCGGTTTCACCACGGGGTCCTCGGCCGTACCGCGTTGGCGAGGTCCACCAGCGCGCCGTGGTCCTCGATCGTCCGGGCCTGCGCGGCGAGCACCCGCATCGACCGCTCCAGCCGCCGCCGGAGGTCGTCCACGGTCGGCTCTGGCCCGAGCACCTCGCCGCCGTTGCCGAGGCCGTCCCCGGCACCGCCCTCCAACAGGCCGAGCGCCGCCGTCTGGACCAGCGCGGTCAACCTGTCCCTGGCCTCCCCGGTCGCGTTGCCGCCGTCGAGGTGCAGTGCGGGCAGCCGGCGTACCGCCTCGGCGACGTCGCCCGGGGTCGGTCCGCCGGAGGGCAGCCGGCCGCAGAGGATGCGGATCGCCGCCACCCGGGCCCGCTCGTAGTGCAGGGTCTCCCTCGGCACCTCGTCCAGGATGTCCACCGCCCCGGCCCGGTCGCCGTCGCGCAGCCGCAGCCGGGCCAGCCCGAAGGCGGCACTGCCCTCACTCCGGTCCCGCTGCCAGATCGCCCGGTAGCAGCGGGTCGCCCGGGAGTATTCGGCCAGGTGTTCGGCGCAGAAGCCGAGGGCGAGCTTCGGGGCGATCTCGCCAGGGCAGTCGGAGTAGACGGCGTCGAACTCGGTCTCGGCGGTCGGCACGTCCGCGCGGGCCAGCCCGAGCAGGCCCCGGTGCCAACGGATCCGCCAGTCGTGATCGGCCCGGGCGCCGAGGCCGGAGACCGCCGCTTCCAGGGAGCCGGCCGCACTGTCCGGATCACCCGCTTCCAGGTACGCCCGGCAGAGCGCGAGCCGGACCTCGACCGAGCGCAGCCCGGAGTTGGCCAGCTTCTCGATCAGCCCACGCGGGTCCGCCGCCCCGGCGGTCGCCAGCAGGTCCACCGCCTCGTCGTCCGGGTCCACGATCGGCAGCGGCAGCCCGCCGGCCGCCCAGGACGGCGACGGCGGCGCGACGTCGAGCAGCCCGCTCGTGCCCCGGATCCAGACGTCGAGCCCCGGTACGGCGCCGAGCCCGCCGTCCAGCAGCACCGGGGTCGGGGCGAAGACCGCCGACCGGACCGGATGGGCCCGGCCGGTACGCAGCGACAGCACCTCCCGGAGTACTCCCTTGAGCTGCTGGGACATCTCCGCCGCGGTGGCGAACCGGCGGTCGTGTCGGGCGACGGCCCGGTTGACCAGTCGGACGAACGACTCCACGCCGAACGCGATCCCGTCGGGGTCGGCCGGGGCCGCCCGGCGCCCCTCCTCGCTGACCTCGAAGAGCACCTGGAGCGTCCGGCCGACGGTGTGGATGTCCGACCGGACGGTCAGGCCGTGCCGCCGGATCTCGTCCGGTGGGGCCTGGAAGAAGTCCGTACCCACCACCGGGCTGGTGCGGTCGTCGATCCGGCGTACGCCGCCGACGTCGATCACCTTGATCCGGTCCGGGCAGCGGATCACGTTCGCCGGCTTCATGTCGCAGTAGAGCAGGCCCCGGCTGCCGTGCAGGTATTCCAGCGCGGCGAGGATCTCGTGCCCGTACGCGAGCACGTGCTCGATCGGCAGCGGCGCGGTACCCCGGGCGGCGGCCTCCTGCACGTCCTGCAACGACTGCCCGTTGAGGTATTCCATCACGATGTAGCCGGCCCGCTCGCCGGTACGCGGATCGCGGTGGGTGACCGAGTTGAAGATCCGGACGATGTTGGGGTGCTCGATGGTGGTCAGGAAGCGGCGTTCGGCGACCGCCAGCCGGAGCGCCGCCTCGTCGTTGGTGATCAGTCCCTTGAGGACGACCGGGTTGTCGTCGAGGTGGGTGTCCCGGGCCAGGTAGACCCAGCCGAGACCGCCCCGGGCCAGGCAGCCGTCGACCTCGTACTGGTCGGCCACCAGGTCGCCCCGGCGCAGCTTCGGCACGAACGAGAACGGTGCGCGGCACCGGCCGCAGTATCCCTCCGCCAGCCCGGGCTGGCCGGCGTATCCCCGGCCGACCTCGGCCTGGCAGTGGCCGCAGAACCGGCTCGACTCGGGTACCTCGGTGTCGCCGCGCAGCCGGCTGACCGGGTCGGCGGGCTGCAACTCCGGCATCGACACCAGGCCGCCGACCAGCCAGGACGAGCCGCCGGAGGCCGTGGAGCCGGTGACGGCAGGCGGCGGCCCGGCGGCCGGGGGCGGCAGCGGACGCCGGTCGCAGGTGTCGCAGAAGCCGGTCTCGTCCACCGACCCGGTGCAGCCCGGGCGGTTGCACTTCTCCGTCACCGCGCCGCACCCGGCCGCTCGTCCCGGCCGTCGCGCGGTCCTGGATCATCCACCTCGGCGGGTCGACGATCAACGGGACGGTCCTCCGCCTCGGCGGCCCGCCGCCGGATCGCCGTGGCGTACCGGTCGACCAGCACGGCGCAGGCCGCCAGGTCGGCCGGCCCCTGCCAGAGCGCCTCGTGGGCCTCGCGGTAGAGCGCGGTCAGTTCCCGGTCCTCCCGCAGCGGTGCCGGTACGCCAGCCCGGTAGCCGTCGAGCCGGTCCCGCAACCGGTCGCGTTCGTCGAGCACCGCCTCCAGTTGCCGGCGTGCCTGCCTGGCGGCGTCAAGTGCCCGGTCGGCCTTCCGCCGGCACGACTCGATGCCGGGCAGCAGCGGGCTGTCGCCGGCTCGGGTGGCGGCCGCCCGCAACGCGGTCAGTCGCAGCCGCAGCCCCGGCTCGTGCGAGGACGGTGCCGGTACCGGCCTGACCCGGGCGGCGACGTACGCGTACCGTTCCCGGGCAGCCTGTTCCGCGGCCCGTACGTCGGCGACCCGGGCGGCCAGCAGTTCGAGCGCGGCGTACCCGAGGCTCGGCGCGTGGTCGTCGTGGAAGACCAGCAGCAGCCGGAGGTCGCGTCCGGCCACCCGGTCGGCGATGGGTCGCACCACCTCGGCGACCAGCGCGGCCGGGTCGGCCGCCCGGTCCACGCCGTCGAGCACCAGGTTCATCGGCGGCGGATCGCCGGCCAGGCTGTCGGCCAGCGACTTCCCCGGGTCGGCACCGACGCTCATCCAGTTGACGATCCGGCTGCTGACCTCGTCCACCGTCCGGCCCGAGACATCGAGCGCCAGGTCGATCCGGCCCGCTGGGGACTCCCCGGCGGCGGCCGGTGCCGGTGCGGGCCCGCCCCGGTCGGTGGGCCGGAACTCCCGACTGGTCCGCAGCACGACGTCGCGCAGGGCGGCCTGCGCAGCCGAACCCGGCGCGGTGACGATGATCCGCGAGTCCGGCGGGGCGCCGGGTGCGAGGAAGTCGGTGAGCTGCCGGACGACCGTCTCGTCGGTGGGCACCGGGCCGGCCGGCGCGGCGAAGCTCGCGTCGACCGCCGAGTCGCCGCTGACCCACTCCCGCACCCGGGGGAGGTATCTGATGATCGTCTCGACCGGGATCATCCAGGACAGTGCCGAGCCCCGGCCGGCGAGGTAGCTGACCACGATCCCCAGCACGTGGTCGGTTTCCTCGTCGAAGACCGCCGTGCCGCTGAACCCGGGTTCCACGGCGGGACCGGTCGGCTCGGAGTCGAGCTGGATCCACTCACCACCGGGCCCGCCGTCCCCGGCGAGCCGGGCCCGGGCCCAGACCCCGGTCGGGACGGTCGCGGGGAAGCCGAACATCCGTACCGCGCGACGCGCACCCGACGGCAGCCGGCGCAGCACCGGACCGGTGCCGGACGGCAGCGGCTCGGCGAGCCCGAGCAGGGCCAGGTCGGCCCGCTGGTCGTCCTGCGGCGGCCTCCAGCAGCCGTCAACCACCCCGGCCCGGACCGCCGGTACGCCGGGATGCCCGACGAGTTCCACCTCGAAGTCCCGGGACGGTCTGCCGTGGGCGCCGCCCGGCTCGTCATGGGGCACCGGAAGGAGAATGTGTGCACAGGTCAGCACGTGCCGGTCGCCGAGGACGATGCCGGCACCGCGGATTCCGGCCCGCTCGTCCCGGATGCATGCCCGCCACTGTGCGCGGCCCGAATGCGACACACGGCAACGTTATTCGCAGGTGTCGGATCGATGCCACCCGTAACAAGGTCGGGAATCAGTCTGCCGACCGGCCGGCACCGCCGCAGGCTACCGCTGGACCCGCAACCGCCACTGCCTTTCGGGTGACATTGGATGAAATGACCACGAGCTTCCGTGGTTGGTGCCGGGAGGCCGCGTCCTCAATTCGAGACGAATCCTGTCGGTCGGCGAAGGTGGTCGGCTGCGGCGGCAGGTCCGCCGACCGTGTCGGGAGGGTCGCCAACCGCGAGCCGCCTGGCAGGGCCGCGGAGTGTCTACCGGCCGACCAGCATCTTCCACGGCCGGCTCAAGCTGGCCCTACCCTTCGATCTCGACATCGGCCTCACCGAGCTCGACCGGCTCTGACGGTCGCGCTGCCAGACACGATCGCCTACCTCGCCAACCTTGCCGAGGCCGTGCTCTGGCTCAACAGCTCCCGGTGATCTGAAGACGGGCGTCCACCCTGAGTATGTCGCCGACGGTAGTCCTTGGGAGATATGCCGTAGACCGAGCGGAAGGTCCGGCTGAACGTCGCGGGGTCGGCGAAGCCCCAACGGTTGGCTACCTCGTGGATCGGAGTGGTGGCCAGCGCCGGATCGGCGAGGTCCCGGCGAACCCGTCCGAGGCGCTGCTCACGGATCCACGCCGCGACGGTGACGCCCTCCGTCTCGAACAGCCGGTGCAGGTAGCTGACGGAGATGTGGTGCTCGGCGGCGATGGTGCTGACAGTGAGCCGCGGATCGTGGAGGTGCCGCTGGATGAACGCCCGAATCCGCAGCGCCCGGGTCCGGCGATGCGTTTCCGATGGAAGTACGTTCTCGGCGTCGAGCGTGTGGGCCAACAACGCCGACAAGAGATCGATCAGGACCCCGCCCAGTCGTGGGCCGTCCGCCGGTCGGTAGCCGTCGGTCTCCCCACAGAGCCGGGTAATGACCCCCACCAGCAGAGCCCCGATTCCGCCCTTCCCCGGCAATCGCCGTGCCAGGAGCTTCTCGACCCTCTGCTCGGGCAGCGGCAACAGGACCTTGGGGACCTCGACTCCGATCATGGTCAGGTGCCCGCCGCCGATCAGACGGCAGTCGAAGGGCCGGGACAGATCAACGACAGACAGGTCGTGTCGGCCGTGTACGGCGTGCTTGCCGTCCTGGCGCACGTCGAGCGCTCCGCTGAGGACCAGCGAGATGTGGTACCGCTCGGACGCGGACTCCCGAAGCAGCCGTACCGTTCGCCGAAACCGCATCGGCTGAAGTGCCATGGGCCACACCTGTAGGGCGCCAAGGTGCAGTACCCGCGCCCGCGCCTGGAAGTCAGGGGCATGCTCGCTCGCCATTTCCATCGGCCCCATCAGTTGGGTCATTCGTTCGCACCAGATCGCAAACCGATCGGCCACAGGAAAGTCTTCAGTCTGGAATGTGACAGTCTCCATCATCAACGTCCCCCGTCAACGATCAATAGAGCGGTCGCCTCATCACCATATCTCGACGCGCTGGGCAGAAGATTTGTGACATCAGAGCCCCGGCCCCAACCTGCCGAGGACCGGGGCCCGCCGGAGTGGCACATCGAAGATCGCGCCACGCGGGTGGACACATCGTCAAGACAATGTGTACGGCGCGCCAACGACCATTCCGGGCACCGGTGGCACGCTTGGCACATCGATCGATCCGCAACGAGCCTCAGCTCAGAATGGAGACGTATCACGTGAAGCACAAGATCGTGGCGGTGTTCGCGACTGCGGCCATGTCCGTCCTCTCCGTCGGTGTCGCCGCGGGTCCCGCCTTCGCCGACTGCCCCGCCAACACGTTCTGCCTCTACGAGACCAACGGCTATCAAGACCGGGAGTTCCAGTTCGCACCCACCACTACCTGCCGCAACCTGCCGAGCGGCATCGACAACGACGCGAATGCGATGCGCAACTACCGGAGCCACGCCGTCAGGATGTGGGACCTTCCGGGGTGCGGGGGCTCCAGCACCTACTACGCGCAGGCAAATTCCTATGACTCGAACTTCGGGAACAACAACTTCTCGAACAAGGCCAGCTCCCTCAAGCGAGTCTGAGGTAGCGACCGATCGAGTTGCCTGAGTGAACCGCGACACAGGTGCTGGCACACGGGAGAACCGGTGTGCCAGCACCTGGCGACATTGGAGCGAAAATGATTCTGCGATCGGGACGAATTCTTGTCGTTGCCCTCCTGGTAGCCGGCTGTGCCGCACCTGAGTCACCGCGGTCCTCGCGGGACGTCGAGCCCTTCCCGCCGACCGCTGAGGTCGAGAACCTGCGCCTACCGTTCGACGCCTACACGCTCTCGCTGGCCGGGCTGTACATCATGGCGAACGCCCAGGATGTGCTCACCCAGGAATGCATGGCGGCGAGGGGACACGACTGGGAGATCATTGAGCGGCCCACGGACCTGAAGGACCTGAGAAACCGCCGACGGTACGGCGTCATCGAGATGAGCATCGCCGAGCGGTTCGGCTTCCATGTCCCGGCTGGGCTGCTCACGCCGCTGGATGTCGAACAGCGGTACGACCGGCGCGACAACGCCCTCAGCGAGAGCCAGCAGTCGGCGGTTTTCGGTGCGGACGGGTGCGGACGCGAGGCGGCCACCCGGCTCCGGCCGGAGAAGAGCGCGGACCTGGATCTGCTGCGGAAGCTGGACCGCGCGTCGCTGGACGAGTCCCAGCGTGAACAGCGCGTCGTGGTGGCGATGGACGCCTGGCGGGACTGCGTCCGCAACCTGGGTTTCGACTATCAGGACCCCTTCGCGGCCATGTCCGATCCACGATGGTGGGCGGATGACGCCGCCGCGGCGTCGAGCGAAGAGGCCACCGCGTCGAGCGAAGAGAGCACCGCGTCGAGCGAAGAGAGAGCGGTGGCGGTCGCCGTTGTTCGCTGCGAGGAGCAGACAGACCTGGTCGAGGTGTGGCACGCCGCCGAGGTGAAGATCCAGGAGGAGGAGATCCGGCGACACCCGGACTACTTCCAGGACCTCCGTGCCGCAACGGAGGCGGAACTCGCCGCCGCTGAGGCGGTGCTGGCGAGCTCGAAGCTCCGCTGACCGCCCTGGCGGCCAAACTCAGGTGACGCCGTCCTAGTGCAGGGCGACGGGCTGGCCGGCGTGGTGCCGGGCGAGCCGGCGGATGAGTGAACCTTTTTCAACCTGGACCGCGCGGCGCTGACGCACCGCGTCCGGCCTTGCGGTCCGTCGGACCGCAAGGGGAGGTTGAAAAAGGTTCAGTGGTACGGGATCGTCGGCCACGACCGGAGTCGGGGTCTGCGTTACCGGGATCGGCTGGGCGGGTCGTCGGGAACGCGACGGGCGACGGCGAGTTCGAGATATTCGAGGCAGTGCCCGACCGCGGCCTCCGCGCTGGGTCGGGCGGGCAGGGTGTCGGGGGCGACCGGCAGCGCCGGCGGTGCGACCTCGACGTGCGGACCGATCTGGCCGACCAGGGGTGGGCCGACCGCTACCTCACTGCGGATCGGGCGTGCCGTGCTCCCAGACGCACGGTGAGCTGCCGATCAGATAGATGTCGACCGACCCCGGCGCCCGGTTGTAGACGGTGACGCTGATCCGGTAGCCGTCGGCCGGGTCCTCGACGCTCAGCCGGGGATCGCTGCGCTCCCGCAGGTCGTTGACCACCTTGTAGTCGCGCTGCTGCCAGTAGTCGGCCAGCTTCGGCAACGCCTGGTCGGCGGGCCAGTTCGCCGGGAAGACCACCTCGTACTGCTGCTCCACGAAGACCCGGCCGGCCGGGCCACCGTCGGTCGGGTCGTCGCACGGCAGCGTGCCGCTGTCGCCGAACGGCTTCAGCTCGGCGCCGGGCGGGAGCTGCGAATGTGCCTCCCGCAGGATCTCCTCGACCCGCTGGGCCGCCTGTACGGCGGTGACGGTGGGCTGCACGTCCTCGTCTCCTCCACATGCCGATGTCGCCAGGCCGGCCATCAGGGCCGCCGCCAGTACGCCGGTGCGCCAGCGCCGCGCGGCCATCAGGTGACCTTGCCGTTCTGCCCGGTCACGATGTACGCGATGTTCTCCCGGGCCAGGTTCCCGTCGTCCCAGTACGCCGAGTGGGTCGCCCCCTCGTCGTCCGGGTCGCCCGGGTTGCTGCTGAACACCCGGCCGCCGAAGTCCTCCCGGGTCGGGTCGTTGCCGTGCGCGAGGTCCCAGTCGGGTACCCGCTTGATGGCGTCGTGTTCGGCCCTGGTCGCCCACACCTCGTGCGGGGAGACGCCCTTCAGCTCCGTCGCCGAGTTGGTGTCCACCCCGGGCGAGCCGACGAAGACCACCGCGTCGGCGTTGATCCCGGCGCCGGTGGCGGCGTGCCCGATCACTGTAGAACCGTAGCTGTGCCCGAGGACGACGTTGCGGGAGGGCTCTCCGTCGTGGGTGGCCCGCAGGCCGTTCTGGAACTGGTTGAGTTCCGGCGCACCGCCCTCGGCCGAGCCGTCGAAGGGTGCGTTCCAGGCGATCGAGTCCGGCGCGTCGTAGCCGAGCCAGAGCAGCGCGGCGGTCTCCTGGCTCGGGTCGACCCGCTTGGCGTCCAGGGCCATCCGGTCGGCCCGATCGATGTCGCCGCCCACCTTGGACAGTTCGGCGCCGGTGCCGGGAACGTATGTCAGCACGTTGTCGGCGGCGTCCGGGTTGCCGACCGAGACGATCGCCCGGCCGTCGTCCGCGGTGGAGAGCCCGATCAGGTACGCCCGCGGCTTGCCCGGATCCTCCAGCCGGTCGTCGATCCGGTTCAGCCCGCGCAGGCTGCCGTCGATCCGCTCCCGCTCTTCCTTGATCTTCTCCAGTTCCGCCAGCGCCGCCCCGGCCGGGTTACCGGCGTCCGGATAGAGTTCCGCGCCGCGCCCCTGCTCGACCATGGCCCGGATGTGCGCCTCCCGGGCGTCCAGGTCGGCCCGGCGCTGGGTCAGCCCGTCCAGTTCGCGGTCCAGCACGATCCGGTTGGCGATGTCCCGGCTCGCCACCGGTACCCCGTCGAGCGAGCCGATCAGCTCCGGGTACTCCGACATGACGTACCGGCGCTGTGCCGACGAGAGCGAGTCCCACCACTTCTTCACGTCGGCCGGATCGGTCCCCTTGGCCGGCACGCTGGACCTGTCCACCTTGGCCGATGGCGTACCGGAGGCGGTCGCGGTGTTCTCCGCGATCGCCTTCGCGGTCCGGGCGTCCAGCTCGGCGGCCTCCTTGAGCAGCGCGTCCCGCTGCCACACCAGACTGGACATCGACCGCGCGGTCCACTCGTTGGCGTGCGCCGGGTCCATCGTCATCGACCCGTCCGGGTTGATGGTGACGTGTGCGGCCCGGCCCTGCTCGACCAGTTCCTCGGCCCGGGCCCGCAGTTCCGCGACGTCGGTGCCGTGCTGGGCGAGTGCCTGGGCGATCAGCAGCACCGGTGGGAAGGCGGAGTCGAGTTCCTTGCGCAGACCGTCACAGTGCGCACCGGCTGCCTGCGATGCCGAGCCGGACTCCCAGACGTCCGGCAGCCGCCGAGTCGACAGCGCCAGCGCGTCCGCCCGCTCGTCGGTCGACCTGCCGAGCCGGTCCCAGCCGGCCGCCGCCTTCCGCCACGCCTCCGGGTCGGCGTTCAGCACCATCTCGAAGGTCACGCCGCTCATCGGCACGCCCCGCCGTCAAACGCCGAGCGATCAGGTCGACCGATCCGCGCGCTCATTGGACCCGCATCCCGCCGTGCCGCTGGCCGGCGCGCTGGTCCGAGCCCTGGTAGTTGTCGGCGGAGTCGATCAGGGACTGTCCGGCCGCCTCGATCCGGCCGCCGAGCCCGTTGAGATATGCCTCCCAGCCGTCGGAGGCCCTGGTCGTCGCGTCGAGGGTGGCCCAGCCGTTCACCCCGGGCCCGCCCGGGGGCACCAGTTGACCCTCGACCGCCGTGACATTGCGCTTCAGTTCGGTGCCGTGACCGACGATCTCGCCGCCCACCGTCCGCAACCCTGGCACGTTGACCCGCACCGGCTGCGTCATCACGCCTCCCCGTCAGACCCCGGGGGCGGTCACCCGGCCGACCGGGCCCCGTTGGGGAAGCAATATATCAACATCGACCTGCCGGCTAGGACTGGCCAACTGTCCTCACCCGACACACGGCCGCACCGGCTGTCCGGGACGGTCCGAGGCCGTCCGGCAGGCCGGTGCGGGCGGAGTCGGCCGGCTCGTCGGCCGGCACGAAGGACGATCGGAAACGATGCGCACGGGTCCGGCCGGCGGCCGGATCTGGCGCCTCACGCCGCTGGCGAACTCGGTCACTGGCGGGTGTCCATCGACGTCTGGAGTGCGCGACGAGCCTGCTCGCGGGCCTCGTCGGTGTTCTCCGGCTTGGGTTTGGTCGGCTTGGCGGCCATGACGTGGCTCCTTCCAGGGTGGGTGGCACCGCACGGCGCGGTCCACCGCGACAGGGATCCTGCTGATCGGCCGGTACGGCGGGTCCGGGATCTCCGGGCGAGACGGCCGGGACGGCGTGAGCCCCGGGTCGGTTGACCCTGGGAGGCAGGCGATCTGCGACGGGTTGCCACACCTGGTCACGGGTGGGACAGGTGCGACCACAACCCTAGGTGTCGTTCAGTTCCCTTACCCAAATTATCGTTCAGGTCCACATCCTGTGCAGCATTCCCGCCATACGGGACAGTACGAACCGTCAGATCTTGGCGGCTCGGCTGGTCAGCGCGGCCCTGCGCGGGACTGGGGTTCCGGAAACGTTCAGCGGGCGAAGAAGTGCCAGCCCATCCACCACCAGAAGCCGAACAGGGCGATCCGGCCGACCGGCACCGGGCCGACCTCGTATCGCATGACGTAGGCGCAGACGTCGCCGAAGGTGGGGATCCGGGAGCCCTCCCGACGGGCGGCCCACTCGACCACCACGAAGAGCAGCAGCGCCACGGTGAACCCGGCGATCGCGACGTATCTCATCGACGCACCAATCCCCAGAACGCGGCGAGCCACGCGAAGTAGCCGACCGAACGGACCAGCGAGTCGTCCAGCAACGGGTCGGCGATCTTGGAGAAGGTCGGGAAGTCGTCCCGGGAGCCGAGCATGAAGGTGCTGGCCTCGAAGACCCCGAAGACGAGTACCGGCAGCAGCCACCAGACGGCGCCGGACCGCAGCCGGTGCGGTACCGGCCGCCGGGGCACCCGGTTGGAGAGCCCAAGCCACACCAGCACGCCGCCGGTGCCGATGGCGTAGACGTTCGCCTGCGTCGAGAACGACGGGAACTGCCCGCCGATCAGGGACAGAACGGTGAGGGTCGGAACCGTGACGACCGGTCGGTCCCAGGCCCGGGGCACATCCGCAGAGAGCTCCGGCTGCTGTTCCATGAGCCGATTGTCCCCGGGCCACCGCCCGGCGGAAAGCTAGATGCCGTCCGCGTCACTGCCGATCTTGCGGGTCACCCCCGGTCGGTCCGCCCGCCGTGGCGTCCCGGGCCAACTCGGCCCGGATCGCGTCGACGACCTCGGGCGCCGCCCCGTACCCGGTGAACCCGGCCGCCAGCCGGTGCCCGCCTCCGCCGAGCGCCACCGCCACCCGGCTCACGTCGGTGCCGCCCTTGCTGCGCATCGAGACCGCCCACTCCCCCTCGGCGACCTGCTTGAGCACGCAGCTCACGTCCGCCTCGGCGGTGCAGCGTACCGAGTCGATCAGCGGCTCCAGGGTGTACGGGCGCTGCCCGTGCCGGGCCAGGTCGTCCAGGGTCGCGTACGTCCAGACCAGCCCCAGCCCGCCGGCCGCCAACGGCTCCAGCTCGGTACGCCCCAGCACGTCGCCGTAGAGCCGGACCGCGCCGAACGGCCGGGTGTCGAAGATCCGCCGGGAGATCTCCCCGGGGCGGATGCCGGTGGCCAGCAGCCGGGCGGCCATCTCGTGCACCGCCGGGGTGGTCATGTCGAACCGGAACGAGCCGGTGTCGGTCGCCAGCGCGATGTAGAGGCACTCGGCGATCCCCTGGTCGAGCGGCACGCCGAGCCGGACCAGCAGCTTCTCCACCACCACCGAGGTCGCGGCGGCGTCCGGGTCGACCAGATGGATCCCGCCGAACCGGGTGTTCGAGGCATGGTGGTCCAGCACGATGGCGGTGCCGGCCCGGTCCAGCCGGTCGGCCAGGTCACCGAGCCGGGACACGGCGGCAACGTCGAAGCAGATCACCAGCTCCGGGTCCGGGTCGGCGGCGGTCGCCGGGACCAGCAGGTCGGAGCCGGGCATCGCCCGGAGCGGCTCCGGCACCTCCGGACGGCCGGGGAAGGTGGCCTGGAGCTGCCGTACGCCGAGCCGGCGCAGCCCGAGCCCGAAGCCGAGCATGCTGCCCAGCGCGTCCCCGTCCGGGTTGACGTGACAGATCAGGAGTATCCGGCCGTCGGCGGGAAGCCGGGTGATGGCGGAGACCGCCGCCGCCCACTCCGCCTCGGTCGGCTGTTCGGCGGCCGGCTGGGACACGTCGGCGAGCAGTGCGTTGCTCACCGCCGGTCTCCGCCGTCCCCGGCCGGGGGCCGGTCCTCGTCCCGACCGTGGTCGGTGTCGTCCTCGTCGTCGTCCTCGTCGAGCTTGTACGGCTGCGCCTCGCCCGCGTACTCGGCCTGGGCGGCCAGCCGCTGCACCTCCGCGTCGGCGGTACGGGCCGCCGCCAGCAGTTCGTCGATCTGCTTGACCTGGTCCTGCACGTCGTCGAGGACGAAGGTCAGGCTGGGCGAGTGACGCAGCCCGAGCGCCTTGCCGACGGTGCTCCGCAGCAGCCCCTTGGCGCTCTCCAGCGCGGCGGCGGTGGCCGCCTGGTCGGAGGCGTCGCCGAGCACCGTGTAGAAGACGGTGGCGTCCCGCAGGTCGGGGGTGATGCGGGCGTCGGTAATGGTGATCATGCCGAGCCGGGGGTCCTTGATCTGGGTACGCACCACCGACGCCACCAGTTCCCGCACCCGCTCCGCATGCCGACGCACCTTGGCCTGGTCCGTCATCTCCGCACCTCCACGCCCATCTGCGCTTCCGGGCCGGACCGGCGACGCTGGGCGCCGCGGCCGGACCGGCCGACCTGGGAAACACTACCCGCGCATCCTGCGGCCTCGCCGCCGCCGTCGCCATTGGCCGTACCGGCCGATTACCCCCTGGCCAGCCGCCGATTCAGTCCTCCTCGCCGTGCAACCGGCGCCGTACGGAGAGCAACTCGACCTCCGGTCGGCCGGCGACCAGACGCTCGCAGGCGTCCAGCACCGTACCGACGTGCTCGGGTTCGGAGGCGACCAGGGCGACCGCGATCTGGGCCCGGCCGTGCAGGTCCAACGCGCCCACCTCGGCGGCCGAGACCTCGAACTTGCGCAATGCGGCGACGATGGGGCGGACGTAGGACCGCTTGGCCTTCAGGGAGCGCGAGTCTCCAGGCAACAGCAGGTCGAACAGGGCGGTTCC
The DNA here is from genome assembly GCF_039649625.1 of Plantactinospora sp. ZYX-F-223. Classification (NCBI taxonomy): domain Bacteria; kingdom Bacillati; phylum Actinomycetota; class Actinomycetes; order Micromonosporales; family Micromonosporaceae; genus Plantactinospora; species Plantactinospora sp. ZYX-F-223. The sequence goes on along the minus strand of NZ_JBDJAV010000001.1, from coordinate 392,453 downwards.
GGTATACACGGCGGGAAGGGTACGCCATTCCACCCCTGCCGTTCACCGCGTTTCGCCGGCGGCCGCCGCAGGCGACCGGCGGACAGGCCGGTGGCCGGAGCCCCACGGGCTCCGGCCACCGGTATCGAACTCGCTCAGGCGCGCGGCTTCTCGCGCATCTCGAACGTCTCGATGATGTCCCCGACCTGGACGTTGTTGAAGTTGCTCAACGTCAGACCGCACTCGAAGCCCTCACGGACCTCGGTGGCGTCGTCCTTGAACCGCTTGAGCGAGCTGATCGTGACGTTGTCGGCCACGACCGTCCCGTCACGCAGCAGCCGCGCCTTGGCGTTGCGGCGGATGACACCGGACCGGACGATACAACCGGCGATGTTGCCGATCTTGGACGAGCGGAAGACGTCGCGGATCTCCGCGCTGCCCAGCTCGACCTCTTCGAACTCCGGCTTGAGCAGGCCCTTGAGCGCGGCGTCGATCTCCTCGATGGCCTGGTAGATGACCGTGTAGTACCGGATCTCCACACCCTCGCGGTCGGCAATCTCCCGGACCTTGTTGGAGGCCCGGACGTTGAAGCCGATGATCGTGACCGCCTCGGACGAGGCGCTGGCCAGCATGACGTCGCTCTCCGTGATGGCACCGACGCCCCGGTGGATGATCCGCAGTTGGACCTCCGCCGGAATGTCGAGCTTGAAGAGCGCGTCCTCCAGCGCTTCCACCGAGCCGGAGCCGTCGCCCTTGAGCACCAGGTTGAGCGAGGTCTTCTCGCCCTCCTTGAGCTGCTCCATGATCGTCTCGAGACTCGGCCGCCGCTGCGAGTTGGCGAAGCTCGCCGCCCGCCGCCGCGCCTGCCGCTGCTCGGCGATCTGCCGGACCGTACGGTCGTCCTCGGCCGCCAGGAAGGTGTCACCCGCTCCCGGTACCGCGGTCAGACCGAGCACCATGACCGGACGCGCGGGGCCGGCCTCGGTGACCGGCTTGCCGTTCTCGTCCAGCATGGCCCGGACCCGGCCGTGCGCCCCACCGGCGACGATCGAGTCGCCGGCCCGCAGGGTGCCCTTCTGCACCAGCACCGTGGCCACCGCACCGCGCCCCTTGTCCAGGTGCGCCTCGATGGCCACACCCTGGGCCGGCCCGTCGATCGGAGCGGTCAGCTCCAGCGACGCGTCGGCGGTGAGCAGGACCGCCTCGAGCAGTTCCTCGATGCCGATGCCCGGCTTGGCCGCCACGTTGACGAACATGGTGTCGCCGCCGTACTCCTCGGCGACCAGCCCGTATTCGGTCAGCTGCTGCCGGACCTTGTCCGGGTTGGCCTCCGGCTTGTCGATCTTGTTGACCGCCACCACGATCGGCACGTCCGCCGCCTTGGCGTGGTTGAGCGCCTCGATCGTCTGCGGCATGACGCCGTCGTCGGCGGCGACCACCAGCACCACGATGTCGGTGACCTGGGCACCACGGGCACGCATGGCGGTGAACGCCTCGTGACCCGGGGTGTCGATGACGGTCAGCGCCCGGTCCTCACCCTCGTGCGGCACGTGCACCTGGTACGCACCGATGTGCTGGGTGATGCCACCGGCCTCGCCCTCGACCACGTTCGCCTTGCGGATCGCGTCGAGCAGCTTGGTCTTACCGTGGTCGACGTGACCCATGACGGTCACCACCGGCGGACGGCTGACCAGCCGGTCCGTGGCGACCTCGGCGTCCAGGTCGATGTTGAACTGGGCGAGCAGCTCGCGGTCCTCGTCCTCCGGGCTGACGATCGAGACCTCGAAGCCGAGGTGCTCGCCGAGCAGCTGAAGCGTGTCGTCGGAGACGGACTGGGTCGCGGTGACCATCTCGCCCAGGTTGAACATCTCCTGGACCAGCGAACCGGGGTTCGCGTTGATCTTGTCTGCGAAGTCCGACAGCGACGCGCCGCGAGGCAGCCGGATGACCTGGCCCTGGCCGCGCGGGGCGCCCGAGCTCATGGTCGGCGCGGACAGGTTGTCGAACTCCTGTCTGCGCTGCTTCTTCGACTTGCGACCACGGGTCGGCTTGCCGCCCGGACGCCCGAAGGCACCCGCGGCACCGCCACCACGGCCACGGCCACCACCACCGGGGCGACCGGCGCCACCGGCCGGCGCACCGCCACCGGGGCCACCGCGGTAGCCACCACCGGCACCGCCGCCACCACCAGGGCCACCGCGGTAGCCGCCACCGGCACCGCCGCCACCACCGGGACCGCCGCGGAAGCCGCCGCCACCGCCGCCGCCACCAGGGCCGCCGCGGAAGCCACCGCCACCGCCACCGGGACGACCGGCACCGCCACCGCCACCGGGACGGCCGGGGCCGCCACCGGGACGACCGGGCCGCTGCGTCGGCATGGACGCCGGGCTCGGCCGGGGCGGCATCGAGGCCGGGCTCGGCCTCGGCGGCATGTTGGCCGGGTTGGGCCGGGGCCCACCCGAGGCAGCCGGACGCTGCCCGCCCGGCGTGATGCCGAACGGGTTGTTACCGCCACTGCGCGCCGGCGGACGGCCACCGGGCCGGCCAGGGCCGGGCGTCGGGGCGCCAGGCGGCGCGGGGCGGGCACCCGACGGGGTACCCGGACGCGGCGGAACGGCGTTCGGACCCGGCTTCGGCCGGTTCGTGGGGCCGCCGTCGGCCGGCGGTTCCCGCCGGACCGTGTCGTTGCGCTGCTGCCGAGCCGCCTGGGCGGCCTTGACGGTCGCCTCCTGCTCGGCCTTCAGCGCGGCCGCGCGCGCCTCGGCGGCGGCCAACTCGATGTCATGCGCGCTCGCCGGCTTGGCGACCGGAGTCGCCGTCTGCGGCGGACCGGGCACCGGCCCCTTGGGCTTCGCCGGCGGCGTCGGCCGACGGGGTGGTCCGGGCTTCGCGGCGATCCTGGGCTCTCCCGGACCCGGCGCCGGAGCCGCCTTGGGTGCCGGCGGTGGCGTCGGGGCGGCGGCGGGTGCCGCCGGCTCCGGAGACGCGACGAAGGCGCCGCGCAGTCGCCGGGCCACCGGGGCCTCGACGGTGCTGGACGCTGATTTGACGAACTCGCCCATTTCCTTCAACTTGGCGAGAACGGTCTTGCTTTCGACCCCGAGCTCCTTAGCCAGCTCGTGTACGCGGGCCTTGCCTGCCACTGCACTCCTCACTCCGAGGTCGTGCGGGCAGCACCCGCAGCGACCTCACTCGTGCACTTGAAGCCTGGTCATTTCTGGGACTTCATCGTGTGCTCATGTCGGTCGTCCTACCTTGCTCGGGTTCCGTTGCGTCGATCCCGCCCGGCCGGATGGCCGGTCGTGGTCGTCGACGCCTTGGAGGTGCTCGGCCAACTCACTCGCGTCGGGTACGCCAGCGATACGCAGCGCCCGCCCGAAGGCCCGACGCCGCACTGCCAGCGTGAAGCAGGCCGGGTCGGGATGCAGGTGTGCTCCCCGCCCCGGCAGCTTACGGGTCGGATCGGGTCGGAGGCTGTGACCAGTCTCATCGCCGACCGCGACGATCCGCAGCAGCTGGCCGGCCGGCGCCCGTCGCCGACAGCCCACACAGGTGCGCTCCGGCTCCGCGCGTCGTACCACTGAGAAAGTCTACCCCTACCCGGCCGAGATCGCTCCGTCCGCCTCGGCTGCGTGATCAGGACCGCCCTGCCGCCCGGCCGGCGCCTGGCTCGGCATCTGCTCGGTGTCGGGCCGGATGTCGATCCGCCAACCGGTCAATCGGGCGGCAAGCCGGGCATTCTGCCCCTCCCGCCCGATGGCCAGCGACAGCTGGAAGTCCGGCACGGTCACCCGGGCCGTACGGGTCGCCGCGTCGACCACCTCGACCCGGAGCGCCTTGGCCGGCGAGAGAGCGTTGCCGACGAACTGGGCCGGATCCTCCGACCAGTCGATGATGTCGATCTTCTCACCGTGCAGCTCGCTCATCACCGCCCGGACCCGCTGGCCCATCGGGCCGATGCAGGCGCCCTTGGCGTTCACGCCCGGCACGGTGGAACGGACCGCGATCTTGGTGCGGTGACCGGCCTCGCGGGCGATCGCGGCGATCTCCACGGTGCCGTCGGCGATCTCCGGCACCTCCAGGGCGAAGAGCTTCTTCACCAGGTTCGGGTGCGACCGGGAGAGGGTGATCTGCGGGCCCCGGAAGCCCTTGACGACGTGTACGACGACGCAGCGGATCCGCTGGCCGTGCTCGTACAGCTCGCCGGGGACCTGCTCGGCCTGTGGCAGCACCGCCTCGACCTTGCCGAGGTCGACCGAGACGATGCCCTTCTCGCTGCGCGCCTCGTGCGCCTGCACCACCCCGGTGACCAGGTCGCCGTCCCGGCCCACGTACTCGCCGAAGTGCACCTCGTCGGTGGCCTCGCGAAGCCGTTGCAGGATGACCTGTTTGGCGGTCATCGCGGCGATCCGGCCGAAGTCGTGCGGAGTGTCGTCGAATTCCCGGATCACCGCACCCTCGGCGTCCTGCTCCTGGGCGTACACCAGGGCGGCGCCGGTCTTACGGTCGATCTCGACCCGGGCGTGCGCCTGGGCCCCCTCGGTGTGCCGGTACGCCGTCAGCAACGCGGTCTCGATCGCCGCGAGAATCGTGTCGAACGGGATCTCCCGCTCGCGCTCCAATGCGCGCAACGCCGCGAGGTCGATGTTCACCGCTCCTCGCCCTCCACATCTTCGTCGTCGCCGTTGCCGACGTCGTCATAGTCATCATCGCCGGCACCGGTCGGATCGTCGTCGGCGATCTCGTCCAGCCGGTTGAACTCCACCTGGACCCGGCCCGGCCCGAGGTCGGGGTACGCCCAGCCGACCGGTCCGGCGTCGGTCTCCAGCACCACCCGCTCGTCGTCGGCGGCGACCACCCGGGCGGTCACCTGCCGGTCCGCGGGTGCCGGCGGCCGCTCGTCGGCGCCGCCCCGCTCCGGGTGCTCACCCGGGCCCCGCACGGTCACCTTCACCAGCCGGCCGACGTTGCGCCGCCAGTGCCGCGGCTGGGTCAGCGGCCGGTCCACGCCGGGGGAGCTCACCTCGAGCTGGTATTCCCCGGCGACCAGGTCGCCGCCGGTCTCCTCCGCCTGGTCGAGCGCCTTGGACAGGAGCCGGGAGACGTCCGCCACGGCGTCGAGGCTGACCCCGGCGTCGCCGTCCACCACCACCCGGACGACGTACCGCCGGCCGGCCCGGGACACCGAGAGGTCCTCCAGGTCATAGCCGGCGGCGGTCACCACCGGTTCGATCACGGCACGGAGCCGGAGCCGACGCGCGGACGGGTCCTCGCGGGGACGGTCCGGAGCCCGGTGACCCGTCCTGGGCCGACCGGCGTTCCGGCCACGCTGCGTCATCTCCGCCCCTCTCTCGTGATCGCCGGCTCCGCCCGGCAGCCATACCAGCGTGCCACCGGACTGACGCGCCCGGCGGCTGCGCAGAGCGTAACGCGCTGACCGCCGGAGAGCCCGATCGGCGCACCGACGACCGGCCGTGGTGAGCGTGCCGACCCCGCCGGCGGTACCGATGGTGTTGACTTGCCGGGTGCGGACCGGCAACACGAACCAGACGATCGGCGCGGCGGGGCGGTCCCGGCGCGAAGTGGTGCGGGCGGTCGCCCTGGCGGCACTGGTCGGTACCACCGGCCCCCTCACCGGCTGTGGTCTCTTCGGCGGCGAGCCCGACCCGCCGCCTCCGCCGGACCCGCTGGCGCCGTTGATCACCGGCGCTCTCGACCTCGCCGCCCGATACGAGGCCGCGGTCACCGCGTTCCCCGAGCTGGCCGACCGGCTCCGCCCGGTCGCCGAGGCACACCGCGCGCACGCCGCCGAACTGTCCCGGGTGACCGGCACCGCCCTGCCGAGCGCCACCGCCACCGCCCCGGCCCCCGGCACCGGAGCCGGCGGTGTCTCGGAGACCCTGGGGCAGTTACGGGAGGCCGAGCAGCAGGGCCGGGACGCCGCCGCGAAGGCCTGCACCGCGGCGCCGGCCGCCCGCGCCGCGCTGGTCGGGTCGATCGCCGCGGCTCGGGCGACGCACCTGGAGGTGCTCCGGTGACCGGGCGCGGCGGCGCCCGGGGAGAGGCGGCCTGATGTCCGAAGCACTGGCGGCGGCCCTGGCCGCCGAGCACGCGGCGATCTACGCGTACGGGCTGATCGGGGTACGACTGAAGGGGGGCGCCGCCGAGCAGGCCCGCTCCGCCGAGGCGGCACACCGCAGCCGGCGGGACGAGCTCGTGCTGCTCCTCACCGAGCGGGGCGGTCCGGTACCGGCGGCCGAGCCGGCGTACGCGCCGCCGTTCGCGGTCACCGACGAGGCGAGCGCACTGCGGCTGGCGGTCGAGGTCGAGGAGCGCACCGCGGCGGTCTGGCGGGCCGCGCTGCCGGCGACCGAGGGTGCCGAGCGCACCCGCGCGCTGGACGGGCTCACCGACGCGGCGGTCCGGGCCACCCGGTGGCGCAGGGCGGCCGGAGTCAGCCCGGCCACGGTGCCGTTCCCGGGCCGCCCGACCTGACCTGCACGCCCCGCGTCCGAGACGGATGACGGTGCGGGCGAACCGGGGCGACGGTCAGCCGGCACACTGTATCGATGTCCGCTCTGGGAAGACCGGTCTCCGCGTTCGGCCGGGCCGTACGCCGGCTCGGCCACTCACGCTGGTTCGCCGCCTGCACCCCGGTACTGGTCCCGGCCGACCGCCTGGTCGCCAGGCTGACCCGGGGCCGGGTGGTGGCCCTCGGCCTGGTGCCGTCGCTGCTGATCACCACCACCGGGCGCCGGTCCGGACGCCCGCGCAGCAACCCGCTGCTCTACGTGCGCGACGGCGACGCCTTCGTGGTGACCGGCTCGAACTGGGGTCGCCCCGAGCAGCCGGCCTGGGCCCTCAACCTGCTCGCCGACCCGAGCGCCACGGTCACCGTCGACGGCACCCGGATACCGGTCCGGGCCCGGCTGGCCGAGGGGGCCGAGCGGGAGCGGCTGTGGAACCTGCTGGTGGCCGAGTGGCCGGCGTACCGGACCTACGTCCGCCGGGCCGGTGGTCGGGACATCCGCGTCTTCCGGCTCGAACGGACGTCTCCGCCGGGGCGGGAGTAGCCGCCGCCCCGCACCCGGCCCCCGGGACACCGGCGCGGTCAGGTCACGCCGACGCCGATGAGCCGGCCGACCAGGTACGTCGCGGCGGTGGCCGCCGCGCCGAGCAGCAGTTGCCGGCCGCCGCTGACCCACCACTTCCGGTTGGTGAACCGGGCGACGATCGCACCCGCGACGAACAGGCCGACACCGCCCACCCCGAGCGCCAGCCACAGGCTGGAGAAGCCGAGCAGGTACGTGATCAACGGCACCACGGCTCCGACCGAGAAGCAGAGGAACGACGAGAAGGCGGCGGTCCACGGGCTGGGCCGCTCGTCGGCGTCGACGCCCAACTCCTCCTGGACGTGTACCCGCAGCGCCTCCTCCGGGTTGTGCCGCAGCGCCTCCGCGACCTGCTCGGCGAGGTCCCGGGGCAGCCCGCGCTCCACCCATGCCTCGGCGAGTTCCCGGGCCTCCCCGGCCGGGTTCCGCTCCAGCTCGCGGCGCTCCTTGGCGACCTCGGCGGCCACCTGCTCGTTCTGCGACTGCACGCTGGTGTACTCGCCGAGCCCCATCGAGATCGCCCCGGCGACCAGCCCGGCGAAGCCGGTCAGCACGATGTTGCGCGGCGCGACCCCACCGCCGCCGACGCCCGCGATCAACGCGATGTTGGTGACCAGGCCATCCATCGCGCCGAACACGGCGGGGCGCAGCCAGCCACCGGAGACGTCCGCGTGGTGGTGCTCGCTGACCGGGGTGGACGCGTCCGTCACGAGTGTCCGTCCGTCACGAGGGCGCGTCCGTCACGGCAGGGTGAGGATCTCGTGGCCGTCCTCGGTGACCAGGATGGTGTGCTCGAACTGCGCGGTCCAGCGCCGGTCCTTGGTGACCACGGTCCAGCCGTCGTCCCACATGTCGTACTCGTGGGTGCCGAGGGTGATCATCGGCTCGATCGTGAAGGTCATCCCCGGCTCCATCACGTCGGTCGGCCGGGGGCTGTCGTAGTGCGGCACGTAGAGCCCGCTGTGGAACGCCTCGCCGATGCCGTGCCCGGTGAAGTCCCGGACCACCCCGTAGCCGAACCGCTTGGCGTACGACTCGATGACCCGGCCGATCACGTTGATCTGCCGGCCCGGAGCGACCGCCCGGATGCCCCGCATCATCGCCTCGTGGGTCCGCTCCACCAGCAGCCGGGCCGGCTCGGACACCTCGCCCACGCAGAAGGTGGCGTCGGTGTCCCCGTGCACCCCATCGAGGTACGCCGTCACGTCGACGTTGATGATGTCGCCGTCCATCAGCACGGTCGAATCCGGGATGCCGTGGCAGATCACCTCGTTGAGGCTGGTGCAGCACGACTTGGGGAAGCCCTTGTAGCCGAGGGTGGAGGGATAGGCGTTGTGGTCGATCAGGAACTCGTGCACCACCCGGTCGATCTCGTCGGTGGTGACGCCGGGCTTGCAGTGCTCGCCGGCGAGCTGGGTGGCCTGGGCGGCGATCCGGCCGGCGACCCGCATCTTCTCGATCGTCTCGGCCGACTGCACGTGCGAGCCGCGCCACTCCTTCGGCCGCTTCTTGCCGACGTACTCGGGGCGGACGATGTGGGGCGGCACCTGGCGCCACGGGGAGAGCGTGCCAGGGGTCAGCGGTGCACGTACGGTCATGACCTCCAGCCTATCGCCGGGACCGGGACCGCTCATCCGTCCGGCCAGGCAGCCACCGAAACCGAGGACGGCCGCGACGCCGCCTCCGGCCGAGGGTGGCCGAACTGTCGGCGGTGGGCAGGGCTCGCGCGGCGTCGACCAGCGGGGCCGGGGCGAGCACCCGTACCGGCGGGCCGGTGACCTCGTGGACCAACACCGGGGAGACGGCCAACCGGTAGAGATCGGTGGCGACCAGGTGCAGCATGCCGTCCTGCAGCTCGAACAGGATGCCGCCGAGCATGGGTAGCTCGGGCCCGTGACCGACCGCGAACCGGACGGCGTCGATGGCGGCAGCCAAATCGGCCGTAGCCAGGTCAATTCTGGTAGGCGTCGGCGAGGCCGTCCGCAAGCCGGAGCAGGTGTGCGTCCAGGAGATCGCGTACAGTCACCAGGTCGCTCAGGTGGCGAGCACCGAGCTGATCTGGGCCAGCGGCATCCCGACGCGCCGGATGCTGGCCAGCAACCGGGCGGGACCGAGTTGGCGCTGGTCGTGCCAGCGGTAGCCGGCGGTCGCAATTTAGATCTTGACCCTTGTTTCGTCCGACCACTAGCTTCCTGGTTGTGCAGGGGACGGACCAGCCGTCAACGACCGTACTGGGCCGTCGCGGTCGGTGGGAGTGTGTCCGAGCCCGGGGCCGCCCTCGATGACCGGGCCACGATCGGTAATGCCGCCACTGGTCGGACGTGACGACGATCTCGACCGGCTGGTGTCTGTGGTGTCCGCGTCACCGGCGGTGGTGGCGGTGGAGGGCGAGGCGGGAATCGGCAAGACCCGACTGGTGACCGAACTGATGGCCCATCCGCTGCTAGCAGGTCGACGGGTGCTGGTAGGCGCGTGCCGCCAGATTCGCGAGCCGTTCCCGCTTGGACCACTGGTGGAAGCGGTACGCGGCCTCGGCGAGGCGCTGGCAGGTGTGGAACTTTCCCCGGTGGCGGGCGCGTTGCGGCCGTTGCTTCCAGAGCTGACCGGGATGCTGCCACCGCGTCCCGAGCCGGTTGCTGATCGTGCTACGCGTCGGCATCAGGTGTTCCGTGGGCTGGTGGAGGTGCTCGGCGCGGTGGGCCCAGCGATTCTGGTGATCGAGGATCTGCACTGGGCGGATGAACAGAGCGTCGAGTTCCTCGACTACCTGGTGTCCGTACCGCCGTCGGGCCTGTCGATCGTTCTTACCATGCGGGGTGAGGAGGCGGCCCCGCGAGTACGGGCGGTGACCGTGCGACTGCCAGAGACGGTGCGCCGGGCATGGATCGCATTGGCGCCGCTGGATCCGCCGGCTACCGGGACGATGGCAGCGGCAATGCTCGGGATCGACCGGGTCTCCGAGGAGTTCGCCGTTCACCTGTGTCAACGGGCGTCGGGGCTGCCGCTGGCGATTCAGGAACTTGTCGCACTCCTTCACGCGCGGGGAACGTTGATCCGGCATGACGGAGGATGGGCCCGCCGGGTGTTGAGTGACCTGGACGTGCCGGCCGGTATTCGAGACCCGGTGCGAGAGCGGGTGAGCCGGCTCGGTTCTGCGGCGAAGGCGGTGGTGGAGGCCGCGGCGGTGTTGCAGACACCCTTTCCAGAGTCGCTCTTGCTGAGCGTGGCGCGACTGTCGACGGCCGATGCCACGGACGGGCTGACCGAGGGCCTGGCGTCGGGCCTGCTGGCCGATTATCGCCCGACCACGGTCGGGTTCCGCCATGTGTTGGCGGCACAGGCGGTGTACGGGGGTATCACCGGGCCTCGCCAGCGTGAACTGCACGCTCGGGCGGCGGAAGCACTGCGGGAGCTGCGACCGATGCCGGCGGGACAGGTGGCCCACCACCTGCGCCGGGCGGGCCGGTTGACCGAATGGGTGGCGGCTGCGGAAATTGCCGCCGACCAGGCCGTCGCGCTCGGCGACGATGCCGAGGCGGTCCGGCTACTGGCCGAGGTGCTGCGTCATGCGCCGCTCGACACCGCGCGGCAGGGGCACATCGCGGTGAAGCTGGGCCGGGCAGCGCTGGAGTCGCTTCGGCAGGACCCCGAGGTGATCGACCTGCTGACTGCGGCGCTGGAGCACGACCAGCCCGCGGCGGTCCGCGGTGAGCTGCGCTTCGCTCTGGCCATCCTGTACGACGCGTTCGAACGCCACGACCTGCAACGAGAGCTGTTCGCCGAGGCGCTGGCCGATCTCGCCGACCGGCCCGAACTGAAGGCATGGGCGATGGTGGGGCTCGGAATACCCCGGTCACTCGGAGTGCCGGCCGCGGAGCACCAGATGTGGCTGCACCGGGCGCTGCAAATCCTGCCCGAGGTGGCGAATCCGGTCGTCGAGGTGTTCCTGCTCGGCAAGGTCGCTATGGTGCTGGCACCAATGGGTGATCCACAGTGGCGCCCGGTGACCGATCGCATCGTGCGTTGCACGGGCGGCACGCCGCGGCACCCGCGGGAGGTGAACGCCTACCATTCGGTCGCGCTGGACGCGTGCAGGGCCGGGCATCATGCGGTCGCGGCCCGGCTGCTGGACCGGGCCCGGGAGGGCGCGGCGACTGCGCAGAACGAGCTCCTGGAGCTTCGGATCCAGATCGCCCTGGCGTTGCTGGACTACTGCCAGGGCAGGTGGGGCGGGCTGGGCGAGCGAGTTGAGCCGCTGATCGAGGCGGCGAAGTCGTCCCGCAACCACCTTGACGGTGAGGTGGTCGCTGGCTGCCTCGCCCTCGCCAATGGCGACCTGGACCGCGCCGAGAGCCGCCTAACCCGCCTGGTGCGACAGCTCGAACGGCACTACGCATTCGACGTGTTGGCCATTCCGGTAGCGGCGTCGGCCCGGCTCGCGGTGGCCCGTGGCGACCTGGACCAGTTTCTCGCTGGGCTCGATCGGTTCATCGCCTTGACCGAGTCCAGCGGGGTCTGGGCGTCGGCGGTGCGAGCACTGCCCTCGGTGCTGCAGGCGCTGGTCGCAGCGGGGTGGGTCGACCAGGCGCGCCTGTTCCTGATCCGGTTCGCCCGGCAACTACGGGGCCTCGACGTGCCCTTGGCCCCGGCGGCCCTGCACCATGCCCGGGGTTTCCTCGACGCGGCCGAGCGGCGCTGGCCCGCCGGTGGCCGGCACTTTCTTGCCGCCGCCGAGCGGTATGAGTCGCTGCTCTGTCCGTACGAGGCGGCGCAGGCCAGGGAACAGGCCGCGATGTGTCTGTTCGAGGTCGGAGATCCTCGGGCCGAGGAAGTGCTGCGTACGGCGATGACCACTTTCGACGGTCTCGGCGCCCGGTGGGACCTGGAACGCGCGGCCAGTATCGCCCGCCAGTGGGGGATGTCGCTGCCGGCCCGGCACCGGGGCGGCCCGCGCGGGTACGGCTCGGCACTCTCGCCTCGGGAGCGCGAGGTGGCCGACCTGGCGGCCACAGGTCGCACCAACCGGGAGATCGCCGCCGAACTGTTCCTGTCCCCGAAGACGGTGGACAAGCACCTCAGCGCCGCGCTGCGCAAGCTCGGCCTGCGTACGCGTACCGCGCTCGCCCGTTATCTGCGCGACGCGGTCGACGGGTAGCTCAGCACAGGTCGGCGAACGCCGCCGGTAGGAATGGGGAGTTTTTCCCATAGGTACGGCGAGGTGTTGGGCCGCACCCTGACCGTGTGCACGACGCCGAAGATCCGCGCGAGGGCCGAGCAGCGGAGCCCGACCTACTTGACGACCCTGGCCACGACCTGGGTACCAGGAGCCTCCCGGACCCATCTCCGCCCGAGGATGTCAAGCCGTCCAGGTCCGGTAAGCGCGCCCCCGACGTACCTGAGCAGATGCCCGGATTGGGCGACGGCTGGGTCGAGGTGTGACGGTGCGTCGCTTCGGCCCACCGCGGTGCACCTGCCGAACGGCCGATTGGAGGAGAAGAGATGGAGTCCACGGTGATCAGAGGTAACTTCCATCGATCGGCCGGGCGGCGGCACCGCCGTTCCCGGCCTCGCCCGCCGCGAGCTGCCGCGTTCGCGACGGTGGCGGCCGTGGCTGCCGCCGTGTTGGCTGCGCCGACCGGTCCGGCTGCGGCGGCGCCGGCCGCACCTGCGGCGCCCAGCCCAGATCTGACCGCGCCGGCCGGTGCTGGTTCCACCACGATCACACTGATCACGGGCGACCGGGTTACGTTGACCGGTACCCCTGGCCGGTACGGTGTCGCGGTCGACAAGGCGGCCCCACGGTCGGGCTTCGCTGGTGTGCCGTCCTTCGAGACAGAGTCCGGGCCCGATGGCGTGTACATCTTCCCCGAGGATGTGCTGCCGGCGATTGCCGCCGGAGTGTTGGATCGGGATCTATTCAACGTCACGTATCTGGCCGAGCATGGCTATGCCGATGCCGATGCTGGTCACCTTCCGGTGATCGTTACCTATCCGGCTCCAGCCGGTCGGCCCGGCGGCAGTGCGCCGCTGGCCGCAAAGCTGTTGACGGAGCGGGTGGAGCAATTGCCCGCCACTCCCGGCAAGGCGGTCGCGCTGCCCAGCATCAACGGTGCCGGCGTCGCGGTGGAGAAAAAGACCGCGGCGCAGTTCTGGCACCGGCTGCGCGGTGCCGAGGCGGCGCCCACGGCCCCGAAGTCGGCACCGCGTTCTGGCGCCGGGTCGGGTTCGTTCACGGTGGCGTCGAGGCCAGCGGGTCCGTCGGTGCTGGCCGCTGGAGTGGGAAAGGTGTGGTTGGACCGCGAACTGGAGTTGAGCCTGGCCGAAAGCGTGCCGTTGATCGGTGCTCCCGCTGCCTGGAGCGCGGGGTATGACGGTAGCGGGGTGAATGTCGCGGTGCTCGACTCCGGTGTCGACGCCACGCACCCCGACCTGGCGGGCAAGGTCGCCACGGCGGTCAGTTTCATTCCGGGCTCTGACGCCGGGGACCGGCACGGTCACGGGACGCACGTGGCGTCCACCATCGCCGGGTCCGGTGCCGCGTCCGGTGGCCGGTACAAGGGTGTGGCGCCGGGTGCACGGCTGTTGTCCGCGAAGGTGTGCTTTGACACCAACGGGTGCCCGACGTCGTCGATTCTCCAGGGGATGGAGTGGGCCGCCACCGAGCAGGACGCCGACATCGTCTCGATCAGCCTCGGTGGTTGCTGCACGGACGGCACCGACCCGTTGAGTCAGGCGGTTAACAGCCTGACCGCGCGCACCGGCACCCTGTTTGTGATCGCCGCCGGTAACGACGGGCCGAACGCGCAGACGGTCGGGTCGCCGGGTACGGCGGAGGCGGCGTTGACGGTGGCGGCCACCGACAAGCGGGACCAGATGGCGCGGTTCTCCAGCCGAGGCCCGCGACTGGACGGGGCGCTGAAGCCGGACATTGCCGCCCCAGGGGTGGATATCGTCGCCGCCCGTGCAGCGGGGACCACGCTGGGTACGCCGGTGGACGCCCGTTACACCTCGGCGAACGGTACGTCGATGGCCACTCCGCATGTGTCGGGTGCGGCGGCACTTCTGGCGCAGCGGTACCCGGACTTGACCGGTCCGGAGCTGAAGGCGGCGTTGATGAGCAGCGCCCACGACGCCGGGCATAGCGTCTATGAGCAGGGTGCTGGGCGAGTCAATGCGGCGCGGGCGGTCGACCAGGAAGTCTTCGCCACCACCCCGAATGTCGACTTCGGTCGGATCACCGGGGATACCGGTTCCGACCCGGTCAGCAAGCGGATTACCTATCGGAACCTGACCGACCAGCCGGTCGAGCTGACGCTGACGCCGAGTCTGCGGAGTATGGCGGGTGAGCCAGCACCGAACGGGGCGTTGACCGTCGATGGCACGCTCACCGTGCCGGCTGGAGGGGCCGCCACCGCCACGGTCATCCTCAACGTCGGCAGGCTCGGCCTGGAGACCTACAGCGGCACGGTGGTCGCCGCTGACGAGGCGAGCGGGGTCCGGCTCTCCACCCCGGTCGGGCTGGACCGCCGGGTGGCGCTCACCGTTCAGGTCCTCGGCCCGGACGGCCAACCGGCCGTCCCCAGCATCCGGCCGAGGGTGCAAGCGGTGGACGTCCCGGGTGAGCAGATCACCGACGTCACCTCGGTCGGCGTGGGTCGGTACCAGGCGCTGGTCCGGCCGGGCACCTACAGCGTGATGGCGGGGTTGACAGGACACGACGGCACTGCGGGGCGGAAGGTTTCGGCTTACCTCATCGACCCGCAGATCACGGTGACCGGAGGCACCGAAGTCATCCTCGACGGGCGGCAGGCCCGACCGATGTCGATCGCCACTCCGCGACCGGCCGCACCGTACGCCCTCTCCGTTAACTACGAGCGCAGCCACGCCGACGGCAGCATCACCACCATCAGCACCACCGGCAGCATCACGTGGGCCCAGACGAAGCTGTGGGTGACCCCGACCGAACGCGTCACGGTGGGGGAGTTCCAGTTCTCCAGCCAGTGGACGCTGGCGAACCCACCGGCCTCGATGCGGGTGCGCGGCGCCAACGACCTGGCATTGCAGCCGATGCTTCGCGCCCACGCCGACCGGGGGCTGACGTTCGATCCGGGTGCGTTTGACTGGGCCGGCGGCTGGCTGCCGTTCACCCGCAACGGGACGTTCGAGCTGGTCGATGCCGGGTTCGGTGACCCGGAGGACATCGCCGGACACGATCTGCGCGGCAAGCTCGCCCTGCTCCAGTGGGGCGATGACCGGTGGGGTGCGGGCAACACCCCGCCGGATGGCACCCCCGACCTTGCACTGTGGGTGGACCGGCTCAACAACCTGCACCGGGCCGGTGCGATCGGCGTCATCGCCTTCTCCAACCCGCCACCCGGCTACGAGCACCACCGGCTCGGTATGGCGCCCACAACACCGGCTAACTCGACCGTCATTCCAGATGAGCAGAAGCTGCTGCTACCGGAGGTCCAGATCCAACGGGACGAGGGCAAGCGGCTGCTGGACCTGGTCCGGAAGGGCACGGTGACCATCGGCCTGACCAGCGACCCGAACATCCGGTACAGCTACCAGCTCTCGCTCTATCACGACCAGCAGGTCTCCACGTCGCTGGACCACCGGTTCGGCGAGCGTGACCTCGCCCGGGTGGAGAGCACCTTCCACGCCACCCAGCCGGGACCGGCCTTTTCGCGTGACGAAGCGTCGAAGCCGGGCGCGCAACCGGGCGCGAGCTCTGACTTCGAATTCGCGGTGCCGCAGACCCGGACCCAGTACTTCGGCCCGGTCGACCCCCGGATGGTACGCCGGAGCGAGGTCTTCTACCGTGACGCCAGCGGAACCAAGGTCCGGCTAGAGGCGGCTGCTCGGGTCTTCGGCCGGCCGGGGCAGACCACCGAGCGCTGGGGCACCGCCCCGGTGGCCCCGGGAGCCGCGCCTTCGCTGCCGCCCGACTTGCTCGTCCACCCCGCCCACAAGACCGGGGCGCGGGATTGCATCGGGTGTCGCGAGGGCGACCTGATCTATCCCAAAACAGTCGGGATCACCGGAAGCCTCCACGCCGCGGAGGACGTCTGGAACAGTGCCGTCCGACTGCACCGGGAGGGCGGCCAGGAGATCCCGCTCAGCATGGAAGGGTTCCTCCCGGTGTTCCGGCTTCCGCAGGAGCCCGGCACCTACCGGCTGACCGAGTCCAAGCGGGATCTGAACAACACCACCACGACCTGGACGTTCAAGTCGGAGCATCCGGAGCGGGCCACCGCCAAACCCGGCACCCTGTGCTGGCTCAGCCGCGGCTACGGGCACAACCCGTGTCATCCGGAGCCGTTCGTCTTCCTCCGCTACGACCTCGGCAAGGACCTCCAGCTCAACAACACGGTCAAGGCACCCGGCCTGCACACCTTCACTGTCACCGCATACAACGGGCAGTCCATCGAGGCGATGCCCCGGATCGACGGGATGAAGGTGTGGACCAGCCTCGACGACGGCCAGACCTGGCAGCGGGCGGTGGTGCTGCCGAAGGGTCGGGGTGATGGTGACGGCCGGAGCTTCCAGGTCCTCACCGGCTACCCGGCGGTGAACCGTACCTCCGGTGCGGTCAGCCTGAAGGTGGAAGCCTGGGACGTCGACGGCAACCGGGTCGAGCAACGGGTCGACCGGGCGTTCGCCCTCAGCGCCAATCGGTACCAACCATCCAAGTAACCCGCCGATCGACCGATTACCACCAAGGCGACGTGCCCCGGAGACCAGACCTCCGGGGCACGTCCCGGATCGGGGGAGTATCTGCCAGCGCCATGACCACCTGAGGGGCGGCACGCTGGACCACGGCCCTACCGGGGCGACTCGTCCGGTGTGAAGACCGCCCGGACCCAGCCGTCGCGCTTCTCTCTGAACATCGCGTAGCCCTCGGGCGCCTCGTCCAGGGGCAGCCGGTGCGTCGCGAGATGCCCGTCACCCGATCCCTGATCGCCTACGACCACTGACCGGGATTCGGAACTACTCGTCTAGAGCCGGCGTGACGTACGCGCCGGTGATGCCGCCGTCCACCACGAACTGGGCGGCGGTCATGAAGGACGCGTCGTCGCTGGCCAGGAAGGCCACCGCGGCGGCGATCTCGCCGGGCTCGCCGAACCGACCCATCGGTACGTGCACCAGTCGCCGCGCCGCCCGTTCCGGATCCTTGGCGAACAGCTCCCGCAGCAACGGCGTGCCGATCGGGCCGGGACAGAGCGCGTTCACCCGGATCCCCTGCCGAGCGAACTGGACCCCGAGCTCCCGGGTCAGCGCCAGCACCCCGCCCTTGCTCGCGGTGTAGGCGATCTGCGAGGTGGCCGCGCCCATCAGCGCCACGAAGGAGGCGGTGTTGATGATCGAGCCCCGGCCCTGGCGCAGCATGTGCGGGATGACGTACTTGCAGCAGAGGTAGACGCTGGTGGTGTTGACCCGGAGCACCCGCTCCCAGGCGTCCAGGCCGGTGGTCAGGATCGAGTCGTCGTCCGGCGGGGAGATGCCGGCGTTGTTGAACGCGATGTCGATCCGGCCGCGCCTGGCCGCGACCTGGTCATACAGATCGCGTACCTGCGCCTCGTCACTCACGTCGCAGGCCACGAACTCGCCGTCCACCTCGTCGGCGGCGGCCCGCCCGGCGTCGGTCGCGATGTCGACGCAGACCAGGTACGCGCCCTCGGCGGCGAGCCGGCGCACGGTGGCCAGCCCAATCCCGCTGCCGGCACCGGTCACCACCGCCACCCGCCCAGCCAGTCGATCACTGATCATCGCCGTACTCCTCCCGGGGATCGCCGTCCCCGGCATCCTCGCCGACGGCGTGGCCGGTGGTCGAGGGGCGCCGGCCGGCAACGTGTCCTCGGGGCGCACCGTCAGCGACGTCGCGGCGTCCACTCCGGAGAGGTCGAGCAGCCGGCCGGCGTCGGCCACGTTCAGCCCGAACGCGGCCACCCAGTCGACGTCGACGCCCTCGAACATCGCCGGTACGTCCGCGAAGGTGGCCAGCCGGACCACCGGGTGCTGCTGGACGTCCTGTGCCCAGGGTTCGCGGGCCAGGAATCCAGTCCTGGCCCGCTGCGCCGCCGGGTTGGAAGCCGCGGTACTGCCGTTCGCGGCCCCGGCCGGGTCCGCTGGGCCGGCGAGATCGTCCTGCTCCTGGAGCAGTGCGAGCAGGCGGCCGGTGGCCAGTAGTCGTACGTTGGAGTTGGGGTGGTCGGTCAGGTGTAGGTACCTGGCTCGGGCCCGGCCAATCTCCCCCTGGTAGGCGAGAATGCCCGCTTGCCGCAGCTCGGGGCAGTCGGGCTCGACGGGAAAACGCAGCATGGCTTCGACGTACCGCAGGGCGGCAACGTGGTTGCCCGACCCGGCGCATTCGGTCGCGTACTGCTCGGCATGTTCAATGGCATACCGCGTGTAGTCGTCGTCGTCCTGTAGGGCGGCCAGCCTCAGTGCCGCCACGGCTGTGGTGTGGTCGCCCCGCTCGTAGGCTGCCTGTGCGTCGTCGAGCGCCGCGTTGGCCGCATCGTCGTCGACCGCGAGGGCGCCCGGCATGAGCGGCCGAATCCAGGCGGCGAACCGTTCGCCCAACTCCTGCTCGGCTGCCTCGATGGTGTCGTTCGGGTCCGCCGCGGGCGCCAGGCCGAAATGCTGGTGCAGCCAGGCGACGTACCGGTCGTGGTGCGGGGTGGGGCTGTGCGCGTCGCGGAATCCGAACGCGTCAAGGATCCACGGCTCTTCGTCGGGACCTATGGCGGCGATGAACTGGAAGAATTCTCGGAGGTGGCGGGCGACGAGTTGGACTCCACCTTCGTCGCCCAGCATCACGATCGGGAGATCCGCCAGGTCGGCGCGATCGTCGAGTCGCCAGAGCGCATAGAGCGAGCCGGAGTTGTTGGCCTGCCCGAAAGTAATCAAGCCGTCGATCAGCCTGGGTCCTCGAGGAAATCGTTCTTCCCGTACCCGTCGAGCTGAAAGCCATGCACATACCAGCCGTCCAGGCTGTCTTCGAACTCCTTTAGGAGATTCAGTTCGGGGATGGGAGAGTACGGCATTGTCACGCGGGCCTCCGTAGGCGACAGGGCCACATCGGGAAGGAGGCTATCCGGCGGAGGCGCGCCCCACACCTCGGCCGTCGTGTCGGACGCTCGTGGCATGCTTGCGCGAAATGATCGCCCGAGAAGGCATCCATAGTGGCCGATCTATCCCTGCTGGGCCCCTTGGCCGCCGTGATGCTCGCCCCGGCCTTCCAGTCGTATACGTCCTTGGACTCCGACCGGGCGCTCCTCCGGAATCTCGCTACTCACGGATTCGGGTCAGAGGCGTTCGAAACCGCGTCGCAGCTCCCAGTCCGTCACCGCCGCGTCGAAGGCGGCCAACTCCACCCGCGCCTGGTTGGCGTAGTGCGCCACCACCTCGGCCCCGAACGCGTCGGCGGCCAGCGGCGACTCCGTCCAGCGGCCGAGGGCGTCCCGCAGGGTACCCGGCACCCGGGGCGCGGACTCGTCGGCGTACGCGTTGCCGGCGAACTCCGGCTCCAGCTCCAGTTCCGCCTCGATCCCGTGTACCGCCCCGGCCACCAGCGCCGCGATCGCCAGGTACGGGTTGACGTCCGCGCCGGGCAGCCGGTTCTCCACCCGCATCCCCTGGCCGTGCCCGACCAGCCGCAGCGCGCAGGTGCGGTTGTCGGTGCCCCAGCGCAGCGCGGTCGGGGCGAACGAACCGGGCTGGTAGCGCTTGTACGAGTTCACGTTCGGGGCCAGGAAGAGGCTGAAGTCGGGGATCGTCGCCAGCAGCCCGGCCAGTACCCGGGTGCCGGTCGGCGACAGCCGGGCCGGGCCGTCGCCGAGCATCGCCGAACGCCCGTCGGCACGCCGCAGCGAGAAGTGGATGTGGCAGGAGTTGCCCTCCCGCTCGTTCGGCTTGGCCATGAACGTGAGCGACATGCCCTCCTGAGCGGCGATCTCCTTCGCCCCGTTCTTGTAGACGACGTGGTTGTCCGCGCAGGTCAGCGCGTCGGCGTACCGGAAGGCGATCTCGTGTTGGCCGAGGTTGCACTCGCCCTTGGCGCTCTCCGGGGTCAGCCCGGCGCCGGCCATCTCGGTGCGGATCCGCCGCAGCAGCGGCTCGACCCGGGCGGTACCGAGCAGCGAGTAGTCCACGTTGTAGAGGTTCGCCGGGGTCAGCTCGCGGTAGCCCCGGCGCCAGGCGTCCTCGTACGAGTCGCGGTAGAGCACGAACTCCAGCTCGGTCCCGGCGTACGCGGTCAGCCCGTGCCCGGCGAGCCGGTCGAGCTGGCGGCGCAGGATCTGCCGGGGCGAGGCGAGCACCTCCCCGCTGCCGTCGAGCCAGCGCAGGTCGGCCAGCAGCATCGCGGTGCCCGGCTGCCAGGGGACCCGGCGCAGCGTACTCAGGTCCGGGACCATGGCGAAGTCGCCGTAGCCGCGTTCCCAGCTCGACATCGCGTACCCGTCGACGGTGTTCATCTCGACGTCGACGGCGAGCAGGTAGTTGCAGCCCTCGCTGCCGTGCCGGAGCACCTCGGCGAGGAAGTACGGCGCGTGGAACCGCTTGCCCTGCAACCGCCCCTGCATGTCGACCAGGGCGAGGACCACGGTGTCGATGTCGCCGCTGTCCACCGCCACCCGGAGCGCCTCCAGACTCAGCGCCGGGACCCGGGCCCTCATCCGCCGTCCCCGTCCGCTGCGACCGCCCGGTCCGGAGCCGGGACGCCCACAACCGGGGCGGGCACGTCCGGGTCGGGCACGTCCGGGTCGGGTCGCGGGGCGGTCGGGACCACGTTCTGCCGGGGACCGGTGAACCAGTGCCGGGCGCCGAGCAGCCACCAGAGCCCGGCGGCGCCGAGCACCGCCGCGACCGCCACGATGGTGTAGTTGAAGGTCGACGGGGTGATCGGCGCGGTGGTGGGGAGCACGAAGAGTACGCAGATCACCGCCACCCAGCCGATCGCCAGCCAGCCGACCAGCGGGCTCCACCGGCCCAGGTGCCACGGGCCGGGCCGGAAGTCCCGGCTGCGGCGGCGCAGGAAGACCGGCCCGACGTACGCGATGTAGAGGCCGATCACCGCGATCGAGGTGGCCGCCAGGTAGGCCGTGGTGTTCCACAGCGACGGGAGCACCAGCAGGGTCGAACAGGCGACGCAGAGCCAGATGGAGTTGGTCGGCGTACCGGTGCGGAGGTTGACCCGGCGCCAGATCGCCGAACCGGGCAGCGCGCCGTCCCGGCTGAACGCGTACGCCATCCGGGAGTTGGCGGTGACCGAGGCCATCCCGCAGAAGAACTGCGCCACCACGCAGATGAAGAGCAGGAAGGTGCCCATGGTCTCGCCGGTGGCGTCGATGAAGATCTGGGCTGGTGGGAGGCCGAGCTCGGTCTGCCGCTGGACGTCGTAGTCCCGGATCGACCAGGTGATCGCGACCAGCAGGAAGAAGCCGGCGACCACCGAGACCACCACCGACATCACGATGCCCCGGGGCGCCGCCCGGGCCGCGTCGTGGGTCTCCTCGGCGACGTGCGCGCTCGCGTCGTAGCCGGTGTAGGTGTACTGCGCCATCAGCAGACCGATCAGTACGGCGTAGACCGCCGCGCCGGAGAAGTCGAAGCCGGTGGCGTTGCGTACCTCGAAGAAGACCTCGGAGATCGGCTTGTGCTGGTCGGGCACGACCGCCAGCACCCCGACGATGATCGCCACCCCGGCCAGGTGCCACCAGGCGCTCACGTCGGAGAGCACCCGGACCAGGTTGACCCCGAAGGTGTTCAGCAGGCCGTGCGCAATGATGATCACCAGGAAGACCACGAAGGTGCGTTCCGGGGTCACCTCCAGGTCGAAGGCGAGGCTGAGGAACGCCGAGGTGGTGATCGCCGCGCCGAAGTCGATGGCGGCGGTGACCGCCACCTCGCCGAGGAAGTTGAACCAGCCGATGAACCAGGCCCAGGCCGCCTTGTTCCGGCTGGCCAGCGCCGCCGCCCACCAGTAGAGCGCCCCGGCGGTCGGGTAGACCGAGCAGATCTCCGCCATCGCGAGCGCGACCAGGGTCACCATGCCGCCGACGAAGAGCCAGCCGAGGGTGATCGCCAGCGGGCCGCCGGAGTTCATCGCGATGCCGTACGAGGTGATCGCGCCGGCCAGGATCGAGATGATCGAGAACGAGACCGCGAAGTTGGAGAAACCCGAGAGCTTGCGGCGTAGTTCCTGCTGGTAGCCGAGTTCGGCCAGGCGTTGCTCGTCGAGGTCGACCCCGGCGGCCGTCGGCGTACGGGGCGGCGGGACAGGTGCGCTCATCGGCGTCTCCTTCGTCCGGATCCGGGGTGGGACGCAGCGTGTGACCGGCGTCACGCCTCTGTCCGAGATCGTGCGCCTCCGGAAGATCCACGTCAACCGATGTGGATCGAGTAACCGAGATCACGGCTCCCGTCCGGCCGCCGAAGCACGCCGTCGAGAAGTTCTCGATTGCTCAGACTCAGGTTCCGGTGTCCGCCGTGGCGTGTCGGCACTTGATTTCGGCAATATCATCCGGGGCTTCGGCTAGGTTTTCCCGCATGACGTTGTTGGACGACGCGGTGGCGGTGCTGGACGAGCAGGGCGTACTGGACCGGCTGGGTCGGCTGATCCAGCAGGTCTACCGGCGCGCGGCGGACCGGCACGAGCCGGAGCTCGGCGACGACGCGATGAGCTTCGGCACCACCGTGTGGCGCAACCTGACCAACCTGGGCAAGGCCGAATTCGACGGCCTCGACGGCATCCGGGTCCGGCTGGAGGACAACTCACTGGAGATCGCCTGCGCCGGTTACGTCGTCCGGCTCTACTCGTTGCAGGGCGGGATCGAGTCGATCCGCTGGGAGGGCAGCGAGGCCCGGCTCGGCGGCGCGGTGGAGAACAGCCGCGACGGGCAGCTCGCCTTCGACGACGAGGGGCAGTTCCCCGAGGTCTTCGCCGAGGTGGTGCCGCCGAAACGGCACATCCGGATCGCGCACACCGGAGACATCGTCACCGGCGAGGCGGTTGCCTACATCGGGCTGCCCCGGGACAACCGGGACAGCGGCTCACCCTGGTTCGAGGTACGCCTCTGGTTCGGCGAGCCGGCCACCACCGGAGCACCGCTGCCGGTGGTCGACGGTGCGGTGCCGCAGCCCCGCACCGACGAACTGCCGATCCCCGAGCTGGACCTGCTGGCCATCCAGCCCGACGACCGGAGCGGCCGGTTCGGCGCGGCATTCGGTCGTCCGGCCGAGCGGTCCGCGTGACGGGCCGGCTCCGACCTCCGGTACCCGCAGCCGCCGCAGCCGCCGCGTTCGCGCCGCACGCTCTCGCCCTGGCCCGGCGGTGGCGGCGGATGCGCAAGAACGAGCTGGCCCGGCAGGTCGGGGTCACGGCCGCGGCGGTCAGCCAGTACGAGCTGGGCCAGGCCCGACCGTCGGCGGCGACGCTGGCCCGGTTGGCCCTGGCGCTCTCGATGCCGGTCGAGTTCTTCGCCGCCGGATTCGCCGTACCGGTCACCTCGGGGCAGGCGCACTTCCGCAGCCTGCGGACGACCAGCCAGGCCGAACGGGATCAGGCGGAGGCGTTCGGCGAGCTCGCCTGGCGGGTGGTGGAGGCGGTCGAACGGCAGCTCCGGCTGCCCCGGCTACGGCTGCCGCACCTGGAACTGGCCGAGCCGACCGGCCCCGACGACGTACGCGCCGCCGCCGTCACCGCCCGGGACGCGTTCGGCCTCGGTGCCGCCCCGGTACCGCACATGGTGCGGCTGCTGGAGTCGGCCGGGGTGATCGTGCTCGCCCTGCCGGACGTCTCCGAGCGGGTCGACGCGTTCTCGCACTGGTACGGCCAGCGGCCGTTCGTCTTCCTCAACCCCGGCAAGGACGACAAGGCCCGGTCCCGGATGGACGCCGCGCACGAGTTGGGCCACCTGCTGATGCACCACGACGCCGAGCCGGGCAGCCAACTGCTGGAGCGGCAGGCCACCGCGTTCGCCTCCGAGTTCCTGGCCCCGAGCGCGGCGCTGCGCGACGAACTGCCGTCCCGGCTCGACTTCGACCGGCTGCACGACCTCAAGCGCCGCTGGGGGATCAGCCTGAAGGCGCTGGTCTACCGGGGGCACGACCTCGGCGTCTACCGGGAGCACACCTACCGGCGCGGGATGGCGCTGCTCGCCCAGTGGGGCTTCCCGGAGCCGGGCGACCTCGGCCCCCGCGAGCAGCCGTCGCTGCTCGGCAAGGCCGTCGAACTCCTCGGCCGGCAGCAGATCACCGTCGACCGGCTGGCCGCCCGGGCCGGACTGCCACCCGGGCTCACCGGTGCCGTGCTGGCCGCCGCCACCGAGCACGTCCCCGAGCTGGACATCGCCGTCACCTGAGGTGACCCGGGCGACCCCGCGCCGTGGGCGTCGACGCCGGTAATTGCGTTGCCGACCTGCCGTTTTGGCAGCATGATCTGAGCCATGACATGGCAGGCATCGCACACCGCACGCCGCCGACGCCGGCGTGCCGGGTCCCTGGCCTGACCGGACAGCATCGCGCGCGATCTCGGCGCGCCGGTCCGGCACCGCCGGACCCGTAGGACCCCGCCCGGGGCCCGACGCCGGGTTCTCGGACAACCCGGTTTCCCGCGGCGGCGCGGGGCGCGGTCACCTCTCTCATCGGGTACGACGCAGGTCGTGCCAGCGCCCGCCCCGCGCCGCCGCACCGCACCCGCACCGACCGGCGGCGGCGGCGATCCTGATCCTTCGGACGTTCGCCAGGTGGGCCTCGACACCGGTTGGTCCCGCCACCCCTCAGGTGAGGACGAGACCGACCAGCCAGACGGCGGTGATGCCGAGCGCCGCGGCCAACTCGACCAGCAGCGCGAGCCCGACCGCCGACAGCGCGTGCCGGGTGGACGGCCAGGCCTGCTTCGCGTCACCGAGCCGGGCCAGTTCGGCGAGCCAGAGCCCGAGTACGAAGCCGAGCACCAGCCCGACCACCGGTACCACGAAGAACCCGACCAGCCCGAGTACGCCCCCGGCGAGCAGGGACATCGTCGGCACCCCGCTGCGCTTCAGGTTCCGCCCCGGCCACAGGTACTTGATGGTGGTGCCGAGCACCGTGATCGCGGTGGCCAGGCCGAGTACCACCCAGCGGCCGAACCCCTCGCCGTCGCCGAAGAACGACCAGACCACCACGCCCAGCCAGCACAGGATCAGCCCGGGAATGATCGGCACGATCACCCCGCAGACGCCGATCACGATCGTCACGCCACACAGCAGGGTCACCACTGACTCGGTCTCGGTCATCAAGAGCCGCCCGAGGAATCCCTGGCTTCAGCCAGGGGAAGGAGAGGGCGGTCAGGCGTGGTGGTGGTTGTCGGCATGGGCGTCGACTCCTCCGTATGGGCGAAACTGTCGGATGCGGCTGAGATGGTTCGAGGTGTGGCCGAGACGGTGCGGTACACCTATCGGTTGCGCCCCGGCGCGACCGTGGAAGCCGCGCTGCTGGCCGGGTGGGGCGGTGTCGCTGGCTGTGGAACGAGGCTGTCCACCAACAGGCACTGATACGCCACAACTCCCCCGGCCTCCAGTCACGGGGAAGCGTTGAGTCCATGCCTCCCAGGGTGCCCTACCCGCACCTTTCACGCCGCATCCACCACCCGGCGTCAGACGGCACCCTCCCGGCGCCGCTGCGCGCGGGCGGCCAGCCACCTGGTGATCTCGCCCTCCGGTGCCGGCGCCGCGAAGTAGCGCCCCTGGGCGGCGTCACAGCCCAGCGCCCGGAGCTGGTCCGCCTGGCCGAGCGTCTCCACCGCCTCGGCGGTGACGGTCAACCCGAGGGCGTGGGCCAGTCGCACCAGCGCGTCGACGATCCGCCCGTCCACCAGGCCCTGCCGGTCGCTGGACCGGATCCCCTCGACGAACGGGCCGGCGAGCTTGAGATTGTGGATCGGCAGCCGGCGCAGGTACGCCAGGTTGGAGTAGCCGGTGCCGAAGTCGTCGATCGCCAGCCGTACCCCGAGGGCGGCCAGCCGGCGCAGCGCGGGCAGCGGCTCGCCGTCGGTGGCCATCACCGCGCTCTCGGTCAGTTCGAGTTGCAGCAGGTCGGCCGGGAGTTCCGTCTGGCGCAACACCTCGGAGACCGTGCCGACGACGCCCGGGTCGCGGGCCTGCCGGGCGGCCAGGTTCACGCTGACCACCAGCCGGGCGTCGGGGAACTCCCGGTGCCACCGGCTGGCCGCCTCGCAGGCCCGGGCCAGCACCCAGCGACCGAGTTCGACGATCAGCCCGGTCTCCTCGGCCAGGCCGATGAACTCGTCCGGGCCGAGCAGCCCCAGCTCCGGGTGCCGCCACCGGACCAGCGCCTCCACCGCGCAGATCGCCTCGTCGGCCAGGGTCACGATCGGCTGGTAGTCGACCATGAACTCGCCCTGGTGCAGCGCCGCCGACATGCCGGCGACCAGGGCCGACCGAGTCTGCTCCCGGGCCCGCCGCGCCGGGTCGTAGCTCACCCACCGGCTCCGGCCCTCGGCCTTGGCCCAGTAGAGGGTGACGTCGGCGGCCTTCATCAGCTCGGCGACCGAGGTGGTGGCGAGCGGCCCGGAGACCACGCCGATGCTGGCCGAGACCGACAGCCGGTGCTCGCCGATCTGCACCGGCTCGGCGACCGCCGCCAGCGCCAGGTCGGCCACCGCCTTGACCGCCCGGCAGCCGGCGTTGTGGTCGATCAGGATCACGAACTCGTCACCGCCCATCCGGGCGACCAGGTGCCCCTGCTCGGCCACGCAGTCGGCAAGTCGCCGGGCCACGGTGACCAGCAGGTTGTCGCCGAGGTCGTGCCCGAGGCTGTCGTTGACCGCCTTGAAGCCGTCGAGGTCGAGGAAGCAGATCCCGACCCGGTCGTCCGGCCCGCCGGTGGCGAAGACCTCGCCGAGCCGGTCGAAGAAGAGGGTACGGTTCGGCAGCCCGGTCAGCGGGTCGTGCGACGCCTGGTAGCGCAGCCGCTGTTGCAGCTCGTGCCGTTCGGTGATGTCCTCCAGCATCGCCACGGTGAACCGGGGCCGCCCGTCGTCGTGCCGGATCAGCGAGACCGCGAGATCGGTCCAGACCGCGCTGCCGTCCTTGCGGTAGTAGCGCTTCTCCACCCGTACGGCGTCCCGCTTGCCCTCGATCAGTTCCTGGTACAGCTCCCACATCCCGGCCGCGTCGTCGGGGTGGAACAGTGCGGCCACGTTGATCTCACGCAGCTCGGCGACGGAATAGCCGAGCAGCTCGGCGAAGGCCCGGTTGACGTCGATGATCTGCCCGTTGACGTCGGCGATGCCGATCCCGATCGCGGCGTCGACGAAGACCGCCCGGAACCGTGCCTCGCTGTCCCGCAGCGCCTGCTCGACCCGGTCCCGGGCCTCCCAGACGGCCTGGGCGATCCGCTCCTGCTGGCTGAGTGTCCGGTGGCGCAGCGCACCGGCGAATCCCGCCGACAGGGCACCCTGGAGGGCGGCGACCCGGGGTGCCGCCGCCGGCTCGGGCAGGGTGGGCAGGACGAGGGCACGGAACCGCTCGCCGAGGGCGCGTACCGACCAGTCCAGCACGCCCGGCTCGGTCAGGTGGGCGTCGACCAGGGCCCGGCCGACGTCGTACCCGGGCTGCGGGGTGAACGGGTCGGCCAGCACCGCCTCGGCGAGCCGTACGGTGTGCGCCAGCAGCAGCCGCTGGTTCTCGGCCGTACTCGTCGCCACGAAGCCGCACCGGATCACCTCCCGCGCCCAGCGTTCCGCGTACCGGTGCGCGCCGGACCGGTCGAACTCGGAGCCGGCGACGGAGACCGGCGGCTCGTCGACCGGCTCCGATCCAGCAACGGAGACCGACGGCTCGTCAACCGACGACACGTCCCCACCGGTTCCGGTGACGGAGGTCGACACCGCTAGCCCGCGCCACGGTCGTGCCGGCCCACACCGCCGAACGCGCCGAGCCGCTCCGGATGCTCCCCCGGGTCGCCGGGTTCGTCGGGCCGCCACAGCGGCATGTGCACCACACCCGGCTCGACCAGGGTGAAGTCGCCGAAGAACGCGGTGATCTCGGCCCGGGAGCGGAGCGTGATCTCGGTCGACGTCCGGGCGGAGAGGCGCTGCGCGTCCAGCATCTCCGGGGGCTGGTCCTCGTAGGTCGAGTGCGAGAGCAGCAGATAGCTGCCGGGCACCGTGGCGGCGCGCAGGGTGGCCAGGATTTCCTGCGGGTCGTCCGGGTCGGGGATGAAGTGCACCACCCCGGCCAGCAGTACGGCGACCGGGCGGCTGAAGTCGATCACGCCCAGCTTCTCGGCCTCGGCCAGGATCCGCTCCGGCTCCCGCAGGTCGGCGTGGATCACCCCGGTGTACTCGTTGCCGGCCAGGATCGACCGGCTGTGCGCCACCGCCACCGGGTCGATGTCGACGTACGCGATCCGGGCGGTCGGGTTGAGCGCCTGGGCCACCTCGTGCACGTTGCCGACGGTGGGAATGCCGGAGCCGATGTCGAGGAACTGGTCGATGCCCTCGCCGACCAGCATCCGTACGCCCCTGCGCAGGAACGCCCGGCCGGCCCGCATCGTCTCGGCCAGGTTCGGTGTCATGCTCGCGATCTGCTCGGCGAGCTGCCGGTCGATCTCGAAGTTGTGCGCGCCGCCGAGGAAGTAGTCGTAGACCCGGGCGGCGCTGGGCCTGGTCAGATCGATGTCCGCGGGTAGCCCGTCCGGAAGTCGCATGTCCGCCTCAGCTCGTCACTCCGGCCCGTGCAGGGGCTGGTCGGCCACGACCTGCACCGGCATGCAGCGCCGACGAACCCGGCGGAGTCGTGGTGATCGACCCACACTTTAGGGCCTGTACAGCGGATCTTCTACCGGCCGTACGGCGGCGGGATAGGTTTGGCCGCATGGCGCAGGCACAGTTCCTCCGGGTGACCGACGTCGATGGCCCGGTCGTCCGACCGGCCGGCCGGTCCCGCCCCCGGACTGGCCACCCGCCCCGTCTCCGTCGCGCCCGGAGGTGACCCGCCCGGAGATGACGGCCGCGCACCGGCCCGCCCTGGCGCTCGCCGCCGCGGTCTGCACCCTGCTCGGCACGGCTGCGGTGGCGCTCGCCGTCTACGCCGGACCGGCCCCGGAACTCAGCTCGTACGTCAGCGAGGCCGGCGCGTCGGACAGTGCGACCGTCTGGGCGTACCGGATCGGCCTGCTGGCCACCGCCGCCGGCCAGGTGTTGCTCGGCGCAGCCCTGCCCGCCGTGTTGCGGCTGGCGACCGGGCTGCTGGTGGCGAGCGCGGTCGGCACGGTGGTCTCGGCCGGGGTGAGCTGCCGGGCCGCCTGCCCGCTGCCACCCTTCGACCGGGTGACCCTGGCCGACCTGGTGCACGGCGGCGCCAGCATCGCGGCGGTGGCCGGCACCGTCTTCGCGATCCTGGCGGTGGCCGGGACGACCGGGGTGGCCCGGCCGCTGCGCCGGATCTCGGTGACCGCCGCCGCGGTCGCGCTGCCGCTGTCGGCGGTCGCCGGGCTCACCCTGCTACTGGTCGGCCGGAGCGTGCTGATGGGCGCGGTGGAGCGGCTGCTCCTGCTCGACCTGGCCGCCTGGGGAGTCGCCATCGCGCTGATCCTCGGGCTGGCCCGGGCACCCGCGACGCTGAACCTTTTTCCACCTGAACCGCGCGGCGCCCACGCACCGCGTCCGAGCTTGCGGTCCGACAGACCGCAAGGGGAGGTTGAGCGTTGAGCAAGGTTCACTGGTCGGCGGGGAGCGAGGCGCGCCGCCGACGAGGCGCCTCAGGCGATGGCTGTAAGGCGCCTCACGAAGATCCATCCTTTCATTACCGGCTCCGGCGTCGTATCGTCTCTTGACGATGACCAATGTCTGGTTCCTGACCGTGCGCCTGTATGTCGATCTTCGGCTACAGGCCAGCGGCTGCTGTTGCGGCTGACGCGTCTCCGCCGACCGCAGTCCGCCAGTCCGGCGTACCCCGGCCACCACAGCGCCGCGCCGGATCCAGACCTAGGGATTCCGTTCATGACTTCCGTGATCTCCACCATTCGCAAAATTCCATTTTCCGTACAGATCCTCGCCGGTCTGGTCCTCGGCATCGCGCTCGGCTATCTGGCCCGGGCAGCCGACATCTCCTGGCTCGGCACCACCCTCGACGAGATCGGCAGCATCTTCGTCCAACTGCTCCGGCTCGCCGTGCCCCCGCTGGTCTTCACCGCCCTGGTGGTCAGCGTGGTCAGCCTGCGCGGGGTGGCGAATGCCGCCCGGCTGGCCCTGAAGACCCTGCTCTGGTTCGGCATCACCGCGCTGATCGCGGTCGCCGTCGGCATCGGGCTGGGCCTGCTGACCAACCCGGGCCGGGGCGTCACCCTGGACGTCGCCGGAGCCAAGGCACCCGAGCGGACCGGCTCGTGGACGGACTTCCTCACCGGCATCATCCCGGAGAACCCGGTCGGGGCGTTCGTCGAGAACAACGTGCTCCAGATCGTCTTCCTGGCCGTGGTCGCCGGGATCGCGTCGCTGCTGGTCGGCGCGGCGGCCGAGCCGTTCGTCAACTTCAACAAGGCACTGCTGGCGATCACCCAGAAGGCGCTCTGGTGGCTGATCCGGCTCGCCCCGATCGGTACCCTCGGCCTGATCGGCCACGCCGTCGAGGCGTACGGGTGGGACCTGCTGGCGCCGCTGGCCAAGTTCACCACCGCGGTCTACGTCGGCTGCGCGATCGTGCTGCTGGTGGTCTACCCGCTGGTGCTGATCGTCGCCGGCAAGCTCAACCCGCTGCGCTTCTACGCCGGCACCTGGCCCGCGATCGAGCTGGCCTTCGTCTCCCGCTCGTCGGTCGGCACCATGCCGGTGACCCAGCGCTCGGTGGAGCGGATCGGCGTGCCGCGCGAGTACGCCTCGTTCGCGGTGCCGTTCGGCGCGACCACCAAGATGGACGGCTGCGCGGCGGTCTACCCGGCGCTCGCCGCGATCTTCGTCGCCCAGGTCTTCGGGGTCAGCCTGAGCCCGCTCGACTACCTGCTGATCGCCTTCGTCTCGGTGGTCGGCTCGGCCGCCACCGCCGGGCTGACCGGGGCGCTGGTGATGCTCACCCTGACCCTGAGCACGCTGGGCCTGCCGCTGGCCGGGGCGGGTCTGCTGCTCGCCATCGACCCGATCCTGGACATGATCCGCACCGCCACCAACGTCGCCGGACAGGCGCTGGTGCCGACCGTGGTCGCGGCCCGGGAAGGCGTACTGGATCGGACCGCGTACGACGCCGCCGGCCGGCGCGAACTGCTGGACGAGGAGCCCTCGGCCGAACCCCCGGCCCGAGACCTCAACCCGGCCCCGCAGCCGGCCTGACGCTAGGTTGACCGTGGTCTTCCGCCACCCCCGCACCGGGGCGGCGGAAGACCACGATCCGTTTCCGGCGCCCGCCCGGGAGCGCGGGGGAAGGGACGAGGATGAGTGTGCTGTTCAGCCCGCTGACGCTGCGTGGTCTGACCCTGCCGAACCGGATCGTGATGTCGCCGATGTGCCAGTACTCGGCGGGGCCGGACGGGCTGCCCACCGACTGGCACCGGATCCACCTCGGATCCCGGGCGGTGGGCGGGGTCGGGCTGGTGATCAGCGAGGCCACCGCGGTCGTACCGGAGGGCCGGATCAGTCCCCGGGACACCGGGCTCTGGTCGGACGCCCACGTCGACGCCTGGCGGCCGGTCACCGCGACCGTCGCCGGAGCCGGTGCGGTGCCGGCCGTGCAGCTCGCACACGCCGGCCGCAAGGCTTCCACGTACTGGCCCTGGTCACCCCGCAACGGCGGGGTGCCGGACGAGGAGGGCGGCTGGACCCCGGTCGGGCCGGGCACCGAGCCGTTCCTGCCGGCGTACCGGACGCCGGCGGCACTGGACCGGGCCGGCATCGCGCGGGTGGTCGAGGCGTTCGGGCGGGCCGCCGCAAGGGCGCTGGGCGCCGGGTTCCGGGCGGTCGAGATCCACGCCGCGCACGGCTACCTGCTGCACGAGTTCCTCTCCCCGCTGGTCAACTTCCGCACCGACCCCTACGGCGGCGACCTGGCCGCCCGGAGCCGGTTCGCCGTGGAGGTGACCCGGACGGTCCGGGCCGCGGTCGGCGACGACGTACCGGTGCTGGTCCGGATCTCGGCCACCGACTGGGTGCCGGGCGGCTGGACCCCGGCCGACAGCGTGCTGCTGGCCAAGCTGCTCGCGGAGGCCGGCGCCGACCTGGTGGACTGCTCGTCCGGCGGCGGCGTGCCGGAGGCCGAGATCCCGCTCGGCCCCGGCTACCAGGTGCCGCTGGCCGCCCAGGTGCGCCGGGATGCCGGGGTGCCGACCGGCGCGGTCGGGCTGATCCGCGAGCCGGAGCACGCCGAGGCGATCGTCGCGACCGGCGACGCCGACCTGGTGCTGCTCGGCCGGGAACTGCTGCGCGACCCGTACTGGCCGCGCCGCGCGGCGGACCGGCTCGGCGCCGCCGTGCACACCCCGGAGCAGTACCTCCGGGCCTGGTGAGCGCTTCGAGGAGGCAGAACAGCGGAGTCAGAACAGCACGGTGGCGAAGGTGCCGACCGAACGGAACCCGCAGCGCTCGTAGACCCGGCGGGCCGGGGCGTTGTAGTCGTTGACGTAGAGACTCACCGTGGGGGCGACCCGGGCCAGCGCGTCCCGGACCACCGCCGCCATCGCGGCGACGCCGATCCCCCGCCCCCGCCAGGCCGGATCGACCCAGACCCCCTGGATCTGCGCGGTGCGCCGGGTGACGACCGCCAGCTCGGCCTTGAAGATCACTTGGCCGTCCACGATCCGGGCGTACGCCCGGCGGGCCCGGACCAGCTCGGCCACCCGCTGCCGGTACGCCCGCCCGCCGTCCTCGGCCAGCGGCGACACCCCCACCTCCTCGGTGTACATCGCCACCGCCGCCGGAAACAGCGCGTCGATCTCGCCCACCCGCACCGGATGCACGTCCGGGTCCGGCGCCACCTGCGGCGCCGCCCCGGTCGCCAGCAGCGGCTGGTTCGGGCGTACGTCCCGGGCCGGTCCCCACCGCCCGGAGAGCCGCTCCCAGAGCCCGAGCACCCCGTCCGCCCGCCCCACGATCGACGAGCAGGTGCGTTCCTCGGCACCGAGCGCCTCGGCGAAGGCGGCGATAGCGGATCGGCCGGCGCAGACCGGGGTGACCTGGCCGCCCAGCCAGCAGACCGATTCGAGCTTGTCCCGGCTGCCGTAGCCGAGCACCCGGCCGTCCGCCCGCCACCAGGACAGGCCGTGCGCGGCGACCCGCTCGGCCACCTGTGCGGCGGCGAAGGGGTCGAGGTCGAGGATCCGCTCCACCGCGCCGCGTTCGGCCTCTCCGAGCTGGCGTACCGGCACCATCAGCACGCCTACCAGCGTGCCAGATCATCGGCCGGGGAACGGGCCGGATCACCGCGCCCGCCCCGGGCGGGTCCGGACACACCGGCCGTTACGCGGACTCCCGGACCACCAGCTCGGTGGGGAGGATGACCGCGGCGTGCGAGTCGCCGGCCAGGTGCCCGAGGAGCAACCGGACCATCTCGGCGCTGATCCGGGCCCACGGCTGCCGGATCGTGGTGAGCCGCGGTACGGAGGTGGTGGCGACCTTGGAGTCGTCGAAGCCGCCGACCGCGACGTCGTCGGGTACCCGCTTGCCGGCCCGGCGCAGCGCGGCGATCGCGCCGGTGGCCATCAGGTCCGAGCTGACGAAGACGGCGTCCAGCTCCGGCACCTGGCGCAGCAGCCGCTCCATCGCCGCCTCGCCGCTGTCGTGGGTGTAGTCGCCGGTCACCACCAGCCGGGGATCGGTCTCGCCGAGCACGTCGTGGTAGCCGGCGAGCCGGTCCACCCCGCCGGAGGTGTCCAGCGGGCCGGTGATGGTGCCGATGGTCCGGTGTCCCCGGGACCGCAGGTAGCTGACCATCTGCCGGGCACCACCCCGGTCGTCGGCGGCGACGTAGCTGACGTCGGAGTCGTGGCCGAGCGGGCGGCCGACGGCGACGAAGGGCAGGCCCCGCTCGTCCAGCTCGTACAGGAGCGGGCTGCCGGCGTGGTTGGAGATCACCAGCGCGCCGTCCACGTGGCCGGCGGTGACGTACCGGCCGACCCGCTTGCGGTCCTCGGAGGTGCCGGCGATCGTCAGCAGCAGCGTGATGTCGTGCTCGGCCAGCTCCTGGGTGCAGCACCGGAGCAGGATGTTGAAGTTCGGGTCCTCGAAGAGCCGGTCCTGCGGCTCGGAGAGGATGAACGCCACCGAGTCCGAGCGCTGGGTGACCAGGCTCCGGGCGTGCTGGTTGAGCACGTACCCGGTCTTGCGGATCGCCCGCCGGACCGCGTCCAGGGCCGGGCCGCTGACGTTGTGCCCGCCGTTGAGCACCCGGGAGACGGTGCCCCGGGAGACCCCGGCCACCGCCGCCACGTCGTCCATGGTCGGGCGGGGCCTCGTCCGGCGGGTACGGCTGCGGTCAGGCGCGGTCACCCTGTCATTGTCCCCGCGCCGGCACCCGGCGGCGGCACCGGACCTTGTGACACAGCTCGCCGTTACCTTCCCCATACGACCGCTACGCCTTGGTCGCCCCGGAGAGCAGGTCGATCCGCCAGTAGCGTTGCAGCGACAGGAAGAGCGCCACCAGCGGGATGATCGACAGCAGCGACCCGGCGATCACCAGCCGGTAGAGCGCCGGCTGGGTGTTGCCCTGGTTGAGCAGCGTGTAGAGGCCCAGCGTCACCGGGAACCGCTCGTCGTTCGCCAGCATGATGAACGGCAGCAGGAAGTTGTTCCAGATCGCCACGAACTGGAGCAGGAAGACGGTGATCAGACCGGGCACCATCATCGGCAGCGCCACCCGGCGGAAGATGCCGAACTCGCTCGCCCCGTCCACCCGGGCCGCCTCGACCACCGAGTCCGGCACCGCCGCCGCCGCGTAGATCCGGGCCAGGTAGATGCCGTACGGGCTGACGATGCTGGGCAGCAGCACCGACCAGTACGTGTCGGTCAGCCCCACCCTGGCCAGCAGCAGATACTGCGGTACGGCCAGCGTGATCCCCGGGACCAGCACCCCGGCCAGCAGCACGTTGAACACCACCGACCGGCCGGGGAACCGGAACTTGGCCAGGGTGTAGCCGCTCAGCCCGGAAACCGCGGCGGAGAGTGCCGCCCCGACTCCGGCGTAGAACAGGGTGTTCAGCATCCACCGCCAGAACAGCCCGTCCCGGTACGTCGACAGGTCGGCCAGGTTGCCGAGCAGCGCGTCGCCGGGGGCGAAGGTGGAGCTGGTGAAGAGGGTGGCCGCGTCCTTGCTGGCGGCGACCAGCACCCAGGCCACCGGCAGCAGGCAGTAGAACGCCCCGATCAGCAGGATCGCGGTCGGCACCAGCCGGGAGAGGCGGCCCTCGCCAGGGCTGCCCGTGCCGGCCCGTGCCGGTGGCGCCGTCCGTCCGGCCGCCGCGGCCCGGGCGGCGGTGACGGTGTCGGTTCCGGCCATCTCACTGCTCCTGTCCGAAGGCCCGCCGCTGCACCAGGCGCAGGAAG
The DNA here is from genome assembly GCF_039649625.1 of Plantactinospora sp. ZYX-F-223. Taxonomy (NCBI): domain Bacteria; kingdom Bacillati; phylum Actinomycetota; class Actinomycetes; order Micromonosporales; family Micromonosporaceae; genus Plantactinospora; species Plantactinospora sp. ZYX-F-223. The sequence continues at coordinate 356,825 of NZ_JBDJAV010000001.1, read as the reverse complement.
CCCAGCGAGAGGAGCAGGGTGATCGCGGCGATCAGCACCGAGGTGGCCGCGGCGGCGTACCGGTCGTCGGTGGCGAAGGCGTCGCGGTAGATCTTCATCAGCGGTGTCCAGGTCGACGAGATCGAGTTGGCCATCGGCGCCAGCGTCATCGGCTCGCTGAACACCTGCAACGTGGCGATCATGGTGAACAGCGTGGTCATCACCAGCGCCGGGGTGAGCAGCGGGATCTTGATCCGGAGCGCGACCTGGATCTCGGAGCAGCCGTCCAGCCGGGCCGACTCGTACAGCTCCGGCGGGATCGCCCGGAGCGCCGTGTAGAGCACGATCATGTTGAAGCCGACGCCGCCCCAGAGCGCGATGTTGACCACCGCGTAGAAGACCGCATCGGTGCCGAGCAGGTCCGGCTCGGGCAGGCCGAACCGGGCCAGCAGGTCGTTCAGCGGGCTGGTCGCCGGCAGGTAGAGGAAGCCCCAGAGCAGGCTGGCGATCACCGCCGGCACCGCGTACGGCAGGAAGATCGCGGTACGGCTGAACCGGGCGAGCCGGGCCCGGGGCCGGTCCAGCAGCAGCGCGAAGAGCAGCGCCAGCCCCAGCATGGTCGGCACCAGCAGGGCGCCGTAGCCGAGCACCCGCAGCGCACCGGACCAGAGTTCGGAGTCGGTGACCGCGGTGCGGTAGTTCTCCAGTCCGGCGAAGACCTCGGTCCGGGAGCCCCGGCCGAGTCCCAGCCCGGAGATCCGGACCTTGCGCAGGCTCAGGTACCCGGCGTACCCGATCGGGGCGAGGAAGAAGGCGAGGAACAGGATCACCGCCGGGGCGAGGAAGACGTACGGGATGCCCGTACGCCTTCCCCGGCGGCGCACCCCGGGGGTGGCCGTTGGCATCGACTCTCCGTTCGGTCGGCCGGTCGCTGACGCCTGCCCGGTGAACCTTTTTCAACCTGGACCGCACGGCGTGTGCGCCCCGACTTCCGCCTGCGGCCACGACGGACCGCGAGGGGAGGTTGAAAAAGGTTCAGTGGTCAGCCGGTGATGGTGAAGCCGTTCTTGCGCATGTCGTCCACGGTCGCGGTCTGCATCGCGTCCACCGCCGCGCCGAACGGCGTCTTTGCGGTGATCGCCTTGCCGAACGCGTCCTGGTAGGTCTCGTAGGTGACGTTGACGTTCGGTCCCCAGGTGACCCCCGCGGCGGTGTCGGCGATCTGCTTGGCCAGCGGATAGAAGTCGGTCTGGTTGGCGAAGAAGTCCGGTGGCGAGCCCAGCGCCGGGCCGGACTGGGCGTCCCGGGCCGCCGGATAGACCGCGCACTCCCGGACCAGCATGGTGGTGGCGGCCGGGTCGGTGTTCAGCCAGGTGGCGAAGCGGACCGCCGCCGTCTTGTGCTTCGAGGCCGCGGTGACCCCGGTGGAGGAGCCACCCCAGTTGCCGGTCCGGTTCTCTCCGGCGCTCCACTGTGGCAGCGGGGCCATCGCCCACTTGCCCTTGGTGGCCGGCGCGTTGCCGACCAGTACGCCGGGGGCCCAGACCGCGCTCGGCCAGGCCAGCAGGGTGCCGTCGTTCAGCGACTTGTTCCACTCCGGGGTGTACATCGGCTTGCCGTCGACCACGCCCTCGCCGACCAGCCCGCCCCAGTAGTCGGCGACCTTCCTGGTGCCGGCGTCGTTGACGGTGACCCGCCAGGACTCGCCGTCGATCCCCCACCAGCTCGCGCCGGCCTGCTGGGCCAGCCCGGCGAACCAGCCCGGGTCGCCCGCCGAGAAGGTGGTGAGGAAGTGCTTCCTGCTCTTGCCGCGCAGCGTACGGGCGGTCTGCGCGAACTCCTCCCAGGTCTTCGGCACGGTCAGCCCGAACTGTCCGAACAGGTCGGCCCGGTAGTAGAGCATCATCGGCGCCGCGTCCTGCGGGATCGCGTAGACCGCGTCGGTGCCGAGGGTCACCTGCCGCCAGGTGCCCTCGGAGAACTTCTCCTTCAGCGGCTTGGCCTGCTCGGCGATGTCGGCCAGCACGTCGTTGCTGACCAGGGTGGGCAACGACTGGTATTCGACCTGGGCGAGATCCGGCGGGTTGCCCGCCTTGGCCGCGGTGAGCAGCTTGGTGACGATGTCCGCGCCGCCGGCCTGCTTGCTGAGCGTCACCTTGGTCTCCGGGTTGTCGGCGTTCCACCGGTCGACCAGCTTCTCCATGTTGGGCGCCCAGGACCAGAAGGTCAGCTCGACCGGCCCGGTCGGCTCCGCCGGGTCGTCGTCCGACGTGGAGGTGCAGGCAGCGACCAGGCTGGCGCCGAGAGCCACCGCCAGGATCTTCGCGCCGAGCGTACGGGTCATCTCAACCTCTCAGTTTCCGTGGTGTCATCGGCTGCTGATCGACCAGAAACAACTGGGAGCGCTCACAGTCTTGAACCCTCGATCGATCATGTCAAGACACGTATTCACACTTGTTCACCTTGTAGATCCGTGTGCAATCATGCGCACTATCCCTGGGAGCGCGCACAGTTCGGAGATCCCGCATGAGTCAGACCCCGCATCTCCTGGTCGCCGCCGAGGACTCCGCCGGTCGGGCCGGGCCGCTGCCCCGGCTGGCCCGCCTGGCGTACGGCGGCGACTACAACCCCGAGCAGTGGCCGGAATCCGTCTGGGCCGAGGACGTCGAGTTGATGCGGGTCGCGGGGGTGAACCTGGTCAGCGTCGGGATCTTCGCCTGGGCCCTGCTGGAACCGGCCGAGGGGCAGTTCGAGTTCGGCTGGTTCGACCGGCTGCTCGACCTGCTGCACGACGGCGGGATCGGCGTCGACCTGGCCACCCCGACCGCCGTACCGCCGGCCTGGTTCCGCCGGCGACATCCCGAGGCCCGGCTCGTCGACCGGCACGGCGTACCACTGGGCGGGGGCGCGCGGCAGTCGTTCTGCCCCAGCTCACCCGCGTACGCCGAAGCCAGCGCGCGGATCACCGAGCAGCTCGCCCGCCGCTACGCCGACCACCCGGCGCTGGTGCTCTGGCACTCGCACAACGAGTACGGCGGCGCCAACGCGCTCTGCTACTGCGCCACCTCGGCCGAGGCGTTCCGGGACTGGCTGCGCGACCGGCACGGTGACGACCTGGACCGGCTCAACGCGGCCTGGGGCACCACCTTCTGGGGCCAGCGGTACGCCGAGTGGGCCGAGATCGAGCCGCCGTTGGCCGCACCGACCTCGGTCAACCCGACCCAGCAGCTCGACTTCCTGCGCTTCTCCTCCGACGCGCACCTGGACAACTTCCGGCGGGAGCGGGACATCCTGCACCGGCTCTCCCCCGGCGTGCCGGTGACCACCAACTTCATGATCGCCAACTGCAAGACGATCGACTACTGGCGCTGGGCGGCCGAGGTGGACGTGGTCTCCAACGACCACTACCTGCGGGCCGAGGAGCCGGACAACCACATCGAGCTGGCGATGTGCGCCGACCTGACCCGGGCGGTCGCCGGTGGTCGGCCCTGGCTGCTGATGGAGCACGCCACCTCGGCGGTGAACTGGCAGCCCCGCAACATCGCCAAGCGTCCCGGCGAACTGCGCCGCAACAGCCTGTCCCACCTGGCCCGGGGCGCCGAGTCGGCGCTCTTCTTCCAGTGGCGGGCGTCCCGGTTCGGCGCCGAGAAGTTCCACAGCGCGATGCTGCCGCACGGCGGTACCGGCACCCGGATCTGGCGCGAGGTGGTGGCGCTCGGCGCCGACCTGCCCAGCCTCGAACCGCTCCGCGGCACCCGGGTGGTCGCCGACGTGGCGATGCTGTGGGACTGGGAGTCCTGGTGGGCCGTGGAGCTGGACTGGCGGCCCTCGGTCGACCTGGACTACCGGGAGCGGATGGCGGCCTACTACGAGCGGCTCTGGCGGGACCGGCTCACCGTGGACTTCGCCCACCCGGAGCAGGCCCTGGACGGCTACCGGCTGGTCGTCGTACCGAGCCTCTATCTGACCACGCCGGCCGCGGCCGAGAACCTGCGCCGGTACGTCGCGGGCGGCGGGACGCTGCTGGTCTCGTACTTCTCCGGGATCGTGGACGCGGACGACGCGATCCATCCCGGCGGGCACCCGGGGGCGCTGCGCGACCTGCTCGGGCTGACCGTGGAGGAGTTCCTCCCGCTGCGCTCGGGTGAGACGGTCCGGCTGGCGGCGATCGACTCCGAGCCGGCCGGGGCGGGAGCGGGCGCGGAGACCACCGGGGATGTCTGGGCCGAGGTGGTGGTGCCGCAGGGCGCCACGCCGGTACTGAGCTATCTGGACGGCCCGGCCGCCGGCGGGCCGGCGGTCACCCGGCACGCCCTCGGCGCCGGCCACGCCTGGTACGTCTCCACCCGGCTCACCGCCGCCGGCCTCGCCCCGGTGCTCCGGGCGGCGTACCGGGACGCCGGTCTGGTCCCGCCGGACGGGGTGCCCGAGGGCGTCGAGCTGGTCCGCCGGGCCGGCGCCGACGGCAGCCGGTTCCTGATCGCGATCAACCACGCCGACCGGGAGGTGGAGTTGGCGGCCACCGGCACCGACCTGCTCGACGGCAGCTTCCAGCAGGGCGTGTGCCGGATACCGGCCGGCGGGGTACGCGCGCTGCGCGCCTGACCGGGTAAGGAGAGCCGGCGGCCCCTTGACATCCATCGACGGCGATGGTTCCGTGAGCGCTCACAACAACCTCTCTCAAACCTCGGACGAGATCGCTTGTTCGTCCAGTTCAGCGAGGGCAGACCGTGACTGTGAGCGCTCCCAACCCGGAACCTGGGCGACCGGTGTCGTCTCGGCGTTTGCCAAGAAGGAACGTCCCATCCCCCTCGACGGAAGGAATCCCCATGAGCGGTCCGTCCCATCCGCTCCGTACGGCAGCCGCCGCTCTCGGCGCCGTACTGCTCGCCGCCGGCCTGGTCGCCGGCCCCGCTCCGAGCCCCGTCCGCGCCGCCGCCGCCATCACCAACCCGGGCTTCGAGTCGTCCGGCGCCGGCCAGAGCCCAGCGGGCTGGTCCGAGTCGTCCAGCTCCGGGCAGCAGAGTGCCAGCTTCACCGAGGCCGGCGGGCGGTCCGGCAACTACCGCCTGTCGCACTGGGCCTCCGGCGCCTACCGGGTCGAGACCTACCAGCAGCTCACCGGGCTCGGCGCCGGGTCGTACACGTTGCGCGCCTGGGTCCGCTCCGGCGGCGGCCAGATCGCGGCGTACCTGGCGCTGCGCAACTGCGGCGGCGCCGAGCAGCGGGTCACCATCCCGACCGCGTCGAGCTGGACCCAGATCTCGGTGACCGCCCAGGTCAGCAGCGGGCAGTGTACCGCCGCGGTGGTCTCCGACGCCCGGGCCGGAAACTGGATAAACGTGGACGACGTCGAGTTCACCGGCGGTGGCACCAATCCGGGGGGCAACATCTCGATCCGCGGTGCCGACATCTCCACCCTGCTCAAGAGCCAGGACCGGGGCGGCGTCTACCGGGACGCCGCCGGCACCCAGCGGGACCCGCTGCAACTGCTCACCAGCAACGGGGTCAACTACGCCCGGCTGAAGGTCTGGGTCAACCCGGCCGACGGCTACAACAACCGGGCCCGGGTGCTGACCATGGCCAGCCGGATCAAGGCGCAGGGGATGCGGCTGCTGGTCGACTTCCACTACTCGGACAGCTGGGCCGACCCAGGCAAGCAGAACAAGCCCGCCGCCTGGAGCGGCTACAGCTTCAGCCAGCTCCGGGACGCGGTCTACAACCACACGTACGACGTGCTGAACGCACTGAAGGCGCAGGGTACGACGGCCGACATGGTGCAGGTCGGCAACGAGATCAACGACGGCATGCTCTGGCCGGACGGGCGCAGTGACAACTGGGCCAACCTGGCCGCCCTGCTCACCGCCGGCAGCAACGCGGTGAAGGCGGTGAACAGCTCGACCCAGGTGATGCTGCACCTGGCCGAGGGCGGGAACAACTCGCAGCACCGGTGGTGGTTCGACCAGGCCACCTCCCGGGGAGTGCCGTTCGACGTGATCGGGGTGTCGCACTACCTCTACTGGCACGGCTCGCTGGCCAGTCTCCAGGCCAACCTCAACGACCTGGCCTCCCGGTACGGCCGGCCGGTGGTGGTCGCCGAGACCGCGTACGGCTTCACCCTGAACGCCGACGACAGCGAGCCGAACATCTTCAACTCCTCGTTGCAGTCCGCCGGCGGCTATCCGGCCACTCCGCAGGGCCAGGCCGACGCGCTGCGGGCGGTCTTCGACGTGGTCCGCTCGGTGCCGAACGGGCGGGGCCTCGGCGTCTTCTACTGGGAGCCCACCTGGACGGCGGTGCCCGGCAACGGCTGGGACCCGACCAACCCGTCCTCGGGCAACGGCTGGGAGAACCAGGCGCTCTTCGACTACGGCGACCGCGCGCTGCCGGGGCTGGCGGTCTTCGGCTCGGTGTGACGCGAGGCACACCGGCCCGGCCGGGCGCGGTGTGCACACCTGTGGCGGCTCCCGCCCGGACCACCGGGCGGGAGCCGCCGTCGCCGGCGGACCGCACCGGTTGCGTAAGATAGACGATCGTAAATAAAGCCTGTTACAAGCTGTTAGCGATGGCGAGCGCTAGGGATCGATGTCCTTCGATGTAACCTGGTAGTCGGCGTCCGTTTACCCACCGGCCACCGGATGATATCCAGGAGGACAGGACCCATGCCCCAGCTCGCCCTCTTTGCGGCGGACATCGTCGCAGTGATCCTGCTCGTGTTCGGGCTCTACTTCCCACGCCACCGGCGCCGAGACCTGGTCGCCGCGTACCTCGGCGTCAACATCGGGGTGATGGCGGTGGCGAGTTCGCTCAGCACCAGCAGCGCCGGTACCGGTCTGGGTCTCGGTCTGGCGCTCTTCGGGGTGCTCTCCATCATCCGGCTCCGCTCCACCGAACTCGACCAGCACGAGGTGGCGTACTACTTCTCGGCGCTGGCGCTCGGTATCCTCTCCGCCCTCGGCGGCGGTCCGGCGTGGCAGGTCCCGACCATGATGGCCCTGATCCTCGTGGTGATGTTCGTCGGCGACCACCCCCGGCTGTTCCGCAGCTACCGGCGGCAGAGCATCTTCCTCGACTCGGCCATCACCGACCACGTCACGCTGGTCGCCTATCTCGAACAGAAGCTCGGCGCCCGGGTGCACTCGGCCAGCGTCCAGCGCCTCGACCTGGTCAACGACACCACCCTGGTGGACGTACGGTACTCGCACCCCTCGGTGCGGCAAGCGGTCCGGAACGTCCCGGTGACCACCGGTGGGGTGCCGCGATGACCGTCGCCGTCGACTGTGCCCCGCCCGCGCACCTGAAACCGATCGGACTGGACGAACTCACCGAACGCGCCGCGTTGCAGACCCGGGTGGACCGCAAGTACGTGCTGCCGGTCAGCGAGGCGCGGGCCGTCGTCGCCCAGCTCGACCTGGACACCCTGGCCTTGGAGATCGACGGACGCCGCTGCTTCAACTACCGCTCGATCTACTTCGACACCCCGGAACTGACCAGCTATCTGCTCACCGCCCAGCGCCGGCGCCGCCGGTTCAAGATACGCACCCGGACCTATCTCGACTCGGCGGAGTGCTGGCTCGAGGTCAAGACGCGTGGCCCCAGGGGCAACACCGTGAAGGACCGGCTGCCGTACCGGCCGGACCACGAGCGGAGCCTCTCCCTCGGGCGGCAGTTCGTCGACGACGTACTCGCGAGGGAGTCGATCGAGGTCGGCGGCCGGGTCTTCGCCCCGGTCCTCGTCACGCGATACCGGCGCAGCACGCTCTTCCTCGCCGCCACGGTCAGCCGGGTGACCATCGACACCGAGTTGACCTGGGAGGGCGGCACCGGCCCGCTCCGGCTGCCGGGGCTGGCGGTGGTCGAGACCAAGACCGGTTCGACCGCGTCCTGCGTGGACCGCCTGCTCTGGGCGCGGGGCCACCGGCCGGTCCGGATCTCCAAGTACGCCACCGGGCTGGCCGCGCTCCGGCCGGACCTGCCGTCGGCACCCTGGCGCCGCACCCTGCGCCGGCACTTCGCCTTCACCGGGGCCACCGACGGCCACCGGTCCCATTTCGACGTCGACCGGTCCGGTCTCAGCCTCGTGGCGAGCGCGGTCCCCCCGAACAGCTCTGGAACGGAGTAGGAATGCGCACACTCGGCTACTACCTGGCGGGCGTCCTGGTCGCCGCGGCGATGGGTCCGGCGGCCGGCCCCGCCCCGGGGCGGGGCGACGGGTCCGACCGTCCGGTGTCGGTCGCCCAGGACACGGCGGCGGAGGCCCAGGCGGATCCGACCGGTGACATCACCTTCTCGGTGCCGAGCGGCACCTTCCAGGGCGAGGTCTCGGTCGCGCTGGGCAGCACGGTGAGCGGGGCGGAGGTCCGGTACTCCACCGACGGCCAGCCGCCCGGCGCCAGCTCGCCGGTGTACTCCGGCACGCCGTTGAGGTTCACCCGCACCACGCAGCTCCGGGCCCAGGCGTACCTGAACGGCGCTCCCACCGGTGCACCCGGCACCGCCATGTACGTCGCCCGGGCGGTGAACACCAGCCACGACCTGCCGGTCCTGCTGTTGGACGCGTACGGGGCCGGCGCTCCGGGGCGGGAGTACGTCGACACCGCCGTCATGCAGTTCTCGCCGGTGAACGGGGCGACCTCGCTCTCCGCCGCACCCAGCCTGGTCACCCGGGGCGGCTTCCACCTGCGCGGGAACTCCAGTGCGATGTTCCCGAAGACGCCGTACCGGCTGGAGTTGCGGGACAACGCCGACGACGACGCCGACCTGCCGCTGCTGGGCATGCCGGCCGACTCCGACTGGGTGCTGCGCGGGCCGTACTCCGACAAGGCGCTGATCCGGGACGCCTTCATGCACGGCCTCGGCCAGGACATGGGCCTGCACGCCCCGCGCTTCGCCTTCGCCGAGGTGTACGTGAACACCGACGCGCAGCCGGTGGCGGCGACCGACTACCTCGGGGTCTACCTGATCATGGAGACCATCAAGAACTCGAAGAACCGGCTCGACCTGAAGCAGCTCGACGAGGAGGACGTCACGCTGCCCAAGCTGACCGGCGGATACATCTTCAAGTTCGAGTGGATGGCGGCCGAGGAGCCGACCCTGCCCTGCCAGGGCGCCGACGCGACCTGCTGGCACTACCTGGAGGTGGTCGACCCCGATCCGCTGCAACCGGCGCAGGCCGACTGGCTGCGCCAGCACATCCAGCAGTTCCACGACCTGTTGCGCAGTCCCGGGTTCGCCGATCCGGTGACCGGCTATTCGTCCTTCATCGACGTCGACTCCTTCGTCGACCAGCTCATCATCAACGAGCTGGGCCGGGGCATGGACGCGTACCTGCGCAGCGCGTACTTCCACAAGGACCGGGATGGCAAGATCGTCGCGGGCCCGCTCTGGGACTTCGACCTGACCTTCGGGGTGGGCGGCTTCTTCCAGAACGACCAGATCGCCGGCTGGCAGCACCAGCAGACCCGCAGCCCGAGCGCGAACGACTGGTTCCAGCGGCTGCTCCAGGACCCTGCCTTCGTTAACCGGGTCAAGGCCCGCTGGCAGCAGCTCCGCCAGGGGGTGCTCTCCAACGCCCAGCTCCAGGCCCGGATCGACCGGCTGACCGCCCCGCTGACCGCCGCGGCCCAACGCAACTTCCAGCGCTGGCCGAACCTCAGCACCCGGATGCTCGGCCCGTTCGTCACCCCGACCTCGCCGACCTGGCAGGGACAGGTGCAGTTCATGCGGGACTGGATGTTCCAGCGGGCGGCGTGGCTGGACACCACCGGCGGCTGGGGCTCCGGCGGGCCGACCAACCCGCCGACGACTCCGCCGGCCACCACCAGGCCGCCGACCCCGCCGGCCACCACCCCACCGGCCTCGGGCCGGACGTGTACGGCTGCCTACAGCGTCGTCGGCCAGTGGACCGGCGGATTCCAGGCCAGCGTACGGGTCACCGCCGGCTCGGCGCCGATCACCGGCTGGCGGGTCGACTGGACGTACGCCAACGGCCAGACGGTCAACCAGTCCTGGGAGGCGACCGTCACCAGCAGCGGTACGGCGGTGACGGCGACCAACGCCCCGCACAACGGGACGCTCGGCGCGGGGGCCAGTACCACCTTCGGGTTCCTCGGTACCTGGAACGGCACCAACAGCCTGCCCACCCCCACCTGTACGGCGTCCTGACCGCCCGCTGGCGGCGCCGGCCCTCGGGTCGGCGCCGTCGGCGTGTTGTCGCCGATAGTTTCCCGATATATCGTTGAGCTATCAGCGACAGTCAGAAGGAGGCCCAGATGGGTTTTCACCGAGGGTTCCACGCGATGCAGGAAGCTCGGATGCGGGGCTTCGGCTTCCCGCCGCCCGGTCACGGACACGGCCACGGCCGGGGTGGCGGCCGGGGACGCGGCGGTGGCCGCGGACGCCGGCCGAACGTCCGCGCCGCGGTGTTGGCGCTGCTGACCGAGCGGCCGATGCACGGCTACGAGATGATCCAGGAGCTGGACTCCCGCACCGGCGGCGCCTGGCGACCGAGCCCGGGGTCGATCTACCCGACCCTGCAACTCCTGGAGGACGAGGGCCTGATCGCCGGCAGCACCGAGTCGGGCGGTGGACGGCGCCGCTTCGGGCTCACCGAGGCCGGGCAGGAGGAGGCCGCCCAAGCGGCCGCACAGCCGCCGTGGGCCGAGTTCGCCCAGGACACCATCAACAGTTGGCACGACATCCGGGAGGCCGGCTTCCAGGCGATGAACGCACTGCGCCAGGTCATGGCGACCGGTACGGACGATCAGCGTGAGCGGGCCGCCCAGGTGCTCGACGAGACCCGGCGCAAGCTGTACGCCATCCTCGCCGAATCGGAGTAGCCGGAGTACGCCGGCTCGTGCCGGCGACCGGACCGGGCCGGTCGGTAGTGCCGCCGCGCCCGGCGGAGACCAGTCGATCGGGGCACTGTAGAGCTGCCCCGCCTGTGCGCCCGGGCGCCGCGGTCGGCATCAGGCCGACACGGCGCTCGGGCGATCACTGCACTCGGGCGATCGCAGCACTCGGGCGATCGCAGCACTCGGGCGATCGCAGCACTCGGGCGATCGCAGCGGGGAGGGCTGTGGGTGCCCCGGCTGTGCACCCAGCTCGACAGCCTCCGGGAAGACTTGCCCACGGCGGGCCGACTCCGGCGTCTCATCCCCGGCCGCAGGCAACCCCGACCACCGCCGCCGGTGCCCGGGGCGGCGGTCAGTGCACCGTCACGGTGGGCTTGACGACCAGGTCGCGCAGCTCCTCGGGCAGCTCGGCACCCATTTCGTCGGCGAGCCGGACTGCCTCCTCGATCAGGGTCTCCACGATCTGCCCCTCGGGCACAGTCTTGATCACCTGGCCCTTGACGAAGATCTGCCCCTTGCCGTTGCCGGAGGCCACCCCGAGATCCGCCTCCCGCGCCTCACCGGGACCGTTGACCACGCAGCCCATCACCGCCACCCGCAGCGGCACCGGCAGCCCCTCCAGGCCGGCGGTGACCTCCTCGGCCAGCTTGTAGACGTCGACCTGGGCCCGGCCGCAGGACGGGCAGGAGACGATCTCCAGGCCGCGCTCGCGCAGCCCCAGCGACTCCAGGATGGCGGCGCCCACCTTGATCTCCTCGACCGGGGGCGCGGAGAGCGAGACCCGGATGGTGTCGCCGATCCCCTCCGCGAGCAGCGCGCCGAAGGCCACCGCCGACTTGACCGTGCCCTGGAACGCCGGCCCCGCCTCGGTCACCCCGAGGTGCAACGGATAGTCGCACTGCTCGGCGAGCTGCCGGTACGCCCGGATCATGACCACCGGGTCGTTGTGCTTGACCGAGATCTTGATGTCCCGGAAGCCGTGCTCCTCGAAGAGCGAGCACTCCCAGAGCGCCGACTCGACCAGCGCCTCGGCGGTGGCCTTGCCGTACTTCGCCAGCAGGCGCTTGTCCAGTGAGCCCGCGTTGACCCCGATCCGGATCGGTACCCCGGCCGCCGAGGCCGCCGCCGCGATCTCCTTGACCTTGTCGTCGAACTGCCGGATGTTGCCCGGGTTCACCCGTACCGCCGCGCAGCCGGCGTCGATCGCCGCGAAGACGTACTTCGGCTGGAAGTGGATGTCGGCGATCACCGGGATCTGCGACTTCTTGGCGATCGCCGGCAGCGCCTCCACGTCGTCCTGGGACGGCACCGCCACCCGGACGATCTGGCAGCCGGAGGCGGTCAGCTCGGCGATCTGCTGGAGCGTCGAGTTGACGTCGGCGGTCAACGTGGTGGTCATCGACTGCACCGACACCGGCGCGCCGCCCCCGACCAGTACCGAACCGACCTTGATCTGTCGGCTGACCCGCCGGGTCGCCAGCGGTGGCGGCGGTACGGCGGGCATGCCGAGGCTGACGGCGGTCACTCTTTCTTCACCTCTGGATCAGGGTTATCGGATTGACCACGTCGGCGGTGATGGTGAGCAGCGTGAACGCGCCGCCGATCAGGATCAAAGCGTACGTTACGGGCATCAGCTTGAAGTAGTCGACCCGCCCGGGGTCGGGCTTGCCGAGCCGGGCGAAGAGCCAGGAGCGGACCCGTTCGAACCAGGCGATGGCGATGTGCCCGCCGTCCATCGGCAGCAGCGGAAGCAGGTTGAAGACGCCGATGAAGAAGTTCAGCGAGATGAAGAGGAGGACGAAGACCTCCCAGAGGCCGTGCTGGACGGCCTCGCCACCGAGCCGGCTCGCCCCGACCACGCTGATCGGGGTGTCGACGTCGCGCTCCTCACCGGTGATCGCCGCCCAGAGGGCCGGGATCTTCTGCGGGATCCGCTGGATCGCCTTGGCGGTGTTGACCGCCATCTCGCCGGTGAAGTCGGCGGTGGCGCCGAAGGCCCCGATCGGGCTGTAGGTGACGGTCGGCGGAGTGCCGAGCCCGACGCCCATGGCCGAGACCGGGCCGACCGGCCCGTCCGCCTGGTCCTGCGGCGGGCGCTGCACCTCGGCCAGGTTGACCTGGGCGGTCTGGGTCGTGCCGTCCCGCAGGTACGTCACCTGCACCGGTCCCGGCTTGGTCGCCCGCACGGCGTCCAGCATCTGGCCCCAGTTGGCCACCGGGGTGCTGCCGATCGCGGTGATCACGTCGCCGCTGCGCAGGTTGGCCTGGGCCGCCGGGCTCGCCGGATCGCCGGGCTGGCAGGCCCGGGCCGCGTTCTCCCGGACCACGCAGGGCGCCAGCTCGATCCGGGCCGGCTCGTTGCGGATCTCCGCGGTGTTGGTCGGGTAGTCGGGGTTGGGCAGCCCCATGAAGATCGCGGCGAACCAGAGGGTCACGATGGCGAGGGTGAAGTGCGCCACCGAGCCGGCGGCCATCACCGCGGTCCGCTTCCAGAGCGGGTACCGCCACATCGCCCGGGGCTCGTCCGCCGGGTCGACGTCGTCGTCCTGCGGCGTCATGCCGACGATCTTGCAGAAGCCGCCCAGCGGGATCGCCTTGAGGCCGTATTCGGTCTCACCCCGCCGGAACGACCAGATGGTGGGGCCGAAGCCGACGAAGTAACGGGTGACCTTCATCCCGAACCGCTTGGCCACGAGCATGTGCCCGGCCTCGTGCAGGCTCACCGAGATCAGGATCCCCAGGGCGAACGCCACCACCCCGAGCAGATACAGCATCAGGCTCCTTCCACCGCTTCCGCGATGATCTCCTGGGCGTGCGCCCGCGCCCAGGACTCGGCGGCGAGCACCTCCTCGACGTTACCCGGTTCGGCAAAATCCGGGGCCGCCTCCAACACCCGTTCCAACGTGTCGACGATGCCGAGGAACGGCAGCCGGCCGGCCAGGAAGGCGGCGACGCACTCCTCGTTGGCCGCGTTGTAGATCGCCGGGCGGCAGCGGCCGACCGCACCAGCCTGCTTGGCCAGGCGTACGGCCGGGAACGCCGCCTCGTCCAGCGGTTCGAAGCGCCAGCTCTGGGCCGCTGTCCAGTCGACCGCGGGCGTGGCCCCGGCGACCCGGTCCGGCCAGCCGAGGGCGAGCGCGATCGGCAGCCGCATGTCCGGCGGGCTGGCCTGGGCCAGCGTCGAGCCGTCGACGAACTCGACCATCGAGTGGATCATCGACTGCGGGTGCACCACCACGTCGATCTGGTCGTACGGCACGCCGAACAGCTCGTGGGTCTCGATCACCTCCAGCGCCTTGTTCACCAGGTTGGCGGAGTTGATCGTGACCACCGGCCCCATGTTCCAGGTGGGATGGGCCAGCGCCTGCTCCGGCGTGACCCGGGTCAGCTCGTCCCGCCGCCGGCCCCGGAACGGTCCGCCGCTGGCGGTGAGGATCAGCCGGCGTACCTCGGCGCGGCTGCCGCCGCGCAGGCACTGGGCCAGCGCCGAGTGCTCGGAGTCGACCGGCACGATCTGGTCCGGTCGCGCGACGGCGGCGCGGACCACCGGCCCCCCGGCCACCAGCGACTCCTTGTTGGCCAGCGCGAGGGTACGCCCGGCGCGCAGCGCTGCCAGGGTGGGCGCCAGCCCCAGCGAACCGACGACCCCGTTGAGCACGATGTCGCAGGGCCACTCGGCCAGCTCGGCCATTGCGGCCGGCCCAGCGACGATCTTGGGAAGCTTGAAGTCGCCGCTGGCCCATCCCCGCTTGGCGGCCTCGGCGTAGAAGGCGAGTTGCAGGTCCTGCGCGGCGGATGCCTTGGCGACCCCGACCGCCTCGACCCGGAGTTCGAGGGCCTGGGCGGCGAGCTGGGCCACGTTGCCGCCGCCGGCACCGAGCGCGACCACCCGGAACCGGTCCGGGTTGCGCCGGACTATGTCGATCGCCTGGGTACCGATCGAGCCGGTCGAGCCGAGCAGGACGACCTCGCGCGGAGAACTCACCCGGCTATTCTCCCTGACCGTCGCCGGACGTCCGCCGCAGCCTCGGCCCTGCACCCCGAGGTGCCTCTCCCGGCCTCGTCGGGCGGCCGGAAGGCGGTCACCTCCCGGCCGGGCCGGCGCACCACCTGGGCGCTGCCAGTGTTCGCCCTGTCGCGGTCAGTGTTCGCCCTGTCGCGGTCAGAGTTCGTCGGTGGTGATCAGGCCGTCCTGCAGTGCCCGGGCGACGAGGGCGGCTTTGGTGGGTGCCTCGCGGCCGACGTTGGCGTACTTGATGCGTACCCGTTCGAGGCAGGAGTTGACCCGATGGACGGTGAGCCGAAGGCGGCGGGCGACCATCTCCTTCGATTCGGAGTGGAACCATTCGATCAGCACCTGGTGCTCGCGGGGGGAGAGCCGGGGCCGCTGCGGGCGCTCGTCGGTGCCGAAGGCACCGGCGAGGGCAGGTGGGGTGTACGGCGTCCCGGCCGCGGCGGCCGTGATGGCGGCCACCAGGTGCTCCTCCCCCTCGGCCTTGGTGAGATAGGTGAAGGCGCCGATGTCGAGGGCGGTGAGGACGCTGTCCCGGTCGCTCCGCATGCTGTAGACGACGACCTGGCGGCCCGCGTCGACGAGTCGCTTCAGGTCGCCGTACGCGGGACCGGTGACGTCGAGCTGGAGGTCGAGGACGACGACGTCGGCCCGGTCGCCCGGGTCGAGCCAGGCGACGGAGACGGTCGGGCCGGCGGCGACGACGCTGATCGGCGGATCGGCCAGGGCACACCAGGCACGCACCCCGGCGATGACGACGGGATGGTCGTCCACGACTACCGCAGTGATCATCGTTCTCCCTGCCAGGCGGCCTGGATCCACAGGCGATCTCCGACGACCGTCGTGGACTGCCGGACCCCGTCGCCGTCAGGCATCGGTGGTGGGGCCGAACACGCGGCGACGACGCTGACGGTCACCGTCTCGCGGGTGCTGGCGACCGTGAGCCGGGCCTTGCCACGAGCGGTGGCGAGGGCGGCGATGGCCGGCTCGACGAGCCGCTGGCAGACCAGTGGTGGCAACTCGGGGCGGGTGCCGCACTCCGCGAAGGAGACCGAGACGCCGTTGCGCTCGGCCTGCTCGATGCAGGCCCGTAACTCGTGCGACAGCGAGTCGGCGGCGCCGTCGGTGGCGATGAGCCGGCGCATCCGGGCGGCTTCGGCTGCGCACATCCGGCGCACGGACTCGTCGCCCGGGTCCAGCTCGCCGGAGGCCAGGCCCGCCAGCAGTGGTACGGCGGTGGCCGACAACCCGGAAAGCCTGCTGGTCCGGTCCGCGTGCAGGTGCCGGGCGACCGCGTCGGAGGTGCGCACCCGTTCGGCGGCGCGCAGCGCCTGGGCGGACGAGGTCGCCATGCCCCGCAGGACGGCGGCGATCATCGCGATCGCGAGCTGGTAGGCGAGCACGGCCCAGGTGGCGCTCACCGCGCCGGCGACACTCAGGGCGGCCTGGCCGGCTCCGGCGGCCTGCCCGAACGTCATGAGGTAGTGGGCGGCGAGGACGGCGACGAAAGCGGGGATCCGACCGTCCATCATGAGCAGCACGACCTGCCAGCCCGCGTCCCCCTCCGACCAGTGCGCGGCGCCGAGCAGGTACTCCGGTCGCACCGACGCGGTCGCCAGGGCGGAAAGCGCGAAGACCAGCACGAGCAGTGCCGGACGCCACCGGCCGAGCGGGCGGTCGCGCCAGGTGGCGAGGGCCACGGCCAGGGTCACCGCGACCAGGCCGGCCCAGGTGACGACCTGGGGCCAGAACGCGGCGTACGCCTCGCGGCTGGACAGCAGGCGCGGCAGATCGAGAAACAGGAGGATCGCCAGGGACATGACGACGACGGCCCAGCGCAGGCCGCGCTGGAACGAGCCGGCGATGATCTCCTGGTCGTTGCCGCCGAGGTCGGGGACGGTCCGGGGACAGCTGAGGGTGACCGTCGTACCATGGCCGGGACGGCTCTGGATCCGCGCCTCACCGCCGATCCGGATCATCCGCTCGACAAGTGATCGGGTCACCCCGTACCGGTGGCTGCCGACGCGGGCGAGGTCGAAACCTCGGCCCTGGTCAGCGATCTGC
This sequence comes from Plantactinospora sp. ZYX-F-223, assembly GCF_039649625.1. Taxonomy (NCBI): domain Bacteria; kingdom Bacillati; phylum Actinomycetota; class Actinomycetes; order Micromonosporales; family Micromonosporaceae; genus Plantactinospora; species Plantactinospora sp. ZYX-F-223. The sequence continues at coordinate 339,917 of NZ_JBDJAV010000001.1, read as the reverse complement.
ACGGTGACCCGATCGGCGTCGTGTTCCACCCGGATCTCGGCCCGGTCGGTCCCCGCGTGCCGGACGACGTTTGTCAACGCCTCGCGCACGCCGCGACTGAGCGACACCGCGTCCGCGGCCGGCAACGGCAGGGAGTCGGGAGTCTGCCAGGCGATGTGCGGGAGAGCGTTGTCGGCGACCTCGTGCAGCAACGGGACCAGGTCTGCCTCGCCGTGCAGCACCTCCTCGGAGCGCCCCAGCTCCCGCAGGTCGCGGCGGGCCTGCTCGGCGAGCCACGGCTCGGTCCGGGCAACCACGCCGCCGCCCACCATCAGCAGCGTCGCGGCTGCGGTGTCGTGCAGTGCCGCGAGGTACTCCCGTTCGTCGCGTCGCCGGGCCGCCGCGACCGTCGCGGCGTGCCGCAGTTCCGCAGTGCGTTCGATGGTCCGGTCCGCGGCGCGGGCACCACGCCGGACGAACCGGTAGAGCCCCCACGAGAGGGCTGCCTCGGCGGCCGTCCAGGGCCCGATCGACGGGTCGACGAGCCAGCCGCCCGGATCGGCCAGCGTCGCGCCAACGTAGTAGGCGGTCACGATGGTGAGCGTGGCCCCGGCGAGCAGCCGCCAGTCGAGCTGCCAGGGGTAGGTGACGACCACCAGGTTCAGGGCGACGAAGATCCACGTTCCGCCCCCGCGCGGGTCCGAGGTGACGGTCCAGGGCTGCGTCAGGCAGGCGGCGCAGACCGCCGCGACGTCGGCGAGCGGCAGCCAGCGGCGGACCGACCGGGAGCCCCGCACCAGGGCGGCGGCGTAGCAGAGGCTCCAGCCGTTGAAGGCGGCCACCACGGTCACGGCCACCGCCCGGTCGGGCACCGGAGCGAGCGCGAGGTAGGCCGAACTGGACAGACCGATCACGACGACGCGGAGCCCGAGTGCGTAGATCAGTCCCTGACGGAGGAGCCTCTGTTCCACCGGGCCCGGCACGACGCTCATGGTATCGCCGCGCTGTCACATTCCGGGTGCCGCTGGTGGTCGAACGACCACCACTACCCACCCCACACGATCGATACGCTCAATGACGCAGGTAGGACAGCGTGTAGTTGGGGGGTGCCATGACGGGAGGGGTGCCGTACCCGGCCACTCCGGCTTCGCCCCGGCCGTCGAAGCCGTTGCGTTGGGCGACCGGGCTGCGCTGGGCCGCCGCGCTGGCAGCCACAGCCGTCCTGATCGGGCTCGCGGTGATCGTCGTCGTGCAGGCGGGACAGATCGATCAGTTGCGCGGCGACGTGACCCGGGCACAACGTGACGCGGAGGCCGCCGCGGACGGGACCGACCAGCGACTGGACAGTCTGGACGGCCGGCTCTCCTCGGTCGAGAAGCAGAACGAGCAGGCCTTCGATCCGCAGCGGGTCGCAGCCGCCGTGCTGCCCAGCGTCTTCCAGGTGATCGCGGACGACTTCACCGGCAGTGCGTTCGCCGTCGGAAAGGCCACTACGACCGGGCGCACCAACGTGTTGACCGCCTTTCACGTGATCGAGCCGGTCTGGTCGCGCAACGGCAGGTCGGTGAAGCTCGAGCGTGACGGCAAGCGGTACACCGCCCAGATCGCGGACGTGGACCAGTCGCAGGACATCGCCCTGTTGAGGGTCGACGCCGTGTTCACCGGACTGCCGCCTGCCGCCGAGGACCCCGATCCCGGCGAGAACGTCCTGGTCGTCGGCACGCCGCTCGGCCTTTCCCAGACCGTCACGACCGGCGTGGTCAGCGCGGTGCGTGAGCGTACCGACGGACCCGGGTCGATGATCCAGTTCGATGCGCCGGTCAATCCCGGCAGCTCCGGCGGGCCGGTCGTCAACACGCGCAGGGAGGTCGTCGGGATCGCCGACGCGAAGGCCCGTGACGCGGAGGGCATCGGGCTCGCCGTGCCGATCCAGACCGCCTGCGCGACCTTTCACGTCTGCTGATCAACACCGCGGAGGAACCCATGTCGTACCCGTCGTACGGGCCGGAGGACACCCAGTACCGTCCGCCAGCCGTACCCCACCAGCCGCACCAGCCCCACCAGCCCTACCCGGCCGGCGGCTACCCGCAGGCGCCCACGCAGCCGGTCCCTCCGGCGCCGTCGGTGTCGCCTGCGGCGGCCCCGCCGACCTCCGCACCACCCACCTCCGAACCGGCGACGCAGGCCTTCCCCGCGCAGCAGGCGTATGCCCCGGGCACGCCGTATGCGCCCGGCACGCCGCATACCCCGGGTATGCCGTACGCGCCGGGTGTGGCAGCCGCCGAGGCCCAGGCGCCGTCGTACGCGTCGGGGCCGCCGCCCGTGTTCAGGGGGCGTGCCACGCTGCTCCTCGCGATCCTGTCGGTCGCGCTCCTCGTCCTCGGCGGTGTCGGTTTCGGCCTGTACTTCAACGAGCGCGGTGAGCTACGCGAGACCAGATCCGACCTCAACACCCAACTTCAGGAGCAGCGCGACACCGTAACGCAGCGGGACGCGAAGATCGCCGAGACCGAGAAGAAGGTCAGCGACCTCACCACCGAACTGACCACCACGAAGGACAACCTGTCCGACGTCACCAAGGAACGCGACGTCCTGCTGCCGTGCATGCGGCGGGCGCAGGACATGTTCGACGCTGCCCGCGACCGGAACGAGAGCAGGCTGAGCACGGCACTGCGCCAGGCCGACACCGCGTGCAGCAAGGCCCAGGCCGGCATCGACTGAGCTGCCCGTTCGTCCATCACGGCGGTGAACATCGGCGGATCGGGTCGGGTCAGGATCTCCTGCCGGGCCAGCCGCGTCGCCACCTGCTCCTCCACCTGCTCGGCGGTGAGCAGCCCGCCGCTGGCCAGCAGGGCCCGCGCGTACGCCTCGGTCTGCAACAGTCCGGGTTCAACCCAGCACCGCCGGTTCCGCCGTACCCGCCGGTTCCGCCGCACCCGGCGGGGCTGCGGACGTACCCGGCGGGGCCTCGGATCGGCGCGAACCTGCCGCCCACGCGTTTCGACGGACTACCGCGACGACCGGGTCGGGCTGCACGTGTACCTGGGTGCGGCGTTCTTCGCCGCCACCGCCGACCTGTACCGGCTCAACCCCCCCGGAGCTGACCTCGGTTGCCTCTCGCGCTGATCAGGGCCTGCCCGGGACCGCTCACGGGCGGCTGAGTCGGAAGGTCTCCAGTTCCTCGCCGCCATACCAGTCGGTGCGCCGGCCGATCGGGGCCATACCGAGCCGACGGGCGACCGCCATCGACGCCTCGTTGCCAGGCGCCACCACGGCGTAGATCTCCGGCACCCCGGCGGCGAAGGCACGCTCGACCGCGCCCCGGGCCGCCTCGGTGGCGTAGCCGTGCCCCCAGGAGTCGGGGTGCAGGTGCCAGCCGACCTCGATATCGTCGGTCAGCTTTCCCTCGTCGCGTCCGGGCATCGGCTTCAGCAGTATCGTGCCGACCACCCGGCCGTCATCCCGGCGCTGCATCGCCCAGATGCCGTACCCGGCGCCGAACCCGGCGTTGCGGGCATGCCAGCGGCGTACCGTCTCGGCGGCCCCGGCCGGCTCGCGGAGCGGCAGCGTGGGCGCGTTGAGGAACCGGACCACCTCGGGCCGGGAGTACGTGTCGTAGACCCGGGCCAGGTCGTCGGGCTCCAGCGTCCAATCGCGGACCACCAGCCGCTCGGTCTCGTAGATCGTCACGCGGCCGGATGCTAGTCAACCGGCACCCAGTTGAACAGCCATTTACGGCGCGGCGCGGCGCGGCCCGGCCAGGCTTCGGTCGAGGCGCCCGACAAGTCAGACTGTAGGGGACGGGTTAAGGCCGTCTCGGTGGAGCCCAGTTCAACCGTCGTAGCGACCGGCGAGGTCGGCCGCCGACTCGCGGACGCCGTACCGGCGGTAGACCTTGGCCAGCGGGCCCGGCGCCCACCAGTTCCACCGGCCGAGCAGCCGCATCGTGGCCGGCACCAGCAGCGCCCGCACCAGCGTGGCGTCGACGACGATCGCCACGATCATCCCGATCCCGATCAGCTTGACGAAGACCACGCCGCCGGTGGCGAACCCGGCGACCACCACGATCAGCAGCAGTGCGGCGGCGGTGATGATCCGCCCGGTGTGCTGGAGGCCGGCGGTCACCGAGGCGGTGTTGTCGCCGGTGGCGTCCCACTCCTCGCGTACCCGGGAGAGCAGGAAGATCTCGTAGTCGGTGGCGAGTCCGAAGAGGACCGCCAGCATCAGGATCGGATTGCTCGGTTCGATGAAGCCGGTCGGGGTGAAGTCGAGCCAGTCCGCGAGGTGTCCATCCTGGAAGATCCAGACCACCACGCCGAACGACGCGCCGATCGAGACCAGGTTCATCAGCACCGCCTTGATCGGCAGCAGCACCGACCCGAAGGCGAGGAAGAGCAGCACCAGCGTTGCCGACGCCATGATCAGGGCCATCAACGGCAGTCGCGCCGTGAGGCTGTCCAGCAGGTCCACGTCGAAGGCGGGCCGCCCGCCGACGAGCACCTCCGCGCCGGCCGGTGCCGGCAGGTCCCGGATCAGCCGGACCACCCGCTCGGCCACCGGGCCGGTCGGCTCGCCCGGATAGGTCACCGAGAAGAGCGTGGAGTCGCCCCGGTTCGCGGTCGGCTGCACACCGGTCACGCCGGGAAGTTGTCGGAGCGTGTCGGCGAACCGCTGTGCGTCGGCGGCGGGAGCGCCGGAGAGGAGTACCTCGACCGGGCCGACGCTGCCGCCGGGGAAGTCCGACTCGATCCGCTCGGCCACCATCCGGGGCACCGCGTCGGCCGGGAGTACCCGCTCGTCGAAGCCGCCGGCCTCCATCCGCAGCGAGGGGGCGGCCAGCACGGCCAGCACCGCGAGCACGCCCAGCAGGTAGAGCACCGGTCGCCGCATCACGCTGTGGGCCAGCCAGGCCCAGGCACCGGAGCCGCCGATCCCCGCCGTTGCGGCACTGTCCAGCCGGCGCTGCCACGGCAGGCGTACGGCCAGGGCGTTGATCCGGGTCCCGAGCACCGCCAGCAGGGCCGGCAGTACGGTCAGCGCGGCAAGCATGGCGACCAGGACGGCAGCGATCCCGCCCAGTCCCATCGAGCGCAGGAACGACTGCGGGAAGATCAGCAGACTGGCCAGCGCGGTCGCGATGGTGAGCCCGGAGACCAGTACGGTCCGGCCGGCGGTGCTCATGGTGCGCCGGATGGCCTCGGTACTGGACCGGCCGGCGGCAAGTTCCTCGCGGAACCGGCTGACGACGAAGAGGGCGTAGTCGACGGCCATGCCGAGGCCGATCAGCGTGATGATGTTGATGGCGAAGACGGAGACCTCGGTGACCGTGCCGATCAGGCGTACCGCGACGAAGCCGCCGAGGATAGCCAGCCCGCCGACCAGCAGTGGCGTCGCGGCGGCGATCAGTCCACGGAAGATCAGGATGAGCAGCACCAGCAGGACCGGCAGGGAGAGCATCTCGGCCCGGGTGATGTCCTCCTTGCTCTGCTCGTTCGCCTCGTCGAGGAAGGCCACCGTGCCGCCGGCCTCGGTGCGGACCCCGGGCGTGTCCAGGGCCGGCCGCAGTTCCCGGTACGCCTCGGCCTGCTCGTCGGGGTCGGTCGCCCGCAGCCGCACCGCCGCGTATGTGGCGTGCCGGTCGGTCGAGAGCAGGGCCGGAGCCTGTGTCTCGTACCAGCTCGTCACGCTGGCCACCTCGGGGTGCTGGCGGAGCCGGTCCAGGGTGGCGGTGACCGGGTCGCGGAAGGCGGGCTGCTCGACGGTGCTGTCCGGGCTGGAATAGAGGACGAGCAGGTCCACGCTCTGGTTGCCGAGTTCGGCGGTGATCCGCTCGTGGGTGCGGACCGACTCGCTGCCCGGATCCTCGAAACCCCCGCCGGTCAGCGAGCCGAACACCCCGGTCCCCCAGGTGGCGCCGACCGCGACCAACACCAGTCCGGCGGCGAGCACCGCCCAGCGGAGTCGGACCACCGCCCTACCCCACCACGCGAACATCGTCTCGCCTCCCCCGTCGGCCGCTACCAGAAAAGGCCGCACAGCAACCAAACCGCAGCTGCCCCGACCGCGCACACCGGGCGCGGAACACCCAGGACGCACGCCAAGACGCCCGCACGCCCCGAAATTAGGCAACAGGCTCGTGCCGGGCCCGCAAACGATTATGTGCTTCGACAGCCCGGCAAGCACCGCCGGTCGACTGGTTCCAGATCCAGACGGCGCATCCGGCCGCGCGGCATCGCGACCTGATCCCGCGCCACGAGCACCTCAATCGGGTTGGCGCGCCCACCCGCGAGCCAACGGCATGACCGACTGCCGTACCTGAGGTGCACTGGTCAAGTCGTTCAAGGCACTGGACCGTCGGATTCCGCGGTCGCGCTGAGGCGGTCCCGGATCAGCGCGATCACGGTGTCGGCGGTCCGGTCGAGGTGACTGCGACCATCGGGTAGCCGGGCCTTCGGGCTGATGTAGCTGCGCGGACCGACGTGGGTGGCCGGGTCGAGCCGGTGCACCGTGATCTTCCCATCCCGGTGAGCCCGGTTCCATCCGCTCCAGCGGAACAGTCGCCACCGCTGCGGGAACATCCAGGTGCCGACTCGCTCAATCCGGTCGCCGGTACTCGTGAGCCGGTCGAGGTGCTGGGCGTGGCTGATGTCGTTGGCGCCGTTGTGGAACCCGCCGAGAGTGATCAGCCAGAGCGGGGAGCGCAGTTGGGACCACAGTTCCTCCACCGCGCCGGTGGCGACCTGGGCGCCGCCGCTGTAACTGAGCATAACCACCGGGATACCACTGTCAGGCTGATAACCGGCGTACCGGAGCTGAGTGGCGATCTGCGAGCCGACGGCGCGGTTGTACAGGGGTCGGTACCGGCGGTCGGCGGCGACGAAGGTCTGCATCACGTTGTGCAGGAACAGCACCAGACCGATGTGGCGGCGCAGCCATTTCCACACCGGCCGGTCGGCGAGCGGAAGGGCCAGCGGGGAGTACGGCTGCACCTGGCCCAGCACCCTGAGCTCCGGCGCTCCGTCGATCAGGGACTTGACCAGTCGGCCGCCGTCGCGGGTGTCGTGGAAGCGGCGTTTCCCGATACCGTCCAGATAGACCAGGTAGGCGTCCGGGGGGCGGTCCGCGTCCGCGCCTCGGGCCGGGGGCATGCCCTTGGGGCGTACGATCGTGGGGGTCCGCCAGCCTGCGGCATAGACCAGCACCTCGTAGCGGGCGAGCAGAGCTTCGGCGATCAGGACCGGTCCGACCCCACCGAGCAGCAGCAGAAGCGCAAACTCCATCATGCGAGCGGCTCCGGTGTTCTTGTCGTGTTGAGCCTCACGACCAGGCGGCGAATACCCTCGACGGCGACGCCGAGCGCGATTCCCGCGACGGCTACGCAGCCGGCGGCATCCCACCAGCCGATCCCGGTCACCGAGGCGAGCTCGGTGGCGAGGCCGGCCCCCACTCCCACCATGAGGAGCAGGTGCAGTAGCGGCCCGAGCAGCGGGAACGCGAGGATTGCGGCAAGCAACAGCGGGGCGGCCAGGCCTGGTGTCCAGACCAGCGCAGCCTCGTCGCCCGGTGAGGTGGGCAGCACCAGTTCGGCGAGGGTCCAGGCGGACAGTGGCCAGAGCGCGAATACCGCGCCGTCGACCACGGCGCCGCCCAGCACCATCCCCACCACCCTGGTGTGCGACACACCAGACAGGCGTGCCACCACGGGCAGGAGACGCCCGACGGCCTCGGACAGCCCGGCGAACAGCAGCAGGATGATAACGACAGTGGACATCGGTCAGCCCCGCGGTGGCAGATCGGCAGAGTCCGGCTCGGTCAACGGGCCGGTCTGCCGCAGATAGCGCTCGAGTTCGTCGGCGGCGCGCGAATAGCCGCCTGCCTGACGCTGGGCGACCTGAAGGGTGCTCGCGGCGGCCCGGAATCGGGGCTCGCCGAGCACACGTTGGGCGAGGGCGCGCACGACCTCCACGTTGACGTCCTCGGTGCGGATCGCGAGGCCGGCACCGAGTTCGACGATGCGGGAGGCCACCAACGACTGGTCAGCGCCCTGCGGGACCACCAGCATCGGGACGCCCGCGTACAGGGCCTCGTTGACGCTGTTCACCCCGCCGTGGGTGATGAACAGCGCTGCGCGGGACAGCACCTCCGGCTGCGGTACGGAGCGGTGGGCGATCACGTTGGCCGGCAGCGGGCCGAGCGCGGCGGGATCGGTGGGTCCGGTGGAGACGATCACGGTGCCACCCAGCGGGGCGAGCGCGTCGGCAAAGCTGCGCAGCAGCCGCCGGTCGGCACCGAACACCGTGCCGAGCGAGGCGTAGAGCACCGGGTCCAGCAGCCGCTCGACCGGAAACGACGAGTCAACTGGGCGGGCACCGATGCTCGGTCCGACGAACCGGTAGGAGTAGTCGAAACTGTCGACCTCGGGGTGGAACGCTCGCGAGGTGTAGACCAGGTTGAGCGGCTGACGGATGTTCGCCAGGTCGACCAGGGGCACCTCGCGCGTGTCGTACCGGCGGCGCAGCTCCCAGCGCGACTTCAGGTACCCCCCGGCGTGCCGAGGCAGGGCCGCCGCCGCGGCGAGCAGCTCCCAGGAGCCGTGGGTGGGGCTGGGCACGTGCCGATTGAACGCGAACGTGGTGAACGACGACGCTGCCGGCACGCCGAGTTCCCGGGCTGCCACCGGCCCCCACAGGCAGAGGGAGTCGTGCACGATCAGGTCGGGCCGGGCGCCGCGCAGATCGGTGAGTACGGCGGGTAGCACGCGTACGGCGGTGCGGGCAAGCTGCTCCATCACCGTGACCGGCGTCGGCGGGCCGGAGAGCGGCTGGTCATCCCCGGAGTAGAGGAGCACTCGGGCGCCGGTAGCCGCGATCTCCTCGGCGTAGGCAGGCGTCGTGTGGTAGGTGACGGAGTGGCCCCGACGAACAAGCTCGGCCACGACCGGCAGCGTCGGGTTGATGTGCCCATGCATGGCGATGTTGAGGAACGCGACTGTGCTCATCGGCCGACCCCGGACAGGAATGGGGTCAGCGCCCGGCAACATGTAACGATCACGATCCGCCTTTCTCGATCACAGCGTAGACGCTGCCGGATGGCATAGTGCCGTGGACAAGGTACTCGCCACGTTCCGCATGCAGGTTCGAGCGGGTCGAGCCGCACCGCACCGCGACCGGGTTCGTGTCCGGGCTGCTCGCCGATCGCGAGGTCAAGACGTTATGCCAGCTCGCTGAACAGGCCGGACATGCCCGTCCGACACGACGCCGGTAGCCGCGCACCGGCAACGGCCAAGCTCGCACCGGGGCGGCCCAACCGAACTAGGCTTCCCGAGCATGACCGCCGAGCTACCCTCCCGCGCCGACGTCGTGATCGTCGGCGCCGGCCACAACGGCCTGGTTTCCGCGATCCTGCTGGCCCGGGCCGGCCTCGACGTGGTGGTGCTGGAGGCCGCCGACACGCTCGGCGGGGCCGCCCGCACCGAGAACCCGTTTCCCAAGGTGCCGCAGCTACGGCACTCCACCGGCTCGTACCTGCTCGGCCTGATGCCGCCGGAGCTGATCCGGCTGCTCGACGTGAAGCTGCCGGTGCTGCGCCGGGACCCGCACTACTTCCTGCCCACCCCGGGCGGGCCCGGCTCGCCGTACCTGCTCTTCGGGGCCGACCGGGAGACGACCCGGCAGCAGATGGAACGGTTCTTCTCCCGGGCCGACGTGGCGGCCGACGACGCGATGCAGGCCGAACTCGCCGCGCTCCGCGACGACCTGGCGCCGGCCTGGCTGGCCGAGCCGCTGCCCGTGCCGGAGACCGCCGACCGCTACATCCGGCCTGCGCTGCGCCAGGTCTTCGTCGACCTGGTACGCGGCTCGGTCGCCGACTACCTCGCCCGGTTCGACTTCCGCTCCGAGCTGCTGGTCTCGATGTACGCGGTCACCGACGGCGTCTCCGGGTTGAACGCCGGGCCGGACGACCCGGGTACCGGCTACAACTTCCTGGCCCACAACATGTGCCGGCTGCCCGGGGCGGGCGGCACCTGGATGATCGTGGCCGGTGGGATGGGTACGGTGAGCCGCACCTTCGCCGACGCCGCCCGGGCCGCCGGGGCGAGGCTCTTCAGCGGTACCCCGGTCGCCGCGATCACCATGGACGGCGGCGCCGCCAGCGGAGTCGTACTCGACGACGGGCGGAGCGTCAGCGCCGGGGTGGTGCTCGGCGCCGGTGACCCGTACCGGCTGATGGAGCTGGTGCCCGACGGCGCGCTGCCGGCCGCGCTCACCGAACGGATGGCGGCGGTCCGGCGCACCGGCACCACCCTCAAGGTCAACCTGGCGCTCGCCGGGCTGCCGGACTTCTCCTGCCTGCCCGAGGGGGCGCCGAGCCCGTTCGGCGCCACCATCCACCTGCTGCCCGGCTCCGCGGCACTACTGCCCGGCTCGGCCGGCGACTCGCCGATGGCGGCGCTGCGCGGCATGTGGGCGGACGTGCGGGCCGGGCGGCTGCCGGACGAGCCGACCATCGAGTGGTACCTGCACACCACCGTCGACCCGTCGCTGAAAGACCCGGCCGGGCACCACTCGTCGGCGCTCTTCGTGCAGTCCGTCCCGTACGCCCCGACCGGCGGCTCCTGGGACGAGCTGCTGCCCGGATACGTGGCCCGGCTGCTGGAGATCTGCGACCGGTACGCCCCCGGCACCACCGGGCTGGTCGCCGACGCCGTGCCGCTGACCCCACCCGGCATCGAGGCGCACTTCGGCATCACCGGCGGGCACATCCACCACGTCGACAACACCGTCTCGTTCACCGACCGGATGCCGTACGCCACCGGGATCGACGGACTCTACGCCGGCGGTGCCGGGTGCCACCCCGCCGGCAGTGTGATCGGCGCGGCCGGGCACAACGCGGCTCGCCGCATCCTCACCGACCTCGGTCGGTTCGGCCCGGCCGCCTGAGTTCCGGCTCGGCCACCGTCCCGGCTCCACCTCGGGCCGGCAGCTCCGCCGGCTCCGGTCCCGCCTCGGGCCGGCGGGCTCCGCCGTCCCGGGGTGGCGGTGGGGCTCAGCCCGCGCTCTCGGACTCGGCGGCGGTCGCGGTCGCCGGGGTCTCGTCGACCCGGTGCGCCCGGATCGAGTGCCCGACGCTGGTCAGGCAGCGCCCGCTGGCCAGGTCGAACCGCCAGCCGTGCAACTGGCAGGTGAGCTGGTTGTCCTCGACGATGCCGAACCGGGTCAGGTCCGCCTTCAGGTGCGGGCAGCGCCGCTGCACCACCCAGTCGCCGAGGGTGATGTCCTCGGCGTCGGTGGCCCGCTCGTGCTCGTCGTACCAGCCCTCGGCGTACTGGAGGCGCTCCTCGGAGAGGCACTTGAAGAAGGCGTAGACGAACTCGTTGTACTGGCCGATCCGCGCCGCCGAGAACCGGCAGGAGAGGAAGAGCGAGTTGACCCAGTCCACCTCTTCGATGTGCAGCAGGTGCTCGACCAGCGCCCGCTCGGTACGGAACCGGTAGCGGACCTTCTCGTCCGCGTACGGCCGGACCTCCTTGCCCGGGAAGTCCACCAGGATGGATTCGACCGACTCGCCGTCGTAGCCGACCAGGTCGAACCGGACCGGCCCGCCGACCCCCTTGGCGAGATAGATCGACTCGTCCAGCAGCGGCTCGATCCGGCGCTTCATCTCGGCCAGTACGTCGATCTCCGGGTGCCGCCAGGACGCCTTCGCCGCCTCGATCACCGGCCGGGAGCGCTCCTGGTACTCCCGCAGGTGCTCCTCCTTGCGCGCGAAGAACTCCCGCACGTCCGGCACCGGGTGGGTGGTGTGCACGGTGTCCGTGCCGATCTCGGAGACGCTGCCGGGGAGCAGGATCACCCCGTTGTCGTAGCCGAGCCCGGTGTAGTGGTCGAGGAAGACCTGCTGGTCGGGGAAGATGTTTCCCTCGTCGCCGTGGATGTCGTTGAACTGCCACAGCTCGTCGTCGAGGAAGCACGGCGGGCCGGCGATCGGGAACACCCAGGACGCCTTGAGGTCGTCGATGTAGCGGATGGTCCGGTCCATCTGCCGGTCCCGCTTCTGCTTGCCGAACGCGGTCTTCGCCGCGCTGGGCAGCTCGTAGACCATCGGATACCAGATCGCGCCGGAGAACTGGAGCAGGTGCGCGTGCACGTGCCCCAACTCGGCGAAGACGCCGAGGTCGGCCGGGCGCGCGTCGTTCTGGTTCAGCAGCCGCACCCCGTCGTACTCCACCCAGAGCGAGGAGTCGCCGATCGGGCCGTCGGTGGGGCTGGTCAGCGCCTGGATCATCACCTTGAGGCCGCCGTCCAGCTCGACGACCTCCTCGCTCTTCGTCTTCAGGAAGCTGGTGAAGCCGAGTTCCCGCAGCTCGTCCTCCAGCTCAGAGGTGGGGTACTCGGGCAGCAGGACGGTCGCCTTCTTGGAGACGAAGCGCGTGAGGTGCGCCGCGTCGAAGTGGTCCCGGTGCAGGTGCGAGACGTAGAGGTAGTCGACGTCGCCGAGGCTCTCCCAGTCGAGCTGTGAATTGTCCGGGAAAGGGAACCATGAGGCGAAGTAGGCCGGGTTGACCCACGGGTCGCACAGAATGCTGCCCGCACCGGTGTCGATCCGCATGCTCGCGTGTCCCGTACCGGTCAACCGCACCGCACGGTCCCCCTATCTCGTCCCTCGCCGCAGGCGATCACAGGTGTACGCCCAAACGCTACCGGAGGCCCCGTACCGGCCGACCCGGGACGCCCGGTTGCGCCACCCGATCGCGCCGGAGCCCTGCCGAGGACGGAGCGTTGAGCGCGGCGCCAGGCCGCTGGAGAGCGCGGCGCCGGGCCGTGCCGAGGCGCTGCACCGGGCAGAGCCGGCTGCGGCGGAAGGCCCGGCCCGTGCGCCGTACGCCGGGTGGCACATGCCAGACTTACCAGCATCCGATCGTGAGGAAAGGACCGGAAAGTGGCTGGAAGCGAGCCGGTGACGTCACCCGACCAACGCAAGCCGGGGCACCGCAAGGCGGGCCAGATCGGCGCGATCCTCTCTGCGGCGGCGCTGGTGCTGATGATGTTCAACAACAACGAGGTCAGCGGCATCGCGAAGATCTGGCTCGGTTCGATCGCCGCCGCCCTGGTCCTCGCCGTCGTCGGCGACGCGATCCTGCGCCGCAACGGCCTGCGTTCCTGACCCTCGACCCTCGGCGTTCCCGACCCTCGACCGTCGGCGGTCCTCAGCACCGCCGGCGTTCCTGTCCCTCGACGGCGACGCCGGGGAGACCTGCCCAGCAGGCTCGACAGACCCGTCCTCGACCTGGGCGGGGTGGCGGCCGGCGCTGATCGGCGCCGGCTGCGGTTCATCCGGCCCCGGGGCGGGGCCGGATGCGCGACCGGGCCGGGTGTGTGACAGCGGCCGGATTCGTGTCACTGGCCGAGCAGCAGGTCCTTGACCTCCTTGAGCGCGGCGTCGACCTCGGCCTCGAAGTAGCCGCCAGGGACCAGTCCGAACCGGGTGGTGTCGAGGTCGGCAGGGTTGACCGGCATCGGACCCCGCCCCGCCATGCTGCCGAGGATCCCCTCGAACAACCGGTCGACCTGGTCCGGGTCGTAGCCGCTGCCGAACCGGCGTACCTGGAAGGAGCGCCGGATGTGGTCGATCCGGGCCATCTCGCTACCGGGTGGGCCCATCAGCGGCGGACCGCCCGCCGGTGGGCCTCCCATCGGCGGCCCGCCGGCCGGCCCGGGCATCGGCGGCAGGGCGTCGCCCATGCCACGCCCCGAGCCACGAAGGTCCCGGTCCGGCATCCGTATCTCGGCCGTCATGTCCGCCCGGCTCGGCCGCCCCGCGTCGAAACCGTCGAAGCGCTCGTTCGCCCCGAACCCGCCGGGCGGCGCCCCCGGAGCGCCCGGGCCGCCCGGCGTACGCGGCGGAAGTGGTGCCCCCGGGCCGCGCTGCGGATCGAACCCGCCCCGCTGCGGATCGAAGCCACCCCGCTGCGGATCGGGCGGACCACCCCGCTGCGGCTCGAACCCGCCGCGTTGCGGTGGCTCCATCCCGCGTTGCGGTGGCTCCATCCCGCCCCGCTGCGGATCGAAACCACCGCGCTGGGGCTCAAAACCGCCACGCTGGGGCTCGAAACCGCCGCGCTGCTGCGGATCGAAACCACTTCGCTGCGGCTCGCGCCCTTCGCGCTGCGGGTCGAAGCCGCCCCGCTGGCCGCCGAAGCCGCCGAAGGTGCCGGTCGGCTCGTCGTACTGGCCATAGGCGTCGTTGGGCGGACCGGCCTGGGCCGGCATCGGCCGAGGCGGAAGCTGGCCGGGCGGAAGACCCCGGTCGTCGCGCATCGGTGGCCCCATCCGGTCCGGCGGACCCATCCGGTCCGGCGGACCCATCCGGTCGGGAGGACCCATGCGGTCCGGCGGCCCCATCCGGTCGGGGGGACCCATCCGGTCCGGCGGACCCATCCGCTCCGGTATCCCCCGGTCGGCGAGCCGCGGGTCCCCGCCCCGACCGCCGCCGCGCTCCTCCAGCTCGGCGATCTGCCGCTCCACCCGGTCGAGGTGCAGGTCCACCTGCCACTCGTCGTACCCGCCGAAGCGCACCCGGAAGACGACGTCGTGCACCTCCTGGGAGGCGACGGGCGCGCCCAGCGGCTCACCGGCGAGCGTGGCCTCGACACGATCCAGGAACGTGTCGACCTCATCGACCTTGTAGCCCCGCCGGAGCGCCTTGCGCCGGAAACGCTGACCCTGACTCGCCACTATGTCTCCTGGTTCGCTCGCTCGCTTCGCTCGCTCACGCCGCCGCCCCGCCACGCGCGTCGGCGCCGCAAGCGGCACTACTAAGCCTGTTGACCCGGTCGCTCACTGCGTCACCGCCGCGGCGGCCAGCTGGCCGCACGCCCCGTCGATCTCGCGCCCCCGGGTGTCCCGAACGGTCGTCGAGACACCGGCCGCGCGGAGCCGCCGGACGAACTCCCGCTCTACCGGCTTCGGGCTCGCGTCCCAGCGGCTCCCCGGAGTCGGGTTGAGCGGGATCAGGTTCACGTGGGTCAGTCGACCGGCCAGCAGCCGACCGAGGAGGTCGGCACGCCACGGCTGGTCGTTCACATCCCTGATCATCGCGTATTCAATGGACACGCGACGCCCCGTACGCTCCGCGTAGTGCCATGCGGCGTCCAGCACCTCGGCAACCTTCCACCGCTGGTTGACCGGAACCAGTTCGTCGCGCAGCTCATCATCGGGCGCATGCAGCGACAACGCAAGAGTCACCGACAGTCCCTCGTCGGCCAGCCGGCGCATCGCGGGGACCAGACCGACGGTGGAGACGGTGATGTGCCGCTGCGAGAGACCGAGCCCCTCCGGGGCGGGCGCGGTCAACCGCCGGACGGCGGCCACCACCCGGGCGTAGTTGGCCAGCGGCTCGCCCATGCCCATGAAGACCACGTGGGACAGCCGGGACGGGGAACCGGCGATCGCGCCGGACGCGGCCACCCCGGCGAGGTACACGGCCTGGTCCACGATCTCGGCGGTGGAGAGGTTGCGGGTCAGCCCGGCCTGACCGGTGGCGCAGAACGGGCAGGCCATGCCGCAGCCGGCCTGGCTGGAGATGCAGACGGTGACCCGGTCCGGGTAACCCATCAGCACGCTCTCCACCAGAGATCCGTCGTGTAGTCGCCACAACGCCTTGCGGGTCGCGCCGTCGTCGGTGGCGACCTCGCGTACCGGGGTGAGCAGGTTCGGCAGCAACTCGGCCGCGATCCGGTCCCGGGCGCCGGCGGGCAGGTCGGTCATCTGCGCCGGGTCACGGACCAGCCGGCCGAAGTAGTGCGTGGAGATCTGCCGGGCCCGGAACGCGGGCTCCCCCAGCTCGGTGACGGCCGCCTTCCGTCCGGGAAGGTCGAGGTCGGCGAGGTGTCGGGGCGGCATCGCCGCGCGACGCGACGTAGACCCGGTCGGGTCGTCCGGCGCGATCTGGATCAAGGGCAGGCTCGTCATGGCCCGTCCAGTCTCCCACGTCGGCGCGACAACGCACCTGGCCGGCGGTGCCGAACCCGTGACCAGGCCCGCAGCTCGCGGATGTGCAGGCTCATCTCACCTCTCAGCCGGCCGGGACGAAGATCGCCAGCAGCAGGTAGGCGGTGGGCACCGCGAAGAGGATCGAGTCCAGCCGGTCCATCAGCCCACCGTGCCCCGGCAACAGGTTGCTCATGTCCTTGACCTTGAGGTCCCTCTTGATCATGGATTCGGCGAGGTCGCCGAGGACGGCCGCGACCGAGACCGCGACCCCGAAGAGGGCACCCCACCAGAACTCCACGTCGAGCAGGTACGCCAGCAGCAGGGAGCTGCCCACGGCAGCCGCCAGCACCGACCCGGCGAAGCCCTCCCAGGACTTCTTCGGGCTCACCGAGGGGGCCATCGGGTGCTTGCCGAAGGCCACTCCGGCCGCGTACCCGCCGGTGTCGGAGAGGACCACCGCGACCAGGGTGACCAGTACCCGCAGGTCGCCGTCGGCCGGCTCGGCGGCGAGCAGCGCCGCGAACCCGCCGAGGAACGGCACGTAGACCGCGATCAGGGTGGCCGCGGTCATGTCCCGTTGGTAGCCCGCCGGCCCGTCCCCGAGCCGCCAGACCATGGTGGCCAGCACGGTCACCAGCAGCCCCAGGCTGAGCGCGTCCGGACCGGCCCACCAGGCCAGCCCGACCATCAGCAGCCCGCCGGCGACCAGCGGCACGAGCGGCGGTCGCATCCCGGCGGGGCGTACCGCCCGGGTCATCTCCCAGATGCCGACGCTGACCGCGAGCGCCACCACGACCAGGAACGCCGGGCGGAACAGAAAGAGCGGCACGACGATCGCCGCGCCGAGCACGAGTCCGACGCCGATCGCGGCCGGCAGGTTCCGGCCGGCCCGGGACTGTCCGGCGGGCTTGCCCGACCGGGTCGCCCGACGCCGGCCGCGGCCGGGCCGGGTCGCCAGCGCCGGATCGGGGTCCGGTTGCGGGTCCGGGTCGACCAGTGGCCAGCCGACCGGGTTGGTCGGGGCGTCCACCGCCGGCTCGGCGCCGGCCAGGGCGCCACCGCCGAGGTGGTCGGTCCGATCGCGGTACCCCGCCACGCCGCCCTCGGGACGTGCCGGCCCACCGGCCGGCTCGGGAGAACGCCAATCCGCCGTCGGATCCGGTACGCCCTCGGCGAGCTGACCGTTGCGGTGCCCGGTCGCCCCACCCGGCCACCGGCCGGCGTCCGAGCCGCCGACCGCACCCGGATAGCCCTGCGGTACGGCGGGATACCTCTCCGCCGCGCTCGGGTAGCCGTCCGGCGCGGCCGGGTAGCCGTCCGGCGGGCTCGGATACGCCTCCGGAGCCGCCGGACGGGACTCCGAGCTGACCGGATACGCGTCCGTCGGGGCCGAATAGGCGTCGGGCGCGGCAACGCCGTGCCGCGCCCGAGCCCACGCGTCGTCGTCGCCGGCCGGCCACTGTCGGCCCGCCGGCCCGTCCTGGTGCCCCGGGCCACGGGACCACTCCCGGCCGCGTGGTTGCTCCGGCCGCTGCCAGCCACGCGGCTCCGTGGTACCGCCGTAGGGGTCGACGTGGGACATCAGACCTCGAGCAACTCGGTTTCCTTGTGTTTCACCAACTCGTCGACGTGGGAGACGTACTTGTGGGTGAGGTCGTCCAGTTCCTTCTCGGCACGCCGGCCCTCGTCCTCGCCCGCCTCGCCGTCCTTGACGATGCGGTCGAGTTCCTCCTTGCCACGCCGGCGGATGTTCCGGATCGCCACCTTGGCTTCCTCGCCCTTGTGCCGGGCCACCTTGATCATGTCCCGGCGCCGCTCCTCGGTCATCTGTGGCAGCAGGATGCGCAGCTGGTTGCCCTCGTTGTTGGGGTTGACGCCGAGATCGGAGTCGCGGATCGCCTTTTCCATGGCCTGCAACTGCGACGCGTCGTACGGCTTGATAATCGCCATCCGCGGCTCGGGCACCCCGACGGAGGCCATCTGGGTCAGCGGGGTGGGACTGCCGTAGTAGTCAATAATGATCTTGGAGAACATCGCCGGAGTGGCCCGCCCGGTGCGGATGGCGCCAAACTCCTCCTTGGCGTGCTCGACCGCGCGTTCCATCTTCTCCTCGGCCTCGAGGAGGGTGTCGTCGATCACCTGCTCCTTCGCCTCCCTCTGCTGGCTACTGCTCCCGAAAACTCCACCCGGACCCCCACCCGTCGGCCCGGGCTCCTGCCCGACTCACGTCGTGATCAACGTGCCGATCGGCTCGCCGGCGACCGCCCGGATGATGGTGTCGTCACCCTCGGCGCCGAACACCAGCATCGGCAGGCCATTCTCCTCGCAGAGGCTGAACGCGGCGGCGTCGGCGACCCGGAGGCCCCGACGCAGCACCTCGGAGAAGGTGATCTTGTCGAGCTTGCTGGCGTCGGGGTCGGTACGCGGATCGGCGGTGTAGACGCCGTCCACCCCGTTCTTGCTCATCAGCACCACGTCGGCGCGGATCTCCAGGGCCCGCTGCGCGGCGACGGTGTCGGTGGAGAAGTACGGCATGCCGGCCCCCGCGCCGAAGATCACCACCCGGCCCTTCTCCAGGTGCCGGATGGCCCGCAGCGGGATGTACGGCTCGGCCACCTGGGCCATCGTGATCGCGCTCTGCACCCGGGTCTCGATCTCCTCCTTCTCCAGGAAGTCCTGGAGCGCGAGGCAGTTCATCACGGTGCCGAGCATGCCCATGTAGTCGGCCCGGGCCCGGTCCATGCCGCGCTTCTGCAGCTCCGCGCCACGGAAGAAGTTGCCGCCGCCGACCACCACCGAGACCTGCACGCCCCGGCGTACCACGGTTGCGATCTGCCGGGCGATGGCCTGGACGACGTCCGGGTCGACGCCGATCGCCCCACCGCCGAAGACCTCGCCGGAGAGCTTGAGTACCACCCGGCGGGCCCGCCCGGGCGGCGGTGCCGTCGGATCGTCCGCCGCCAGGGTCCGGTCACTCACAACCTGCGTCATCCGACCCGCCTTTCCCACGCCGGTACGCCGGCGCCCAGTTCAGCCAACCTGCCGCTGCTGACCCTACGTGACGAGGAGGCCGCGGTGTCCGTCACGTACACCTGCGGCCTCCCGTCCGTCCGACTCCGCCGCAGGCCCGGTCACGGCGATCCGGGCCTGCGGTAACGACTCAGGCCTGGCCGACCTCGAACCGGACGAACCGGGTCACCTCGATACCGGCCTCGGCCAGCACCTGCTTGACCGACTTCTTGTTGTCGGCGACCGAGGCCTGCTCGATCAGGACGTAGTCCTTGAAGAACGCGTTGACCCGACCCTCGATGATCTTCGGCAGGGCGGCCTCCGGCTTGCCCTCCTCGCGGGCGGTCTGCTCGGCGATGCGCCGCTCGGAGGCGACGGTCTCGGCCGGCACCTCGTCCCGGGTCAGGTACTTCGGGCGCATCGCGGCGATCTGCATGGCGACACCGCGCGCGTCGGCGTCGCCCGCCTCGTCGGTCTTGCCGGCGTACTCCACCAGCACGCCGACCTGCGGCGGCAGGTCCTGCGCCTTGCGGTGCAGGTAGACCGCGACGGTCCCGTCCACCGCGGCGAAGCGGTTGAGCACCAGCTTCTCGCCGATCTTGGCGGACTGCTCCTGTACGGCGTCTGCGACGGTCCGGCCGTCCGGCAGCGTGCTGCCGAGCAGCGCCTCCGCATCGGCGACACCGGCCTGCGCGCCGTGCTCCACCAGGAGCTGGGCGAACGCGATGAAGTCGGCGTTCTTGGCGACGAAGTCCGTTTCGCAGTTGAGCTCGAGCAGCGCCTTGCCGGAGTGCGCCACCAGGCCGTTGGCGGCCGTCCGGCCGGCCCGCTTGCCGACGTCCTTGACGCCCTTGACGCGCAGGACCTCGACAGCCTTGTCGAAGTCGCCCTCGGCCTCGGTGAGGGCCTTCTTGCAGTCCATCATGCCGGCGCCGGTGAGGTCCCGGAGCTTCTTGACGTCCGCGGCGGTGAAGTTGGACATGACTCTCTCTTCGGTGTGTAACGCGGCTGATTCGTGGTCTTCTGCGGATTACCCCGATCGGGATCCGCCCTGCCTCGTACCGGGTCGGGCCCGCCGGCTGCGACGATCAGCCGGCGGAACCCGACGGAGGGGTCACTCGGCGGCGACGCCCGCCGGCTCGCCGGCCTTCTGCTCCGCCTCGCCGGCCGCCTTCTTCTCGGTGTCCTCGATCAGCTCGCGCTCCCACTCGGCGAGCGGCTCGTCGGCGCCGACCACACCCGGCTCGGGCTTCTCGTCGGTGCCCCGGCGCTTGCCCGAGCGGGCGATCAGACCGTCACCGACGGCCGCCGCGATGACCTTGGTCAGCAGCTCGGCGGAGCGGATCGCGTCGTCGTTACCCGGGATCGGGAAGTCGACCTCGTCCGGGTCGCAGTTGGTGTCGAGCACGGCGATCACCGGGATGCCCAGCTTGCGGGCCTCATCGACGGCGATGTGCTCCTTCTTGGTGTCGACCACCCAGATCGCGGCCGGGACCTTCTGCATGTCCCGCAGGCCACCGAGGGTGCGGGTCAGCTTGTCCTTCTCGCGGGAGAGCTGCAGGGTCTCCTTCTTGGTGTAGCCCTGCGCGGTGCCCGACAGGTCGCCGAGCGCCTCCAGCTCCTTCATCCGCTGCAGCCGCTTGTAGACCGTCTGGAAGTTGGTCAGCATGCCACCCAGCCAGCGGTGGTTGACGAACGGCTGGCCGACCCGGGTCGCCTGCTCGGCAATCGCCTCCTGGGCCTGCTTCTTGGTACCCACGAAGAGGATGCTGCCACCCTCGGCGACGGTCCCGCGGACGAACTCGTACGCCTTCTCGATGTAGTCGAGGGTCTGCCGCAGGTCGATGATGTAGATGCCGTTACGCTCGGTGAAGATGAAGCGCTTCATCTTCGGGTTCCAGCGCCGGGTCTGGTGCCCGAAGTGGACACCGCTCTCCAACAGCTGGCGCATGGTCACTACGGCCATGGTGGGGTGCTCCTTAGTTGTCCCTGGTTGTCACGCCGGGCCGGCGGCCTGGCGTCCTGGCGCCTGATCGCCGGCCATGGCGGACCCGATCGAAATCGGGACCAGGGGGCCGTCGCTCCACGGACGGACCGTGGAGAGGGCACGCGAGGTCGACCGCACGGGGCGGTCGCCAATCGCCAAGTGTACGCCCCGCCGCACCCACCAAGCACACAAACCCCCACCCACCACCGCTCACCGGCAGATCCGGCCAACCCGACCCGCCGGTACCCCGGGCGGTTGCGCCCGTTTCGCGACGTTCGGGCTCCCTCCGGCCCGGACGTCACCTTCCGGACCAGTCGTCCCGCCGGCCCTGCCCGGTTCGGGTTGCTTCCTGCGTCCACTCACCCGGGCCGCCGATCAGCCGGGCCGCCGGTCAGCCGGGCCGCCGATCAGCCGGGCCGCCGGTCAGCCGGGCCGCCGGTCAGCCGGTCAGCCGGTCAGCCAGGCCGCCAGGCCGCCGGGCCGCCGAGCCGGCGGGCCGGCGAGCAGCCGTGGCCGGCGAGCAGCCGTGGCCGTGGCCCTGTCCGACGGACGGGCCGGTCAGCCGGCGGCGAGTGCCGCCGCGACGAAGAGCACGAGGCCGATGCTGAGATAGCCGGTCGGTGGGCGAAGCCACGCCCGAGCCGGGTCGGCCAGCGCGGCGGCGCTGGTGACGAGGCCGTACAGCCCGGCGGCGAAGATCGGCAATCCCAGCACCAGGAAGGTCCCGGCGAGCACCGCCGACGGCAGGACCGGACCGCCGAACGCCCCGTCGAGGAGCAGGCGTACCGCCGGCACCTCGAAGATCACCGCGAGCAGTGCCAGGACCACGGCCAGAGCGGGCCGGCGGGTCCGGTACACGCCGTCGCCTGCCGGCTGGCCGAGTCCACCGGGCAGTCCCGGCGCCCCCGGTGCGGTTGGCCGGTATTGCGCGGCCCGGTCGGTCGCCTCGGTGTGCGGGCTCGACGGGCCGGCACCGACCGGTACGCCACCCGCACCGGCCCGCGAACCGAGCTGCGGCACCAGGTTGGTCGGCTGGTCCAGCACGCCGCCCTGGTCTGGGCCGCGCGCCGGCTGCCCGGTCTCGCCGCCCCGGCCCGGAGAGGTTGCCTCACCACCACCGCCCATCGAGACGGGATCGCCGCCACGGCCCGGCGGGACGGCCGCACCACCACCGCCCGCCGGGACGGGGTCGCCGCCACGGCCGGGCTGGACGATCGGGTACCCGGTCAGCGGCGCCCGGCCCTGGTCGGTGGTGATGGGCGGGCGTCCCGGATCGGTCGCCGCAGCGGGCGGCTGCCCCGGATCGGCCGGCGGGGCGCCGTGCCGTCCGGCGCCCCAGCCCTGGTCCGGCGCGAGCGGGCCGGCATCGTGCCGTCCGGCGACCCGGGCCTCATCGTGGGGGCCGGCAACGGTTTCCTGCCCCGCCCCGACGGGCAGGCGGCTCGTGCTGTCCGGTGACTGGAGGCGACCAGTGAGGTCGGCGGCGCCGGCCGGCCCGGTCGGGTCCGCCGCCCACGGGCTGGGCGGATACCCGGACCCGGTCCCGGTCGGGGCGGCGCCGAAGCTCGGCAACGGCACCTCCAGCGAGGACCGGGCCGGATCGGGGGCGCCCGCCGGCCCGAAGCCGGGGAATCCGCCGCCGTCGAGCGGGTTCCCGCCGCGCGGATCCGGCGTGGCGTACTGGTCCGGTCCGGCGGAACGCTCCGGTGCGCCGTACCGGGTCGGATCGGTGTACCGCTCGGTGCCGGTGTCGAACGGCTGACCGTACCGGCCGTCCGGTGCCGGACCACCGCGCTGGGTCGGCGCTGCCGGCTGCTCCGTACCGGGGTAACGGTCCTCGCCGGCGCCGTGCCAGCGCTGGTCGGGATAGCCACGGTCGTCGGCCCGCCAGCCGGACGCCTGCTCTTCCGGGAAGTCGCGTTGCTGCTCCACGGCCACGCACCGTATGTGACCTGCCCGGGTACCCGCCAGTCGGCCGTACCGCCGTCGCTCGTCGACGGGGTGCCCGCCACTGGCTCGCTGCTGACCTCGGCCGATGCGTCGGCGGGCCCACCGTCGCCGTCCCGGCCGGACGGCCGGCGGCACGCCGCAGGTGCGGGTGACCCGCCGAAGAGCTCGCCCCGCTCCAGGAACCCGGCCTCGCGGCCGCCCCTGGCCGCAGTGGCTCGCATAGCAGCAGTGGCTCGCATAGCAGCCGAAGGGCTTGATCGTCCGACCGTCCACAGCACCTCCCGATATCCACAGCCGGACGCTCCGAGGGTTGTCCCGGTCGGCAGCCGGGGCCAGGGTCCAGCCATGACAGCGGCGAGACAGGCGATCGGCGCGTACGGGGAACGGTGTGCCGTACGGCACCTGGTCGAGGCCGGGCTGCGGGTGGTGGCCCGCAACTGGCGGTGTGCCCACGGCGAGATCGACATCATCGCCTGGGAAGGCGACGTCCTCGCGTTCTGCGAGGTCAAGACCCGTCGGGGTGACGCGTTCGGCACACCGGCCCAGGCGGTGGTGGGCAGCAAGTCGCGCCGGCTGCGCCAGTTGGCCGCCGAGTGGTTGCGGACCAGCGGGGCGCATCCGGAGGAGATCCGGTTCGACGTCGTCGAGGTGTACCCGGCGCGCCGCGGCCCCGCCCGTGTCGAGCATCTGCGTGCGGCGTTCTGAGTACGACCAACTCTTGTTGCAAGAGATTGGCAACAAGATCAGACTCGTTCCATGCCCTCACCCGAGCCCCACCCGTCCGCCGGTCCCGCCCCGTCGATCCGTCGGTCCCTGTTCCTGCACTCACCGATCCACCGGATGCCCCGAACGGTGCTGCGGCAGATGCTCGACCAGGTCGACGACGACACCCCGCCGGCCGGGCCCGATGCCCCGGTCGCTCGGCTGGAGCGGCGGATCGCCGACCTGTTCGGCACGGAGTCGGCGCTCTTCTTTCCGACCGGCACGATGGCGCAGCAGGTGGCACTGCGGATCCATGCCGAACGTCGCGGCCGGCACGCGTTCGCCGCACATCCGCAGAGCCACCTGGACGTCTGGGAGCAGCGGGGCTACCACGTGGTGCACGGACTGCGGTTCCACCCGGTCGGGGACCGTCACCGGCTGATGACCGGCGCCGCCCTGGCGGCGATCGGGGAGCCGCTGGCCGCGGTGGTCTGGGAACTGCCGCAACGGGACATCGGTGGGCAACTGCCCGAGTGGGACGAACTGC
Source organism: Plantactinospora sp. ZYX-F-223 (assembly GCF_039649625.1). Classification (NCBI taxonomy): domain Bacteria; kingdom Bacillati; phylum Actinomycetota; class Actinomycetes; order Micromonosporales; family Micromonosporaceae; genus Plantactinospora; species Plantactinospora sp. ZYX-F-223. The sequence goes on along the minus strand of NZ_JBDJAV010000001.1, from coordinate 315,751 downwards.
GCGAGCAGGTCGCGGCCGTCCGGGCCCGCGGCGCCGCGGCCCATCTGGACGGCGCCCGGATCTGGGAGGCGCAGACCTACTACCGCCGGCCGTTCGCGGAGATCGCCGGCCTGTTCGACACCGTCTACACCTCGCTCTACAAGGCCCTGCTCGGCATCCGGGGTGCCGTCCTCGCCGCCGACACCACGACCATCGCCGAGGCGACGGTGTGGCGGAGCCGGCTGGGCGGAGCCATCCACGATGCCTGGCCGCTGGCGCTGGCCGGCCTCGCCGGCCTGGACAACCTGCTGCCCCGGATGCCGGCGTTCCGGCAGCACGCGATCGCGATCGCCGCCGCGATCAACGCCGACGGTGTGGCGCTGGCCTGGCCCGATCCGCCCCAGACGCCGATCTTCCACGTCCACCTCCCCGCGTCGGTACAGGACGTCGATCGGGCCGGTGCGGAGATGATCGCCGAGCACGGCGTCCAACTCTTCCCGTGGCTGCTCTCCGCGCCGGACCCGAGGAGGTGCGGCTTCGAGGTCACGGTCGGCGAGCAGGCCATGGCGTTCTCCCCGGAAGAGGTGGTCGCGCTCTTACACGAACTCCTCGACCGGGCGGCCACGCCCGGACAAGACCGGAGCTGAGCCGGTCGACCGGTCGGTCGGGACGGCGGGCTCCGTTGAGGATGGCGCGGAGGGCCACGACGAAGTGCAACTCCAGCGCGTCCTCCGGTGGGTCTTCCGGATCGACCGGGTCCGCCGCACCCACATCACCGCCGTACGGGAGACCGCCTTCGCGCGTCCGCTCGGCGCAGGAGCCGGGCCGGCCGCGCCGGAGTGACCGTGCGCGCAGGTCGGTGGGGCACCGGCGGGGCACATAGCACAGTCACGGCTTGATCGTCCGGGCATCCACAGGGCCCTCGGTTGTCCACAGGCCACTGCGCCCGGCCCTCTCACCGACGCCGCTCCGGGCACGGTCGGGAGCATGCCGATGCCACGAGACAGCTTTCCCGGGCCCCACCGATGAGTTACGCCAAGGTGCTCTGCGTCGGACTGGTCGGGGTGACCGGGCACGTCGTCGAGGTCGAGGCCGACCTGGCCACCGGCCTGCCGACCGTCGTGCTGTCCGGACTGCCCGACACCGCGCTCAACGAGGCCCGAGATCGGGTACGCGCCGCGATCGTCAACTCCGGTCAGCGCTGGCCGAACCGCCGTATCACCGTCAACCTGCTGCCGGCGACGCTGCCGAAGCACGGCTCGGCGTTCGACCTCGCCATCGCGGCGGCACTGCTCGGCGGTTCGGGCGAGATGCCACTCGCCCCGCTGGACCGGGTCGCCGTCCTCGGCGAGCTGGGGCTCGACGGGACGGTCCGACCGGTCCGGGGCGTACTGCCGATGGTCGCGGCGGCGGCCCGGGCCGGCATCACCCGGGTGGTCGTACCACTGGACAACGCCGCCGAGGCGTCGGTCGTACCAGGGGTACGGGTCCGGGCGGTCGACACCCTGCACCGGCTGGTGGCCTTCATCCGGGACGGTGCGCCGCTGCTCGATCCGCCGCCCCCGCCGGCGGTGCCACTCCGTCCCGGGCCGGATCTCGCCGACGTCGCCGGGCAGGGGCTCGGGCGACGTGCCCTGGAGGTTGCGGCGGCCGGCGGTCACCACCTGGCCCTGTTCGGCCCACCCGGGGCCGGCAAGACCATGCTGGCCGAGCGCCTGCCCTCGATCCTGCCCGAGCTGGACGACGAGGCCGCCCTGGAAGTAACCGCGTTGCACTCGATCGCCGGTCTGCTGCCGCCGGACGGGCGACTGCTGCGCCGACCCCCGTTCCAGGCCCCACACCACACGGCGACGATCGCCTCGCTGGTGGGCGGCGGATCCGGGCTGGCCCGGCCCGGCGCCGTGTCGTTGGCCCATCGCGGGGTGCTCTTTCTCGACGAGGCCCCCGAATATGCCCGGGGCGCGCTGGAGGCGCTGCGCCAACCCCTGGAGAGCGGCCGGATCGTGCTGACCCGGGCCCGGGGCGGCACGGAATATCCCGCCCGGGTGCAACTGGTGGTGGCGGCGAACCCGTGCCCGTGTGCGAAGCCATCCGGCGACATCTCGTGTGAATGCCCACCGCTGGCCCGCCGCCGCTACCTCGGCCGGCTCTCCGGTCCGCTGCTGGACCGGCTGGACGTACAGGTCACGGTGACTCCGCTGCGTGCGGCGGAACTGATGGCCGCCGAGCAGACCGTCGAGCCGTCCGCCGTGGTCGCCGAACGGGTCGGCAAGGCCCGCGCCGCCGCCGCTGCCCGATGGGCCGCCGGCGGTTGGCGGGTCAACGCCGAGGTGCCGGGGCCGCAACTGCGCCATCCCCGGTGGCGCTTGCCGGCTCGCGACACGTACGCGCTGCGCCGGCTGCTGGACAGCGGCGCGCTTTCCGCCCGTGGCTTCGACCGGGTGATCCGAGTGGCCTGGAGCATCGCCGACCTCGACGGTCGGCAGCGGCCCGACGCCGCTGACGTGGACGAAGCGACCCAACTTCGCACCGGGAGCATCGCATGACCAGACCAGCACGCCCCGCTCCGGCCGCCCCGAGCCGCGATCCCGCGCTACCGGTCGATCCGGGGCGGCGACCACCACACCCCGCCCCCGGACCGGAGACCGAGCCCTCGACCGATCCGACTCCGGAGGACCTGATTCCGGACCTGGACGAGCCGGTGGCGATGGACGAGGATCGACTGGCACGGGTCGCTCTGACCTGGCTCTTCGAGCCCGGTACCCGAGCGGTGTTCCGCCTGGTGCGGCAGTTCGGAGCGGTCGGTGCGTTGCGTCGGCTGCTCACCGGAAAGGTCCCGGACCACCGGCTGCGGGCAACGGTGGAGTCCCGGCTGGCCGCTGGAGACCCCTGGCAGGTCGCGCTCGCCGCCGCCGAGCAGACCGAGCGGCTCGGCGCGCGAGTGGTGACTCCCACCGACCCGGAGTGGCCGACCCGGCTGCGCAGCCTCGACCGGCTGACCCTGCCGAGTGCCGGTCGCAGGGTCGACCAGGAGACCGCACCGCCGCTCTGCTTCTGGGTACGCGGTGCCTGGTCGCTCGGGGAGGCGTTGCAACGATCGGTGGCGGTGGTCGGGTCCCGGGCCGCCACCTCGTACGGGCTGCACGTCGCCACCGAGATCGCCTTCGGGCTGGCCGAGCGGGGCTGGACCGTCGTCTCCGGTGGCGCGTTCGGCATCGACGCGGCGGCGCACCGGGGCGCCCTGAACGCCGGTGGCCTGACCATCGCGATCCTCGCCTGCGGCGTCGACCGGCCCTATCCGATGGGCAACACGGCCCTCTTCGACCGGATCTCCGACGCCGGTCTGCTGATCAGCGAATGGCCTCCCGGGGCGGAGCCGCTGCGGCCCCGGTTCCTGATCCGCAACCGGGTGATCGCCGCCGCGACCGCCGGCACCCTGGTGGTCGAGGCGGCGGCCCGCAGCGGTGCCACCCAGACGCTGCGCCGGGCCATCGCGATGAAGCGACCGTCGATGGTGGTGCCCGGGCCGGTCACCTCCGCCATGTCGGTCGGGGCGCACGAACTGCTCCGCGAATATCCCGAGGCGCGACTGGTCACCGGCGTGCCACACGTACTGGAGGAGGTGGGACGGATCGGTGCCGACCTCGCCCCGCCGGTTCGTGGTCCCGACCGGCCACAGGATGCGCTCGACGACGAGTCCGCGCTGATCCTGGAGTCGGTTCCCCGACGGGGCCCGCTCGGTCCGGACGTCCTCGCCGCGCGCACCGGCCTCGACCTGCGTACCGCCCTGCGCAAGCTCTCCCTGCTGGAACAGCTGGCTCTGGTGGTCCGCCGCGACGAGGGGTACGTGCTCGCTCCGGCGGCGACCCGGCCCAGCCGCGCTCCGGCGGGCCCTCGCGGCGAGCCGACTTGACGTGGCCGACGCCCGAGGTCCACCGTCGCGGGTGATGAGCCAGCCCCGTCGCAGTACCCGCGCCCGGCACGAGGCCCTGACACCGCCGCTCCGGGAGAGCGTCGACGACTTCGCCCAGCATCTCGCCTCGGTCGAGAACCGCTCGACGCACACCGTCCGGGCCTACGTCGCGGATGTGGTCGCGCTGCTCGACCATGCTGGCCGGATGGGCTGCGCCCGGCCCCGAGATCTGGACATCACCGTGCTGCGGAGTTGGCTGGCGAAGCTGCGTACCCTTGGGGCCGCCCGCGCCTCGCTGGCCCGCCGCGCCGCGTCCGCCCGTACCTTCACCGCCTGGGCGCACCGGGCCGGACTGCTGGACGCCGACGTCGGTGCCCAGTTGGCCAGTCCTCGAACGCACCGGGAACTGCCGACCGTGCTCCGGGCCGACCAGGCGAGCGAACTGGTGGACGCGCCCGGCGAAGCCGCGTCCCCGGAAGCGTCGCGGGATCGGGTGGTGCTCGAACTCCTCTACGCCACCGGCATCCGGGTGAGCGAGCTGTGCGGTCTGGATCTCGGCGATGTCGACCCGGCCCGTCGGGTGGTCCGGGTTCTGGGCAAGGGTGCCAAGGAACGCACGGTGCCCTACGGGCTGCCGGCGCAGCGGGCAATCGACGACTGGCTCCGGGCCGGCCGCCCCCGCCTGGCCGGGCCGGACAGCGGTGCCGCACTGCTGCTCGGAGTACGCGGCGGGCGGCTCCAGCCCACCGTGGTACGCCGGATCGTCGCCGCCTACGCACGTGCGACCGGGCTGCCCCGGATCAGCCCGCACGGACTGCGGCACTCGGCCGCCACCCACCTGCTGGAGGGCGGCGCAGACCTGCGTACGGTGCAGGAGATTCTGGGGCACGCCACGCTGTCGAGCACACAGATCTACACCCACGTTTCGGTGGAACGGCTGCGGGCGGCGTACCGCCAGGCACATCCGCGGGCCTGACTCCCCGGCGCGACGGGGCGACCACCCGAGCCCGACCACCCCAGCCCGACGGCCCCAGCCCGACGACCCGGGCCCAAGCACCCGGTCCGACCTGTCCGGCCCGCCAGCCAGGGCGCAACCATCCGAGCCCGACGGCCCGTGCCGACTGTCCGGCCGCTCGGCCAGGGGTCCGAGACGCCGGAGTGGGTCACGACGATGGCGACCGATGCCGACGACCCAAACCGGGAGGCCGGATCCGCCAGCTCGGCCATCCCGCCCGTCGGCGAGTGGCCGCCGCCCGATGACACGTTCCCGACCGGTACCCGATCGACGCCGGGCTACGATCACCGAATGAGCACCGCCGGGCCGCCGCCGCCCGTGCCGATCCCCGGCGCCCGACTGCTGTTCTCGCTGGATCCCAGCGTCGCCCACCTCAACCACGGCTCGTACGGGGCGGTACCGATCGGCGTGCAGCGCGCCCAGCAGCGGCTGCGCGACGAGACCGAGGCCAACCCGATGCGCTTCTTCAACCGCGGACTCGTCGACCGGATCACGCACGCCCGTCGACACCTGGCCGGCTTCCTCGGCGCCGATCCGGACGGGACGGCCCTGGTCGGCAACGTCACCATCGGGGCCGCCATCGTGCTCCAGTCGCTCGGGCTGGAGCCCGGCGACGAGGTGGTCGACACCGACCACGGGTACGGCTCGGTCGCCCTCGCCGTCGATCGGGAGGCGCGCCGGACCGGGGCCGTCCGGCGCACCCTGACGGTGCCACTGACCGCCACCGACGAGGAGGTCGTCGAGATCGTCCGGGCCGGGATCCGGCCCGGCCGTACCAAGCTACTCATCATCGACCAGCTCACCTCCGCCACCGCCCGGCTCTTTCCGGCGGCGGCTATCGCCGCGGTGGCCCGGGAGCGCAACGTTCCGGTACTGGTCGACGGTGCGCACGCCCCCGGGATGCTGCCGACTCCGGTGGAGAGCATCGGCGCCGATTTCTGGGTCGGCAACCTGCACAAGTGGGGGTACGCCCCGCGGGGCAGCGCCGTGCTGGTGGTGGCGCCTCGCTGGCGGCCACGGATCGAGCCGTTGGCCGTCTCTTGGCAGGAGGAGGCCGGCTTTCCCGATCGGGTCGAATGGCAGGGGACACTCGACTACACCGCCTGGCTCGCCGCCCCGGTGGGCGTGTTCACCCTTCGTACGCTCGGCCTGGACCGGGTCCGGGCGCACAACGCGGACCTGGCCGCGTACGGGCAGCGGGTGGTCGGCGCGGCTCTCGGGATCGCGCCGGCCGACCTGATCGGCCCTGGCGGGCCGACGGTGTCGATGCGGATCCTTCCCCTGCCGGCCGGCGTCGCGACCACCTTTCCGGACGCGATAGCGCTTCGGCAGCGGATCGGAGACGAGCTCGGCACGGAGGTCAACGTCAACCCCTGGCACGACCGAGGCTGGCTGCGACTGTCCGGCCAGATCTACAACCGGGCGGACGAGTACGACCGCCTCGCCGAGCGCCTACCCGCGCTGCTCGCCTCGCTCTCCTGACCGACGGCCCGGATGGCGTCACCGGATGGCGGCTCGGCGGCACCCGCACCATCGCTGCTTCTGGGAGCGATGCCCGACCGGTGGCCGCGGCCGGAGGGTCGCGGCTGGAGGGTCGCGGCTGGAGGGTCGCGGCCGGGCGTCCGCGTCACCCTGGAGGCGTCCAGCGGCACCCTGCGATCACGACGGCTCAACCGCGCCCGCAAGCGGCGGGCAGCGGCACCTTCACCCAGGCCGGTGGCGATGGACCGGGACCGGTAGCAGACGGACCCGGCCGAGGCCCAGCAGGAGCAGCGGATCGAGGTAGTCGTCGCCCCGGCGCAGACCCCAGTGCAGGCAGGCTGGTCCGGCGGCCGCGCAGCCCGGGTGGCCCGGTAGGAGCACGCCGAGCGGATCTCCCGCCCGAACCGCGTCCCCGGCCGCCAGACCGGCCCGCACCGGCTCGTAGGTGGTGCGCAGTCCGTTGGGATGGGCGACGCTGACCAGCGGACGGCCGGCGACCATCCCGGCGAAGAACACCACTCCCGACCCGGCCGCCCGCACCGTGGCACCGGGTGGGGCCGCCAGGTCGACGCCCCGGTGCCCGGCCGCCCACGGCTGCGGCGGCGGGTCGAACCGGCGGACGACCCGGGGCACCCCGTCGAGCGGCCACCGGAATCGTCCGGGCACCGGCGCTGACCATCGGGGCACGCTGGAGGTGGGTATTCGCGACCTTGCCCATGCCGGGCTCGGCGTCGAGACCGTGGCCGTGGCCGAGGCCGGGCCGGCGATCGAGACCATGGCCACCCAGTCCCAGGCCGGGCCGGCGATCGAGACCGGGCCGGCGCCGTCCCGGCCCGGCCTGGCGGTCGGCGCGGTGGCACTCCCGACCGACCTGCCGGTCGAGGTGGCGTCGGACCGCCCCGGTGGCGGTGTCAGGGCCAGCAGCAACACCGGTAGCAGGATCATCGGTCCCCCGCCGTGCCATCTCCTCGTCATGGTCGTACAGGCTCGTGGCACCGCGTGGTTCCAGCAACGCTCCGGACCGCGTCCTGTGCACAACTGCCCCGGCTGTGGAAAACCCCCGCAAAGCCCGATGATCTGCTACGCCCGGCTCCGGCGACGGTCCCAGCAGGGCTGGGAGACCGCCCGATCACCGCAGCGCGGCCGGCTCACCGTCGCCTTCCAGCACTGCTCGTTGGCGACGGCGGACGGGTCGGCGCGATGCAGGCGACGGACGCATGGCGACCGGGGACGACGGGACGGATGGCGCGGCTACCCCATCGAGGGCACGAACCGGGCAGCGGTCGAGGCGTGCCCGGGCCCGGTCGGGGCTTGCCCGCCCGGCCGTGACCTGGGCCGGCTCCATGTCCGGTCAGGCGGCTCGCCTAGGCTGGACGGCCGGAGGCGGGTTCCCGTCCGTCACCGGATCGACTTCAGGAGCGGCGATGACCACAGTGGACGACGTGAGCCGGCCTTCCCGGGTGGCCGATCCCGACGAGGGCATCAGCATCGAGGAACTGGGCCTCGCCGCGCGTAACCACGCGCTGCCGCTGGAGGCGCTCCGCTACGACGTCACCCCGGTGGGCCTGCACTATCTGCTCATCCACTACGACATCCCGGACCTGGACGCGGGCCGGCACCTGCTGACCGTCGACGGCCGGGTCGACCACCCGCTGACCCTCGATCTCGCCGCCCTCCGGCAGCGGCCCAGGGTCACCTGGCGGGTCACCCTGGAGTGCGCCGGCAACGGCCGGGCCCTGTTGACGCCCCGTCCGGTCAGCCAGCCGTGGCTCTCCGAGGCGGTCGGCACCGCCGAATGGACCGGCACGCCGCTGGCTCCGCTGCTGCGGGAGGCGGGGCTCGCGGCGGACGCGGTCGACGTCGTGTTCACCGGCGCCGACCATGGCGTGGAGCGCGGCGTCGAGCAGGACTACCAGCGCGGGCTGCCGGTCTCCGAGGCGCTGCGCGAGGAGGTGCTGCTGGCGTACGAGATGAACGGCGCCCCGCTGCTCCCACAGCACGGCGCGCCGCTGCGCCTGGTGGTGCCCGGCTGGTACGGCATGGCACACGTCAAGTGGCTCACCCGGATCACGGTGCTGGATCGGGAGTTCGACGGCTACCAGAACGCGGTGGCCTACCGGCTCCGCACCTCCGCCGACGATCCCGGGATTCCGGTCACCCGGATCGAACCCCGGGCACTGGTCCAGCCGCCCGGCTTTCCGGATTTCATGTCCCGGACCCGGGTGGTACGTCCCGGATCGTGCACAGTGGAGGGTCGGGCCTGGTCCGGGTACGCGCCGGTGACCGCCGTCGAGGTGACCACGGACGGGGGTCTCACCTGGGTTCCCGCCACCCTCGATCCGACCGGTGCGGTGGAACACCTGGGCAACGGCTCGGATCCGGCCTCGGCAGGGCAACGGTCATCGGAGTCCGCTCCGCACGGACCAGTCGTCGACGAGCGCTGGGCGTGGCGCCGGTGGCGGTACGAGTGGCCGGCGACCCCCGGCCGGTACACCCTCGGTGCGCGGGCCACCGACGCGTCCGGGCGTACCCAGCCGATCGAGCAGCCGTGGAACCGGGGTGGGTTCGCGAACAATCTGGTCCAGCGGGTGGAGGTCGTGGTCACCGAGGAGCACTAGGCCAGGTTCGCCAGGCAGCGGAGCCCTGGTCCGGCGTCGCCGGTAATCCCTTCTGAAGCTGAAGCTGAAGCTGAAGAGCTGGAGACCGGATCATCCGCCGCCGGACCGACCGGCAACTGGCGGCCGCCGTCCACCGACGTCTCCGGCTCGGGCAGAAGCCCGACGACGACTCCGGGCTCGGGCAGAGCGGCGCGACCGATGCCGGGGCAGCAGTTGATCTTGCTCGGTCGGCGGACGCGGACGGTCAGCCGGCGGATCCCGGGGCGGCCGGAATGCCGATGATCAACCGCCGAATCCAGAATCAGCAGGAAGGGAGATGTCCGGCTTTTCGAGTTCTTCGACGTTGACGTCCTTGAAGGTCATTACTCGGACATTTTTCACGAAACGCGCCGGCCTGTACATATCCCAGACCCAGGCGTCGTGCATTTCCACCTCGAAGTAGACCTCACCGTCGGAGTTGCGGACGTGCAGGTCAACCTGGTTCGCCAGGTAGAACCGCCGCTCCGTCTCCACGACGTAGGAGAACTGGCGAACGATGTCGCGGTACTCCCGATAGAGCTGCAGCTCCATCTCGGTCTCGTACTTCTCGAGATCTTCCGCGCTCATCCCACTCCGCCTTCCATGGCCACATCTTCCCCCACGAACGTTGACGGCCGAAGCCGCTCGCCCAACGCCACGCCGACGGTACTCCCTGCCCGGCCCCCGTGCGCCATCGACTCGATCCCAGCGAGGTGCGCCGGACGCCGGGAGCGAGGCGGCCAGCCGACCCGGCCGGAGACGGTCGCGACATTGACGTACGAGAAGCGATGTTCCGGGCACGGGCCGTGACGCTCGAGCGCGGCGCTGTGCTCGGCGGTGATGTATCCCTTGTGCTCGGCGAAACCGTACCCGGGGTGCCGGTCGTCCAGCTCCACCATGATCCGGTCCCGGGTGACCTTGGCCAGCACGCTCGCCGCCGCCACGCAGGCGGCGACCTGGTCGCCCTTCCAGACGGCCAGCCCCGGCACGCCCAGCCCGTCCACCCCGAAGCCGTCGGTGAGCACGTAGTCCGGGACCAGGGCGAGGGAGGCCAGCGCCCGGCGCATCGCCGCCAGGTTGCAGACGTGCAGCCCCCGGGCATCCACCTCGACGGCCGGGATGACCACCACGGCGTACGCCAGGGCCCGCTCCACCACCTCGGCGTAGATCCGCTCCCGGGTGGCCGGGGTGAGCAGCTTCGAGTCGGCCAGCCCCTCGATCTCGCCGCGCCGGCCGTCGGGCAGCACTGCCGCGGCGGCCACCAGCGGGCCGGCGCAGGCGCCCCGACCGGCCTCGTCGGCCCCGGCGACGTGCGGAAAGCCGCGTCGCCGCAGTGCCCGTTCCATGGCGTAGATGCCGCCCTCGCGGCGGATCACCGTACGGGGTGGGGTCAGCACCGCTACTCGCTCTCCAGCGCCCGGCGTAGCAGCTCGGGCAGGTCGGTCGGATAGAACCGTTCCGTCGTCCGGTCCAGCTCGTCGATCGACCACCAGCGGTGGGTGTCGATCGAGTCCTGCTCGACCGCGTCGAACCCAGCCGTGTCCACCGCCCAGGCGGCGACCCGGACGAGGAAGAAGTGCTGTTCCTGCCGGTACCACTGGCCGCCGAAACTGAACTCGGTGGTCTCCCGCCGGATCGGTTCGCCGAACTCGGCCGGGCGCAGCCGCAGCCCGGTCTCCTCGGCCAGCTCGCGGGCGGCGCCGGCCGCCGGCGTCTCGTCCGGGTCCAGGCCGCCGCCCGGGGTGAACCAGTAGCGGTGAACGGGTCGGGCCGGATCCCAGCCGTGGAACAGCAGCACCCGGCCGTCGGCGTCGACCAGGAGCACCCGGGCGGCCTGGCGGGGGGTGAACACGGTCACCGGGTCAGCCTAGCCGCGCCGGCACCGGACCCGCCGCCGGCCGCGGGCCGGCACGGTCGGCGATCAGCCCTGCGGATCGGGGATCGCGCCGTAGGAATCGGGTACGGAGAGCCAGGTTGCCCGGCCGACCGGCCAGAAGACGGTGAAGGCCCGCCCCACCACCGACTCCTCCGGAATCGTCGCCAGCTGGATGTCCTTGCGGCTCTGCTGCCAGTGTTCCAGGGAGTCGCCGGAGGCGGAGCGGTGGTCACCCATCACCCAGAGTCGTCCGGGCGGCACGGTGATGTCGAACTCCTCGTCGGCCGCCGGATCCCGCACCCCGTTCTCGGTGAAGATGTACGGCTCGTCCAGCGACTGCCCGTTGATCACCAGGCGGTCCTGCGGGTCGCAGCAGACCACCCGGTCCCCGCCGACTCCGATCACCCGCTTGATGAAGTCCTCACCCTTCGGGTTGCCGGTCCACTGGGTGGGTGCCTTGAAGACGATGATCTCGCCCCGGTGCGGCGACCGGAAGTCGTAGACCAGCTTGTTGACGAGCACCCGGTCGTAGATGTCGAGGGTGTGCTCCATCGACGGCGACGGGATGTAGAAGGTCTGCAGGACGAACGCCCGGACCAGTACCGCGACCAGGATGGCCACGCCCACCAGGATGGGCAGTTCCCGCCAGAACGAACTGCGGGGCTTGGACTTGTCGGTCTGCTCGTCAATCACGGGTGGAGCCTACGATGCCGAGTCCCACGAGAGCGCCGGGAACGCGCGGTAACGAGCAGAGAGCCCAAGATTGGCATCGCAATTGCTATTTCTCCCGTGTTCGCGCTGTTTTGCGGACTGTCGGCGGGCGGTTCCCCGGGGGCGGGCGCCGCGGCCGGCCTCGGCAGTTTGTCAAAGGTGTCCGGCACCGACAGCGAACTCCAGTGGCCGAACGGCCAGACGACCACGAAGGCCCGGCCGATGACGTTCTCGATCGGCACCGGCCCCTGGCAGCGCGCGTCCTGCGACACCAGCCGGTGGTCGCCCATCACGAAGATCTGCCCCGCCGGGACCACCACCTCGTCGAACCGCCGCGACCGGCATTCCTGGCGGTTGGGCGGGACGTCCAGTGGGGAATTCTCCAGCACGTACGGCTCGTCGATCGGGACGTTGTTGACGGTGACCCGGCCCTGGTCGTCACAGCACTTCACCTTGTCGCCGGGCAGCCCCACCACCCGCTTGATGAAGTCCTTCTCGCCGGGTCGGCTCACCCCGACCAGGTCCCCGATGGTGCGGCCCAGCTTGGCCACGAACCCCGGATCGGCCTCCTCGCGCACCTCGGGTGCCCAGGCGGCCGTACCCCGGAACACCACGATCTCGCCGCGGGCCGGGTCGCGCACGTCGTAGACGATCTTGTTGACCAGGACCCGGTCGCCGATCAGCAGAGTGTCCTCCATGGACCCCGAGGGAATGAAGAACGCCTGGAGCAGGAAGGTCCGGATCAGGACCGCGAGGCAGAACGCCACGATCAGCAGGAGCGGAAGCTCCTGCCACAGTGGCATCTGCTTACGGGTACGGCGGGACCGTCGGGGCCGACGACGCCACGGCTCGACATCGTCCTCGTCGTCCACCCTACGCACCACGCAACTCCCCGGTCCCGAGATACCGCGCCATCACCCACTGGCTGGGCGACGGGCACCGCGAGCGGAAGCGCGGGGGTGACGGGCGACCCCGGCAGTCGCCGGGGTCGCCGTGTCTCGCGTCTGCCCGTGCGGCCAGCGTAGTCGGCGTTGGCCGGGTCGGCACCCCGCGATCGGCGTCGGTGCGGGAAGCCGGGAGGTCAGCCGACCCGCTTCTCGCGCTTCTCCTTGATCTTGGCCTTCTTGCCGCGCAGCTCACGGAGGTAGTAGAGCTTGGCCCGGCGTACGTCACCACGGACGACCACCTCGATCCGGTCGATACCCGGGCTGTTGATCGGGTACGTCCGCTCCACCCCGACCCCGAAGCTGATCTTCCGTACGGTGAAGGTCTCCCGCAGGCCCGCTCCATGGCGCCGGATGACGACACCCTCGAAGACCTGGACCCGGGAGCGGCTGCCCTCGATGACTCGGGCGTGCACCTTGACCGTGTCACCGGCCCGGAAGTCGGGCACGTCGGTCCGCTGCGACTGGGCGTCGAGGGCGTCCAGGGTGTTCATCGCTGCATCCTTGAAGACTCGCGGCGCACCGGGCGTCGGCACGCGGATGGGTGATTCTGATCTCCGCGACGGGGTCCGGCAGGGCAACCTCGGCGGAGATCCTCGCAGCCGTCCGTGGCACGGACGGCTGCGGCAACCCCCCTACTTTGCCATATCGTCGGCCGGAGGCTGAAATCCGGCCCCGGCCAGGGCGGCGACGTCCCGTTTGTCCAACTGCTCCGCCGGCAGCGCGGCGAGCATGTCGGGCCGGCGCCGGGCCGTCCGGACCAGTGCCTGGTCGCGCCGCCACCGGGCGATCCGGCCGTGGTCACCCGAGCGCAGGATCTCCGGTACGTCCTGCCCGCGCCAGCTCGGCGGCTTGGTGTAGACCGGCGCCTCCAGCAGCCCGTGCGCGTGCGACTCCTCGGCGAGCGAGTCGGCGTTGCCGAGTACCCCGGGCAGCAGGCGGGTCACCGCCTCCATGACCACCAGAACCGCGACCTCGCCGCCGAAGAGCACGTAGTCGCCGAGCGAGACCTCGGTCACCGGCATCCGGGTGGCGGCGTGGTCGAGGACCCGCTGGTCGATCCCCTCGTACCGGCCGCAGGCAAAGACGAGGTGGGACTCGGCAGCCAGCTCGTGCGCCATGGTCTGGCTGAACCGCACCCCCGCCGGGGTGGGCACCACCAGGCGCGTGCCGGACTCCCGGCCGGGCGGCACCAGGGCGTCCAGCGCCTCCCCCCAGGGCTCGGGCCGCATCACCATGCCGGGACCGCCGCCGTACGGGGTGTCGTCGACCGTACGGTGCACGTCGTACGTCCAGGTCCGCAGGTCGTGCACGGCGACGTCGAGTACGCCGGCCGCCCGGGCCCGCCCGATCAGCGAGAGCCCCAGCGGGGTGAGGTACTCGGGAAAGATCGACACCACGTCGACGCGCATGTGTGGAGGGCCCCCTCGACGGCTCCCGGTCAGCGGGGCCTGGTCAGACGACGACAGACGCGAACCTGACTCACAGGTCCAGCAGGCCGGGCGGAGGGTCCACCACCACCCGGCCGGCGGCCAGGTCCACCTCCGGCACGATCGCCTTGACGAACGGGATCAGCGTGGTACGCCCCTCGGGGCGGCGCAGCACCAGCAGGTCGGAGGCGGGGGCGTGGTCGATCCGGGCCACCTCGCCGAGCGCCTCACCCGCCGGGGTGACCACGGCGAGACCGACCAACTGGTGGTCGTTGAACTCGTCGGGGTCATCCGGCGGCGGCAGCTCCGCGCTGTCCACCCAGAGCAGGGTGCCACGGAGCGCCTCAGCGACGTCGCGGTCGTAGACGCCGTCGAAGGTGACCAACAGCTTGCCCTGGTGCCACCGGGTGGCCTCGATGGTGAGCCGTTCGGGCACCCGGACCAGCTCGCCGTGCCCGGTGACCGGGGGCGGCGCCCCCGGGCCGGTGCCGGATGCCGCCGCCGGGTCGGTGCGCAACACCGCCCCGACGGCGAACCGTGCCTCGGGATCGTCGGTCCGCACCTCCACGGTCACCTCACCGCGGATGCCGTGCGGACGGCCGATCCGGCCGACGATCAGGAGCATCGGGATCCGCGGATCAGTACGAGTCGACGATGTCGACGCGTACTCCACGGCCGCCGATCGACCCGATCACCTGGCGCAGCGCCTTCGCGGTACGGCCGGAGCGACCGATCACCGTACCCAGGTCCTCGGGGTGCACCCGCACCTCCAGGCGCTTGCCGCGCCGGGAGTCGACCATCCGGACCCGTACGTCGTCCGGGTGGTCGACGATGCCCTTGACCAGGTGTTCGAGCGCCGGCCGGAGCGCCACGTCAGGCCTGCTCGCCGGAGTCCGCACCGGCCTGCTCCTCGGTCTTGGGGGCCTCGGCAGGTGCCGCCTTGGCCTCGGCAGGTGCCGCCTTGGCCGCCTTCTTCGCCGGCTTGGCCGACTCGGTCAGCCCGGCTGCGGCCTTCGCCTCGGCCTCGTAGGCGGCCGTGCGGTCGGCCCGCTCCGGCGCCACCAGCAGCGGCGGCGGGGCCGGCAGGCCCTTGAACTTCTGCCAGTCGCCGGTTTTCTCCAGCAGGCGCTGGACGGCCTCGCTCGGCTGGGCGCCGACAGAGAGCCAGTACTGCACCCGCTCCGACTTGACCTCGATCACCGAAGGGTGTTCCTTCGGCTGGTAGATCCCGACGAACTCGATCGCCCGACCGTCGCGCTTGGTGCGCGAGTCGGCGACGACAATGCGGTACTGCGGGTTGCGGATCTTACCCATCCGCAGGAGCCGGATCTTTACGGCCACAGTGTGTTCGCTCCTGTTGCGATTCTCACCGTCCCGGACACGGGCGGTGCGCGGGTGAGAGCCGACCGGCACAGTGGGGTTTGAGCCGGGGACTGCTCGATGGACTGGCGACACGCCCGGGTTAGAGGGCGCCGGACGCGTGCCGGATACCAGCGACCCATTGTGCCAGACCCGGCCCGGGAACCTCACACCGGCCGGCGAACTCGCCGGCCGGGCCCGCTCCGGGCGATCATGGCTGGTGACCGCCTCGCTCGCCCGGGGCGTGCCCCGCCGTCCCGACCGCCCCCGTCCGGACCTCGATCAGGCCGCGTCTCCCCCTTCCCGCGCCCGTACCCGCTGCCGCTCAACCCTTGACCGCGCCCTGTAGGCCACCGACGATCTGCTTTTCGGCGAATGTGAAGAAAAGCAGTGCCGGCAGCATCGCCAGCGAGGTGAAGGCGAGAATTCCCGCCGTGTCGGAGGTGTACTGGCTCGAGAAGTTCTGCACGCCCAGTGGCAGGGTGTGCAGATTGACGTCGCCGAGGACGAGCAGCGGCAGGAGGAACGCGTTCCAGCTCGCCACGAACGCGAGAATCCCGACCGTGACGAGCGCGGGCCGGGACAGCGGCAGCACGATCAGCCAGAGGAAACCGAGCCGGCCCGTGCCGTCGATCGCGGCGGCGTCCTCCAGCTCGCGCGGGATCGCGGCGAGGAAGGGACGCAAGATCACGATCGTCAGCGGCAACGCGAAGGCGACCTGCGGGAGGATCACCGCGTAGTACGAGTTGATCAGGTTGAGGTCGCGCAGCATGAGGTAGAGCGGCAGGATAGCCGCCCCGGCCGGGAAGAGCAGGCCGAGCGTGAAGAAGGTGTAGAGCGCCTCGCGGCCCCGGAAGGTGTACCGGGCGAGCACGTACGCGGCGCAGACACCGAGCACCACGACACCGAGCGTCGTACCCAGGGCGATCACCGCGCTGTTGAACGCCTGACCCCAGAAGTCACTCTGGGTCAGTACCCGGGCGTAGTTGTCGAAGACCCACGGGTCGGGCAGCCCGGCCGGGTCCGCCACGATCTGCGGGGTGGTACGGAAGCCGCCGACGATCACGTAGACGACCGGGGCGATCGACACGGCCGCGACCGCGAGCGCCAGCCCGTAGGTGAGCGGGTTACCCCAGGACACCGGGCGGCGCTTGGGCGGTGGGGGCAGGACAGCGTTCGCGGCCACGGTCAGTTTGCCCTTCTGGTGATGGCACCCTGGATGTCGCGGCGGAGCAGGAAGCGCTGGAACAGCAGCGCCGCGACGAAGGAGATGACGAAGAGGATCACGGCCACCGCGTTGCCGTAGCCCCACAGCCGGGCGAAGAAGCCGTTGTCCACCATGTACGTCGCCATGGTGGCCGACGCGCCGAGCGACCGCACCGAGGGCACCGAGGTCACCCAGATCACGTCGAAGACCTGCAACGAACCGATCATCGACAGGAACATCCAGATCCGGATCGTCGGGCCGAGCAGCGGAAGCGTGATGTGGCGCTGGATCTGCCACCAGCTCGCGCCGTCGATCGAGGCCGCCTCGGTCAGCTCGTGCGGCACGTTCGACAGGCCGGCGAGCAGGAGGATGATGGCGAAACCGACGTACTTCCAGGTGAGGACGGCAAGCAGCGTCCAGATGACGACGTCGAGGTCGGCGAGCCACGCCTGGACCAGACTGCCCAGTCCGAGCGACCGCAGCAGCGCGTCGGCCGTCCCGCCGTCGGTCAGGATCAGCTTCCACATGATGCCGACGGTGACCTCGGCGAGCACGTAGGGCACGAACGCCAGCAGGCGGAACACGGTGCGCCCACGGAAGCGGCGGTTGAGCAACAGCGCCACGGCCAGCGCGATGGGGCCCTGGATCACCAGCGACCCGACCACGATGATGGCGTTGTTGCGCAGCGCGTCGAGGAAGATCGGGTCCTGGAAGGCGAGGACGTAGTTGTCGAAGCCGACGAACTCGGTGGGCGGCCCGACCCCGCGCCAGCGGAAGAGGCTGTAGTAGACCGCGAAGCCCATCGGCACCAGCACGAACATCACGTAGACGACGACCGCCGGCGTCGTCAGCCCGATGATCTCGTACCACTTACGGCGTTTTTCGGCCACGCGGGAGGACGACCGCCTCCGGGCGGGCCGGACGCCCGCCGGCGGCGCGGACGCGCCGCCGGCGGGGTTCAGGGTTGGGTTGGTGGCGGTCACTTGCGTGCGGCCGCCTTCATGGCGTCGACGACCTGCTGCGGGCTGCCGCTGCCGGCAAAGATGGCGACGATCGCGTCGTTCATCGCGTTGCCGACGGTGCTGCCGAAGGCCGTGTCCAACCAGAGCTGCACGTAGGTCGCTCCGGACGTGGCCTCCAGGATGGACTTCAGGGCGGGGTCCGCGACACCGCTCTCCGCACCCTTGGCGACGGGCAGGCCGGTGCCGGTCTCGGCGTAGCCCTTCTGCACCTCGGGGCTCACGATGTACTTGAGGAACTCGACGCACTCCGCCGGGGCGTTCTTGGCGCAGGCGAACCCGTCACCACCGCCGAGAGCCGCCTTCGGGTCACCCGCCGAACCGGAGATCGCCGGCACGGGGAACCAGCCGAGGAACTTGGCCAGCGCCGCCTTGTCCTCCGCGACGGTCTCCAGGGTGCCCTTGTTCCAGTCACCCATCAGCTCCATCCCGGCCTTGCCGTTGGCGAGCATCCCGTTCGCGCTGGTCGGGTCGTTCTGGCCCGGGGTGGCGATGAAGTTGGGCTGGAACGGGTTGGTGCCGATGAAGGTCTTCAGGTCCTCGCCGGCCTTCACGAAGCACGGGTCGTCGAAGACCGCCTCGGTGGAGGCCTTCTTCAGGGTGTCGACCGAGCAGGCACGCAGCGCGAAGTTGTACCACCAGTGCGCGGCGGGCCACTTGTCACCGGCGCCGAGGGCGATCGGGACGACGTTGATCGCCTTGAGCTTGGTGACCGCCTCGTTGAGCTCGTCGAACGTGGTCGGCGGGGCGGTGATGCCCGCCCGCGCGAACATGTCCTTGTTGTACCAGATGCCCTCGATGCCCATCCGGTACGGCAGGCCGTACTGCTTGCCTTCCACCGCCCAGATCCCGGCGGCGCTGCCGATGTTGGCCACCTCCGTCTTCACCTGGTCGGTGATGTCCTTGAGGTAGTCGGCCTCCACCTGCTCGCGCATCTCGCCGCCGCCCCACGCCTGGAAGATGTCCGGCGGGTCGGTGGTCAGGAGCGCGGCAGGGAGCCGGGTGCGCTGGAGCTGGTTGGTCTCGATCGCCTCGATCTGGATCGTGACGGTCGGGTGGAGCGCGGAGAAGTCCTTGGCGACCTTCTCCCAGTAAGTCTTGCCGGGCCCGTCCTGCGAGGCGTTGTGCCACCAGGTCAGGGTCACCGGGTTCTTGTAGAGCTCTTCCTCAGCGGGCGCTTCGTCGCCGCCGCCGCTACATCCGGCAGCAAGGAGTGCGCTGGTCGTAAGCAGCGCCAGGACGGTGCCCGCGCGGCCTTTCATCGCCATCGAATGTCTCCTCGACTATCAGTCGCGGTAATCACCTGAACGGGGAGTTTTACAGCCGCGTTACGTGGTGTCAACCGTTGTCGATAACGGTTTCGACTCCCCTGCCGTGGGCCGCCGGCAGCCCTCTATCATCGTCGTCGTGGCGTTTCCGCAGCGTGTCAAGATGTCGGACGTGGCCCGTACGGCCGGCGTCTCCGTCGCGACTGTATCCAAGGTGGTCAATGGCAGGTATGGCGTGGCGCAGGCGACGGTGGAACGCGTCCAGCAGGTCATCCACCAACTCGGGTACGAGGCCAGCCTAGGGGCACAGAGCCTGCGCAGTCACCGCACGAACGTGCTGGGAATCCTGGTCGCGGAGTTCGAGCCGTTCTCGACCGAGCTGCTCAAGGGGGCGTCCAGGGAGGTCGTCGGCACCGGCTACCAGCTACTGGCCTACTCCGGCGGCGACGGTGCCAGCGCGGCCATCGGCTGGGAGCGGCGGTCGCTGGCCCGGCTGTCCGGAACGCTCATCGACGGGGCCGTGATCGTCACGCCGACCGTGGTCGAGACCAACCAGGGCTTCCACGTCGTCGCCGTCGACCCGCACACCGGCCCGTCCGGCCTGCCCACCGTCGACTCCGACAACTTCGCCGGCGCCGTACTCGCGACCAACTACCTGCTGTCACTCGGTCACCGCCGCATCGGGCACATCAGCGGACGCTCCGACCTCGAGTCGGCACGCCTGCGCGAGGCCGGGTTCCGCAAGGCGATGGCCGACGCCGCCGTCCCGGTGGACGAGCGGCTGGTCCGGGTCGGCGGGTTCCGGACCGAGAGCGCCGCCGGTACGGCCGCGGAGCTGCTCGCCCTCCCCGACCGGCCGACCGCGGTCTTCGCCGGAAACGACCTCTCCGCGATCTCCACCCTCGACGTCGCCCGGAGCATGGGTCTACGGGTACCCGACGACCTCTCCGTGATCGGCTTCGACAACGTACCGGAGTCGGCGCTGGTCAATCCGCCGCTGACGACGATCATGCAACCACTGCAACGGATGGGCGCCGAGGCGTTGCGCCTGCTCATCGACCTGATCGGCGGCGTCGAACGGGACACGCACATCCGGCTCCCCACCGAGCTGGTCATCCGGGCGTCCTGTCGCCCCTACGCCCCCGCCCGCGAGCCGAGCCCGCCGCTCTCCGCCCGCGCCACGCCGGCGCCCGGCTGAACGCGCCGCGCCGGTCGCGGACGTCCGGTCTCCAGCGCACGGACGTCCGGTCACCTGCGGACGGGTGGACGGTTCAGCGCACGGGTGGACGGTCCCAGCCGGGCGGCAGGTCCGGCGCGGTCCAGGCCGGATCGGGGACGAAGTCGCACCAGGTGCCGTCGAACGGGAACTGCGCCGCCTCGGCAATCTTGATCACCCGCTCCCCCTCGGCGCGTACCGCCGCCGGGTCCGGCACCCAGTAGTGCTCCGGGACGGCGAGCCGCTCGGCGAACTCCCCCTCGTCCTTCCACTCCCAGGTGTGGTCCGGCCAGACCACCACGTCGAGATCCTGGTCCACCACGTCCACGCCGGCCAGCTCGCCGTCGTCCCAGCGGACGCCGTGCTCCTCCAGGTTGACGTACCAGTTGGCGAACCGGTCCGCCGCGTCCCGGAAGAACCAGACCGAGTGGTCCGCCCCGGCCGGCAGGAACTTCAACACCGGCGGTCCGGCCCAGGGAGCGACCCGCAACCGGTAGGTCGAGGCCACCCACTCGGTGAACGGCATCGTCCGCATCCCTCGGCCGTCCGCGGTGACCTCGCTGGCCACCTGGGTGCCCCGGGCGACCCAGAGCAGCAGGCCACGGTCGTCGTCGCTGACCACCCGGGCCGGGCGGACCCAGCCGATCCGGCCCCGCCGCACGTTGCGGTGCACGACGACGCGGCCCGGTGAGAAGCGCAACCCGGTCACGTCCGGCCGCTCAGTAGGAGCGGGCGAGGATGGCGGTCAGCTCCGGCTCGTCCTCCGAGTCCGGCACCGAGCCGTCGGCCCGGCGCAGGCAGCGGACGGTCACGCCCTGGGCGTTCGCCTCCGCCTCCCCCTCGGCCCCGACGGCGGACCACGGCACCCGAGCCCAGCCGGTGCCGGCCGCCTCGATCGCCTCGGCCAGCGAGTCCACCGCGACGGTGTGCGACTCGCGCCGGGCCAGCGCCTCGTCGTAGAGCGCCTTCTGGTCGGCGTCGAGCGCGGCGAGCACCCCGGCGACCACGTCCGGCACCGGGACCGGGGTCTTGGCGCCGGTGGTCCGGCGGACCAGCACCGCGTTGCCGGCGGCCAGGTCGCGGGGACCGAGCTCGATGCGTACCGGATAGCCCTTGAGCTCGGCGTCGACGGCCCGGCGGCCGAACGGGGTGTCGACCCGGTCGTCGAGGGCGACCCGCACCCCGGCGTCGCGCAGCGCGTCGCAGAGCTTGGCGGCGGCCTCGGCGACCCCGTCGCCAGCCTTCACCACCATCACGTACGCCTGCACCGGCGCCAGCCTCGGCGGCACCCGCAGCCCGTTGTCGTCGCCGTGGCACATGATCAGCCCGCCGAGCATCCGGGTCGAACTGCCCCAGGAGGTGGTCCAGGCGTGCTCGACGCTGCGCTCGGCAGAGGTGTAGGTGATGTCGAAGGCGCGGGCGAAATTCTGCCCCAGCTCGTGCGAGGTGCCCATCTGGAGCGCCTTGCCGTCACCCATCATGCCTTCCAGGGTGTAGGTGCGGGTGGCACCGGCGAACCGCTCCCGGGCGGTCTTCAGCCCGGTCAGCACCGGGATGCCGAGCACCCCGACCATGAAATCCTCGTAGACCTCGTGCAGGATCTTCCGGGCGTACGCCCGGGCGTCGGCTTCGTCGGCGTGCGCGGTGTGCCCCTCCTGCCAGAGGAACTCGGTGGTCCGCAGGAAGACCCGGGGCCGCAGCTCCCAGCGCACCACGTTGGCCCACTGGTTGAGCAGCAGCGGCAGGTCGCGGTAGGAGTCGACCCACTTCGCCATGAACTCGCCGATCACCGTCTCGCTGGTCGGCCGGACCACGACCGGCTCGGCGAGCTGCTTGCCGCCACCGTGGGTGACCACCGCCAGCTCGGGCGAGAAGCCCTCGACGTGCTGCGCCTCCCGGCGCAGGTAGCTCTCCGGGATGAAGAGCGGGAAGTACGCGTTCTCCGCGCCGGCGAGCTTGATCCGGGCGTCCATCTCGGCCTGCATGCGCTCCCAGATGGCGTAACCGGCCGGTCGGATGACCATGGTCCCCCGCACCGGGCCGTTGTCGGCGAGCTGCGCCTTGGCGATCAGGTCCTGGTACCAGCGGGGAAAGTCCTCCGCACGGGGAGTGAGCACGCGTGCCATGAGGGCACATCTTAGGCGCCGACCCCGGAGCCGACGCGCCCGGCCCGCTGCCGCCGACCGTCAGCCCGTCACCTGCGCCGGTCGCCGTGAGCCGGCGCACGGTGCCGGCGGACCGGCCCGGCCAGCCGCAGAGTCAGCGCAGCACCCGGCCGCGCAGCACGATGCGCTCGGGTGCGCGTACCACCCGCAGGTCGGTCCGGGGGTCGGTGGGGTACACCACCAGGTCGGCGAGACCACCTTCGACCAGGCCGGGGAAGCCGAGCCAGTCCCGGGCCCGCCAGGAGGCGGCGGCCAGCACGTCGACGGTGGACATCCCGGCCTGCTCGTGCAGCAGCAGCATCTCCTCGGCGGCCAGCCCGTGGTCGATCCCGCCGCCCGCGTCGGTGCCGACGTAGATCGGCACCCCGGCCTCGTACGCCGCGCCGACCACCGCCGGGAAGTTGTCCCGGAGCGCGAGCATGTGTGTGGCGTACCCGGGGAACTTTGCGGCCGCCCGCTCGGCGATCTCGCCGAAGGTGGCGATGTTGATCATCGTCGGCACCAGCGCGGTACCGCGCCGGGCCATCTCGTCGACGAGGTCGAGGCTGACCCCGGTGCCGTGCTCGACCGAGTCGACCCCGGCCCGGACCATCACCTCGACCGCCGCCTCGGAGAAGGTGTGCACCGCGGCCCGGGCGCCGGCCGCGTGCGCGGCGGCCACCGCCGCGGCCACGGTCTCCGGCTCCCAGGACGGCGCCAGGTCACCGACGTTCCGGTCGATCCAGTCGCCGACCAGCTTGACCCAGCCGTTGCCGGCCCGGGCCTGCTCGGTCACCGCCGCCGGCACGTCGGCGGGCTCGACCTCCACCGCGATGTCCCGCAGATACCGCTTCGGCGGCGCGATGTGCCGCCCGGCGCGGGCCAGTCGCGGCAGGTCCGGCTCGTCCTCCAACTCCGGGTACGGGAACGGCGAGCCCGCGTCCCGGATCGCCAGCACCCCGGCGTCCCGGTCGATCCGGGCCAGCTCGCGGGCCTGGTCGAGCGAGGTGATCGGCACCGAACCGGGAGCGATGCCGGGGTGGCAGTGCGCGTCGACCAGACCGGGCAGCACGAAGCCGCGATCGGCCACCGTCACCGCTCCGGGGACCGGGGTGAAGGTGACCCGGTCGCCGACCAGCCACAGGTCGCGGACCTCGTCGTCCGGGAGCACGACCCCTCGTACGTGCAGCGCCATGCGCACATTCCTACCCGATCGGGCCCGGGCGACCCGCCGCACCCCGGCCCGCCCCGCCGAGGATCACGCCCCGGCCACCCGTGGCACCGCCCTCGCCGCGCGACGCGGCCCGACGTCACACCCCGACGCGACCCGACGTCACACCTCGGCGCGGTCGCGCAGGCCGGCCCAGCGGGTGGTCAGGGCTCCTGCCGCTCCGGCAGCATCGGCGCCGCGGTCATGACCACTCCATCCCGGTGACGCCGTCACCCTACGCGGTCAGGCTATCGCCCACTGTCCCGTACCACGCACACCCTGTCCGTCCCGGGTCACTTCTCGTTCGGGCGCTTGCCGAGCTTGTTGAAGTCGAGCTTCGGCAGCTTGAAACCGGGCGGCAGGCCCTGGCCGCCCTGCAGCGCGTTCGGGTCCAGCCCCGGCGGCAACTGCGGCATGCCGCCCGGGAAGCCGCCAGCCGGACCGCCGACCCGGGGGCGGCCGCCGCCCTTGGTGCCCTTGCGCTTGTTCTTCGGCGACTTGGTCGCCTTGCGCCGGCCGCCGGGCAGGCCCATCATGCCGCCCATCTGCTTCATCATCTTCTGCGCCTCGGCGAAGCGGTTGAGCAGCTGGTTGACGTCCATCACGGTGACACCGGAGCCGTTCGCGATCCGGGCCCGCCGCGAGCCGTTGATGATCTTCGGGTTGGTTCGCTCGCCGGGGGTCATGGACCGGATGATCGCGGTGACCTTGTCGAAGTGCTTGTCGTCCACCTCGGCCAACTGGTCCTTCATCTGCCCCATCCCGGGCATCATGGCCAGGACGTTGGCGATCGGACCCATCCGGCGTACCGCGATGAGCTGGTCGAGGAAGTCCTCCAGGGTGAACTGCTCGCCGCCCATCAGCTTGGCGGTCATCTTCTCTTTCTGATCGGCGTCGAAGGCCTGCTCGGCCTGCTCGATCAGCGTGAGCACGTCACCCATGCCGAGGATCCGGCTGGCCATCCGGTCCGGGTGGAAGACGTCGAAGTCGGTCAGCTTCTCGCCGGTGGAGGCGAAGAGGATCGGCTGGCCGGTGACCTGCCGTACGGAGAGCGCGGCACCACCGCGCGCGTCGCCGTCGAGCTTCGAGAGCACCACGCCGGTGATCCCGACGCCGTCCCGGAACGCCTCGGCGGTGCGTACCGCGTCCTGACCGACCATCGCGTCGATCACGAAGATGACCTCGTCCGGGTCGACCGCGTCCCGGATCGCGGCGGCCTGCGCCATCATCTCGGCGTCGATACCGAGCCGGCCGGCGGTGTCGACGATGACGATGTCCCGGGCGGCCCGCCGGGCGTGCTCGATCGACGCCTTGGCGACCTGTACCGGGTCGCCGACCCCGTTGCCCGGCTCCGGCGCGAAGACCTCGACCCCGGCCCTGCCGCCGAGCACCTGCAACTGGTTGACCGCGTTGGGTCGCTGGAGGTCGGCGGCGACCAGCAGCGGCTGGTGCCCCTGCCCCTTCAGCCAGCCGGCCAGCTTGCCGGCCAGGGTCGTCTTACCCGAGCCCTGGAGGCCGGCAAGCATGATCACAGTCGGGGGCTGCTTGGCGAACTGCAACCGGCGACCCTCGCCGCCGAGCACGGCGACGAGTTCCTCGTGGACGATCTTGATTACCTGCTGGGCCGGGTTGAGCGCCTGGGACACCTCCGCGCCCCGGGCCCGCTCCTTCACGCTGTTGATGAAGGACTTGACCACGGGCAGGGCGACGTCCGCCTCCAGCAGCGCCAGCCGGATCTCCCGGGCGGTGGCGTCGATGTCGGCGTCGGTGAGGCGACCCTTGCCACGCAGCTTGGTGAAGATCCCGGACAGGCGGTCACTCAAAGTGTCAAACACGGCGCAGCATCCCGTTTGTCGTATTTACCCGAGCATGGCATGGCCGAGGCACGGGTGCCCGGCCACCGCAAGGGTAGCCGCCCACCTCCCCCGCCGCCTCCGCCCCGCCCCAGCCGGGCTAGGCCGGGCGGTGGTGGCCGGGTGGTGGCGGTGGCGGCCGGTGGTGGCCGGTGGCGGCGGTGGCCGGTGATGGCCGGTGGCGGCGGTCGCGGCCGGTGGCGGGTGCACAGGCGGGGCAGCTCGATCGCGGCTAACCTATCCCCGGCCGGCCGGGCCACCGGGGTCTCGGCGTCAGGGCTCGACCAGGCCGGACTGGTAGGCGTACACCACCAACTGGGCCCGGTCCCGGGCGCCCAGCTTGACCATGGCCCGGCTGACGTGGGTACGCGCCGTCGCCGGGCTGACCAGCAGCCGGCTGCCGATCTCGTCGTTACTCAGCCCCTCGCCGACCAGCCCGACCACCTGCCGCTCCCGCTCGGTCAGGGTGTCCAGCCGGGGATGCGGCCGGAGCACCCGGGACGGCCGAGTGGCGAACTCCCGCACCACCCGCCGGGTCACCGACGGGGAGAGCAGCGCCTCGCCGCTGGCGACCAGCCGGATCGCCCGGAGCAGCTCGACCGGCTTGGTGTCCTTGGTCAGGAAGCCGCTGGCACCGTGCCGGAGCGCCTCGAAGACGTACGCGTCGAGCTCGAAGGTGGTCAGCACCACCACCCGGGTACCGGCCAGCTCCGGGTCGGCGACGATCCGCCGGGTCGCCTCGATCCCGTCGATCCCGGGCATCCGGACGTCCATCAGCACCACGTCGGGGCGCTCCCGCCGGGCCACCGCCAGCGCGCCCAGCCCGTCGGCCGCCTCCCCGACCACCCGCAGGTCGGCCTCGCTCTCCACCAGGGCACGCAGCCCCAGCCGGACCAGGTCCTGGTCGTCCGCGATCAGTACCCCGATCGGCGTGCTCCGCCCGGTCGTCATCCCGCTCTCCTCCCCCGTCATCTTCCCTCCCCCGTGATCTGGCGTGCCGGCGCGGGCAGCCGGGCGAAGACCCGGAACCCGCCCCCGGGGCGCGGCCCGGCCTCCAGGGCGCCGCCGAGCGCGTCGATCCGCTCCCGCATCCCGGTCAGCCCGTGGCCGTCCCCCGGACCGGCCGCCCCCGCCCCGCCGTGTCCGGTGTCGACCACCTCGACCGTCACCTCCGCCGGTAGGTACCCGATCCGGACGGTCGCGGCGGCAGTGCCGGCGTGTCGCAGCACGTTGGTCAACGACTCCTGCACCACCCGGTACGCGGCCAGATCGACCGCCACCGGCAACGGCCGGCGCTCCCCGGCGACCTCCAGGGCGACCGTCAGCCCGGTCTGGCGCAGCCGGGCGGTCAGCGCCGCCACCTGGTCCAGCCCGGGCACCGGAGCGCGGTCGACGGCGGCGTCCCGGCGCACGACCGAGAGGGTGACCCGCAACTCGTCCAGCGCCTCCCGGCTGGTCCGGCTGATCGCGGTCAGCGCCGTCTCCGCCTGCTCCGGGCGCTTCGCCAGCAGGTGCAGGGCGATCTCGGCCTGCATGTTGATCGCGGCGAGCCCGTGCCCGACCACGTCGTGCACCTCCTGGGCGATCCGCAGCCGCTCGTCGTCGGCCAGCCGGCGGGCCTGCGCGATCCGGTCCCGGGCGGCAGCCTCCCGGTTGTTCCGCACCGTGACCCCGACCGCGAACGGTACGACGATCCACGCCGAACCGGGCAGCAGGCCGGGCAGTCCCATCGGTTCGCGCAGGGAGACGAAGACGTGCACCAGCAGCACCACCAGGGCGGGGGCGCAACTGAGCACGGCCCGCCGGATCGGCAGGTGCCGGGCGACCGTGTAGACCGCGATGAAGAACGAGATCAGGATCGGCCCGGGGGGATACCCGACCACCAGGTACGCCGCGGTGGCCAGGGTGCAGAGCGCCAAGGTGACCAGCGGCCAGCGCCGGCGTACGACCAGCGCCAGCGCCGCCGTCACGACCAGCGCGTACGCCGCACCGTCGACCGGCGCGGCGTCCGGGAAGTTCTGCGCCGCGCCGGTCGTGCCGAAGTAGCCGAAGACCAGCAGCACGAGCGCGAGCACGGCGTCGGCCAGCAGGCTGCTCCACCGCCTGTCGGCCGGTCGCACCCCGCCGTCCGCCTCCCGCCCCTGCATCGCCATCTGTGCCGAGGATGTCATGCCGGCTCCCCTCCCAGCAGGCCGCGCCGGTACGGCTTCAGAGGATGTCCCGGCGGTGCAGGTACGCCCCGGCCAGCAGGACGAAACCGAGCAGGTACCCGGCGAGGATCACCGCCGCCTGGCCACCGCCGACGACCGCACCGACCCCCGGGGTGTCGGCCGAGGCGCCGAGCGCCGCCGCCAACGCCCCGGCGTTCGGGCCGGGCAGCCCCTTCTGGAGTTCCGCCACCCAGTCCAGGATCGGCGCGGCGACGGCGGCCAGCAGGTTCTGCACGGCGAGCAGCCAGACCAGGCCGAGCCCGATCGGCAATGCCACCCCGCGCAGCAGCACCGCCAGCAGTACGCCGAAGCCGGCCTAGACCATGCTGATCAGCCAGCCGCCGCCGATCCCGACCGCGAGGTCGCCGGGCGCCGGCCAGTGCACCGGCTGCGACTCCGACACCGCGATCAGCAGGCTGGTCAGCGCGCCGACCCCGAAGAGGGTCAGCACCAGCGCCAGGGTGGCGGCGGCCAGCACCAGCAGCTTGCCCAGGTAGACCGACAGCCGGGACGGCCCCTGGGTGAGCAGGGTCTTCCAGGTGCCCCAGGCGTACTCGGCGCCGACGGTGAGTACCGCCAGGATCAGGCAGATCGCGCCGACGAAGACCGGTAGTCCGCCGATCGAGTTGCCGACCAGTCGCGCCGGCAGCAGCGCGTCGAGCGCCCGGTCGCTGAGCACCCCGGCGGAACCGTCGGCGTAGGCGGCGTACGGGACGAAATAGGTGAAGACAAGGCTGAGTACGACCGCGACGGCGAGCAGCAGCCAGGTACCCGGTCGACGGACCATCTTGATCGCTTCCGCTCGGCAGCTAGCCCACATGGTCGGCCCCTCCGGTCAGTTCGAAGAACACCTGCTCCAGGTCCCGTTCCAGCGGCCGCAGCTCGCGTACCGCCACTCCGGCGCCGACCAGCTCGGTGTTGAGCCAGGCGGCCCGGTCCGGATCGACGGACAGGTCCAGCCCGCCGTCGACCACCCGCACCCGGTCCGGGCCGAGCAGTGCCCGTACCCGCTCCTCGGCGCCGCCCAGCGGCTCGGCCAGTACCCGCAGCCCGGCGGCGCCGCGCAGCTCCGCGACAGTGCTCTCGGCGACCAGCCGGCCCCGGGAGACCACCCCGACCCGGTCGCAGACCTGCTGCACCTCGCCGAGCAGGTGGCTGGAGAGCAGTACGGTGCAGCCGGCCGCCGCCAGCCGGCGGATCAGGGCCCGCATGTCGGCCATCCCGGCCGGGTCGAGCCCGTTGGTCGGCTCGTCCAGGATCAGCAGCCGGGGATCCTTCAGCAGGGCGGCGGCGACGCCGAGCCGCTGCTTCATCCCGAGCGAGTAGCCGGCGTACCGGTCGCCGGCCCGGTCGGCGAGGTCGACCAGCTCCAGCACGGTCCGGATCCGGATCGGCGGGGTGCCGGTGAGCCGGGCCAGCACCCGCAGGTTGTCCCAGCCGGAGAGGTAGGGGTAGCACGCCGGGCCCTCGATCAGCGCGCCGACCCGGTCCAGTTGGCCGGGGGCGCCGGGCGGCCGGCCGAAGAGCCGGACGGTCCCGGCGGTAGGCCGGACGAGGCCGAGCAGCATCCGCAGGGTACTGGTCTTGCCGGCGCCGTTCGGGCCGAGGAACCCGTACACCTCGCCGCTGCGTACGGTGAGGTCGAGCGAGTCGACGGCGACGAGGTCGCCGTACCGCTTGGTCAGGCCGCAGGTCTGCACCGGGTGCGGCGGCCCGGCCGGGCTGGCTGGCATGTCCGTCATGCCCTCGACGATCCCGCCCGGCGGGCCCGGCGGCGTCGCCCGGTGAGCGACCTCCGGGCTACGTCCGCTGACGTAGTCGGGGCTGCCGGCCGACGCGACCGCCGCCCCGGACAGCAGCGCGACGGTTCAGCCGGCGACGGCCAGCACGGCGGCCTCGACCCGGTCCCGCTCGGCCGCGTCGGGCCAGTTTCCGACCAGGTAGAAGGCGTCGACCACGTCGCCGCCGAGGGTGGAGATCCGGGCCGCCCGCACCTGGGCGCCGGCCTCGTCCAGTGCGCTGGTGACCCGGTAGAGCAGCCCACCCGCGTCGGCGGCCCGCAACTCCAGCACCACGGCGTCGGTCGCGGCGGCCCGGTGCCAGACCACCCGGGGTGGCGAGCCGCCGCCCCGGGCGGCCAGCGCACGACCGCGCAGCCGCTGGGTCACCGAAACGTCGCCGGTGACCGCCCGGCGCAGGTCGGCGGCGAGCGCGACCGGGTCCGGCGGGGTGCCGTAGCGGGGCTGCACCAGGAACTCGACCAGGGCGGTCTCCTCGACCATGCTGGCGTCGGCGGCCAGCACCTCCAGCCGGTGCAGGGCCAGACATCCGGCGACCGCGGCGAGCAGGCCCCGCCGGTCCGCCGCGGCCACCGCCACCCGGTCCCCCTCCAGGTGTACGGCCGGCAGCGGCCCCGCCACCAGCGCCGGGTCCGGGGTCGGTGGCTCGGGGAGCCGGCCGGTGTCGAGCCGGGTGTGCACCCGGCGGACCAGTTCGGCGATCAGCCGGGCCTTCCAGTCCGACCAGGCGGCCGGTCCGGTCGCCAACGCGTCGGCCCGGGCCAGCGCGTGCAGCAGGCTCAGCGTGCTGGTGTCCTGCACCGCCTCGGCCACCCGCGCGATGGTGACCGGGTCGGCGAGGTCCCGCCGGGTCGCCACCTCGGGCAGCAGCAGGTGCAGCCGGACCAGCTTCTCGATCAGGTCGACCTCGGCCGGCGGCAGCCCGATCCGGGCGGCGATCCGGGCCGCGATCGGCGCCCCGACCAGGCTGTGATCCCCACCCAACCCCTTCCCGACGTCGTGCAGGAAGGCGGCGAGCAGCAGCAGGTCGGGCCGGTCCACCTCGCGGGCGTACCCGGTCGCCTCGGCGGCGGCCTGCACCAGGTGCCGGTCGAGCGTGTAGCGGTGCACCGGATTGTGCTGCGGCAGGCTGCGCATCCGGGGCCACTCCGGCAGCCAGCCGTCGACCAGGCCGTACCGGTCACAGGTCTCCCAGGTGGCGACCAGCCCGGGACCGGCGCCGAGCAGGGTGATCAGCGCGGCCCGGGCGGCCGGCGGCCAGGGCGTCGGCAACGGCGGGCAGTACGCGGCCAGCCACTCGCAGGTGGCCCGGGCGATCGGCAGCCGGGCGCTGGCCGCGGCGGCGGCGACCCGCAGCGACAGGCTCGGATCGGGGCGGGCCCCGATGGCCGTCCGGGCGAGTACCAGCTCGCCGTCCTGCTCCACCACGTCCCGGGCGACCGGGCGGCGCAGCGGCCGGCCGTCGGCGCCCCGGCGCCGCCCGGAGCGGAGCCGGTCGGCGGCCCGCCAGGCGTCGTCCAGGGCGTGGCTGATGGTCCGGGCGTCCCCGGCGACCTGGCGCAGCAGCGCGTCGCCCAGCTCGGCGACGCCGTCGGCCGACCCCGCGCCGTCGGGCGGAACCGGCCCGTCGCCGTCGGGTGGAAGCTGTCGGGGGGCGGGGTCGAGGGTGCCGCGCCGGAGCTGACGCAGCCCGAGCAGGCCGGCAACGGCGGCCCGCTCCTGGGCGAGTAGCCGGTCGACGCGGCGGCCGACCGAGGTGTGCAGGGCGTCCCGGGTGTCCAACATCCGCAGGTGCGCGGCCCGGACCGCCGGGCGGAGCGTGTCGCTGATCCCGGCGAAGGCGATGGCCCGGAGCAGCCCGACGTCCCGCAGGCCGCCGGCCGCCTCCTTCAGGTCGCCTTCCAGCAGGAACGCCAGCTCGCCGTGGGCCTGCCAGCGGGTCGCGGTGACCTCGCGCAGCGCCGGCAGCGCGCGTACGGCGGTCCGCCGCCACTGGTCGGCGGCGGCGCCGACCAGCCGGGCGGAGAGTTCCCGGTCTCCGGCGACGTGCCGGGCGTCCAGCAGGCCGAGCGCGACCTTGACGTCGTCGTGTGCGACGGAGAGTGCCTCGGGGATGGTCCGCACCGAGTGGTCCAGGCCGAGCCGGGCGTCCCAGATCGGATACCAGAGCGCGGCGGCCAGCTCGTCCATGCCGGGCATCCCGGAGTGCAGCAGCACCAGGTCCAGGTCGCCGCAGGGTGCGCACTGCCGGCGGCCGAGCCCGCCGACCGCGACCAGGGCTACGCCGGTAGCCGAGGCCGGTTCCGGGCCGCCCCGTCTGCCGGCGGTCTCCCGCAGCCCCGCCGCGAGCAGCCCGGCGAGCCAGCCGTCGAGCGCCGCCGCACGCTGCTCGCGTGCGGCGGCGCCGATGCCGGGGATGACCAGGGGCCTCGGGTCGACCTGACCAGCGGTCAGCGGCGCGGGTCCCGTGGTCATCGTGGCGATCTCCTCCTAGAGCGCGTCGAGGCCGCGCTCGCCGGTACGGACCCGGATGACGTCCTCGACGCCGGTCACCCAGACCTTTCCGTCACCGATCTTGCCGGTACGGGCGGCGGTGACCACCGCGTCGACCACCTTGTCGACGTCGATCTCGTCGGTCAGTACCTCGACCCTGATCTTCGGCAGGAACTCGACGGTGTACTCGGCACCCCGGTACACCTCGGTGTGGCCCTTCTGCCGTCCGTACCCCTGGACCTCGCTGACGGTCAGGCCGGCCACGCCCAGGGCGTGCAGCGCCTCCTTGACCGCGTCCAGTTGGTACGGCTTGATGACCGCAGTCACCAGCTTCATGTCCAACCCCTCCATCGGAGAAACTTAACCGGCGACCTTTTCGCTGACCGGAGCGGCGGGCTCCCCCGCCGCCGTGCTGCTGTTCGGGGTGCCGATTCCGGCCATGGCGAACGCGCCGCCGCCGCTGCCGGAAGCCGTGGAGAGGTCGTACCCGCTCTCCGCGTGCTCGGCGAGGTCGATGCCGTCGACCTCGGACTCGCTGCTCGCCCGCAGGCCGATGGTGTGCTTGATGGCCAGCGCGATCAGCGCCGCGACCGCGAACGAGTAGATCGAGACAATGCCGCTGCCCAGCGCCTGCCGGCCGAGTTGGGTCAGGCCGCCGCCGTAGAAGAGGCCCTCGCTGCCGCCGAGCCCCTCGATCGCGGAGTTCACCTGGAGGGTGGCGAAGAAGCCGATGGAGAGCGAGCCGATCCAGCCGGCGACGAAGTGCACGCCGACGACGTCGAGCGCGTCGTCGTAGCCCAGCCGGTACTTGAGGCCGACCGCCAGCGCGCAGACCGCACCGGCGACGATGCCGAGGACGACGGCCGGGAGCGGGGCGATGAAACCACACGCCGGGGTGATCGCGACCAGGCCGGCGACCGCGCCGGACGAGGCGCCGACCAGGGTCGGCTTGCCGTCCCGCAGCCACTCCACGATGATCCAGCCGAGCAGGCCGGCGGCGGTCGCCACCTGGGTGTTGACGAAGGCCACCGCGGTGGTGCTGTCCACGGTCAGCTCGGAACCGGCGTTGAAGCCGAACCAGCCGAACCAGAGCAGGCCGGCACCGAGCGCCACGAACGGCACGTTGTGCGGCTTGAAGCTCTCCTTGGGCCAGCCGATCCGCTTGCCGAGGACCAGCACCAGACCGAGCGCGGCGGCACCGGCGTTGATGTGCACCGCCGTACCGCCGGCGAAGTCGAGAGCCTTGATCTTGGCGCCGATGAATCCGCCGCCCCAGACCCAGTGCGCGACCGGGATGTAGACCAGAGTGAACCAGGCGAACGCGAAGACCACCCAGCCGGCGAACTTGAGCCGGTCGGAGACCGCACCGCTGATCAGCGCGACCGTGATGATCGCGAACATCATCTGGAACACCATGAAGACGTACGTCGGGATGCCGGTCCCGGCGCCGAGGAAGAGCCACTCCTCGCCGGTGAAGCTGGTCTCGGTGCCCAGGTACTGGGTGAAGCTACCGATCACGTTGTTCAGGCCGGCGTTGTCGTTGGTGCCGAACGCCAGGGTGAAGCCGTAGATGACCCACAAAACAGAGACGAGCCCGATGGACACGAAGCTCATCATCATCATGTTGAGCACGCCCTTGGACCGGTTCAGGCCGCCGTAGAACAGGGCCAGACCCGGCGTCATGAGCAGCACCAGCGCAGACGACACGAGCAACCAGGCGGTGTTGCCAGTGTTGATCTCCACGCTGCCTCCTCTCGGTAGATTCCTCCTTCCGGCAGGAAGGGCAGCATCGCCCGTACGCCGGTTGCGCGGAAGCTTCCTGGCTGGAGGTTTCACGCGTGGTGCCCACTTGGTTTCCACGGCGTCACGGGTTGTTTCCAACATGTGAAGAAGCCCGCACTATCGATGGAACGGACGGGGGCATACCAGCCGAATAGCCCGCCATGGATGTACGGACAGCGACACCCGGCCGCCGGAACGCGTAACCGGACTACCGGAGCGCGTACTCCAGGGTGTGCCGTTCGTAGTCGAGCAACCGCAGATCGCGCATCGGGCGCCGGAGGTGACCTTTGTGCACGATCCGGACGAACGCCGGGTCACCGGCCGCAGCCATCCGGCGGATCCCCTCGACGTGGTCCACGATCCGCTTCCGGATGGTCCGGACCAGCCGGTGCCGGTCCCGGGGGATCAGCCCGTACGCGTCGGCGAAGAGCCGCAGCCGGCGCGGCCGGTTGGGCCGCTGCCAGCCAAGGGTGTAGGAGTCCCGGTCGGAGAAGAGCGGCACCCAGGTCCAGGCCGCGTACGCCACGTCGTAGATCCGGGCGCCCGGCGAGGCGAGGTCGAAGTCGATCAGGGCGAGTGTGCCGTCCGGCCGCCAGATCACGTTGTGCGGGGCGGCGTCGTGGTGGCAGATCACCTCGGTGTCCGGCGGCGGCGGGCCGAACGACCGCCAGACCGCGTTCGGCGGGGGCTGGAAGCCGTACTGGGCGTCGTGGAACATCCGCAGCATGGTGGCGACGGTGGCCAGCGCCTCGTCGGTGACCCAGTGCGGGGCGAGCGGGTATTCCCCGCACTCCCCCTCCAGGTACGACAGCACCTCGCGGTTGCGCGAGTCCATCCCGAGGGCCCGGGGTGAGCCGGTGAAGCCGACGTATTCCAGGTGCCGGAGCAGGGCGTGCACCGAAGGGGTCCACGGGCCGGCGTTGCGCCGGACCGTGTCGCCCACCCGCACGACGGTGCTGACGTTCCCGCCGTGCAGCGGGATCTCCTGCGAAGTCACGTACGTCTCTCCTGAAGGAGCGGCGCTGGAACAGCGTCACCAGGCCCGCGCCCGGGGACGGGGCGGGGTTTGCGAACAGTCCCCCGAGATTACGCGTCCACGCCAAGCGGCTCGGTGCCGAGGAGCGCATCGACGAACTGCGCCGGATCGAAGGGCGCCAGATCGTCCGGCCCCTCGCCCAGCCCCACCAGCTTCACCGGGATGCCGAGCTTGCGCTGCACCGCGATCACGATGCCGCCCTTGGCGGTGCCGTCGAGCTTGGTCAGCACCACGCCGGTCACGTCCACCACCTCGGTGAAGACCCGGGCCTGCTCCAGGCCGTTCTGCCCGGTGGTGGCGTCCAGCACCAGCAGGGTCTCGTCCACCGGACCGTGCCGGGAGACCACCCGCTTGATCTTGCCCAGCTCGTCCATCAGGCCGACCTTGTTCTGCAACCGGCCGGCGGTGTCGATCAGCACGGTATCGACGGACGCCTCGATGCCGCGCTGCACCGCGTCGAAGGCGACGCTGGCCGGGTCGGCTCCCTCCGGGCCCCGGACCACCTCGGCGCCGACCCGGCCGGCCCAGGTGGTGAGCTGCTCGGCGGCGGCGGCCCGGAACGTGTCGGCGGCGCCGAGCAGCACGGTACGGCCGTCCGCGATCAGCACCCGGGCCACCTTGCCGCAGGTGGTGGTCTTGCCGGCGCCGTTCACCCCGACCACCAGCAGCACCGCCGGGGTGCCGCCGTCCCGGGTCGCCCGCAGCGACCGGTCCAGCGTCGGGTCCAGTACGCCCACCAGCTCGGCGGCGAGCAGCGCCCGCAGCTCGGTCGCGGTACGGGTGCCGAGCACGGCGGTCCGCTCCCGCAGCCGGTCCACGATCTCCCGGGTCGCCTCGACCCCGACGTCGGCGCCGATCAGGCTGTCCTCGATCTCCTCCCAGACCTCCTCGTCGAGATGGTCCCGGGCGAGCAGGCTGAGCAGGCCCTTGCCGAAGACGTTCTGTGACCGGGAGAGCCGGGCCCGCAGCCGGACCATCCGGCCGGCGGTCGGCTCCGGCCGCTCCACCACCACCGGCGCTTCGACCTCGGTCGGTGCCGGCGGAGCCTCGACGGGCGGGGTCAGCACGTCCGTCGGCGGTGCCGCCGTGGGGCTGGGCGGCACCGGTGGCACCGGTGGGGCTGGCGGGATCGGCGGCAGCGGCGGGGCGGCCCGGCCGCCCCGGCGGGTCACCACCAGACCGACCGCCAGGCCCACCAGCAGGAGCACCAGCACGGCGGCCACGACCACCATGACGAGGAGGTTGTCCATACGGGCGATCCTGTCAGACGCCGGACGGCTTGGCGCAGCCGCCGCACCTGTGCCGGGGTGTTACAGCCGAGTAGGCTCGCCGCGAAGCTCCGGTAAGCACTGCGGGCAACCGGGTAGGAAAATGCGTCCAGCACCCCCTCACCGCGCTCGGAGGTCGTCCCATGCCCACCGCCCGGCTCCTGATCGGCCCGGTCCTGCGCCGGGTGGTCGGCTCCAGCGCGACCGTCTGGGTGGAGACCAGCGGGCCGGCCCTGGTCCGGGTCGAGACGCCGGACGGCGCGAGTGGCGAGGCGCCCACCTTCACCGCCTTCGACCACCACTACGCGCTGGTCGTGGTGACCGGGCTGACCCCGGGTACGGCCGCGCCCTACCACGTCTTCCTGGACAGCGAGCAGGTCTGGCCGGAGCCCGGGGGGAAGTTCCCGCCGAGCGTGATCCGGACCCGCCCGGCCGGCGACCTCGGGGCGCGGCTGGTCTTCGGCTCCTGCCGGGAGACCACCCAGCACGCCACCGCCCGGAAACTGCCGCCGGACGCGCTCGACGCGTACTCCCGGCGGTTGATGGCGTCGGTCGGCGCCGGGCGGCCGGGCGAGCGCGGCGGGCCCGCCGACGCCGCCGACTGGCCGGACCTGCTGGTGCTGCTCGGCGACCAGGTCTACGCCGACCAGACCTCTCCGACGGTACGCAAGCTGCTGCGCCGCCGGCGTGACCGGAGTGCCGGTGCCCCGGCCGACCAGGTGGTGAGCTTCGACGAGTACACCAAGCTCTATCTGGAGTCGTGGCGGGATCCGGAGATCCGCTGGTTGCTCTCCACCGTGCCGAGCGTGATGATCTTCGACGACCACGAGATCATCGACGACTGGAACACCTCGGCGCCGTGGCGGACCGAGACGCACCGCCAGCCCTGGTGGCCGGAACGGATCTCCAGCGGGCTCGCGTCGTACTGGGTCTACCAGCACCTGGGCAACCTCGAACCGGACGAGATCGCCGCCGACCCGGTCTATGCCAAGGTCGTCGCCGCCGAGGACGCGACCTCGGTGCTGCGCGAGTTCGGCGAGCGGGTCGACGCCGAGGCGACCGGCTACGACGCCGCGCTGGGCCGGGGCGAGTCACCGGCCGAGGCCGCCCCGCCCGGCCGCTACCAGTGGAGCTACTCGCTCGACGTCGGCCGTACCCGGCTGGTGGTGCTGGACAACCGGTGCAGCCGGGTACTCGACCGGACACACCGGGCGATGCTGCCGCCGGCCGAGTGGTCCTGGTTCACCGACCAGGTGCACGGCGAGTACGACCACCTGGTGGTCGGGTCGTCGCTGCCCTGGCTGCTGCCACCCGGTATCCACCACCTCGAATCCTGGAACGAGCGGCTGGCCGACTCGGACCGGCCCCGGGTGGCGGCGTTCGCCGAACGGTTGCGCCGGGCGTTCGACCTGGAGCACTGGGCGGCGTTCCGCCGGTCGTTCGACGCGCTCGCCCAGGTCTTCGTCCGGCTCGGCAGCGGGCCTGCCGGGCAGCCGGGCGACCGGGTGGGTGCCGGGCCGGCGTACCCGCCACCGGCGTCGATCAGCGTGCTCTCCGGCGACGTGCACCACTCGTACGTGGCCCGGGCCCGGTTCCCCGGCGGGCCGACCGCCACTCCGGTGCACCAGTTGACCTGCTCGCCGATCCACAACCAGATCCCGGTGCCGATGCGACCGATGCTCCGGCTCGGCTGGTGGCGCGGCCCGTCGGTGGTGGCCCGGGCGCTGGCCCGAGCGGCGGGGGTCCGCCGACCCCCGGTGCGCTGGCGCAAGCTGGACGGGCCCTACTTCGGCAACGCGGTCAGCACACTGCGGCACGAGGGCCGCTCCGCCGAGGTGACCATCGAGGGCACCGCGCCGGACGGCACCCTGCACACCGTCGCCCGGCGTACCCTCACCCGCTGACCGCCGTAACCGCCAGTCGGGTAAGGGCGAACCGGTCAGAAGTCGAACTCCCCGTCCTTGGTACCGGCCAGGAAGGCATCCCACTCCGCCCGGGTGTAGACGATCACGGCACCGTCCGGAGCCTTGCTGTGCCGCACCGCCACCCGGCCACTTCCATCCGCCAACGGCCCCGCAGTGTCGAAACCTTGCTCGGGTGCGATGAATGCATCGATCGTCTCCTGTCGGCGGGCGCCCGGGAGCCGTTGCTCCCGCTGAACCTTTTTCAACCTCCCCTTGCGGTCCGGCGGACCGAAAGGTCGGACGCGGTGAGTGAGCGCCGCGCGGTCCAGGTTGAAAAAGGTTCACTGTTGGGCGCGGGGAAGCGTGGTGACGTGCGCGACGGACGCCACCGGGCGACTAGCAACGGCTTGGCTGTGAAGCCGACAGGTAAGGGTTTCCGGGCGCTGTCCCGGCCACCGGGCCTCATCTGCGGGTCGGACCGGACCCGCCTTGCCAGCCCGCGAAAGAACTACCACAAACCACCCAACGCCGACTACCCCGCGACCACACAAGATGCGGCCCGAGATTCTCGGCGAATTGTGGTTAGCGGCGAGCCACAATTCGCCAAGAATCTTGACGCCCTTGAGCGCGGTGGCGGGGCGGGGCGCAGCGCGGGGCCGGTGGCGGCGGTGGGCGGGCGAGTGATCATGCAATCATGTCCCGATGACCTGGACCGCTCCCGACATCGACCGGCACCGCGCACCAGTGGTCGCGGACGAGCGCACCATGCTCGACGGCTGGCTCGACTTCCACCGGCAGACCCTGCTGACCAAGTGCGCCGGGCTGACCGCCGACCAGCTCCGCACCGCCAGCGTCGAACCCTCCGGGCTGACCCTGCTCGGCCTGGTCCGGCACTGCGCCGACAACGAGCGGTACTGGTTCCGCCAGCAGTTCGCCCGGCTCGACATACCGTGGCTGTACTACACCCCGGAACAGCCCGACCGCGACCTCGAAGGCATCGCCGACGCGGACCCGGCGAGCGACCTCGCCACCCTGCGGGACGAGATCGAACTTGCCCGCCAGGCCGTCGCCGGTCGTGACCTGGACGACACCTTCCCCGGCAACCGTGGCAGGGACATCAGCCTGCGCTGGGTCTACCTGCACATGATCGAGGAGTACGCCCGGCACAACGGCCACGCCGACCTGATCCGGGAACGCCTCGACGGCACCACCGGCGAGTAGCAGCCCGGCTCAGTACGCCAGCGCGGCGCGCAGGTAGGGCAGGTCCGCCGGCCCGTTCCACCGGTACGCGGACAGCCCGGCCACCCGGGCCCCCCGGACCGACCGGTCGGAGTCGTCGACGAAGAGCACCTGGGCCGGCGGGGCGCCGACGGCCAGGCAGGCCTGCTGGAAGTACTCCTTCGACGGCTTCGGTACGCCCAGCTTCGAGGAGTTGACCACCACATCCACCTCGTCGGTCAGGCCGAGCAGCGCCAGGTCGGAGTCGAGCAGGTCGGTGGCGTTGCTGGCCAGCCCGACCCGGATCCCGGCCGCCCGCACCTCCCGGACGAAGTCGAGCACCTCCGGGTCCACCGTGCCCCGGTCGGCCTGCCACTCCTGCACCGCCGCCCGTGCCCGGTCCGGCCCACCGGCCGGCTCGGCGAGCGCGTCGGCGATCCCGGCCAGCCAGTCGGCATGACTGAGCTGCCCGGTGACCGCCGGTTGCAGCAGCGACCACCGCATCGCGGTGTCGTAGAGCGCGCCAGCCGGCAGCCCGTACCGGCGCTCGACGGCAGCGGTGCGCTCCGGGTCCCACCGGCGCAACACCCCGTCCAGGTCCACCAGCAGGGCGGTCGGGCGTTCCCGCCGGGCCATTCAGTCCTCCTCGTTGCTGAGCCGCTGGCTGATCACCTGGGTCACGCCGCTGCGCATGGTCACGCCGTACAGGGCATCGGCGACTTCCATCGTCCGCTTCTGGTGGGTGACGACGATGAGTTGGCTCTTCTCCCGCAACTGGGCCATCAGGGTGATCAGCCGGCCCAGGTTGACGTCGTCCAGCGCCGCCTCGACCTCGTCCATGATGTAGAACGGGCTGGGCCGGGCCCGGAAGATCGCCACCAGCATCGCGACGGCGGTCAGCGACCGCTCGCCGCCGGAGAGCAGCGACAGCCGCTTGATCTTCTTGCCGGGCGGGCGGGCCTCGACCTCGACGCCGGTGGTGAGCAGGTCCTCCGGGTCGGTGAGCACCAACCGCCCCTCGCCGCCGGGGAAGAGCACCGTGAAGACCTGCTCGAACTCCCGGGCGGTGTCGTGGTAGGCGCTGGCGAAGACCTCCAGGATCCGGTCGTCCACGTCCTTGACCACGGTGAGCAGGTCCTTGCGGGTCGCCTTCAGGTCTTCGAGCTGCTCGGAGAGGAACTTGTAGCGCTCCTCCAGGGCGGCGAACTCCTCCAGGGCCAGCGGGTTGACCTTGCCGAGCAGGGCCAGCTCGCGTTCCGCCTTCGCGGCACGCTTCTCCTGTACCGGCCGCTCGAACGGCACCGGTTCCGGCGCCGGCCGGTCGTCCCGCTCGGCGGCGGTGATCTCCGCCTGGCTGGGCGGGACCGGCTGCTGCGGGCCGTACTCGGCGACCAGCGTCTCCACGTCCAGCCCGAAGTCCTCGGCCGCCTTCGCCTCCAACTGCTCGATCCGCAGCCGCTGCTCGGCCCGGGCCACCTCGTCCCGGTGCACCGCGCTGGTCAGCCGCTCCAGGTCGGCGCCGAGCCGCTTGGCCGCGCCGCGTACCTCCTGGAGTTCGGCCTCCCGGGCGGACCGGGCCGCCGCGACCTCGTCCCGGGTCTGCTCGGCCGCGGCCAGCGACACCGCGAGCCGGGTCAGCGCCTCCCGGGCACCGAACTCGACGGCCCGGGCGATGCCGGCACCCCGGGCCCGGGCGGCCCGCCGGGCGGCGGCCCGCTCCCGGGCGGCCCGCTCGGCGGCTGCCTGCCGGGCCAGCGAGTCTGCGCGGCCGGCGATCGAGGCGACCCGCTCCTCGGCGGTACGCACCGCCAGCCGGACCTCCATCTCGTTCTGCCGGGCCTGCGGCAGGTACGCCGCCAGCTCGTCCCGCTCCTCGGTGGACGGGTCGGCGTCGATCGGGGTGGCCTCGGCGAGCCGGAGCCGCTCCTCCAGCTCGGCCAGGCCGGCGAGGTCCCGCTCCCGGGCCTGCTCGGCGCGGCCCCGCGACTCGGCCAGCCGGTCCATCTCGGCCTTGGCGGACCGGGCGGCGGCGCCCAGCTCGGCCAGCCGACGGGCGGCGGCGTTGCGCTGCCCCTCCGCGTCCCGCTTCACCGCCGCGGCGGCGGCCACCTCCTGCTTGCGCTCGGCCACCTCCTCGCGGGCC
Source organism: Plantactinospora sp. ZYX-F-223 (assembly GCF_039649625.1). Classification (NCBI taxonomy): domain Bacteria; kingdom Bacillati; phylum Actinomycetota; class Actinomycetes; order Micromonosporales; family Micromonosporaceae; genus Plantactinospora; species Plantactinospora sp. ZYX-F-223. Next base: position 274,636 of record NZ_JBDJAV010000001.1, on the reverse strand, counting down.
TCGCCGAGCTGTTCGCGCAGCTCGGCGATGGTCTGCTCGGCGGTGAGCCGGTTGGCCCGGGCCTCCTCGACCGCGGCCTGCACCTCCAGGAAGCTCGGCGCCTTGGCCGAGCCGCCGGCCGCCGCGTAGCCGCCGATCACGTCACCGTCGGCGGTCACCGCCCGCAGCTCGGGACTGCCGGCCACCAGCTTGGTCGCGGCCTCAAGCGTGTCGACCAGTACGACGTCACGCAGTGCCCGGTGCACCGCCGGGCGTACGTCGTCGGGGCAGCCGACCAGGTCCGGCGCCCAGTGCGCACCGGCCGGCAGGGCGGGGCGGAGCGCGTCCGGTGAGCCGATCATGCCCGGCCCGGCCTGGCCGCCGACCAGCAGCTCGGCCCGGCCGGCGTCCTGGATCTTCAGCCACCGCATCGCCTCGGCGGCCTCGTCCACCCCGGCCACCGCGACCGCGTCGGCCAGCGAGCCGAGCGCGGCGGCCAGCGCCGCCTCATGCCCGGGCGCGACGGTCAGCAGCCCGGCCAGGCTGCCGAGCAGCCCCGGCACCTGGTCGCCCCGGGCCAGCAGCGCCCCGGCGCCGTCCTTGCGGCGCAGCCCCATCGCCAGCGCCTCTTCCCGGGCCTTCCAGGTCGCCGCGTCCTTCTCCGCCGCCCGCTCGGCGTCGGAGAGGGTACGCACCCGGGCCGCCGCCTCCTCCTGCGCGGCGACCGCCTCGGCGTGCCGGGCGTCCAGCTCGGCGTTGTCCCGGTCCGCCTCCGAGGACTGCTCGGCAACGGCGTCCAGCTCGTTCTGGGTCTGCTCCGCCCGCAGTTGCGCGTCGGCGTGCGCGGCGGCGAGCCGTTCGATCTCCTCGGCCGCCGACCCGGTACGCGCCCGCGCCGAGTTGACCTGCCCGGTCAGCTTGGCCAGCCCCTCACGCCGGTCGGCGATCGCCTTCGCGGCCGCCACCAGCGCGCGTTCCGCCTCGGCGAGCTGGCGTTCGAGCTGCTGGCGGCTCTCCACCGCCTCGGCCAGCCGGATCTGGTCCTCGGTCAGCGCGGCACGCAGCTCCTCCTCGTGCGCGCGGACCTCCTCGGCCTCGGCTTCCAGCCGGTCCGGGTCCCGGCCGGGGCGCTCGTCGTCCGGGGTGGTGCTCAGGTGCCGCAGCCGCTCCCGGGCCAACTGCTCCGTGGAGCGGAACCGCTCGGTGAGCGCGGAGAGCCGGTACCAGGTGTCCTGGGCCCGGGCGAGCAGCGGGGCGTCGGACGCCAGTGCCTCTTCCAGCTCGGCGAGCCGGGACTGCACCTCGGCGTGTTCGCGTTCGACCTGCTCGCGCCGCTGCCGTAGGGCGGCCTCGTCGGCGATCTCCTTGTCCAGGGTCGAGCGGAGCGTGGCCAGGTCGTCGGCGAGCAGCCGCAGCCGGGCGTCCCGCAGGTCGGCCTGGATCCCCTGCGCCCGCCGGGCCACCTCGGCCTGCCGGCCCAGCGGCTTGAGCTGGCGGCGCAGCTCGGCGGTGAGGTCGGTCAGCCGGTTCAGGTTGACCTGCATCGCGTCGAGCTTGCGCAGGGCCTTCTCCTTGCGCTTGCGATGCTTGAGTACGCCCGCCGCCTCCTCGATGAAGGCACGCCGGTCCTCCGGCTTCGCGTGCAGTACGGCGTCGAGCTGGCCCTGCCCGACGATGACGTGCATCTCCCGGCCGATGCCGGAGTCGGAGAGGAGCTCCTGGATGTCGAGGAGCCGGCAGGAGTCGCCGTTGATCTCGTATTCGCTCTCGCCGGACCGGAACATCCGGCGGGTGATCGACACCTCGGTGTAGTCGATCGGCAGCGCGCCGTCGGTGTTGTCGATCGTCAGGGTGACCTCGGCCCGACCCAGCGGCGCCCGGCCGGCGGTGCCGGCGAAGATCACATCCTCCATCTTGCCGCCACGCAGCGCCTTCGCGCTGTGCTCACCGAGCACCCAGGCAATCGCGTCGACGACGTTCGACTTGCCCGAGCCGTTCGGACCCACCACGCAGGTGATCCCCGGCTCCAGCTTGAAGGTCGTGCTGGAGGCGAAGGACTTGAAGCCCTTCACCGTCAGGCTCTTGAGATACACGTTCCCGATCCTCGTCCGGCGCGACCGCCGGGCAGACTCAGCGCTTCCCGGTCCGTCCCACTCCCGGTCCGGCGCCGCCGACGACCGGGTCGTCAGCCGCTCGGCCGCGCCCGAACTCGGCGGAGATTCTGCCCCCGGCGGTGGGAGCCTGGTCAACCCGCAGGGTAACCCGGTGGCGGTCGTCCTGCTCGACGCGGCACGCACCGACCAGCGTATCGGATCGCCAGAGACCCTCCGGCCCGCACACGCACCGCTCCGGGCCGGATCCGACCGGGAACCGCCGTACTGCCACCGGACGGAGACGGGACCGGCGACAGGCGTAGCGGGGAGCAGGCGTACCCGGGAAACAGAACTGCGCGCCGCCACAGGTGTGTCGGCGCGCTTTTTCTGGTGCGATTCAGTTGTCAGGCGGGGCGCCGGTTGCCCGACGCCCGGAGCTCAGGTCAGTGCGGGCTCGGCCAGCCGCAGCAGGTCGTCTGCCTCGGCGACCGCTGCCGCGAGCCGATCATTCTCGGCACGCAACCGCGTCGTCTCGAACTCCAGTGCCTGAACCCTGGCACGCAGTCGGGTGACCTCGTCGAGGAGGCGCCGGTCGGGCGCCGCACCAACGTGGCCGTAGAGGGCCTTCGCCATATCGTCTCCTTGTAATGCGCTGCCGGAAAGGCCGGCCAACGCGCGCCCAACTCGTACGCGACTACCCGCCCGCAGGCATACGCGGGCATGGTCGGGCGCGACTGGCGACACTTACATAGTGTGCCGATGTCCCGGCTGAGTCAAGTTCACCGGGACACGGGCCACCTGTGCCATCAACCACTCGATCGCCGAGGGCTTGCCGCGCAGGCACGAACCAGGTCGCTGTCCGGACCACCGGAGTCTATCCGCCGTCGATGTCCGGATCGACGTCGCCCCTGGCCAGCCGCACAATCCCGCCGGCGGGTCCCCCCTTATATCTTCCTTAGCCACGTTGCCCCGCTCTGGCCGGCCCGCGTAGCGTCCGCACGGTCAGCGACCAGGCAATAACCGGGATCCGGAAGCAATGGAGGCACGGCGTGCAGGGGTGGAACGAGCAGACCGACTGGGAGGACGGCAGGGACTGGCCCGGCCGACCCGACAACGGTGCTGCCTACCCGGCCGTCCGCGCCGGTCGTCCGGATGATCTATCCCGCTCGTCCCGGCACCCCGGCACGGCGGACCCGCACCACCGTCCCGATTCGGACTGGTCGGACCAGCCGGACCACCACCGGCAGTACCCCGACGGCGGCTGGCAGGACGAGCCGGCCGGGGCCGGACGGCGGACCGGAGCAGGCTGGTCGGACGAACCGACCGAGTTCCGGCAGCCCATCGAGACGGGCTGGGCCGACGAGCCGGACCGCCAGCACGGTGACGCCCGCTGGGCCGACGAGCCGGACCGCCAGCACGGCGACGCCCGCCGGGCCGACGAGCCCGCCGACGTCGCGCGGTCCGCCGCAGCCGGTCTGGAGGGCGAGCCGAGCCGGGTCCCGCATCCCGGCGAGGCGGGCTGGACGGACGAGGTCACCGAGCGCTGGCGACGGGCCGGACTCGACCGGGTGGACGAGCCGACCGAGCGGCGGCAGCACGCCGCAGCACGCTGGGCGGACGAGCCGGCCGACCTCGGCGCGTTCGCGCTGGGCCGGGACCCTGACGGCATCCCGGGCCGCCGGGTACCGTCCGGCGGCCGCCGGACGGACGGCGGCCCTGCCGACCGGAGCGGATCCGGCCGGCACCGCCGGCCCACCCCGCTGCGTGGCCCGGTCGGTCTGGGTATCGCGGTGACCGCGCTGCTCGGCCTCTTCGGCGTCGGTGCGGCCCTGCTGCCACCGAGCCTCGCCGACGCGCCGGCCGGCAACCGTGAGGGCCAGCCGGCCGTCGAGGCGGCCGGTCCCGAGCAGGCCACGGCCCCGGCGACGCCGGAGCCGAGCGGGACCGCCACCCCGACGCCGACCCCGACCGCCACCCGGCCGGCCCCGAAGCCCAAGACCACCACCACCGCGCCGAAGCCGCCCCGGACGAGCAGCCCGGCCGCGCGGCGTACGCCGGCCCGGTCGGGGTCCGGGGCCAGCGCGGCGGGGAGCAGCCAGGAGGCGCAGGTACTCGCGATCGTCAACCGGGAGCGCGCCGCCAACGGATGCGCCGCAGTGGTGATGAACAGCGACCTGGCCGAGGCGGCCCGACTGCACAGCCAGGACCAGGGCGAGCACACCAACATGTCGCACACCGGCAGCGACGGCAGCGACTTCGTGGAACGGGCCCGCCGGGCCGGCTACGACCGGCCGATCGGCGAGAACGTCGCCATGGGTTACGAGAACGCCGCGGCCGTGATGGACGGCTGGATGAACAGCTCCGGGCACCGGGCCAACATCCTCAACTGCGACGCCAGGGCGATGGGGGTCGGGGTGGCCACCGGTGCCGACGGCCGGCTCTACTGGACCCAGATGTTCGGCGCGGTGGCCTGACCTGCTCAGCCCGGCCGCGTGAGCTGCGGCTCCGGCGGCACCTCCCCGGCCGCCGTGCCCGAGGTACGGGCTGACTCGTTGGCCGGTACGAGGGGGTGCGCAGCCGTGCTCAGCGCTGCTGGATGAGTGTCCGGGATACGCCGGGCGGCCGGGCTGGTCCTCGCGGTCGCGCTGCTGCTGCCGACCCAGGGGTGTCGCCTCCTACCGGACCGGTCCGAGGTGCCACCGTGGCCGGGCGGCCCGACGCCGAGCTGGCAGTGGCAGGTCAGCGGTCAACTCGATCCGACCGTCGACGCCGAGGTGTACGTGCTCGACGGCTTCCTGATATCGCTGGAGACCGCCCGACGGCTACGGGCGCACGGGCGGCGTCTGGTCTGCCACGTCGAGGCCGGGATCTACCAGGCGGCCCGCCCCGACGCGGCACGGTTTCCGGCCGGCGTACTCGGTGCGCCGGCCCGGGTACCCGGCCAGCCGTCGGGTACGCCGCGCGGCCGGTGGCTGGACATCCGGCAGTGGTCGGTACTCGAACCGGTACTCGCCGACCGGTTCCGGCTCTGCCGGGGCAAGAGGTTCGTCGCGGTACTGCCGGTCGGGATGGACGGCTACACGCACCGGTCCGGCTTTCCGCTGACCTTCGACGACCAGCTCGCCTTCAACCGGCGCGTCGCCGAGCTGGCCCGGCAGGCGCACCTCGCACCGGGGCTCGCGGGCGACATCGACCAGGTGCTGGCGCTGGAGCCGTACTTCGACTTCGCGGTCAACGAGGAGTGCGTCCGGCGTACCGAGTGTGCCCGGCTGGTGCCGTTCACCCAGGCCGGGAAGCCGGTGTTCCACGTCGAGTACCAGGGCTCGACGGCGGACTTCTGCACCACCTCGGTCGGCTACGGCCTCACCTCGATCCGCAAGGACCGGGACCTCGGGGTACGCCGGGACGTCTGCCCGCCCTGACCGCCTCAGCGGGTCGGCCGTGCCGCCGTGCGGGGGCGGGGCTGGCAGCGGGGACAACTGAACGACGACCGGTTCATGAACGCCTCGCGACGGATCGGCGTGCCGCAGCGCCGGCAGGGCAGGCCCTCCCGGCCGTACACGTTCAGTTCGCGGTCGAAGTAGCCGCTCTCGCCGTTGACGTTGACGTAGAGCGCGTCGAAGCTGGTGCCGCCCTCTTTGATCGCCTCGCCGAGCACGTCCCGGACGTGGCCGAGCAGTCGGGTGACCGCCGGCCCGGTGAGCGTTTCCGTCGGCCGGGCACCGTGCAGCCGGGCCCGCCACAGCGCCTCGTCGGCGTAGATGTTGCCGACCCCGGAGATCAGGGTCTGGTCGAGCAGCGCCCGCTTGATCTCGGTACGCCGCCGCCGGGTCGCGGCCACGAAGTCGGTGTCGGAGAACTCCGGATCCATCGGGTCCCGGGCGATGTGCGCGATCTCGGCCGGCAGGGTCGCGCCACCCTCCGAGACCGCCAGGCCGCCGAAAGTGCGCTGGTCGACGAAGCGCAGGTCGGTGCCGCCGTCGTCGAAGGTGAACCGGATCCGCAGATGGGTCTCGTCGGCCGCCTCGGTCGGCCGGACCAGCAGTTGCCCGGACATCCCGAGGTGTCCGACGATCGCGTCACCGCTGTCCAGCGGCAGCCACAGATATTTGCCACGCCGCCGGGCGTCCAGGATCGTCCGTCCGGCGAGTACCGCGGCGAAGTGCTCGGCGCCGGGCAGGTGCCGGCGTACGGCGCGCGGATGGCGTACCTCGACGGTCGCGATCCGCCGACTCGTCACCCAGCGGGACAGCCCTTCCCGGACCGTCTCCACCTCGGGCAGCTCAGGCATGTACCACCTTCGTTCAGTTCGGGACGGCGTCGCCGACCGTACCCGGGTTGCCGCGGTCGGCGTCGACCGGCCCGCCGGAGGTCGCGACGACCGGCCGTCCGGCGGCCGGTTCGGCGGTGGCCGGCTCGTTCTGCTGTTCGGAGAGGGTCCGCCAGGCGGCCTCGGCGGCCCGCTGCTCGGCCTCCTTCTTGCTGCGGCCGTCGGCACCGCCGTACTTCCGGCCGGCCACCACCACCCAGGCGGTGAAGGTCTTGGCGTGGTCGGGCCCGGCCTCGTCGATCCGGTACTCCGGGACGCCCAGCCCGAGCGCGGCGGTCAGCTCCTGCAGGCTGGTCTTCCAGTCCAGCGCGGCCCCCCGGCCGGCCGACTCCGCCATCAGCGGGTCGAAGAGCCGGTGGATCACGATGGCGACGGTGTCCAGGCCGTACTGGAGGTAGATCGCGCCGAGCAGCGCCTCCAGGGTGTCGGCGAGGATGCTCGCCTTGTCCCGCCCGCCGGTGCTCTCCTCGCCCTTGCCCAGCAGCAGGTACGGCCCGAGTCCGGCCGGGCCGAGCCGCCGGGCGACGTCGGCCAGCGCCCGCATGTTGACCACGCTGGCCCGCAGCTTCGCCAACTGCCCCTCGGGCAGGTCCGGATGGTTGTGGAACAACGCGGTGGTGATCACCACGCCCAGCACCGAGTCGCCGAGGAACTCCAGCCGCTCGTTGGTCGGCAAGCCACCGTTCTCGTACGCGAACGACCGGTGCGTGAGGGCCCGCTCCAGCAGGTCCGGGTCCAGGGCGACCCCGAACGCCGCCTCCAGGTGCGTGGTCGGCGGTCGCCGCCGCTTGTCCTTGGTCATGCCGTCTCCTCGCTTCGCCTGCCGCCGCCCCGACCCGGACGGCTGGGCTGGCTGGTGTGTTCGCTCATGCCGGCACTCCGCTTCGCTGCGTGCCGTCATGAGGCTCATCCGCACCGAACTGGCTGATTCGCTCGCTACGCCCACTCACGCCGGCACTCCGCTTCGCTGCGTGCCGTCATGAGGCTCATCCGCACCGAACTGGCTGATTCGCTCGCTACGCCCACTCACGCCGACACCCCGGTGTCGGTGGCCCGACCGGTCTCGGTGGACTCGGCGAGCAGCGCGGACACCGCCGGGATGGTCCGGCGGCGGTGCAGGTGGGCGGCGAGCGCGATGCCCGACGCGACGTCGTCGTCCCGGGCCGCACCGTGGCAGACCACCACGGCACCAGCCACCCCGAGCAGGGTGGCGGCGCGTGGCGGGCCGCCGCTGGCAGGCGGGCCGCCGGCCATCGCGTACGCGCCCTCGATCCCCTTGAGCAGGACGTTTCCGGTGAAACCGTCGGTGACGACGACGTCCGCCCGGTTGCCGAGCGCCACGTCGTACCCCTCGACCAGGCCCACGTAGCGGGCACCGGCCGGCAGACCCTGCTCGGCCAACGCCGGGTCGGCGGCCCGACGAATCCGGTCGCCCTTGCCCGGCTCGGTACCGATCGAGAGCAGCCCGACCCGGGGCTGTGGCACCCCGTGGGTGACCGCCGCGTAGGCCGCACCGAGTACGGCGTGCCGGGCCAGGGTGCCCGGTCGGGCCTCCAGGGAGCCGCCGACGTCGAGCAGTACCACCGGGCCCTCCAGGGCCGGCAGGGTGGCGACCAGCGCCGGTCGGCGTACGCCGGGCCAGCGGCCGAAGCCGAGCACGGCGGCGGTGACGGTCGCGCCGGTCGCGCCGGCCGAGACCACCGCGTCCGCCGCACCCTCGACCACGGCCGCCACCGCGGCCTGGATGGTGTTGTCGGAGCGGACGATCGCGGCCGGATCCCCGTTCATCGCGACCACGTCGCGGGCCGGCCGCACGGCGACCCGGTCCCGCTCGGCCGGGCGAAGTACGGCGATCAGCCCGTCGGCCACCTCGGCGGGGCCGACGAGCAGAAGACGCAGGTCGGGATCAGCGCGGAGCGCCCGCAGAGCGCCGTCAACCACGACGGCGGGAGCTTCGTCCCCGCCGAGGAGGTCGACGGCGATCCGCACGGTGCCCGGCTCCACGGGTACGCCGACCCTCCAAGGTCGGTCGGCGTCGGCGGGAGCCGGTGCACCGGGCAGTCGCCAGGGCGAATGCGCCGTCCGACCGGAGGTCGGTGGCGTCACTCGGTGTCCAGGAGGTCAGACCTCGATGACCTGGCGGCCGTTGTAGGTGCCACAGACACTGCAGGCCGCGTGCGGCAGCTTCGGCGACTTGCACTGCGGGCAGGCCACGGTCGCGACCGCCGTGGTCTTCCACTGCGCCCGGCGGGACCGGGTGTTGCTGCGCGACATCTTGCGCTTGGGGACGGCCACGGTTCTTCCTACTCCTCTTGACGGGTCAGTTGCGACAGGCCCGCCCAGCGCGGGTCGACCTGCTGGTGGCTGTGTTCAGCCGGCAGTTCGTCCCAATGGACCCCGCACTCGGGGCACAGTCCTGGGCAGTCCTCCCGGCACACCGGGTTGGTCGGCAGTGCGAGCACCACCGCGTCCCGCAGTGCCGGTTCCAGGTCGATCAGGTCGCCCTGCATCCGGCCCACCTCGTCCTCGTCGGTCGTCTCGTCCGTGGTGCTGTGCTCGTAGGCGTACAGCTCCTGGATCGGGACGACCAGCGAGTCCGTGATCGGGCGCAGGCAGCGGCCGCACTCGCCCTCGATCGGACCGGTGACGGTCCCCGAGACGAGTACGCCCTCGGACACCGACTCGAGCCTCAGGTCGAGGTTCAGGTCCGCGCCCTCCGGCACGCCGATCAGCTCCACGCCGAGGTCCGCCGGTGCCGCCACCGTCCGATTGACCGCACGCAACACTCCAGGTCGGCGCGGCAGCTCCCTCGTGTCGAGGACCAGCGGCGACCTGGGGTTGAGATGGGTCGGCAGATGTTTGGGCATAGTCAGACTCCGGCCTGTGTGAGGCCGACGAAACAGGTTACCTGAGCAGGGGGCTTAGCGTCGAACCGGGGCGAGCCGGCCGGGCCTCGACGGACACCGGTCGCCCCGGGCGGCGATCCGGATCGCCGCCCGTCGGGACGGTGAGCGGTCCGGACAGCGTGCCCAGACCGGACAGTACGCTCAGAACGGCAGCGGGCGCTCGTTCTCCTCCCCCACGAACGTGCCGATCTCGCGCAGCGCGTGCATCTTGTCCCGCCCGCGCTCGATGGAGGCGAGCGCCCGGGTCAGGAACTGCTCGAAGTTGGCCAGCGCGGTGTCGACGTAGTCGTCGACCTCCTCCCGGAGCCGCTGGGCCTCGGCCCGGGCCTCCGCGATGATCCGGGCGCCCTCGTGCTCGGCGGAGACGGTGATCTCGTTGACCGAGACCAGCCGGGCGTGCTCCGCCTCGCCCTCGCTGATGATCCGGTCCGCCTCCCGCTTGCCGGCATCCATGATCTTGTCGCGCTCTTCCAGCAGCGCCGCCGCCCGGCGCAGTTCGACAGGCAGCTCGACGCGCAGTTCCTCAAGGGCACCGATCATCTCGGCGCGGTCGACCATGGCGTTGTTGCGGGACATCGGGACGGATCGCGCCGTCTCCACCATGCCGATGATCTCGTCTATGCGATCGAGCGGGTCCACCGGTACCTCACTCCCGTCGTTGCTTCGGTCGACATACATGATGGGGTGTCGGACCGGATTACTGCTCAACCAATGATGCGGTGCGATCCGTACCCGACCGGCGATCGACCCGGAACCGGCGCGTCGCAGGGGCCCGGACCTGGGCCGGAGCGGCGGCCGTCACCGATCTCGGGGTCCGGTTGGTGCCGGCCGGTGCCCGGGACGGGCGCGACCGGAAGACACCGGCCGATCAGGAGCCGGGGCGGACCAGCCGCTCCCGCAGCCGCTCGCGGACCACGTCCGGTACGTGCGGCGAGACGTCCCCGCCCCACTTCGCCACGTCCTTGACCAGGCTCGACGACAGGAAGGAGTGCAGCGGGCTGGTGGGCATGAAGAGGGTCTCGACGCCGGCCAGCCCGATGTTCATCTGGGCCATCTGCAACTCGTAGTCGAAGTCGCTGACCGCGCGCAGCCCGCGTACCACGACGCCGGCCTGCTGGGTCCGGCAGAAGTCGACCAGCAGTCCCTGGAACGACTCCACCCGGACGTTGCCGTAGGAGCCGGTCACCTCGCGGAGCATTTCGATCCGCTCGTCGACGGTGAACAGCCCGCGCTTGGACTCGTTGATCAGCACGCCGACGATCACCTCGTCGAAGAGCCGGCTCGCCCGGCCGATGATGTCGAGGTGACCGTTGGTGACCGGATCGAAGGAGCCGGGACAGACCGCACGTCTCACGATCGGCGACCGTACCAAAGAGTGGTCTCGCCGTAACGGCGACTGCGCTGCGCGGTGATCCCCTGCACCCAGTCGACCGGCCCGGTCCGGCTGGACCGCTCGATCACCAGCAGGGCGTCCGGGGCCAGCCAGCCCTGGTCGCGCAGTGCGGCCTGCACCGCCGTCAGCTCCGAATCCGGTACCGCGTACGGCGGGTCGGCGAAGACGACGTCGTACGGGCCTTCCTCGGGCGGGGTGCCGAGCACCTGGGCGACCTTGCCGGTGACCAGCCGGGCGGTCCCGGCCACCGGGCTGGCCGGGGTCGAGCGCAGCGCGGCGAGGTTCTCCCGGATGGTCCGGGCGGCCCGGGGATCGGACTCGACCAGCAGCACGTGCTCGGCGCCCCGGGACAGCGCCTCCAGGCCCACCGCGCCGGAGCCGGCGAAGAGGTCGGCGAAGCGCGCGCCGGCCAGCTCGGTGCTCGCCTCGATCGCGCTGAACAACGCCTCCCGGACCCGGTCGCTGGTCGGCCGGGTACGCCCGCCGGGCGGCGCGGAGATCCGGCGACCGCCGAGTACGCCCGCCACGATCCGGGTCATCCCGCCTCCTGGGTGGACGCCTCCTGCATGACAGCGACGCTACGCGACCCGCAGGTGGTGCCGGTTCGCCACGGGTGGCAACACACCTCCGATGAACGCCAACCGGACAAACGGGTACGCCGAGTACACCGAGGGACATAGATTCACTACCACCCGTATATCAATGGTCTCGAATTTACAACATCATCGTTAGAAGACCCTGAAGGGTGTTCCTGTACCACGCCAATCGCTAAGGTCGTGCGCTGTGCCGGCTGCGTCTCGCCGGCCTACGACGTCGGGGAGGCGGTTCTCGCAGGTCGAGCGCCACCCCATGGCGCCCCCGCTCGCCTCCCACCCGCGTCGTACCATGACGCCCTCATCTCTCAGGAGTACGCGTGATCCGTCCTAAGCTGCCGCTCCGGCGGCCGCTCGCCATCCTCGGGGCTGCCTTCCTCGGCATGACTGCGGCGCTAGCTGTTGCCGCCCCCGCGAGCGCCCATCACAGCGAGGTCAAGGTCGAGGGTGAGTGCAACACCACCACCGGCGAATGGGACGTTACCTGGACCGTCCGCAGCGTCGCCCCGCGCGATGTGCAGAAGTTCAAGTTCGCCGAGGTCGAGGCCCAGAAGTTCGTCGGTGACACGGCCTCCGAGCTCACGATCCCGGGCATCGAGGTCACCGAGGGCAAGAACTACCCGCACCCGGTGAACCAGAACCTCGAGTTCAAGCAGAGCCTTCCCGCCGAGACGACCGGTGTCGCCATGCGGATGAAGGCGAATTGGGACAACCAGTTCGAGGAAAACAAGTGGGCCGGCGCGGAGGTCAAGTTCGCCGGCACCTGTGAGAAGGAAGAGGAAGAGCCTCCGGCCACCGCGAACCCGGCTGCCACCGTTGGTTCCGACTGCGACGGCAGCGTCGTGGTCAAGCTCCAGAACGGCGAGAACGCCACCGCGCCTGCCAAGTTCACCGTGAAGGGCAGCGAGGGCTTCGAGGAGAAGGTCACCGTCGCCGCTGGCGAGGAGAAGGCCGTCGCGGTGCCGGCGGCTAACGCGGGCAAGATCACGGTAACCGAGGAGGGCCAGAAGGAGGCTCTCTACGATGCCGCTCCGCCGGCAGCCGAGGACTGCGTCGAACCCGGCGAGCCGGCCCTCAGCTACGCCATGACCTGTGACGAGTTCATCTTCGAGATCGACAACCCGAAGGATGGCAAGACCTTCACCGTGACCTTGACCCCGAACAAGGGCGAGGCGAAGACCGTCACTGTGGAGCCGGGCAAGGTCGAAACCGTCACGTTCACAGCGGAGGAGGGGCTGACCGTCACGCCTAAGGTCGAAGGACAAGAGGGTAAGTCGCTCGCCTGGGAGAAGCCGGAGGACTGCGAGTCCGGCGGTGGCGGTGGCGAGGGTGAGCTGCCGCTGACCGGTGCCGCTGCCGGTGGCATCGCGGCTGGCGCCGTGCTGCTGCTCGCCGCCGGTGTGGTGCTCTACATCGTGGCTCGCCGCCGTCGGGTGACCTTCACCGCCTGATCGGTAGCAATCGCACCCACTGAACCAACCGCCTGAGGGCGCGTCGACCGGAAACGGTCGGCGCGCCCTCAGCGTCTTTCCGGGTACTCGATACCAGCGGCGCGGGGCGTGCGACCTGGGTGGGCCGGCAGGGCGACGAGGCGAAGGCTGGTCATCTGCATTGGGGCCGGGTCGAACACTTCTTCGTCAACGCGTACGTGTTGCCCTTGTGACGAGTAGCTGACGGTCAGCCCTTTTCCAGGTATTCCGCGCGTTCCTCGTCGACGAGTGCGGCCACCGAGGCGGCCAGGGCCGGGTGCCGGTCCAGCTCCGGATCCTCCTCGACCAGGGCGATCGCCTCGACCCGGGCGTCCCGGATCAGCTTGGCGTCCTTGAGCAGGGACAGCAGCCGCAGGTGGGAACGCCGCCCGGACTGGGTCGCCCCGAGTACGTCCCCCTCCCGGCGCTGCTCCAGGTCGAGTTCGGCCAGCCGGAAACCGTCGGTGGTGGAGGCGACCGCGTCCAGCCGCTCCCGGGCCGGCGTACCCTCGACGGCCTCGGTGACCAGCAGGCACAGCCCGGCGGCCGAGCCCCGGCCGACCCGGCCGCGCAACTGGTGCAGTTGGGAGACGCCGAACCGGTCCGCGTCGAGCACGATCATCACGGTCGCGTTCGGCACGTCGACCCCGACCTCGATCACCGTGGTCGCCACCAGCACGTCCAGCTCGCCGGCCGCGAAGGTCCGCATCACCGAGTCCTTCTCGTCGGCCGGCAGCCGTCCGTGCAGTACGCCGATCCGCAGCCCGTGCAGCGGGCCCTCGGCGAGCAGTGGCGCCACCTCGGCCACCGCCAGCGGGGGACGTCGACCGTCCTCGCCGACCGCGCCGACCTCCTCGGCGGTCGCCGCCTGGTCGCCAATGCGCGGGCAGACCACGTACGCCTGGTGGCCGGCGGCCACCTCCTCGCGCAGCCGGCGCCAGGCCCGGTCCAGGTACGCCGGCTTCTCCGCCGCCGGTACGACGTGCGAGGCGATCGGCGACCGGCCGCGCGGCAGCTGGGAGAGGGTGGAGATCTCCAGGTCGCCGTAGACGGTCATCGCCACGGTGCGCGGGATCGGTGTCGCCGTCATCACCAGCACGTGCGGCGGCTGCTCGGCCTTGGCCCGCAGCGCGTCCCGCTGCTCGACACCGAACCGGTGCTGCTCGTCCACCACCACCAGGCCGAGGTCGGCGAAGTCGACGCCCTCGTAGAGCAGCGCGTGGGTGCCGACCACGATGCCGGCCTCCCCGGCCGCGACGCTCTCCAGGGTGCGCCGCCGGGCCGCCGCGCCGAGCGAACCGGTGACCAGGGCCAGCCGGGTACCGTCCGGGTCGCCGTCCAGCTCACCGGCCCGACCGAGCGGACCGAGCAGGTCGAGCATGCCCCGGTAGTGCTGCGCGGCGAGCACCTCGGTCGGGGCCAGCAGCGCGGCCTGGCCGCCCGCGTCGACCACCTGGAGCATCGCGCGCAGCGCGCAGACCGTCTTGCCGGAGCCGACCTCGCCCTGGAGCAGCCGGTGCATCGGATGCGCGGTACCCAGATCCGCCGCGACCTCCTCCCCGACGGCGCGCTGCCCGGCGGTCAGTTCGTACGGCAGCCGGCCGTCGAAGGCGGTCAGCAGCCCGCCCTCGCGGCGCGGCCGGGGCTTGGCCGGCCAGGCCGCCGCCCGGTGCTTGCGCTGCACCAGGGTCAGTTGCAGGGCGAACGCCTCGTCCCACTTCAACCGGTGCCGGGCCCGGTACAGTTCCTCCTTGCTCCCCGGCCGGTGGATCTCGCGCAGCGCGGTGGCCAGCCCGACCAGGTTGCGGGTGGCCCGCAGCGTCGCCGGCAGCGGGTCCTCCGGCGGCGTGACGGTGTCCAGCACCACCCGGACACACCGGGCGATCACCCAGGTCGGCACCGCCGCCGCGGCCGGATAGACCGGGATCAGCGCCCCGGCAAACTCCTCGATCTCCTCACTCGCCTCGCCGCCGGTGCCGGACTCGCCGTCGCCGCTGCCGTCGCCAAGCAGGACGTACTCCGGGCCGTTGAGCTGGCGCTTGCCCCGGAACTCGGTGACCTTGCCGGCGAACATCCCCCACCGGCCAGGCTTGAGATCCCGCTCCCGCCACGCCTGGTTGCCGAAAAAGGTGAGCGTCAGTACGCCGCCGGAGCCGTCCCCGACGGTCACCTCCAGCAGGTTTCCCCGGCGCTGCCGCATCGGCCGCACCGCCGTACGCTGCACCTGGCCGAGCACGGTGACCTGCTCCCCCACCTCCAGGGAGCGGATGTCGGTGTGCTCGCCCCGCTCGTCGTAGCGACGCGGGAAGTGGTAGAGCAGGTCACCGGCGGTGTGCAGGTCGAGGTGGCTGGCGAGCGCCTTCGCCGTCTTCTCGCCGACCAGCTTGCGCAGCGGTGTCTCCAGGTCGGCCGAGGTCGCTACCGCTCCGGCCGGGGCCGGTTCCTTCGCTGTCATCAGCCCCCCACGAGCGTTCTCATCCGACTCTCCACCAGCACCGTCGTCCGGCTCTCCACCGGCACCGTCGTCCGGGCTTTCCCCAGCGGCGTCACTCGACTCCCACCAGCAAGGGGTAGAACGGCTGACCGCCGGAGTAGTGGTGCACCTCGACGAAGGGCCAGCGCCGGGCCAGGTGGGCCCGGAGGACCTCGGCCAGGTCCTCCCGGGCGTCGGCGCCGAGCAGCAGGGTGACCAGCTCGCCGCCGCCGCCGAGCATCCGGTCGAGCAGCGCCGTGCAGGTCTGCACCAGGTCGCCGCCGATCAGGTGCACCTCGCCGTCGACCAGCCCGAGCACGTCACCCGGGTGGCAGCGGCCGGCGACCGTCAGCGCCTCCCGGGAGGCGTGGCAGACCTCGGCGTACCGGCAGGCGCCGGCCGCCTCGGCCATCGCGATCACGTCGTCGGCGAACCGGCGGGCCGGATCGCGGACCGCGAGCGCGGCCAGCGCCTGCACCGGGGAGCGGGTCGGCACCACGCTCACCGATATCCCGAACGGCTGCGCCTCCTCGGCCGCCACCCGGGCCACCGCCTGGGTGTTCGGGTCGTTCGGCAGCACCACCACCCGGGACGCGCCGGTCGACCGGACCGCCCCGAGCAGCTCCCCGGCGGACGGGTTGCCGTCCACCACGGTCGCCCCCTCGGCCGCGAAGATCGCCGCCAGCCCGGGACCGGAGGCGACCACCACCGCCGCCCGCTCCGGCGCGTCCGCCGGAGCCGGCTCTGGCGGGCCCGCCCCCGGGAGCTGGTCCTCGAAGCGGGTGACCGAGATCTGGTACGGCCGGCCGGCCACCACGCCGGCCTCGATCGCCGCCCCGACGTCGTTGACGTGTACGTGCACGTTCCAGGTCGACGTGCCGGTGGTCTCCGCCTCGTCGCCGACCACCACCAGCGAGTCGCCCAGCCGGGCCAGTTCGGCGCGGAGCCGGCGTACCGCCGCCAGGTCGGCGTCGAGCAGGAACTGCACCTCGTAGGCGTACTCGATGGAGCCGGTCTCCCGGGCAGCCGCCAGCGGCCGGCGTGGCGGTGCCGGGACGGGCCCCGGCCGATCCGGTGCGGCACCGGTGACCACCTCGACCAGCGCGTCCAGCAGGACGCAGAGGCCGCGCCCGCCCGCGTCCACCACACCGGCCCGGGCCAGCGCCGGCAACTGCTCCGGGGTACGCGCCAGCGCCTCGGCGGCGGCGGTCGCGGCGGCCCGGACCACCGCCGGAAGATCGTCGGTGTCGGCCCGTTCGGCGGCGGCCGCCGCGGCGGTGACGACGCTGAGCACGGTCCCCTCCACCGGCTCGGCCACCGCCGAATACGCCGCCGCGCCGGCCGCCCGCAGTGCCCTGGCGAGCGCCCGACCCCGGACCTCGGGGGTGTCGCCGAGCGCGTCGGCCAGGCCGCGCAGGATCTGCGAGACGATCACTCCCGAGTTGCCCCGGGCGCCCAGCAGCGCACCCCGGGCCAGCAGCCGCAGCACGCGGGCGGGTGCCGGCTGTCCATCGACGCCCGGATCGTCCCGTTCGAGCCGGAGCGCCTGCTCGGCGGAGGTCATCGTGAGCACCAGGTTGGTGCCGGTGTCGCCATCCGGAACCGGATAGACGTTGAGCTGGTTGATCTCGTCCTGGTGCCGCTTGAGCGCGGCCAACCCGCCGGCACACCACCGGTGCAGGGCCGCGGCATCGAGGGTCTCCAGCACGGCGAGAAGCCTACTGGCGTACCCTGACGCCCCGCTGGCACTGCCGGGCGACTCCGGCCACCGCGTCCGGCGGAAATCCGGCGGCGGAGCGACGTGGCGGCCGGCGGGCCGGGACCGGGTGGAGCCGATTCGCCCGGCGACCCGGCCATCGGGTACCCTGGCCAGGTTGCCCGGCCAGCACCCTGCCGGCGACCTGACAACGATCAATTCCCAGGAGTATCCCGTGGCTAGCGTGTGCGACATCTGTGGCAAGGGGCCTGGCTTCGGCCACAACGTGTCCCACTCGCACCGGCGGACCAACCGTCGCTGGAACCCGAACATCCAGTCGGTGCGTACCCCGGCGGGTGGCGGCACGACCC
The DNA here is from genome assembly GCF_039649625.1 of Plantactinospora sp. ZYX-F-223. Classification (NCBI taxonomy): domain Bacteria; kingdom Bacillati; phylum Actinomycetota; class Actinomycetes; order Micromonosporales; family Micromonosporaceae; genus Plantactinospora; species Plantactinospora sp. ZYX-F-223. The sequence goes on along the minus strand of NZ_JBDJAV010000001.1, from coordinate 257,333 downwards.
GCAAGCTCAAGGTCTGCACCTCGTGCATCAAGGCCGGCAAGGTCGCCCGCGCCTGAGCCTGGGCAACCGTAAGCTCGGATAGCCGCCGGAGCAGTGTTCCGGCGGCTATCGTCGTGCGCCCCGGACCCGCCATCCAGGCGCGCCCCCGCCACCCGGGCGGGCCACCGGTAACGGGTGCCGGGCGAGGTGAGGGGTGCCGACCGGCCGGCGGATCAGAGCGAGCGGCCGAACGAGAGCACCCCCGGCTCGTCCCGGTAGTAGCCGAAGTCCGGAATCCGCTCGTAGCCGCTGCCCTTGTAGAGCGCGATCGCCTCGGGCTGCCGGTCGCCGCACTCCAGGATCAACCGGCGGCGTCCGTGTTCCCGGGCCGAGTCCTCGACCGCTGACAGCATCCGCCGGGCGACGCCGCGACCGCGAGCCGCCGGGGAGACGTACATCCGCTTGAGTTCGGCGACGTCGCCGGTGCCGCCGTGGGTACGCCACCCGGCGCAGCCGACCGGCACCTCGTCCAGGTACGCCACCAGGAACGCCCCGGCGGGCGGGGAGAACTCGCTCGCCGCCACGGGGGTCTCGTCGCCCCCGCCGCCGTACCGCTGTGCCAGGTCGGCCAGCGCGGAGACGACCAGTTGCTGTGCGACCGGGGAGTCGTAGGGGACGGCGCGGATGTCCAGCTCACTCACCCGGTGAAGGGTACGACCCACGCTCACGCCTTACCGATCGGGCCCGGGGTACTCGCCGATCCGGAAACCGGCGCACCGGACGGCTCGATCGACGCCGGTCAGCGGAAGTGGTCCCAGCCACCCGATCCCTTGTACGCCCGCCCGTCCACGGTCACCCCGGCACCGTGCACCACGTGACCGATCAGCCGGAAGCCGCCCGGCAACGGCAGGTCCTCCGGGAACGTCGCCACCAGCGCATGGTCGTCGCCACCGCCGAGGACCCAGGCCAGCGGATCCACCCCGAGCGCGTGTGCGGCGTCCCGCATCTGCTCAGGCACCTCGAACGCGCTGCCGAGCAGGTCGATGCCGACCCGGCTGGCTGTCGCCACGTGACCGAGGTCGGCGAGGAGCCCGTCCGAGACGTCGATCATGGCGGTGGCGCCGAACCGGGCCGCCGACGGCCCCGCCCCGTACGGCACCTCGGGCCGCCGGTACGCCTCGACCAGGACCTTCGGGGTACGGAATCCGCGGGACAGCACGGTGTAGCCGGCAGCGGCGTAGCCCAGCCGACCGGCGAGCGCGACGACATCGCCGGCCCGTGCGCCGCTGCGCACCACCGGGGGCAGCCCGCCGAGGTCACCGAGGGCGGTCACCGCGATGGTCAGGGTGGGGCTGGCCGACATGTCCCCGCCGACCACGCTCGCCCCGACCCGGGCCGCCTCCGCCGCCAGGCCGTCGGCCAACTCCTCCGCCCACTGCGCCTCCAGGTCCGGCGGCATGCAGAGCGCGACGAGCAGCGCGGTCGGCACCGCGCCCATCGCCGCCACGTCGGCCAGGTTCGCCGCGGCGGCCCGGTGCCCGATGTCCACGGCGCTCGCCCAGTCCCGGCGGAAGTGCCGCCCCTCGACCAGTACGTCCGTCGAGGCGACCACCCGGCCGTCGGGGGCGTGCACCACCGCCGCATCGTCGCCCGGCCCGAGCAGCGTGGCGTGTCCGGCGCCCAGCCGGGCGGTGACCCGGGCGATCAGGCCGAACTCGCCGGCCCTCGCGACGCTCACACCGACCTCCGGGCACGCTCGGCAGCCGTCCCGGCCGGGCCCGTGGCTGGTCGCGGCCACCGGTTTCCGGGTACCTCCGGATCCGGTGCCGCACCCGCACCGGGCCGGCCGATTCGATCGCTCATCGTGTCTCCTCCGACCACCGATCGGGATCCGACCTGCTCCGTACGGTATTTTCACGGTCTAGCCGCTCGGCGGCGGACGGGAGGCGGGTCGTGGTCCAGGCGTACATCCTCATCCAGACAGAGGTCGGAAGGGCACGTGACGTGGCCGCGCACATCTCGGATATTCCTGGAGTCGTCCGCGTCGACGCCGTCACCGGCCCGTACGACGTGGTCGTGCTCACCGAGGCACACACCGTCGACGAGTTGGGCAAGATGATCGTCAGCAAGGTGCAGTTGGTGCCCGGCATCACCCGCACGCTGACCTGCTCCGTGGTCCGGTTGTAAGTGGTGCGGAGCACGAAGTCCGGCCAGCCGGACGGGCACCAGACCCAGCCGGAAGCAGCCGCCTCGCAGCCGGAAGCGGTCGAGTCAGGGTCGGAGGCGGCGGCGACCGGTCGTCCGGCGGGCTCGCCGACCGGGGCCGGGCCGGACCGGACCACCCGGCAGGCGGCGCTCTGGGCCACGGTGGTCGCCCTACCGCTGACCGTCCTCGTCGCGGTGCTGGTCTTCGGCCAGCTCAGCCCGGATCCGGTCGAGAAGCCCGCCGCGACGCCGACCTCGGCCGCACCGCAGGCGACCGCGCCGGTGCAGATGGCCGCCCCGGCCCTGGCCGAACGGCCGGCCACGGTCTGCCGGGCCCTGCTGTCCCGGTTGCCGGCCACCCTCCGCGCCCTCGCCCAGCGCCCGGTCACCGCCGGGCCGGAGCAGAACGCCGCGTACGGCGACCCGGCCATCACCGTGGCCTGCGGCGTGGCCCGGCCGGCCGTTCCGGACGTCCCCGACCTCTGGATGATCAACAAGGTCTGCTGGCTCACCGAACACCGCGACGGCGGCCTGGTACTGACCACTGTGGACCGTGAGGTGCCGGTCCGGCTCAGCGTGCCGGCCGGGCAGGAGCAGACGGTGCAGTGGGCGGCACCCGTGTCGGAGTCCCTGGTCGCCTCGGTGCCGTCGGTGCCGGACGTGCCGACCGGCTGCACCGAGGGCTGACCGCCATCCCACCGACGCCACGCCGTTTCCGGTCCGGCCGACCTACCCCTGACGGGCGGCGGCAGCGAACAGACGTTTGTCAATGCAGACCGGTGCCTCGACGCAGCGCGGTCCGGATCAGCCGGTTCACCAGCTTGGGGTACTCCAGCCCGGTCGCCGCCCACATCTGCGGGAACATCGAGGTGGGGGTGAACCCCGGCATGGTGTTGATCTCGTTGAGGTAGACGTCCAGTTCCGGCGTGACGAAGAAGTCGACCCGGGCCAGACCGGCGCAGTCCAGCGCGGTGAACGTGCGGCAGGCGTACTCCTGTACCTGCCGGGTCACCCGGTCCGGCAGCTCGGCCGGGATGTCGTAGTCGCTGGCGTCGAGGTACTTCGCCTCGAAGTCGTAGAAGTCGTGCTCGGCCACCCGGATCTCGGCCAGCAGCGACGCCTCCGGGCCGCCACCGGCCTCGGCCTCCAGCACCCCGCACTCGATCTCCCGGCCGACGATCGCGCCCTCGACCAGCACCTTCGGGTCGACCTGCCGGGCCAGCGCGACGGCGTCGTCGAGATCGGCCCAGTCGGAGACCTTGCTGATCCCGACCGACGAACCCGCCCGGGACGGCTTGACGAAGACCGGCAGCCCGAGCCGCTCCTTGTCCTCCTCGGTCAGGCTGACCCCGCTGCGCAGCACCACGTACGGCCCCACCGGGATGCCCTCGGCGACCGCCAGCTTCTTGGTGAACTCCTTGTCCATCGCCGCCGCCGAGGCGAAGACGTTCGCACCGACGTACGGGATGCCGGCCATCTCCAGCAACCCCTGGATGGTGCCGTCCTCGCCGTACGCGCCGTGCAGCGCCGGAAAGACCACGTCGACTCCGGCGAGTGCCTGGGGCCCCTGGGACGGGTCCAGCACCATCAGACCGTCGCCGGTCGGGTCGGCCGGCAACACCACGGTGGATCCGGCGGCGGCGGTGATCTCAGGCAGCCGCCGCTCGGTGATCGCGAGCTGGGCCGGGTCACCGTCGGTCAGTACCCACTGGCCGGCCCGGGTGATGCCCACCGGAACCACGTCGTACTCGTCGGGGTCGAGGGCGCCGAGGATGCTGCCCGCGCTGACGCAGGAGATCGCGTGCTCCGTACTGCGGCCGCCGAAGACGACGGCCACGCGGGTCTTGCCTGGGGTGGTCACTCCGGTCACCTTTCGTTCGCGTCACCGCTGGTCGCTCGCGTCACCGCTGGCCGGCGTCGTCGCTGGCCGAGCGCGGCACCGCTGGCCGGCGTCATCGCTGGCCGAACGCGGCACCGCTGGCCCGCGTCGTCGCTGGCCGAACGCGGCACCCGACGGGGTCCGCCCGGCCGGAGACCCAGCGGTGCTGCCGTCGCTCCTCGTGCGCTCACCGGGTGACCCTACTCTGCGTGGCCTACTCCCGGGTCTACACCCCTTTTCAGCGCCGGGAAACCTCTACCGGAGTGAGCGTGCCGAGCACAACGGGTAACCGGTGACGTACCGGCGCTTGAGGGGCTGCGGCGACCGGAGTTGCGGGTGTGTCGCCGCCGGGACCGCTGCCGTCTAGGCTGCTCGTCTTGTGAGTTCCGATTCGGTCATCGACAGCCTGACCTCGGCGGTGAACGCGAGCCCGCAGGACGTTCCGCTGCGGCTGCACCTCGCCGGGCTGCTCCTCGACGCCGGGCGCCCCGCCGAGGCGATCGCGCACGTCGGGCAGGCGCTCGCCAGCAACCCGGCCGACCCGCAGGCACAGGCCCTGATGCAGCGGGCCCTGGGCGGCGGTGCACCCGCGCCCGGTACGCCGGCCTCCGGCACGCCCGCGCCGGGCCCGGCGACCGGCCCGGACGCCGCCGCCGAACCGGCGGCCGGCACCGGAGCCGCAGCGGATCCACCGCCACCGGCCCGGCCACCCAGACCGGGCCAGCCGGGCGACGACTCGCTCGCCGCCTACGAGCAGGAACTCGCCGACGTGGTGCCGCCGCGCTTCTCGCCGGCCGGAGACCAGCCCGAGCCGGTGACCGGGGACGCCGACCGGATGTTCGACGTCGAGGTCTCCACCGTCCGGCTCGGCGACGTCGGCGGGATGACCGAGGTCAAGGAGCGGCTGGAACTGGCCTTCCTCGGCCCGCTGCGCAACCCGGAACTGCGCAAGCTGTACGGCAAGAGCCTGCGCGGCGGCCTGATGCTGTACGGCCCGCCCGGCTGCGGCAAGACGTTCCTGGCCAAGGCGATCGCCGGCGAGATGGGCGCCAAGTTCATCTCGCTCTCCATCGTGGACGTGCTGGACATGTGGATCGGCAACTCCGAGCGCAACCTGCACGAGCTGTTCCAGACGGCCCGGCGCAGCGCGCCGTGCGTACTCTTCCTCGACGAGGTCGACGCGCTCGGGCACAAGCGCTCCAAGGTCACCTCCAGCGGGATGCGGACGATCGGCAACCAACTGCTCGCCGAACTCGACGGCGTGGAGGGCAACAACGAGGGCGTCTTCGTGCTGGCCGCCACCAACACGCCCTGGGACGTGGACCCCGCGCTGCGCCGGCCCGGCCGCCTCGACCGGGTGGTCCTGGTACTCCCGCCGGACGCTCCGGCCCGGACCTCGATCCTGGAGTACCACCTGCGGGAGCGGCCGATCGCCAACATCGACATCCGCCGGATCGTCGCCGCCACCGAGGACTTCTCCGGCGCCGACCTGGCACACCTGTGCGAGTCGGCCGCCGAGTACGCGATGGCCGACTCGATCCGGCGCGGCGAGGTACGGATGATCGAGCAGCGCGACTTCGACCGGGCGCTGAAGGACGTCCGCCCGTCCACCAAGCCGTGGTTCGCCACCGCCCGGAACGTGGCGATGTTCGCCAACGAGGGCGGCATGTACGACGACCTGGTCGGCTATCTGAAGCGGCGAAAGCTGATCTGATGACCGCCGATGCCACCGATGCCGCCGGGGCCGCCGAGGCCGGTACGGGCGCAGACGCCAAGAACTCGCTCCTGGAGCGGGCGTTGCAGCTCGCCCAGGTCGGCCGGGTCAAGGCGGCGTACCCGCTGATCAGCCAGGCGCTCCAGGGCGATCCGGGCGACAGCCACGCCCTACAGGTGCTCGGCTACTGCTACCAGCGGGAGGGCCGCTGGGGAGACATGCTGACCGTGCTCGACAGCGCGGCCCGGCGTACCCCGGAGAGCCCACAGTTGCAGCGCAACCGCTCCCTGGCGCTCCGCCAGCTCGGCCGGATCCCCGAGGCGCTCGCCGCCGCCGAGCTGGCCCGCTCCCTCGATCCGGACGATGCCCGCAACGAACTCGCCCGGGCCGAGGCGCTGCTGCGCGGCAGCGGTACCCGGACCGTGCTCGCCGCGCTGGCCGCGACCCGGCGGGCCAGGGAACTCGACCCGGAGAGTGTCTGGGCGCACATCACCGAGGGCAAGGTGCAGCGCCGGATGGCGGAGTTCGGCCGGGCCCGGGCGGCGTACCTGGAGGCGCTGCGGCTCGCCCCCGACGACCCGCAGGCGTTGTACGGGCTGGCCACCCTGGACAGTGACCGGGGTCGGGCGGTACGCGCCTCGCCGGCCATGGCCGGGGTGCTCCAGACGGTACCCACCGATCCGGTCGCGATCCGGGCCGGCACCCGCAATGCCCGCCGGGCGCTCTGGCTGCTGACCGATCTCGGCTGCGTCGTACTCCTGGTCGTCGCCTTCGTGGTGGGGACGTTGCAGGAGGCGATCGCGTCCCGTCCGCTCGCGGCGGCCAGCGGGGTGCTGGTGGCGCTGGCCGGCGCGGCTGCCGTTCTCGCGCTGCTGCGCTGGCGGTTCAACCGGCTCTCCGCGCCGATCCGCGCGCTGGTGCTGGCCAACCGCTACCGGTTCTCCTTCGTCACCGCGCCGCTGCGGCTCGCCGCGCTGCTGCTCGGCATGCTGCTCTTCACGCTCGGCCCGCATCCGCCGGTCGCGGTCGTCGTGGTCGGCACGACGGCGATGGTCGTGCCGCTGCTGACGCTGATCATCCGGTGGCGCAGCCGGGCCGCGGTCGAGGTGGGTCTGCTGGTCCGCCGCTGCTGGTTCCGGTTCCGCCGCCTCCTCTCGGGCGGCTGACCGCTCACCTGTGGCGGCTGCCACCTATGGCGGCTGACCGCTCACCTCGGGCGGCTGACCACCTGTGGCGGGTGACCGCTCACCCCGGGCGACCGAACCGGCGACCCGACCGGCGGTCGGCGGCTCAGCCGGCCAGGGATCGCCGTCGGCCGACCGCGAGTACCTTGACCCGCTGCCGTCCCGCCCGCACCATGCCGAGCGCCGCGAAGGCGGTGGCGATCCGGTCGGCGGCCTCCCGGCTGGTGGCGCCGACGACCTGGCGGCGCCGTTCGGGCTCGATCCGCTCGTCCCGGCCCTCCTTGGTCAGCGGCCGCACGTCGGTGAGCACCACGAGATACCGGGTCACCGTGACCGCCCCGGCCACCACCGCGGGTAGCTTCCCCGCCCGCGATCACTCCGAAGTCCGTGCCGGTCAGAGGCCACGGCGAGCCGCCTCCGGCTCGGCCGTCGTGCCGGCCAGCCCACCCCACCGGTCCCGGCACACGTAGGCCAGGTCGGCGTGGATCCACGCGCCCTCGTTGTCCCGCAACACGGGTCGCGCGCACCAGCGGCATCGGGAAACCCGAGGCCAGCACGGGGTCGCGGTCATCTGTCACCTCCAGGTCCGCTTGCTGGCGGGAGGGACACGGCGATCGGGTACGGGAAGGTCCGATCGCCGTGCGCCTCATTCCCCTTCGGTCACCCACAGCCACCGTCGACACGACCACCGGCGGTGAGGACGTGATGACAGATTGCCAGTTGTGAACGCGTGAATGCAACTCTCACGTAGCTTCTCTCATGCACGCATTCCCGGTTCCATGTGACAGGATCGATGCATGGCTCCGAAGTCGTTCCGTGCCCGCCGCCTCGGCATCGCCCTGCGCCATGCCCGCGAGGCGGCCGGGCTCACCCTCGAACAGGCCGCTGACGAGATCAACAGCACTCGCAGCACGCTCTCCCGGTACGAGAACGCGCAGACGATGGTCAGCCCGGCCTCGGTACGCGCGCTGCTCACCCTCTACAAGCGGCCGGAGAGCGAACTGGAGGACATGGTGGCGCTCGCCAAGGAGGCCCGGAAGCAGGGTTGGTGGGTTCCCTACTCGTACATCCTGGACCGCCGCACGATCGACTTCATCGCGGTCGAGGCCGAGGCCACCGCGATCGCGAACTTCGAGCCCTCGGTCGTGCCGGGCCTGCTCCAGACCACGGAGTACATCCGGGCGATCATGCGCGGCGGCCCGCACACCCTCGGCGACGAGGAGGTGGAACAGCGGGTGCAGATCCGGATCGGCCGCCAGGAGCGGCTGAAGGAGCCCGACCCGCCGATCTACGACGCCATCGTCGACGAGGGCGCCCTGCTTCGGCCGGTCGGCGGGGAGGCCGTGATGGCGGCGCAGCTGAAGAGCCTGCTCAAGATGTCCGAGCTGCCGAACGTGACCGTCCAGGTCATCCCGCTCAAGGCGGGCTACCACCGCGGTACCCGTGGTTCGCTGCACATCCTCGAGTTCGCCGATCCGGAGGATCCGATCCTCGCCTCGGTGGAGACCGTCGCCGGACAACTGATCCTCGACCGGCCGGACGAGCTGCGGACCTGCACGAAGATCATGGAACACCTGCGGGCCGTCGCGCTGAGTCCCGCGGAAAGCCGCGACAACATCAACCGCCTCCTGAAAGGACTGTGACATGTCACCGGAGACGACCGACCTGCTCGGCCGGGCACCCTGGCGCAAGAGCAGCCACAGCGGAGACCAGGGCGCCTGCGTCGAGTTCGCCCTGCTCGCCGGGGCCGCCGACGACGTCGTGGCCGTACGCGACTCCAAGGACACCACCGGCCCGGTGCTGGTCTTCGCACCGGCCGCCTGGACCGCATTCACCACCGCGCTGCCCACCTCCCCCGTTCTCCCCTGACCTGCGGGGGAGGTCGGCGGTCACCGAGCTGCGTCCCCCCGGCAAGGCTCGGCCCGCCCAGCTCCGGTGCCCCACGCCCCCTGTTCCGCCGGTCCGGGTCGGCGGTCAGGGGGCGTGGCGGTGGCTACCCTTGATCGGCGTGACCGCCACCGCGCTGCACCGCGCCCTCACCGACCCCGGCACGCCGCCGCTGCGACCGCTCCCGCCGGAGGCCGCCGAGCTGCTGCTCAGGTCGAACGCCCCGGCCCGGTTGGCCGCACACCTGCGCGCGGTGCACGACGTCGCGGCCCAGTTGCTCGACTGGCTCGGCCAGCACTGTCCCGAGCTCGCCGTCGACCACGGGGCGGTGCTCTTCGGCGCGGCCACCCACGACATCGGCAAGACCCGCCATCCCGAGGAGCTCTCCGGGCCCGGCTCGCGGCACGAGCCCGCCGGCCGCGAGCTCCTGATCGGGTACGGCGTCCCACCAGCCTTGGCCCGGTTCGCCGCCAGCCACGCCCGCTGGGACTCCCCGGACGCGACGATCGAGGAGTTGCTGGTCAGCCTCGCCGACAAGGTCTGGAAGGGCCGACGCGAAGCCGACCTCGAAACCCGGATCGTGGACCGCCTGGCGGCGGCCGGCGGGCAGCAGCGCTGGGCCGCGTTCCTGGCCCTCGACGACGTACTGACCGGGATCGCCGAGGAGGCCGACGCGCGCCTCGACTTCCAGTCCCGCTATCCCGTCGGCTGACCTGCGCACCGGCCGGCGGGGTGTGGTCTGCCGCAGTACGCCGATTGCGGCCGGCCGCCCTGGGACGGATGCCGCACCTCATGGTGGACGTCCGGGCGGATTTCTAACGTCGGAACGGACCCGAGACGGGTCCTGGATCATCCGACAGCGTTGAGGACTCCGACCTGTGAAACGTATTCCCCTGACCGTGCGGATCGGCCGGTGGAGCGCCACCCGCCCCCGACTCGCCATCCTCGGCTGGCTGCTCTTCGTCGCCGCCTGTGTCATCGGCGGCTCGGCCGTCGGCACCGTGCCGGCGACCGGGGCGAACAGCCTGCACGGCGAACTGGCCCGGGCCGACCGGATCGAGCGGGACGGCCGGTTCGCCGAGCCGCCGGTGACGGAGAACGTCCTGATCACGCCCGTGACCGGTGCGCTCGACCGGGACCGGGCCGAGGCGGCGGCGGCCGAGGTCGGCACCCGGATGCGTACCCTGCCGGAGGTCGCGGAGGTGCGGCCGCCGCTGCCCGCGCCGGACGGCACCGCGCTGCTGGTCGAGGTGGTGCTCGCCGGCACGCCGGACGGTACGGCCGACGCCGCCGAACGGCAGGTACCGGCGCTGCTGGCCAGTACCGCCGAGGTCCAGCGGGAATTTCCGGACCTGCGGATCGAGCAGATCGGCAGTGCCTCGCTCGGCAAGGCCCTGACCGAGACGCTGGGCGCGGACTTCCGGCGGGCCGAACTGATCAGCGTGCCGGTGGCCCTGGGCATCCTGGTGGTCAGCTTCGGCGCGCTGATCGCGGCGGGCGTACCGGTGCTGCTGGCGCTGTCGGCGGTGGCCGCCGCGTTCGGGCTGGCCGCGTTCGCGTCGCACGTCTTCCCCGCCGGAGAACTGGTGAACAGCGTCATCCTGCTGATCGGGATGGCGGTCGGGGTCGACTATTCCCTGTTCTACCTGCGGCGGGAGCGCGAGGAGCGGGCCCGGGGCCGGGACCACCGCAGCGCGGTCGAGATCGCCGCCGCCACCTCCGGGCACGCGGTACTCGTCTCCGGGCTGGCGGTGATGGTGGCGATGGCCGGGCTCTACCTGGTCGGCGAGAACACCTTCAGTTCGATGGCGACCGGCTCGATCCTGGTGGTCGGGGTCGCGATGCTCGGCTCGCTGACCGTGCTGCCGGCGGTACTGGTCACGCTGGGGCGGTGGGTGGACCGGCCCCGGGTGCCGTTCCTCGGCCGCCGGATCGAGCGGGCCGGCCGGAACCGGTTCTGGTCGGTGGTACTCCGGCCGGCGCTGCGCTGGCCGGCGCCGACGCTGCTGGTCGCCGTACTCGCGTTGCTCGCCCTCGCGGCCCCGGCCCTCGACATGCGGCTCGCCCGGCCGACCTCGGCGGACCTGCCGCGCTCCATCCCGATCCTGCGCGGTTACGACCGGCTGGCGGCGGCGTTCCCCAGCAACGATCTCGGCACCAGCCACACCGTCGCGATCCGCACCGGGGCCGGGCACGGCGCCGAGCTGGACCGGGCGCTGACCGAACTCGGCATCCGGCTGCGCGACGCGGCCGGCTTCGCCCACGACCGGGAGCCCACGGTACGGCGCTCCGCCGACGGCCTGGTCCGGCTCGTCTCGGTGTACGTCGCCGGTCCGGCCGGCAGCGACGAGGCGGTCCAGACGCTGCGCCGGCTCCGGGCCGAGCTGTTGCCGGCCACCGTCGGCCGGGTGCCGGACACCGACTACGCGGTCGCCGGCCGTACCGCCAGCGGCCAGGACTTCCTGGACCAGATGTCGGACTCGCTGCCGTCGGTGCTCGGCTTCGTCCTCGCCGTCACCTTCCTGGTCATGCTCGGCAGCTTCCGGTCCGTACCCGTGGCGTTGACCTCGATCCTGCTCAACGCCCTCTCCGTCGCCGCCTCGTACGGGCTGCTGGTGCTGGTGTTCCAGCACTCCTGGGCGGAGGAGCTGCTCGGTTTCCAGAGCAACGGCGCGGTCGTCTCCTGGCTGCCGCTGATGCTCTTCGTCATCCTCTTCGGGCTCTCCATGGACTACCACGTCTTCGTGGTCAGCCGGATCCGCGAGGCGGTGCTGCACGGCGTGCCGACCCGGGTCGCGATCGAACGCGGGATCGTCTCGTCCGCCGGTGTGGTGAGCAGCGCCGCGATCATCATGGTGGCGGTCTTCGCGGTCTTCGCGACCCTGTCGATCCTGGAGTACAAGCAGCTCGGGGTCGGCCTCGCCGCCGCGATCCTGATCGACGCCACCGTGATCCGCGGACTCGTGCTCCCCGCCCTGATGCGGCTGCTCGACGAGGCGAACTGGTGGGCGCCGCGCTGGCTGCGGGGGAACCGGCGGTCGCCGGTCGACCCGGCGGAGGCACCGACGATGGAGCTGACGGTGCTGGGACCGCGACGCTGATCCCGGCTACTGTGATCTGGATGCCGGACGTGACCGAAGCGAAGCTCGACGACTGGCGCGAGCGGCTCGGACCGATGCTTGCGGGACTCCGACGCGGGCTGCTAGCGGGCCGGGACCGCCCGGGACGGGTTGCCGGCGACCCGATGTAGCCGCGCCACCAACACCGCGAGCAGCGCCAACTCGACCAGCACCAGGATCCGTTCGACCAGGCCCATCATCACCCGACCACCGGGAAACGCGACGTAGTAGAGCGCGAGCAGCGCGAGCACGCTGGTCACCGCCAGCGCCCGCAACCGGCGTACGGCATCCCGCCAGCGGGCGTCGGCGGCGAGCCGGCGGATGGCCAGCAGCGTCGCGACCGGCAGGGCGACGAAGGCGGCGACCGAGACGTACCTGTGCACGTAGCCCTGGGTACTCAGCTCGACCACCCCGATCGGGTCGGTCGGGATCAGCGCCGAGGCGATCAGCCCCAGGCACCAGACCAGCAGCAGCGCCTCGGCGAGGCGTCCCACCCTGACCCGGGCGGCCCGCAACGCCAGTGGCACGGCCAGCGAGGTGATCCCGAGGATCAGGATCGCGACGTTCATCGGCCAGCCGTTGTTCGACACCGCGTAGTCGCTGATGGTGAGCGACAGCGGGCTCATCCCGGGGTCGGGGGCGAGGTGCGCCGCGACGCCCAGGGTCGCCGTCAGGCACATGCCGAGCGCCGCGACCAGGGTCAGCGGTCGAGCGGTCCACGGCTGCGGTAGGGATCCGGACATCATGTGACCAGCGTCGTCGCGCCGCCGCGTCGGCGAATCCGGCGTGATCCCGGACCGATCCCGGGGTTCCGCGACCCTGAGCAGGTCAGGGTCGGGTTTCCCCTACCGCCGGCACTCCCCCCAGCACCATCGACACGGGCATCCCGGCCCGCTTCCGCCGCGCCCCGGGCCGCCGTATGCCTGTCGCTGCGCCGAGACCGCCGGAGGGGACGAGGCGGCCGGGTGCGCCGGGAGACCGGCCACCCGTTGCGCGAGCGCCCGCCTGATCATCCTTTCCGTCGGCACCCAGCCGAGGAACCGGCGGTGCAGTTCGGCCGGGTACGGCCCGGGGTTCGGGCTCAGTCGGAACAGGTCCCCGGCCGCCTCGAACAGGGCCGCCCCGAGGTACCCGAACAGCGACAGCGGCTCCTGCCGGAACTCCACCAGCAGCGACCATTTGCTCAACAGGCACGGCCAGGGGGAGCCGCACTGGCGGCACGTCCACAATGGGCGGCGGGGCGAGTGCGGACGGTTCGGGTCGGTCAGCTTCGTCAGGTCCCGCAGCACGACGACGCCCATCACTGATCGGCTTCGGCCCGGGCGCCCCGGTAGGCGCGACAGCCGACCGGACCCGCCTACGTGGTGGCCGTGTTCCCGTTCCATGCCGGGTCTGCCCTGCGATTCGTCGCCCTGGGCCGGGGCGACGGAGGCGGGGCGTTCCGCGTCACCTCCGGGGGCGCCGGCTGCGTGGCGGGCGTTCGTCAACCTGGCGAAGTCGCACGGCTGACGCCCGGCCGAAGTCTCAGTTGGCCGGCTGATCCTGCCCTCGGACGGCCGGGCTGGCCGCACCGTCCAGCAGCTTCAGCGCGGCGATGGCGGCGCCCCGGGCCCCGGCCATGTCGAGATCCGGCACCAGCGCGAACCGGGCCCGCTCGGCCTGCTCGGTCCGGAGCGTGGTGTGTTCCCGGACGGTGGCCAGAAACCAGTCCCGGAACTCCGGCGCCGCCTCGACCACGCCACCGCCGACGAAGTACCCGTCCGGGTCGGTGAAGTTGGCGACGATGGTGAAGAGCCGGCCCAGGGCCATCGCCTGCTGCTCGAAGATCCGCAGCGCCATCGGGTCGCCGTCCACCCCGTACGACCGGACCTGCTTGGCGGCACTCACCGGGTCGAGATCGCCGAGCGGGTGCCCGGCGTACCGGCCCAGCCAGTACGGCAGCAGGTTGCGCCGGATGCCGGTCAGCGAGGCGACACTCTCCACGTCCCCGACGAACCCGCAGTTGCAGACCGGCACCGGCTGCCCCTCGGCGAGCAGGCCGAACATCGGGATGTGCACGTGCCCGAGCTCGCCGGCCATCCCGGCGGTACCGGTCACCACCTGCCCGCACACCACCACGCCACCGCCGAGTCCGGTGCCCACGATGGCGGAGACCGACGACCGCTGCGGCGCGTCGGCGCCGAAGTAGGAGTGGTGGGCGTAGAGCGCGGCCGCGTTGCCGTCGTTGTGGTAGACCACCGGCAGGCCGAGCCGGCGTTCGAGGGCGCCCCGGATGTCGTAGCCGCGCCAGGCCGGCTGGGAGAAGTTCGTCGAGCCCTTCGACGAGATGACCCCGGTGGCGCTGGCCGGCCCCGGGGTGTCCAGCCCGACGGCCCGGACCTGCTCCGGCCGGGTGCCGGTACGCGCCAGCACCTGTGCCATCGCCCCCGCCAGCGCCTCGACCGCCGCCTCCGGGCCCTCCAGCACCTGGCACGGGCTCTCGACCAACTGGTCGACCAGGAACCGGCCGGTCGCGTCCAGCACGGTGGCGTTGTTGCTGTTACCGCCGTTGTCGAGCCCGACCACGACCGGTATTTCCGAGTTCGTCATGGTGTGCCTCCCGGTACGCCGGCCGGCCCGGACCCGATCCCGGCGTCGGCAGCCGCCCGATGTTCATACCCTGCCGTACCCGAGCCACTCCCGCACCCCCTGCCGCCACCGAGACGTCGCGACCGGCCCCGGATTCCGGACCACCGGTCGCCGGAAGGGGCGTCGTCCAGCCCTCGACGGCGCGTCGATCCGGTCCACCAGATGCGCGCAGGAGAGCGCGGTCCGGCGGTCGGATTCGCGGACGCCGATCCGCCTCTCCGTCCAGCGCTCAACACCCGGAGCCGCCATGCCTCGCCGCCGGACATGACCCTGCTGCGGAGACTGTCGAGCTGGGTGCACAGACGGGGCGCCCTGACAGTCCGTGGGGCGAGGTCCCTCCGGCGGCGGGCGTGGGGGTTGCTGGTCGGGTCGGGGTTGGGTCGGGTGCAGGGACGGGGCAGCTCGACAGTCGGCCGGGTGGAGTTGGTCTGGCGGGCGTGGGGGTTGCTCGTCGGGTGGACGGGTCGGGGTTGAGCTGGGTGCAGGGACGGGGATCGGGGTCGGAGTGGCCGCGCCGTGCCCGCTACCCGCCTCGGAGGCCGAAGTGCTACCCGCCGGCCGCGTCGAGCGCGGTGGTCAGGTCGGCGACCAGGTCGGCGGCGTCCTCGACCCCGCAGGAGAGCCGCACGAATCCGGCGGAGACGTCGTCGCCCCACTGGGCCCGCCGGTCGGCGCTGGTGTGCAGCCCGCCGAAGGAGGTCGCCGCGAAGACCAGCCGGCTGGCGGTGAGGAACCGCGTCACCCGGTCGGCGTCGCCGAGGTCGAACGCGACGATCCCGGGCACCCGCCGGAGCTGCCGGCTGGCGATCGGGTACGCCGGGTCGTCGGCGAGCCCCGGCCAGCGTACGCCGGAGACGTCGGAGCGGGCCCGCAGCGTCGCCGCCACCGCCGCCGCGTTGGCGCTCTGCCGGGCCAGCCGCAGGTCCAGCGTGGCCAGTGACCGGTGCGCCAGCCACGCGTCGAAGGCGCCCGGGATCGAGCCGGTGGTGGCCCGCCAGCCCCGGATCGTCTCCAGCAGCCCGGCGGTCCGGCTGGCCACGTAACCGAGCAGCAGGTCCGAGTGCCCGGTCAACGCCTTGGTGCCGGACGCGACCACCAGGTCGGCACCCAGGTCCAGCGGTCGCTGGCCGAGCGGTGTCGCGGTGGTGTTGTCGACCGCGAGCAGCGCACCGGCGGCGTGCGCCCGGGCGGCCAGCTCGGCGATGTCGCAGACGTCCAGGCCCGGGTTGGCCGGTGTCTCGACCAGCACCAGCCGTACGCCGTCGAACGCCGGGTACGGGCCGGCGGTCGGCACGAAGTCGACCCGTACCCCGATCCCGCGCAGCGTCTCGGCGGCGAACGCCCGCACCGGGAAGTACCCGTCGGTGGGGAGCAGCACGGTGTCACCGGGCCGGAGCACCGAGAGCAGCACCGCCGTGATCGCGGCCTGCCCGCTGGCGAAGGCGAGGCAGTCCCCACCTTCCAGCTCACCGATGGCCGCCTCCAGTCCGCGCCGGGTCGGGTTGTCCGGCCGGCCGTACCCGTTCGGGGTCGCCTCCGGGCCGATCGCCGGGTCCAGGTGGTAGGGGGCGGCGAAGACCGGCCCGGGCAGGAACGGCTGCCCGGGCACCGGCTCCGGCAGACCGGCGTGCACGCTCCGGGTGCCGTCACCGTAGTTCGACTGGTCGGGCATGGTGTCCTTCCGTGGATCGACGCCGGTCACTCGGGCCTCGGCTTGCGGCTCATCAGCACGGCCATCGCGGTGTGCGGGTCGGCGCCCTCGTGGCAGACCCGCTCGACCTGCTCGGTGATCGGCATCTCCACCCCGTGCGCCCGGGACAGGTCCCGGATCGCCAGGCAGCTCTTCACCCCTTCGGCGGTCTGCCGGGTCGCGGCCTGCGCCTGCTCCAGGGTCTCGCCCCGGCCGAGGTGCTCGCCGAAGGTCCGGTTCCGGGACAGCGGCGACGAACAGGTGGCGACCAGGTCACCGAGGCCGGCCAGGCCGGCGAAGGTGAGCGGGTCGGCGCCGAGCGCCACCCCGAGCCGGGCCGTCTCCGCCAGCCCCCGGGTGATCAGACTCGCCCGGGTGTTGTCGCCGAGCCCCATCGCGGCGATCATGCCGTACGCCAGCGCGATCACGTTCTTGACCGCACCGCCCAGCTCGCAGCCGATCACGTCGTCGTTGGTGTACGGCCGGAGGTACGGCGTGCTGACCGACGCCTGCACCAGGTTCGCCCGGTCGGTGTCGGTGCAGGCCACCACGGTCGCGGCGGGTTGCTCGGCGGCGATCTCGGCGGCCAGGTTGGGGCCGGAGACCACGACGACCCGGTCCGCGGCCACCCCGGCGGTCTCCACGATCACCTCGCTCATCCGCTTGGTGGTGCCCAGTTCGATCCCCTTCATCAGGGAGACCAGCGTCGAGTCGGGTTCCAGGTGCCGGGCCCACTCGGCCAGGTTGCCGCGCAGCGTCTGCGCCGGTACCGCCAGCACCACCAGGTCGGCGCCGGTGATCGCCTCGGCGGCCTCGGCGGTGCCGCGTACCGCCACCGGCAGCCGCAGCCGGGGCAGGTAGTCGGGGTTGGTCCGGGTGGTGCGGATCGCCTCGGCCACCGCCGGGCGGCGGGCCCAGAGCAGCACGTCCCGGCCGGCGTCGGCGAGCACCTTCGCGAAGGCCGTACCCCAGGAGCCGGCGCCGAGCACGGCGACGTGGCTCATGCCGACACTCCGCTTCGCTCGCTACGCTCGCTCATGCCGGCACTCCGCTGCGCTCCGTGCCGTCATGAGGCTCAATCACACTGAGCTGACTGATTCGCTCGCTACGCTCGCTCATGCCCGATCCTCGGTGCGGCGGTTCGCCTGCGCCGACCAGAGCGGCGGGGGCGTCCCGCGGCGGATCTCGGCGAGCATGTCGCGCAGCCGCAGCATGATGGCATCGGTCATCTCGTCCAGTACGGCCTTGCTCGGTGCCGCACCGGCCCACCGGCTCAGGTCCACCGGTGGACCGGCGACCACCGTCACCGGGGTACGCGGCCGGAGGCTGACCTTCTTCGTCCGTGGGTCGAAGATCCGCTGTGGTCCCCACATCACCACCGGCACCACCGGGGCACCGGTGGCCAGGGCGAGCCGGGCGGCGCCGGTCTTGCCGCGCATCGGCCACAGCTCGGGCTCCCGGGTGGTGGTGCCCTCCGGGTAGATCACGACGGCGGCACCGGAGCGGATCGCCCGGTCCAGCGCCTCCAGTGACCTGGCCGCGTCGACGGTGCCGCGCTCCACCGGGATCTGCTGGCACTTCAGCAGGATTTTGCCGAGCACCGGCACCTTGAAGATGCTCGCCTTGCCCAGATAGCTGGGCCAGCGGCCGGAGTCGTAGATGAAGTGCGCCGAGACCAGCGGGTCGAAGTGGGAGAGGTGGTTCGGCACGATGATCACGCCACCGGACGACGGGACATGCTCCATGCCGCGCCAGTCACGCCGCGTCCAGACGGTCAGCACCGGCTTGACCACCGAGACGGCGAACCGTCGCCAGAATCCCAGCCTGCGCCGTGTCACTGTGCCTCCTCGTCGTCCCCACTATGGCGCGGCCCGGCCGGGGCGCCACCCGGGCGTCCTGGCTCGGGTGGCGAGGTGACACCGCCTGTGCCCACCCCGTCCGGCCTGCCACCGACCCGGGCCCGGGGTGCCACCGCCCGCAGCGAAATCATGCCTGCCCGTCCCGGGTACGGCCAGCCAGGGGTATCCCGGGAGCCGGGTACGCCACACCCGGGCGGCCGCCGGCGAGCTGGCAGGATTGTCGCGTGGCAGAGCGGAACTGGACCGTGGTGGTGCCGGTCAAGCGCCTCGGGTCGGCGAAGAGCCGGCTGCGCGGCGCGCTCGACGGCGTACCGCACGAACTGCTCGCCCTGGCCCTGGCCGAGGACACCGCCGAAGCCGTACTCGGCTGTCCGGCCGTCCGGGAACTGCTGGTGGTGACCGACGACCCGGCGGCCACCGCGACC
Source organism: Plantactinospora sp. ZYX-F-223 (assembly GCF_039649625.1). Taxonomy (NCBI): domain Bacteria; kingdom Bacillati; phylum Actinomycetota; class Actinomycetes; order Micromonosporales; family Micromonosporaceae; genus Plantactinospora; species Plantactinospora sp. ZYX-F-223. The sequence goes on along the minus strand of NZ_JBDJAV010000001.1, from coordinate 238,764 downwards.
CTGGGCCGGCTCGGCGCCCGGATCGTGTCGGAGCCGCCGACCGCCGGGCTGAATCCCGCGTTCGTCCGGGGCGCGGCGGCGGCCTCCGGCGGCCCGGTGGCGGCACTCACCGCCGACCTGCCGGCACTGCGCCCGGCCGAGCTGGCCGAGGCACTGCGGGCCGCCGGTGGTTCGCCCGGGGTACGCCGGTTCGTCGCGGACGCCCCCGGCACCGGCACCGTACTGCTCACCGCCGCCCCCGGCGCGGCCCTGGACCCCTGGTTCGGCCCGCACTCGGCGGCGGCGCACGCGGCCTCCGGCGCCCGTCCGCTCACCGGCGCCTGGCCGACGCTGCGCCGCGACGTCGACACCCCGGCGGACCTGCGGGCCGCGGCGGCGCTCGGGCTCGGCCGGCACACCGCCGCGCTGACCCGGCGGGCGGCACCGGCCGGCGCCGAGCGCTGAGTCACGACCCGACCGGCGGCAGACCGCTGCCGGTGCCGCCGCCGCAGCAGGCCGACCCGCCGCCCGGCGGACCGGTGTACGGTGCTGTGCATGCAGGGCACGGTGGCCGACTACGACCCGCAGACCAGGACCGGCACGCTGCTGCTCGACGACGGCTCCCGGGTCACCTTCCCGGCGACCGCGTTCGACGCCTCCGGCCTGCGCCTGCTCCGGTTGGGTCAGCGGGTCCGGCTGGAGCACGACGACGCCGGCACGCTGGTCCGGGTCACGCTGCCGACCTTCCCCTGATCCGCTCGGTCAAGTTCATTTTCCGTTAACCGCCGCCGGGGAATGATGGGGTGGTGAGCACCCCGCCGTCCCGACGCCCCCTCTCCCAGCGCCAGTCGCGGTCCGGCGCCACCGAACGCTCCCAGCGCCAGTCGCGGTCCGGCGCCAGCGAACGGCCGACGCCGGAGCCGGCACCGGACGGGACGGACGAATCCCGGCAGGCGAGCCCGTCCCGTCCCGCCCCGGCACCCCCGCCCGGGGCCGGTTCCACCCGCACACCCCGTACTCCCCGGGGTGGCCGGACGGGCGGAGACCAGCCGCCGGGCACGGCCCGTACCCCACGGGGCGGCCGGGCCGGCGGTGGTGAGCGGCCGGCCGGTGCCGGTGACCGGCCGGAGGGGCACACCGACCGCGAGCCGGCAGGCGAGCCGGACGGCACCGTCGAGCCGGACACCGTCGCCGAGCCGGACCGGTCGGCGGCGCTGGACCAGGCGGCCGACTCGGCGCGCGCCGCGGCCGGCGGGCCGGACCGGAGCCCGGCGACCGGCCTGGCCGACAACCCGGCGCACGGCCGGCGCGGGGCACCGGCGACCGGCCCGGGCAGCGCCGTCCCGGAGAGCGCCCTGGCCGCCCGGGCCGAGGCGACCGAGCCGTCCGCCGAGCCGGTCGGGGAACCGGCCGCGCCGCTGCCGTCGGACCGGTTCCTCAACCGGGAGCTGTCCTGGCTGGATTTCAACTCCCGGGTGCTGACCCTGGCCGAGGACCCGGACACCCCGCTGCTGGAGCGGGCCAAGTTCCTCGCCATCTTCGCCAACAACCTGGACGAGTTCTACATGGTCCGGGTCGCCGGGCTGAAGCGGCGGTTGCAGGCCGGGCTGCCGGTCCGGGGCGGCGACCGGATGCCGCTGACCACCCAGCTCGAACTGGTCTCCGAACGCGCTGCCGACCTGGTCGCCCGGCACGCGGCGTGCTTCGTCGACGAGGTGATGCCGAAGCTGGCCACCGAGAACATCGCGCTGCTGCACTGGGACGAGTTGCCCGTGCCGGAGCGGCAGCGGCTGCGGGCGTACTTCCGGGAGCAGATCTTCCCGGTGCTCACCCCGCTCGCCGTCGACCCGGCGCACCCGTTCCCGTACATCTCCAGCCGGTCGCTCAACCTGGCGGTGGTGGTGCGCGACTCCGACCACGGATCCGAACTCTTCGCCCGGGTGAAGGTGCCGAACAACGTACCCCGGTTCGTCCGGGTCGAACGGGACGCGCCCGGCTACCGGTTCCTACCGGTGGAGGACCTGATCGCGGCCCACCTCGACCAGCTCTTCTCCGGCATGCAGGTGGTGGAGTGCCACCTGTTCCGGGTCACCCGCAACGCCGAGGTGGAGGTCGACGAGGACCGGGACGAGGACCTGCTGCAAGCCCTGGAACGGGAACTCGCCCGGCGCCGCTTCGGCCCGCCGGTACGCCTGGAGGTGGCCGCCTCCGTCTCCGACCACGTACTCGACCTGCTGGTCCGGGAACTCGACATGGACAGCCAGGACGTGCTGCGGGTGCCGGGGCTGCTCGACCTGACCGCGCTCTGGCAGGTCTACAACGAGTCCAATCGGCCCGAGCTGAAGGACCCGCCGTTCGTGCCGGCCACCCATCCGCGGCTCGCCGAGGGTGAGGTTCCGCGGAGCGTCTTCGCCACCCTGCGCGACGGCGACATCCTGGTGCACCATCCCTACCACTCGTTCTCGACCAGCGTGCAGCGGTTCATCGAGCAGGCCGCCGCCGACCCGAACGTGCTGGCCATCAAGCAGACCCTCTACCGCACCAGCGGGGACTCCCCGATCGTCGACGCGCTGATCGACGCGGCCGCCGCCGGCAAGCAGGTGGTGGTGCTGGTGGAGATCAAGGCCCGGTTCGACGAGGTGGCCAACATCGGCTGGGCCCGGGTGCTGGAGCGGGCCGGCTGCCACGTGGTCTACGGCCTGGTCGGACTCAAGACGCACTGCAAGACCGCGCTGGTGGTCCGGCAGGAGGGCAATCAGATCCGCCGGTACTGCCACATCGGCACCGGCAACTACCACCCGAAGACCGCCCGGCTCTACGAGGACTTCGGCATGCTCACCGCCGACCCGGAGATCGGGGCCGACCTGACCGACCTGTTCAACGTGCTGACCGGGTACAGCCGGCAGACGTCGTACCGGCGGTTGCTGGTGGCGCCGCAGGGCATCCGGCGCGGCCTGATCGAGCGGATCGAGGGCGAGATCGACCGGGCCCACCAGGGCCTGCCGGCCCTGGTCCAGTTCAAGGTCAACTCGCTGGTCGACGAGGCGATCGTGGATGCGCTCTACCGAGCCTCCCAGGCCGGGGTGCACGTCGACCTGCTGATCCGGGGGATGTGCACGCTGCGGCCGGGCGTACCGGGACTGTCGGAGAACATCCGGGTGCGCTCGATCCTCGGCCGCTTCCTCGAGCACTCCCGGGTGTTCCGGTTCGGCAGCGGGGTCGTCGCGACCGGCGGTGCCGGCGGATCGGACGGCGGTGTCGAGTTCTGGATCGGCTCCGCCGACCTGATGCACCGCAACCTGGACCGCCGGGTGGAGGCGCTGGTGCAGGTGACCGACCCGACCGCCCGGGCCGAGCTGGACGAGTTGCTGACCGCCGCGATGAGCCCGCAGGTGGAGGCGTTCGACCTGACCGGGGACGGCTGCTGGACCCGACGCAAGGGCACCCTGGAGGCACCGCTGGTGAACCTCCAGGAGGCGCAGCTGCGCCGGGTCGCCGGAGCCGCCAAGTGAGCCGCCGAGTGCTCCGCCGGGAGCGAGGGACGCTCGGCGGAGCCGACATTCCGGACTAGGCTTGGCCGATGCTGGAGGAGGAGCGGAAGTACGACGTCGACCCGGAGTTCACCCTGCCCGACCTGTCCGCGGTCGTGCCGGACGGCGTACGGGTGGTGGAACTGCCCCCGGTGACGCTCACCGCGACCTACCTCGACACCACCGACCTGCGGCTGGCCCGGGCCGGGGTGTCGCTGCGGCACCGCAAGGGTGACGAGCTGCCCTGGACGGTCAAACTCCCGTCCGACAGTCCCGGCGTACGGCACGAGATCTCCCGGACGGGCCGGCCGAAGAGCGTTCCGGCCGACCTGGTGGCGCTGGTGACCGCGTACTCCCGGGGCGCGGAACTCAAGCCGGCGACGGTGGTCCGCACGGTGCGGCGGGCGTACGAGCTGCGCGACGGCGCCGACCGGACCCTGGCGGAACTCGCCGACGACGCGGTGCAGGTGCGCGACGGCAAGCAGGTCCGGTCGACGTTCCGCGAGATCGAGGTGGAGCGCAAGGACGGCGGACGGGACCTGCTCGACGCGGTGGGGTCGGCGCTGACCGCGGCCGGCGCCCGGACCGGTGACTTCACCCCGAAGCACGTCCGGGCACTCGGTGCGACGGCCGAGGCGGCGCCCGACCTGGTGCCCCCGGGCGAGCTGCCCGAGCGGCCCAGCGCCGGGGACGTGGTGGCGGCGGCGGTCCGCCGCAGCGTCGGCCGGCTGCTCGCACACGATCCGCTGGTCCGGTTGCGGGCGCCGGTCGGCGACGACGACACCGCCGTACACCAGATGCGGGTCGGCTGCCGACGGCTCCGCAGCGACCTGCGGACGTTCGGGCCGCTGGTCCGCACGGCGTGGGCCAAGCCGCTGCGGGACGAGCTGAAGTGGCTGGCGGGGGTGCTGGGGCAGGCCCGGGACGCCGAGGTGCTGCGGGCCCGGCTGTCCCGGACGGCCGCCGCCGACCCGCTCAGCCCGCTCGACCCGGCGGCGGTGGAGCGGATGGACGCGGTGCTGGTGGCCCGGCACGAAACGGCGCTGGCCGACGTCGACGAGGCGCTGGGCTCGGCGCGCTACCACGCCCTGGTCGAGGCGCTGGTCGACGCCACCCGGACGCCGCAACTGACCACCCGGGCCGACGGACCCGCCGACGAGGTGCTGCCCCGACTGGTCGCCCGCCCCTGGCACCGGCTGACCGACGGCGACGACGAGGTCGACGGCGCCGCCGACCTCGACCCGGCCGCCCCGGACGAGCGCTGGCACGCGGTACGGATCAACGGCAAGCGGGCCCGGTACGCCGTCGACGCCGTCGCCGGGGTGCTCGGCGGCGACGCGGCGAAGCTGGCCAGGGCGCTGGCGAAGGTGCAGGACGTGCTCGGCGAGCACCAGGACGCGGCGGTCGCCGCCGAGACCTGGCTGTCGATCGCGGCACAGGACCCGGCCGACCATGCGGTGGCGGTCACCGCCGGCCGGTTGGTGGAACGGGAGCGGGCCGCCGTCCGTACCGCCCGGGCGGCCTTCCCCGAGGCGTGGCGCCGGGCGAGCCGGGGACGCCGGACGGCATGGCTGGGGTGACACCGGTCCGCGCGGCGGGTGGCGTGGTCTGGCGCCACTGCGACGACGGTGTGCGGGTGTGCCTGGTGCACCGCCCCCGCTACGACGACTGGTCGCTGCCGAAGGGAAAGCTGGACCCGGGGGAACATCCGCTGACCGCCGCGGTGCGCGAGGTGGCCGAGGAGGCCGACGTACGCGGGGTGCCGGAGGTGCGGCTGCCCCCGGTGCACTACCGGATGCGCGACGGTGCGCCGAAGACGGTCGAGTTCTGGTCCATGCGGGCCGCCGGCGACGGCGGTTTCCAGCCGGAGACCGAGGTCGACGCCGTACGCTGGCTGCCGCTGGACGAGGCCACCCGGCTGGTCAGCTACCCGCACGACGTGCGGGTGCTTGAAGACTTCGCCGCCCTGCCACCGGTGACCGTGGTGCTGGGGCTGGTCCGGCACGCCCCGGCGGGCAAGCGGGGCACCTGGTCCGGGCCGGACACCGCCCGCCCGCTGGAGGGCGCCGGTCTGGCCCAGGCCCGGGAGCTGGCCGGACTGCTCGCGCTGCTCCGCCCGGTACGCCTGCGTTCGGCGGCGCCCCGGCGCTGCGTACAGACGCTGCAGCCCCTGGCCGAACTGCTCGACCGGCCGATCGAGGTGGATTCCGCGTACGACGAGCCGAAGCCGGGGCAGGACGGCGAGGAGAACGCCCTGGCCGCCGCCGGAGCCCTGCTCGAACTGGCCCGGGCCGGCGAACCGGCAGTGGTCTGTAGCCAGGGAAAGGTGATCCCGCAGGCGTTGGCCCGGCTGGCCGCCGCGTCCGCCGCACCGACCGACCCGACCGACCTGGTACTCCCGAGCGGCCCGGTCGCGCTTCCCCGGTCGGTGGAGGATTTCCGGACCAGGAAGGGCACCGGCTGGCTGCTCGCCTTCAGCGGCGACCGGCTGGTCGGGCTGAGCCGGCTAGACGGCGCGGACCGCCTCGCCGCCATCGCACCCTGACCGCCCTGCCCGGTTCGCCGCTCGCACATCCCTGCCCTGCCCTGCCCGGCCCTGCCCGGCCCTGCCCGGCCCTGCCGGGGCTGTCGGTCCAGGGGTACCCCGAAGGGTCCGGCTCGGGCTTTCAGGCCGCCCAGGGGCCACTGAGCGGCGTTAACGCCCTGCCGACATCGGGGGACGAGACCGCGCGGTCCGGGTTTTCCGTGCCGGACAACGTGAAAGGGCGCCCCCGGACGAGCCGGAGGCGCCCTGACGGTACCCGGATCAGCGCTTGGCGGCCTTCTTGGCCGGAGCCTTCTTGGCCGGAGCCTTCTTGGCCGTGGTGGCCTTCTTGGTCGCCGTGGCGCGGGTGGACGTGCTCTTGGCCGCCGTCGTCTTCTTCGCCGCCGTCGTCTTCTTGGCCGTGGTGGCCTTCTTGACGCCGGTGGCCTTCTTCGCCGGAGCCGTCTTCTTCGCCGCCGCCTTGGTGGCGGTCGTCTTGGCGGGTGCCGCCTTCTTGGTCGTCGTCTTCTTGGCAGTGGTCGACTTGGCCGTCGACGCCGCGCCGGCCTTCTTCGCCGCCACGGTGTTCTTCGGGGCCTTGCCGCTAGCCACCATCTCCTTGAACCCGGCGCCCGGCCGGAAGGCCGGAACCGATGTCTTCTTCACCTTCACCGATTCACCGGTACGAGGGTTGCGGGCTGTTCGAGCACCGCGCACGCGCTTTTCGAACACCCCGAACCCGGTGATGGCAACCCGATCGCCCTTGGTGACCGCCGCCTGGACCTCCGCGAGGACCGCGTCGAGCGCCGACGTCGCCGTCTTCCGGTCTCCCAGACGAGCGGCGAGAGCCTCGATGAGCTCGGCCTTGTTCACGACTTCCCTCCCAATGTGCAACTGGACTCAACGCGAGCCATTCTGCGCGCACGGTATGCCCTGTGCCACCGGGACACAAACATCTGCTCGAAAAAACCCATTGTGTCGCAACGGATTCACCCCCGCCGGGCGAACCGGCGGGGGCGAAAACGACTGTGCGGTCGGCGGTTCGGCCTATGCCACCACGGGCCGGAAGGGGGATCGCCGGCCCTCGTACGCGGTGATGTCCGCCTCATGCCGGAGGGTCAGTCCAATGTCGTCCAAGCCCTCCATCAGCCGCCAGCGGCTGAAGTCGTCCATCGGGAAGGACCAGGTGTCCTCCCCGGCCCGGACCTCCCGGGCGGTCAGGTCGACGGTGATCCGGACCGTCGGGTCGGACTCCACCAACTCCCACAACGCCTCGACGGCCTTCAATTCAAGCTCGACCGGAAGGAGCCCTTCCTTGAGCGCGTTCCCCCGGAAGATGTCCCCGAAGCGGGGGGCGATGACGGACCGGAACCCCCAGTCGCGCAGCGCCCACACGGCGTGCTCGCGGGAGGAGCCCGTGCCGAACTCGGGGCCGGCCACGAGAATCGACGCCCCAGAATATGAGGAATCGTTGAGTACGAATGCCGGATCCTCCCGCCAGGCGCTGAAGAGGCCGTCGGCGAAGCCCGTCCGGGTCACCCGCTTGAGGTACACGGCGGGGATGATCTGATCGGTATCCACGTTGGACCGGCGCAGCGGGACCGCCGTACCGGTGTGCACGGTGAACTTGTCCATGTCAGGTCAGCCCTTCACAGGTCGGCCGGGGCGGCCAGCCGGCCCACCACGGCAGTGGCGGCGGCGACCGGTGGCGAGACCAGGTGGGTACGCCCACCCCGGCCCTGCCGGCCCTCGAAGTTACGGTTGGAGGTCGAGGCCGAGCGCTGGCCCGGCTTGAGGGTGTCCGGGTTCATGCCCAGGCACATGGAGCAGCCGGCGAACCGCCACTCGGCACCCGCCTCGGTGAAGACCTGGTCCAGCCCCTCCTGCTCGGCCGCCTCGCGGACCGCTGCCGACCCGGGTACGACGAGCATCCGCACCCCGTCGGCCACCCGGTGTCCGCGCAGCACGTCGGCGGCGGCCCGGAGGTCCTCCAGCCGGCCGTTGGTGCAGGAGCCGACGAAGACCACGTCCACCGGTACGTCCCGGAGCGGGGTGCCGGGCTTGAGGTCCATGTATTCCAGGGCCCGCCGGGCGGCGGTCTGCTCGGCGTCGGTGACGAAGTCCTCCGGGTCCGGCACGGCCGCGTCCAGCGCGGTGCCCTGACCCGGGTTGGTGCCCCAGGTGACGAACGGGCTGATCCGGCTGGCGTCCAGCACCACCTCGCTGTCGAAGGTCGCGCCCGGGTCGGTCGGCAGGGTCCGCCAGTACTCGAGCGCCGCGTCCCAGTCCGCGCCCTGCGGGGCGTTCGGCCGCCCCAACAGATAGGCGAAGGTGGTCTCGTCCGGCGCGATCATCCCGGCCTTGGCGCCCCACTCGATGGACATGTTGGCGATGGTCATCCGGCCCTCCATGGAGAGCCTGCTGATCGCCTCGCCCCGGTACTCCACGATGTGACCGCGACCGCCGCCGGTGCCGACCTGGGCGATCAGCGCCAGCACCAGGTCCTTGGCGGTGACCCCGGGGGCCAGCTCGCCGATCACGGTCACCGCCATGGTCTTCGGGCGGATCTGCGGCAGGGTCTGGGTCGCCAGGACGTGTTCGACCTCACTGGTCCCGATCCCGAAGGCCAGCGCACCGAACGCCCCGTGGGTGGCCGTGTGTGAGTCGCCGCACACGATGGTCAGGCCCGGCTGGGTCAGCCCGAGCTGCGGCCCGATCACGTGCACGATGCCCTGGTTGTCGTCGCCGAGCGGATGCAACTTGAGGCCGAACTCGGCGCAGTTGCGGCGCAGCGTCTCGATCTGGGTCCGCGAGGTCGGGTCGGCGATGGTGAGCAGGTCACCGCGCCGGGACCGGAACGACGGGTCGTCGTAACCGGTCGGGGTGTTGTGGTCCTCGGTCGCGAGCGTGAGATCGGGCCGGCGCACCTTGCGATTCGCCATCCGCAACCCGTCGAAGGCCTGCGGGCTGGTCACCTCGTGCAGCAGGTGCAGGTCGATATAGAGCAGGTCCGGCTCACCGTCAGCGGATCGCACCACGTGAGCATCCCAGACCTTCTCGGCCAAGGTCCTGGGCGAGGACGGCTCTGGAGTGACTCCCACCATCTGGACATCCTAAATTCTGGGAGGTAGGTTTCGGCTTGTGGGACACAGTATGAGCGGTGTCGGCGTTCTCGACAAGGCGGTGGTCATCCTGGCCGCCTGCGTCGACGGCGCCAGCCTGGCCGAACTCGTCGATCGCACCAAGCTGCCCCGGGCCACGGCCCACCGCCTGGCCCAGGCCCTGGAGATCCACCGGATGCTGGTCCGGGACACCCAGGGACGCTGGCGCCCAGGGCCGCGTTTGGGCGAGTTGGCGAACGCCGCCCCCGACGTACTGCTGACCGCGGCCGAGCCGCTGCTCTCGGCGCTCCGGGACGCGACCGGCGAGAGCGCCCAGCTCTATCTGCGCCGGGCGGACGAGCGGATCTGCGTGGCCGCCGCCGAGCGGGCCAGCGGATTGCGCGACACGGTGCCGGTCGGCTCGGTGCTGCCGATGACCGCGGGTTCCGCCGCACAGATCCTGCTGGCTTGGGAACCGCCGGAGGCGGTCATGCCGCTGCTCCCCCGGTGCAAGTTCACCGGCCGCACCCTCGCCGAGGTGCGTCGCCGGGGCTGGGCGCAGAGCGTCGCCGAACGCGAAGCCGGAGTGGCGAGCGTCTCGTCGCCGATCCGGGACCGGACCGGTCGGGTGATCGCCGCGATCAGCATCTCCGGGCCGATCGAGCGGCTCGGCCGGCGACCCGGCGACCGGCACGCGATGGCCGTGGTCCGGGCCGGCCAACGGTTGAGCGGCCTGTAACCCGACTCCTGCCGGCGGCCGGGCGGTGAATGACCGGCGCGGGGCCGACTCAGCCCGCCGACTCACCCCGAGGCGGACTCACCCCGAGGCGGACTCAAGCCCGGAGTGGACTCTGCCCGGGGCCGCCTCCCGGGCGGCCTCCACGCGGCAGGCCGCCAGCCGACCGACACCCACCCGGCCGGCAACCCGACGCCGACGCCGGACGGGACTCCCGCCCGGCGGACTGTCGAGCTGCCCCGTCCGTGCACCCAGCTCGACAGTCCCGTCCGTGCACCCAGCTCGACAGTCCCGGCGGCGGTCGGCCAGCTCGGCCGAGGAGAGACCTCGCCGCCGACGCCAGGACGACTGCCGAGGGCATGTCGACTGATGGCCGGCGAGGAGGCACGGGAGTTCGCGGGCGTCGGGCGTCGGTAACGGGGGCGGAGCGGCGGGCGCGGAGCGCGCTGGATCGCGGGCCACCGGGGCGCGGGACCGGCGGCCGTCGGAGAACACCGGCATCCGTGCCCGTACCGGGCCGGAGCACCGGCACGCCAAGTGGTTCGTTTCGAGTACCAGGTCGGGCCGGGTGTGCCATGCTCGACATCGGGAACTGGCTGACGCCCCGCTCGGCCGGGGGAGATCCTCGACGCCGAGGGCATGTCGATGACGTGCCGAAGGCGCGCATTCCCGGGAGGCGTACGGACGTGGCGTACGGAACGGAAACGGCCCGCGCCACCGGAGTGACGCGGGCCGTCGGTCGTAGCCCCGACCGGATTCGAACCGGCGCTACCGCCTTGAGAGGGCGGCGTCCTAGGCCGCTAGACGACGGGGCCAGGACTTCCCGTTGTTGACCTTGCGATCAACGCTGCTGAACTCTACCAGAGACCAGCTACCGGCACCCTTTCGGGTTTCGGTGGCTGGGGTACCAGGACTCGAACCTAGACTAACTGAACCAGAATCAGTCGGGCTGCCAATTACCCCATACCCCATCGGTGCTCGTCGCACCGAAAGCGAACTTTACCGGACCCGGTGGTGCAGACCAAATCGGGTCGGTACCGGGCGACACCGTACCGCCGCCGCCCCCGCCGGACCTCAGTCGAGGGTCACCACCGGGTTCGACAGCTCGCCGATGCCGCCGACGCGGACCGTGACGGTATCCCCGTCGACGATCGGACTAACCCCCGCCGGTGTGCCGGTCAGCACCACGTCGCCCGGGAGCAGCGTCATCACGTGCGAGATATAGGACACCAGGGTCGGAACGTCGAAGACCATGTCCCTGGTCCGGCCGAGCTGGCGTACCTCCATCTCGTCCGCGCCCCGACCCACCTCGCAGCGGACCTCGACGTCGCTGACGTCGATCCCGGTGGAGATCCACGGGCCGAGCGGGCAGAACGAGTCGAAGCCCTTGGCCCGGGTCCACTGCCCGTCCGAGCGTTGCAGGTCCCGCGCGGTCACGTCGTTGGCGCAGGTGTAGCCGAAGACGGCCCGGGCGGCGGCGGCCCGGTCGGCCCGGCGCGCGCCGGGCGGCCCGATCACCACGGCCAGCTCGGCCTCGTGCTCGACCTGCTTGGACTGGGTCGGGAGCCGGATCGCGTCCCGGGGACCGATCACCGAGGTCGACGGCTTGAGAAAGAGCAGCGGCTCGGCCGGTACGTCGTTGCCGAGTTCGGCGGCGTGCTCGGCGTAGTTGCGTCCGACACACACCACCTTGCTCGGCAGGATGGGCGAGAGCAGCCGGACGTCGGCCAGCGCCCAGCGGGCGGTGGTGAACCGGATCTCGCCGAACGGATGGCCCTCGATCTCGGCCACGGTCAGGCCCTCGGGACCGGCCTCCGGGTCACCCTCGACCACGCCGAACGACATTCCCTTTGCATGAGCGAAACGAGCGATACGCACGCCGCCAATCTATCCCCACCGGGAGCTGGTGCCGGCGCCGCGTGCGGCGCGGCGGCACCATACCGCAGCAGGCCAGCCACTGGCGGCGGTTCGATCCTTCCCCGCCAGCCGGCCGCCCGTCCGGCTTAGCGTTCGGGGCGGGAGGAGACTTCGTGATGCCTGCATCGATCCGACTACGTGCGGTGGGGGCGGTGATCGCGGGTTGCCTGCTGGCCGCCACCGCGCCCGGCGCCCCCGTCCAGGCGGCCAACGCCCCTGCCAAGGCGACCCAGGCCCGAGCGGGCAACGCCCCTGCCAAGGCGACCCAGGCCCGAGCGGGCAACGCCCCGGCCAGGGCGGCCAACGCCCCGATCCGGCCGACCAGCCCGCTGATCACCCTCGCGATGAGCACGTCCGGCGATCCGGCGCCCCGCTACGAGATCCGGGTGCGCAACGGCACCGACGGCATGGTGAAGACGACGGTCCGGCAGGAACTGCCACCGGGCGCCACCCCGGCCATGATCAGCCAGGGCGGCGCGGCGAGCGCGCCCGGCACCATGCCGGGGCAGCTCGGTACCGAGGTTGTCTGGCAGGTCCAGCTCGGCGCCCGCAGCACTGCGTTGCTCAGCACCACCCTCGTACCGCCGGCCCGCGGGGCCGACGTCACCGCCCCGGCCTGCGCCTTCGTCGCGGGCGGCAACATGCCGTACGACTGCGCGACCGCGACCTGGAACCAGGCCCGGGCGGCCGCCGCCGGTCCCGGCTCGGACGACTCGGCGCAGGCGCAGGCGGCTGCCTCCCCGCCCTGGTGGCGCCGTGGCACCCTGCTGGGTACCGCGCTCGCGGTGCTGGTGCTGCTCGCCGCGGCCGGTGGTGCGCTCTGGTGGCGGCGACTACGCCGGCGCCGCGCCGCCAACCAGGTCAACACCACGCCTGGCGACGGTACCGACCGGCGGGCGGCCAAACGGGCCGCGAAGCGGGAAGCGGCGGAGCAGCGCGCCGCCGAGAAGCAGGCCGCAGCGGAGCAGCGCGCCGCCGAGAAGCAGGCCGCGGCGGCGGCCCGGCGGGTCCGCAGGTCCGGCAACCCGATCGCCCGGGCCCGGGCCCGGGTACGCGGGGACCACAAGATCCCGGTGCCGGAGAGCGTACGGCGGGCCACCGGCCACCCCCGGATCGGCGGCGCGGCGGAGCTGGCCGCCCCGGCGGAGCCCCCGGTGACCGGGAAGACCGGTGCGTCCGCTCACCGGTCCCAGCGCGAGGATCACCAGGCCGGAGGCGAGGATCACCAGACCTGGGCCCAGGATCACCAGATCCCGGGCGAGCAGGCGGGTGCGACCAGGGGCGGGGCTCCGCTGGAACAGCGGCGGCCGGTCGACGACGCGGTGGTGGACGGCGGCGGGCTGCTCCGGGACGGCGGGCTGGCCGCAGCCGACGAGCCGGGTGATGACGAGTCAGGTGGCCTGGTCGGCATCGCCGGCGGGGCCCGCTACGTCGGGCGGGCGCCGGTACCGCCCCGCACCGCCGCGCCGGCCGACGCCGAGGAGCCGGCCGAGGAGCCCGTACCGGAGCCGCCGGAGCCGACCGACGAGGAACTCGCCCCGGTGGTCGGCCGGGCCCGCCCCGCCCCGCATCCGGCCACCACCTACCGGCCGCCTCGACGGCGTCCCAGGCCGCCGGCGTGGGCCGCGGTCGGTTCCGCCGCCCTGCTGGCGGTGGCCCTGGCCGCGCTCACCGCGTGGACCGGGTCGAGCCAGGTGAGCGCGATCAACGGCAACCGGCAGCCGTCCAGCGGGGCGTGGGTGGGCAAGACCGTGGCCGGGCCGGTCGGTACGAGCCTGCGGGAGAGCGCCTTCGAGTTCACCGTCTACCGGCTGGTCTGCCCGCCGGCACCCGGCGGTTGCCAGGCGATCCTCGGGGTACGCAACCTGACCGACAAGAGCCAGCAGTGGCACGGCACGCTGCAGCGGGCGTACCTGCCCAACGGGGACTGGGTCGGTGCCGACGTGGCGGCGACGCAGATCGCCAACGCCGGGAAGGACCCGTTCGCCGAACCGGTACCGGCCGGCCAGCGCATGATCATGCCGCTGGTGTTCGCCTCGACCGGTGCGGTCGAACCGACCCGGATCGAGCTGCGCAGCGCCGTCTTCTCCGCCGGGGTCAGCGTCGACGTCCCGCACTAGGCAGACCCGCGCGGCGGGCGCCGTACCCTGGAGCGGTGACCGCCGCCCTCGCCCGTACCGTCGTGCTCGACGCGGCGCAGTGGCGTGCCCGGCGGGCGGCCCACGAGCGGCGGGTGGACGAGTGGCTGGTGCCGCACCTGGCCCGGCGGGGCAGCGGCACCCGGCATCCGGTGGAGGACTTCCTCTTCACCTACTACTCGCACCGGCCGGCGCAGCTTCGCCGCTGGCATCCCGGTGCCGGAGTGGTGCTCCGGGACGCCGACCCGGCCGAGTTCGGCCGGGACTACCGCGCCGGGGACGCGGGCCTCATTCTCGACACCGAGGCGGTACGCCGGCGCCGGGGCGACTCGGTGGACTGGATCCGCACCCTGCTGACCCGTACCGCCGGCCGGCCCGGCCAGTTCGGCTGCTTCGGGATGCACGAGTGGGCCATGGTCTACCGGCAGACCCAGGCGGAGGTACGGCACAACGCCTGGCCGCTGCGACTCTCGCCCGAGCAGACCGCCCGGGTGGTGGAGGGCAACCGGATCCGGTGCAGCCACTTCGACGCGTACCGGTTCTTCACCCCGCCGGCCCGACCGCTGAACCTGCTCGCCCCGAGCCGCGAGACGCAAGCCGACAACGAGCAGCCGGGCTGCCTGCACGCCAACATGGACCTCTACAAATGGGCCTACAAGCTCTCCCCCCTGGTGCCGGGCGAACTGGTCGCCGACGCGTTCGCGCTGGCCCGGGAGATCCGCACCCTGGACATGCGGGCCAGCCCGTACGACCTGGCCGCGCTCGGCTATCCGCCGGTCCGGGTGGAGACCCCCGAGGGCCGGGCCGAGTACGCCGCCGCCCAGCGCGGTTTCGCCGAGCGGGCCGCCCCGCTCCGGGCCCGGCTGCTCGCCGCACTGGCGGCGGCAGCCGAGCTCGGCTGACTGTGGGCCACGCCGACGGCGGCGGCCGCCAGCCGGCCCGGCGCCGATCGGGTCAGATGATTCCGCCGTTGGCCCGCAGCACCTGGCCGTTGACCCAGTGCCCGGCCGGGCTGGCCAGGAAGGCCACCGTCTCGGCGATGTCGTCGGGAGTGCCGAGCCGCTCCAGCGGTGCCTGGGCCGCGAGCTGGGCGATCCGCTGTTCGTTGTTGGCCCGCAGGAACAGGTCGGTGGCGGTCGGCCCGGGTGCGACGGCGTTGACGCTGACGTCCCGGCCGCGCATCTCCCGGGCCAGTACCAGGGTCATCGCCTCGACCGCGCCCTTGCTGGCGGCGTAGGCGCTGTAGTTGGGGAAGGCGAGGCCGACGACCGAGGAGGAGAAGTTGACCAGCGCGCCGCCGGGGCGGAGCCGGCGTACCGCCTGCTGGTCGACGACGAAGGTACCCCGGATGTTGGTCCGGTGCAGGTCGTCCAGGTCGGCCAGGTCGAGTTCGGCGAGCGGCGCCAGCGGCATCCGGCCGGCCGCGTGCACGACCACGTCGACGCCGCCGAAGGTCCGCTCGGCGGTGTCGAAGAGTGCGGCGACCGCGTGCTCGTCGGCCACGTCGGCCCGTACGGCGATCGCCCGGCCGCCGGCCGTCTCGACCTCCTTGACCGCGGCCTCGGCCTCGACCTGGTTGCCGGCGTAGCCGACCACGACGGCGAAGCCGTCGGCGGCGAGCCGGGTGACGACCCGGCGGCCGATGCCGCGGGAGCCGCCGGTGACCACAGCGGTACGACCGTTCGGGGTGGCGGGGATGGACGGGGTGGACACAGGGTTCTCCTTGCTGTTCTCGCGGTTTCGGGGTGCGCGGCGTCGCCGGCTGCGACGTCCGCCGGGTTTCGTCGTGCCGTCCTCCCGGCTCGGCCGGCCGGGTCAGCCGCCGGGGGTTCGGCGGGCGACCGGGTCAGGCGGTGGCCGGGCGGTCGGCCAGTCGGGTCAGCCACTCCAGCAGCAGGGCGGTCTCGGCCGGCGACAGTGGACTGTCCGGCAGTGCCGGCAGCAGCGCGCCGAGGTTCGCGGCGGCCACCGCGACGTTGCCACCGGGTCCGGTCGACTGCTCCGGCCCGCCGGAGGCGTCCGGGGTCACGATGGCGGTGACGATCGCCTCGCGTACCCGGGTCGCCACCTGGGTGACGTCGGGATAGATGGTCGGGCGGGTGATCAGCAGCAAGGCGACACCGGCGTTCGCCGGCATCACCATCTGGGCCGCCAACCGGGGACTGATCCGCAGCCGTCCGGCCGCGGCGCAGCGCTCCAGTACGCCGAGCAGCAGTTGGTGCGCCTCGGTCGCGGCGGCGGGCGGGGTGGAGAGCCCTGGGGAGTACATCAGTCGGTAGAAGTTCGGGTTCTCCAGCGCGAAGGCGACGTGGTTGTCCCAGCCGTCGCGGAGGTCGCGCACCGGGTCGTCCGAGGGGACCGCCGCCCGCTTGCCGGCCAGGTACTGCTCGAAACCGAAGTCGACCACGGCGGCGAGCAACCCCTCCTTGTCGCCGAACTGCCGGTAGAGCGCGGGTGCGCCCACCCCGGCGGCCTCGCAGACCGCCCGGGTCGAGACGTCCGCCTCCGGCGACCGGGCCAGCAACTCGGCCGCAGCGTGCAGTATCCGTGTTCTCGCGTCCACGTAAACGACGATAACACTTCGCGTAGCGCAGCTACAAAAGAAGTGTAATCGCCGTTACACGACCTCGTGGATCGCGGTACTACGCTGGCCGAGTGGATCTCTCTGGGGCACAACAGTTGTGGAAACCGGAGCCGGGCTGGCTGAACACCGCCAGCTACGGGCTGCCGCCGGAGCCGGCCTGGGAGGCGCTCCAGGCCGCCCTCGCCGACTGGCGCACCGGTCGTACCTCCTGGGAGGGGTGGGACGCCTCGACCCACCGCTCCCGGGCCGCCTTCGCCCGGCTGGTCGCCGTACCGGTCTCGGACGTGACCGTCGGGGCGAGCGTCTCCCAGCTGCTCGCCCCGGTCGGGGCCGCCCTGCCCGCCGGAGCCACCGTGCTGGCGCCGGAGGTGGAGTTCACCTCCAACCTCTTTCCCTGGCTGGTGCACGCCGAGCGCGGGGTGCGGGTCCGCACCGTGCCGGCGGACCGGCTCGCCGAGGCGGTCGACGACAACACCGACCTCGTCGCGTTCAGCCTGGTCCAGTCGGCGGACGGCTCCGTCGCCCGGTACGACGAGATCCTGGCCGCCGCCGAGGCGCACGACGCGCTGGTGGTGGTCGACGCCACCCAGGGCTGCGGCTGGCTGCCGTTCGACGCGGGCCGGGCGGACGTGGTCGCCGTCGGCGCGTACAAGTGGCTGATGGCGCCGCGCGGCGCCGCGTTCGGCTACCTCGGTCCCCGGGTCCGGGACCGGATCACCCCGCTCGCCGCCAACTGGTACGCCGGCTCCGACCCGCACGCCTCCTACTACGGCCCGCCGCTACGGCTGGCCGACGACGCCCGCCGGTTCGACCTCTCCCCGGCCTGGTTCTGCTTCGTCGGCGCGGCTCCGGCCCTGGAACTCCTGGTCGAGGTGGGGCTGCCGGCGATCCGGGAGCACAACGTCGGGCTGGCCAACCGGTTCCTGGCCGGCCTCGGCCAGCCGCCCCGGGACAGCGCGATCGTCACCGTCGACGTACCCGATGCGGCGGAGAAGCTGGCGGCGGCCGGTGTCCGCGCCGCGGTCCGGGCCGGTCGGGTACGCGCCTCGTTCCACCTCTACTCCACCGAGCAGGACGTCGACCTGGCCCTGGCCGCCCTGACGTCCTGACCGGCACCGGGGGTCAGTCCGCGTCGGGGCGGCGTAGCTGCTTGAGTTGGCTGCGGCGCTTCTTCTCGGCGAGCCGGCGCTCCTTGGCACCGCGGCTCGGTTTGGTGGGTCGTCGCGGCGGCGGCGGTGGCGCGATCGCGTCGGCCAGCAGCGCGGTGAGCCGGGCCTGCGCGGCCTCCCGGTTGCGGAGCTGGGCTCGGTGCTCCGACGCCG
This sequence comes from Plantactinospora sp. ZYX-F-223, assembly GCF_039649625.1. NCBI lineage: Bacteria > Bacillati > Actinomycetota > Actinomycetes > Micromonosporales > Micromonosporaceae > Plantactinospora > Plantactinospora sp. ZYX-F-223. The sequence continues at coordinate 220,933 of NZ_JBDJAV010000001.1, read as the reverse complement.
AGACCGTCAGTACGCCGTCGGAGAGCCGGCCGCCCAGCCGGTCCAGCGCCCTGGCCTTGAGCCGCTCCGGCAGCGCCGTCGAGTTCGCCACGTCGAAGGAGAGCTCGGCCCGGGAGTCGGTGGTGTTCACGCCCTGTCCGCCCGGGCCGCTGGACCGGGAGAACCGCCAGTGCAGTTCCGCCTCCGGGATGACGAGGCCGGGTCGGATGGTCAGGGGTGTCATGATGTCAACCGTACGGCTCAGCCGCCCTTGCCGATGATGGTGTCCGCCGTCTGCTGCACCTGCTCGATCGGGATGGCGAAGCCGATCCCGATCGAGCCGCTGCCGTCGATGGTGGCGATCGCGGTGTTCACCCCGACCACCTCACCCCGGGCATTGACCAGCGGACCACCGGAGTTGCCGGGATTGATGGAGGCGTCGGTCTGCACCGCGCTGTGCCGGTTCTCGCCCAGCTTCACCTGGCGGTCCAGCGCGCTGACGATGCCGGCGGTCACCGTGCCGGCGAGCCCCAGCGGCGAGCCGACCGCGAGCACCGGCTCACCGACCCGGGTGGCGCCGGGCTTGGCCAGCGGCAGTGCCGTCAGTCCGGCCGACGGCGGCACCCGGAGCACCGCGATGTCGCTGCTGGAGTCCCGGCCGACGAGCCGGGCCGGGAACTGCCGCCCGTCCGAGGTCTCCACCATCACCGCGCCGCCGGGCTCCCCGCCGCCGCCCCGGGCCACGATGTGGTCGTTGGTGACGATGTGCTGGAGGTCGTCGATGGCGAACCCGGAGCCGCTGGCCGACTTGCCGCCCCCGGCCACCATCACCGAGACCACGCCGGGCACCACCTGCGCGGCGGCGGCCACCAGGTCGGCCGGGATGGCGGCCTGCGCCGCCCTGCCCCGCTCCGTCGTCTCCTGGCTGGCCACGTAGCCGCCGGCCAGGCCGCCGGAGCCGATGGCGAGCGCGACCACCGCCAGCGCGGCGAGCAGCGCGCGCCGCCGCCGGGTCGCCCGGTCGGCCGCCAGCACCTCACCGGGTACGCCCGGAACGCCGCGCCCGTCCGGTTCCAGGTCGGGTGAGATGAACCATGGACCGCGGGGTTCGCCGAGTCCGGTCTGCGTTGCCATAGCTCACTCCTCGTCAGTCCATCGTCGGATCAGGGCAGCAGGGGTGCCGGTCCGTCCGCCTCGGCGGGGCCGAGCCGGTCCGGCGCGGTCTATGGCAGCCGGGAGAACCACGCCATCGAGCCACCCGCCGCCGCCAGGGCCAGCAGCAGCCCGATGCCGATGAACCGGGCGGAGATGTCCTGCTTCTCCGTGCGGTAGCCGACCGAGGTCCCGATGTCCTCGTACACGGCACGCAGCTCGGCGCTGCTGCCCGCCTCGTGGTAGCCGCCCTTGGTCTGCTCGGCGACCGCCCGCAGGGTCTGGCCGTCCACCGGTACCCTGATCGGCCGGCCGCCCCGGGCGACGTAGCCTGCGGCGGTGCCGAACGAGATGGTGTGCACCGGTACGCCCACCTTCACCGCCTCGTCGGCGGCGGACATCGGATCGCGTCCGGAGGTGTTCGCCCCGTCGGAGAGCAGCACGATCCGGGCCGGCGGCGGGTTCTTCGCGGCATGGGCGTCGAAGGTCCTGATCGCCTCCAGCGAGGTGCCGATCGCCTCCCCGATGGCGGTGCCCTGCACTCCGGTGCTGCCCTCGGCGAGCCGTCTGATCCCGGAGTGCAGCGCCGACCGGTCGGTGCCCGGCGGCACGAGTACCGCCGCGCTGCCGGCGAAGGCGACCAGCCCGACGTTGAACTCGTCGGGCAGCGTCTCGACGAACCGGTGCGCCGCCGACTTCGCCGCCGCCAGCCGGTCCGGTTCGACGTCGGTGGCCAGCATCGAGGTGGAGACGTCCACCGCGACCATCACGGTGGCCCGCTCCCGGGGCACCCTGACCTCCGCCTCCGGCCGGGCGAAGCCGACGACCAGCAGCGCCAGCATGGCCAGGAACAATCCGGCCGGCAGGTGCCGCCGCCAGGACGGCCGGTCCGGCGCGACCCGGTCCAGCAGCCGCAGGTTGGTGAAGCGGACGGCGTACCGGCTGCGCCGGCGTTGCAGCACGACGTACCAGATGCCGAGCCCGACCACGCCGAGCAGCAGGAACAGCCGCTCCGGAGACTGCCAGGTCATGCCGCGCCTCCCCGTACCGCTGCCACGGGCGGCCGGGCCGCGCCGGCCAGCCGCCGTTGGGTGTGTACGTGTCGGACGATGTCCGCGATCCAGTCCCGGTCGGTACGCAAGGACAGGTGCGCGGCGCCCGCCCGGCGCAGCGCCTGCCGGACCAGTTCGCGCTGGCCGGCCGCTGCGGCGGCGTACCGCTCCCGGAGCCGGCGGTCCGCAGTGGACACCTCGCGCCGCCGGCCCGTCTCCGGGTCGACCAGGGTGACCAGTCCGATGTCCGGCAGCTCCAGTTCGCGCGGGTCGACCACCTCCACCGCCAGCACCTGGTGGCGTACGCCGAGCCGGCGGACGGCCCGCTCCCAGTCCGGCGGGCCGCCCTCGGTCTCGGGCAGCCCGTCGAGGAAGTCCGAGACCAGCACCGCCAGGCCCCGGCCGGCGGTGGCCCGGTGCAGCGTGGTGACCGCGTCGGCGAGCGACGGGGCAGCGCCGGAGGTGTCGCGCCGGGGCGCCGCGAGCAGCATGGTGAGCAGGCCCAGCAGATGGGTCCGACCGGTCCGGGCCGGGAAGCGGCGGATGCCGGTGCCGTCGAGCAGGTGTGCGCCGAGCCGGTTGCCCACCCCGGCGGTGAGGAAGCCGACCGCCGCCGTGGCGGCCACGGCGAGTTCCCGCTTGTCCAGCTCGGCGGTGCCGAAGTGCATGCTGGGGGTGGAGTCGACCAGCAGCCAGGTGGTCAGTTCCCGGTCGGCGTCCACCTCCCGGACGTGCGGCAGGGTGGTCCGGGCGGTCACCGCCCAGTCCATCCGGCGTACCTCGTCCTCGCCGGGCCGGTATTCCCGGGCGCCGCTGTACTCGCTGCCGGGGCCGGGGAGCAAGCCGAGGTGCTGGCCGTGCAGCAGCCCGTCGAGCCGGCGGGTGACCAGCAGTTCCAGCCGGCGCAGCCGGTGCTCGGGAGCGAGCTGGCCCAGCGTCGGGTCGCCACTGGCCCGCTGGGCGCCATCTAAGCCGATCCGGGGAATCCGACCACCCGTCCGGGCGTCCCGACCCGTCCGGCTGACCCGGCTCACGCGACCGCCAGGCCGCGCCGCTGTTCCTCGCGGCTCGGCGCGATCCGGGGCGGCGGGACCGCCTCGACCAGCCGGCGTACCACCGACTCCGCCGGTACCCCGTCGGCGATCGCGTCGAACGACAGCACCAGCCGGTGCGCGATCACGTCGGAGGCGAGTTCGCGTACGTCGTCGGGGAGCACGTAGTCCCGGCCGCGCAGCAGGGCCTGGGCCCGGGCGGCGGCGACCAGACCGAGGGTGGCCCGCGGACTCGCCCCGTACGCGAGCAGCGGCGCGACTTCCGGCACCCCGAACCGGGCCGGATCCCGGGTGGCCAGGATCAGCCGTACGACGTACTCGGCCAGCGCGTGGTGCACGAAGACCCGGGAGGCCCGGTCCTGGAGGGCGCGCAGCCGCTCCGGATCCAGTACCGCCCGCGCGGTCGGCCGCTCCGCGCTCATCCGGTAGAGGATGGCCAGCTCGTCGACGTCGGTGGGGTAGTCGACGAGGATCTTCAGCAGGAACCGGTCGCGTTGCGCCTCCGGTAGCTGGTAGACCCCCTCCGACTCGATCGGGTTCTGGGTGGCGAGGACCAGGAACGGCTCCGGCACCGGATAGCTCCGCCCGCCGATCGAGACCTGCCGATCGGCCATCGCCTCCAGCAACGCCGACTGCACCTTGGCCGGCGCCCGGTTGATCTCGTCGGCCAGTACCAGGTTCGCCATCACCGGACCCAGCTCCACGTCGAAGCTCTCCGAGGAGGCCCGGTAGATCCGGGTACCGACGATGTCCGACGGCACCAGGTCCGGAGTGAACTGGATCCGGGAGAAACTCCCGCCCACCGCGACGGCCAGGGTCTGCGCGGCGAGTGTCTTCGCCACCCCCGGTACGCCCTCCAGCAGGCAGTGCCCGTCGGCCAGCAACGCGGTGAAGAGCCGCTCCACCATCTTGTCCTGCCCGACGATCACCCGCTTGACCTCGAAGAGGGCCTGCTCCAGCTCGGGGCCGGCGGAGGCCGTCTCGACCGGCCTGGGGCGGGTGGCCACGGTGTCTGACATGTCCGTCACGGTGCGGGCTTCCCGAGGTCACCGGCGGCAAACCCCCGGCCACCACAGCGTCATGACAAGTTCCGTCACACGCATAACTCGGGGCGCCGGAAACCTCCGGCGTACCAATAAAATCGGCGGCACACAAACCCGTCAGCGGAGCCGGGACGGGACGAAACGCAGGAGGCACTGTGTTGCTGCGACGGTGCGGAGCGGTGCTGCTGGCGGTCGCCTCGGTGGCGGTCTTCGCGGCACCCGCGGCGGCGGCTCCCGATCCGGTTCCCCCGCCGAGCTACGCCGGCTTCCGGCTGGTCAAGGCGATCCCCGGTGAGCCCGGCACGCCCCGGATCACCCTGCCCGTCGGCTACGAGCTCGTCCCCGGCACCGCGACCCAGGTGGCCAGCCGGGCGGAGTACTACTCCTTCGTCCGCGGGCCGCGCAGCGAGGCGGTCACCGTCACCGTCGACTGGCCCGGCACCTGGGTCGGCTCGGTGGTCGCCTCGGACACCCGGCTGGCGATCCGCCGGCACCCCGGCACGCCCTACCGGATCAGCTTCACCCTGCCGGTGACCTGGTCGTCGGTGAACGCCAACCAGGCGACCGTGCAGGTCTGGAGCATGCTCAGCCCGGACACCTCGACCGGGCTGCACTGGCGGATCGAGCACAACGACCCGGACCGGGTGGCCGGGCCGTGGACCACCGTCGCCTGGCCGGCGACACAGGCCGCCTCCGTGATCAACCACATGATCGCCAGCGAGGCGGCGCTCCGGGACTCCGGGCTGGTCGCCGAGGCACGCCGCAAGGGGCACTTCTTCTCGCTGATGGGCTTCGAGACCAACAACGTGCTGCACCCGGACAACCCGCCGCACTGGCACCTCGCGTACTACCCCGGCCTCACCTACGGCGCGCCCAAGGCGCACGTGCCGCACTTCTGGGTCGACGCCCAGGGCAAGACCTACTACAACGGGATGGACATCCAGGGCCAAGGCCGCAGCCGCTTCTACGCCGGTGACCCGGCGCAGATCCACGACCTCGACAACAACCTGGTCGTCACCCTCACCATCCGGGCCGACGGCGGGCTGGACATCGACCCGCCGGCCGGGCCGCGCTACTCGATCACCGCCCCGGACGGGAACTTCTCGCACCAGGTCGACGTCGCCCGGGACGGCGTACCGTGGCGCTCGGTGGTCAGCCGGGACCACGTGAAGATCGGCGTACTGGTCAGCCAGGTGAAGGACCACCAGTCGGGCGGGGCGCACCGGACCACCGTGCACCGGTACGACGCGCTGACCGGGGTGCTGACCAACACCTGGCCCGGCGGGCACTAGATCGGCACCCCGCACACGTTCTTCACCGGCTCTCCACACCCGAGGGTTAGCGTGCCGGTGTGGATGTCGATCTCGACCCGGAACCCCCGCCACCGGCCGCGCCGAGCCGGACGCATCGGCGGTTGCTGACCGGGCTCTGCTGGCTGCTGGTGCTCCCCGTGCTCGGCCTGCTGGCGGTACGGCTGACCGGGCTGGAGCGGGGCCCGCTGGTGCAACTGCTGGCGTTCACGCCGTACCTGCTGGCCTGGACGCTGGCCCCGCTCGGGCTGGCCCTGGCCGCCCGGCGCTGGTGGCCGGCGGGCGCCGCGGCCGCCGCCGCGCTCGTGCTGGTCGCGCTGGTCGCGCCCCGGGCGCTGCCGGACCGTCAACCGGCCGCCGAGGGCACGCCGCTGCGGGTACTCACCGCCAACCTGCTCGCCGGGGCCGCCGAGCCGGAGGCGCTCGTCGCGCTGGTCCGGAGCGCCCGGGTCGACGTGCTCGCCGCGCAGGAGTTCACCCCCGAGGCCGAGGCGGCACTGGACCGGCTGGGCCTGGCCGAACTGCTGCCGTACCGGCAGGTCAATCCGGAGGTCGGCACGACCGGGTCGGCGCTGTACTCCCGCCATCCGCTCCGGGAGACCGGTACCCGGCGCAACGGGGGCGGCTTCTCCCAGGCATACGCCACGCTCCAGCCCCCGGACGGGCCGGCGGTGCTGGTGGAGTCGGTGCATCCGATGGCGCCCGCCACGCTGGCCTGGCTGGCGGCCTGGCGCGCCGACCTGCGGGCCCAGCCACCGGCCACTCCGGACGGGCCGCTGCGGATCCTGGCCGGGGACTTCAACGCCACTCTCGACCACGCCCCGCTGCGCGACCTGCTCGACACCGGGTACGCCGACGCCGCCGACTCGGTCGGGGCGGGGCTCACCGGCACCTGGGGCCCGTACGACGGCGACCCGATCCCACCGGTGACCATCGACCACGTACTGGTGGACCGGCGGATCGCGGTCGACCGGGTGGCGGTGTTCCGGCTGCCCGGCTCCGACCACCGCCCGATACTGGCCGAACTTGTCCTCCCGGCTCGCTGACCGAGCCCGGATATCGGCGGTTCGGCTCCGACGGTGCCATCGCCGGGGACCGGGCGACCCCGTGCCCCCTGGGCCACCCCCACCAGACGCCGCCGGTCTCCGTGTCCGTTCGGGGGGACACGGAGGCCGGCGGCACCGGGGGTCAGGGCAGGAACACTGCCAGGTGGAAGCTCCGGTTGGCCGGCTGGTTGGCCGCGTTCCAGGTCTGTACGAAGACACCCTGGGCCAGGTTGGTCCGGCCGACCACCGAGATGAAGCCGGACGGTGAGGTGCCGACGCTGCCGGTCAACCCGAGGGTGGCGACGAACGCCCCGGCGGCCACCGGCACGTTGAAGACCACCTGGTAGAGGCCGAGGCCCAGGGAGGTCGCCTCGACGGCCTGGTTGCTGCGGATCAGGCCGCCGTTGGCGCTGACCACGGCGAAGAGCTGCGCGCTCGACGCCTGGACACCCGCGTCGCCCTTGAGTAGCGCGGCCTTGGCCAGGTCGATGTCGGCCTGGGTCACCGGCGGCTGCTGGACCATCTTGCCGTTGACCCGGACCGCGTCGGGGTCGGCGCGGTGGCTCGGCCCGGCGACGGCGATGCCGCCACCGACGAGGGTCAGCGCGAGCGCTCCGACGACTAGCAGGATCGTCTTACGTCCAAAGATTCTGGCCATGACGTCATCTCTTTCTTTCTACCCACGATGGTGATGGTCGTCTCCGACGATGGAGATGGTCCGAACTGTCGACCTGCTGTTCCGGGTACGCCCCCGCCCGGCGAGACTCGCAAGCGAAATTGCCTGCCCGACAATTGCCATGGGCACTTTCGAGACGAGTCACCGGCGGACAGGAAGGCTGCGTCAGTCCTTGACGCACGATTGTTTCGCTCGCTGAACGCCCGACCGGCGCCGATCGTCATTCCGCGTTCACCAGCGGATACTACTCAGAGTGGCCACTCAACAACCATGAGCGAACATAGCATTCGGCAAAGCAGCAGGTCAATAGCGGTTTCACCTGTCCGGGGCATCCGCTTGGTCCGCACACAACGGGCCGCCGCACTCCGTGCTCGATTTCCGAGAATGCGTACCGCTCTCGGATCTCACGTTCATTTTCGCCTTCCGGAAAGCGCGACGGGTGCGCCCGGGAACGGAACGGCCCCGCTCGCGGTCGTCACCGCGGCGGGGCCGTCCCTGGGTCCGCGGCTCAGACCTCGGCCGGGGTACGCGCCATCCCGTACGTCAGCGCGTCGACCAGTGCGTGCCAGCTCGCCTCCACCACGTTCGGGTGTACGCCCACCGTGGTCCAGTCCCGGCCGCCGCTGTCGGCCGTCTCCACCAGTACCCGGGTGATCGCACCGGTGCCGTGGCTGCCCTCCAGGATCCGAACCTTGTAGTCGGCCAGCTCGAACCCGCGCAGTTCCGGATAGTGCCGGAGCAGCGCCACCCGCAGTGCCTCGTCGAGGGCGTTGATCGGCCCGTTCCCCTCGGCGGTGGCGATCACCCGCTCGCCGCGTACCCGGAGCTTCACTGTCGCCTCGGAGACCACCGCACCGTCCTCGCGGTGCTCGACCTGCACCCGGTACGACTCCAGCGCGAACGGCCGGGGCGCGCTCATCCCGGGCAGCTCGGCGCGGACCAGCAGCTCGAACGAGGCGTCGGCGGCCTCGAACGACCAGCCGCCGGCCTCCAGCTCCTTGACCCGCTTGGTGACCCGCGCCGCGGCGTCGGGATGGTCGGCCAGGTCCAGACCGAGTTCACGGCTCTTCAGCTCGATGCTGGCCCGGCCGGCCATCTCCGTCACCAGGATCCGCATGTCGTTCCCCACCACGGCGGGGTCCACATGGTTGTAGAGCAGCGGATCCACCTTGATCGCGCTCGCGTGCAACCCCGCCTTGTGGGCGAAGGCGGCGGCCCCGACGTAGGCCTGGTGGGTGTCGGGGGCGATGTTGGCGATCTCTGCGATGGCGTGCGAGACGCGCACCATCTGCTCCAGGCACCCGTCCGGTAGGACCGGTAGCCCGAGCTTGAGTTGCAGGTTGGCGACCACCGCGAACAGGTCGGCGTTGCCGGGCCGTTCGCCGTAGCCGTTGGCGGTGCCCTGGAAGTGGCGTACCCCGGCCTCGACCGCGGCGATGGTGTTCGCCACCGCGCAGCCGGTGTCGTTCTGGGTGTGGATGCCGAGCCGGGCCGGCGAGATCCCGAGCCGCTCGGTCAGCTCGCCGATCGCCGCGGTCACCTGGGAGGGCAGCATCCCGCCGTTGGTGTCGCACATCACCACGACCTCCGCGCCGGCTTCCAGCGCGGTCTCCACCACCGAAGAGGTGTACGCCGGGTCGTGCCGGAAGCCGTCGAAGAAGTGCTCGCAGTCCAGGAAGGCCCGCCGTCCCTGCGCGACGAGGTGAGCCACGCTGTCCCGGACCATCGCCAGGTTCTCCGCTCCGGTGGTGCGCAGCGCGCGCTCGACGTGCCGCATGTCGGACTTCGCGACCAGGCAGACCGCCGGGGTCTCGGCGTCCAACAGCGCGCGAAGCTGCGGATCGGCGTCGACGGCCACGCCGGCCTTGCGGGTGGAGCCGAAGGCGACCAGGACGGCGTGCTTCAGGTCCAGCTCCGTCCGGGCCCGGCGGAAGAACTCGGTGTCCTTCGGCATCGCCCCCGGCCAGCCCCCCTCGATGAAGCCGACGCCGAACTCGTCGAGCAGCCGGGCCACCGCCAGCTTGTCGACGACCGAGTAGCTGATCCCCTCGCGCTGCGCGCCGTCGCGCAGCGTCGTGTCGAACACCTGGTACGTCATCTGATCTCCTTCGAGAAGGGCGCAGCCCCTGCTCCGATGCCTTCCTGGCCCGACAAACAAAATGACCCCCCGCGGATGCGGGAGGTCTGCGCGCTCGGCGGGGGAGGATGCCGGCGCGCTAGATGCCAATAATGAGTGCGGAGCAGGTCACGGAACGTACTCTGCCACGGTCGCAAGATTCTGGGAGAAAAAATCCACATCGCGGGACCGGACGGCCCGGCCCGCAGGTCCGGGGCGCCGGGCGGTCACCTCGCCGCCCCGGCCGGCGCGGCACCCGGGTCGCGCCGCCGTGGGCGGAGCCGTCGACGTTTCTTGCGTGTAGGTATCGACCACGGTGGGTAGGTGTCTTCGGGACAGCGGAGAAACGTCGAGACAGTCGAGAAGAGGAGTGATAGCCAGTGGACAGGCTCGATCCTCAGACGACCCCGCAGCAACAGACGCCGGATCCCCTGATCCATGGCGGCGGTGGCGCGTTCGTGGGCGGCACGCCCGCGGGCGAGTTCGACCCGTGGCGCTACCGGGACGACGCCGGAGTGACCGGCGCCGACCTGGTGGGCTACAAGGTGGAGGCGACCGACGGCGGCATTGGCAAGATCGACAGCGCCAGCCACGACGTGAACGCCAGCTACCTGGTGGTGGACACCGGCCCGTGGATCTTCGGCAAGAAGGTCATGTTGCCGGCCGGCGTGGTGAACCACGTCGACCACGACGACCGGAAGGTGTACGTCGACCGGAGCAAGGACCAGATCAAGGCCGCCCCGGAGTTCGACGGCGCCGAGTACGAGGATCCGGCCTACCGGGACAAGCTCGGTGGCTACTACGGCGGGACGTACGGCCCCTCGGGCTGGACGGTTCCGCCGGGCCGCGCCATGTGACACGCGGCCCGCAGTCAACTGGCCGGTGGGGCATCCGCCCCGCCGGCCAGCGGCGTCTCCGGGGTCCATCCGCCCGAGCACCGCGGGCCTCCCGCACCGGAAAGCACGGGTCGGGTGGTCCGGCACAGGCACTACGGTGGTCGGGTGGACGGAACTTCGACGCGTACGACGGCCTTCGAAACCCTCTTCAACTTCCGGGACGTCGGCGGCGTTCCCGGGCTCGACGGCCGACCGGTCCGTCGCCAGCGGTTGTACCGGTCGGACTCACCGCACCGGATCGACGGCGTCGACCGGGAGGCGTTCGAGGCGCTCGGCATCCGCACCGTGGTCGACCTGCGCCGCCCCGCCGAGGTACGCCGGCACGGCCGGGTACCCGCCTACGACGGCCTGGTCTACCAGCACATCCATCCCGAGCACCCGCTGTGGGAGGAGTCGGCGTACTCCGAGGAACTGGGGCTGGCCCGCTGGCTGGCGGACCGCTACCACGACCTCGCCACCGCTGGCTCGGCCGGCCTGGTGGCGGCGATCGAGGTGATCGCCGACGCCGAGGCCGCTCCGGTGCTCGTGCACTGCGTGGCCGGCAAGGACCGGACCGGGGTGGTCTGCGCGCTGACCCTGTCGCTGCTCGGCGTCGCCGACGCCGACATCGCCGACGACTACGCCCGGAGCACCGCTGCCTCGGCCCGGTTCAGCGAGTGGCTGGCCAGCACCATGCCGGACGAGCCGCCGCTGCCGGCACCGTTCCTCGCCTCACCGGCCGAGGCGATGACCCTGTTCCTGGCCGAGCTGCGCGACCGGCACGGCTCGGTGCCGGACTACCTGGTCGGCGCCGGCCTGGCCCCGGCCCGGATCGACGCGCTCCGCACCCACCTGCTGGACTGAGCCGACCCACCCGCCGAGCTGGCCACCCCACCGGCACCGGCCGGGTCCGCACGGACCCGGCCGACCCGGTGTGCCGGCACGCCCGCTCAGCCGATGGGGCCGCCCGCACGAAGTCGATGCGGCCGCCCGCTCAGCCGATCCGGTGGATCCAGCCGTTGCCGTCCTCGGCTCGGCCCCGCTGGATGTCGACCAGCTGCTGCCGCAGCCGCATGGTGACCTCGCCGGGGCTGCCGTCGGCGATCGGGAACTCCCCGTCGGGGTAGCGCACCTGGCCGATCGGGGTGATCACCGCGGCGGTGCCGCAGGCGAAGACCTCGCGCAGCCGCCCGCTGGCCGCGTCGGCCCGCCACTCGTCGAACGCCACCGGCCGCTCCAGCACCGTACCGCCGGACTGCCGGACCAGCGTGATCAACGAGTCCCGGGTGATGCCGCGCAGGATCGTGCCGCCGAGCGGCGGGGTGATCAGGGTGCCGTCGTCGTAGACGAAGAAGATGTTCATGCCGCCGAGTTCGTCGACGTACCGGCGCTGCACGGCGTCCAGGAAGACCACCTGGTCGCAGCCGTGCTCGATCGCCTCGGCCTGGGCGACCAGCGAGGAGGCGTAGTTGCCGCCGAACTTCGCCTCGCCGGTGCCGCCCGGCGCGGCCCGGGTGTAGGTGGGCGAGACCCAGACGTTGACCGGCTGCACGCCCCGGGCGAAGTACGAGCCGACCGGCGAGGCGATCACCATGTAGAGGTATTCGCTGGATGGGCGCACCCCGAGGAAGACCTCGTTGGCGAACATGAACGGCCGCAGGTAGAGGCTGCCCTCCTCGGAGGTCGGCAGCCACTCCCGGTCGATCTCCACCAGGTGCCGCAGCGAGTCCAGGAACGCCGCCTCGGGCAGCTCGGGCATGGCCATCCGGCGGGCCGACTCGGCGAACCGGGCGGCATTGGCGTCCGGCCGGAACATCGTCACCGAGCCGTCCGCCGCCGAGTACGCCTTCAGCCCCTCGAAGATCTCCTGGGCGTAGTGCAGCACCGCGCTGGCCGGGTCCATCGGGATCGGCGCCCGGGCCTCCACCCGGGCGTCGTACCAGCCCTTGGTCTCGGCGTACCGGATCGTGACCATGTGGTCGGTGAAGACCCGTCCGAATCCCGGGTTGGCCATCAGCGCCGCGCGCTCGGCGGCGGCTACCGGCTGAGGATTCGGACGGATCTCGAAGTCGAGCTTGTCACCACCGCTCATCGTGCTGACCTCCAGAGAGTGGACCGGTGCCCGGGCACGGGCGGACCGGAACATGGGAGTTGTGCCTGAAACTTACCCGAACGGTCGTTCAACCTCGACCCTCCGGGCGACCGGCGAGCCGCACCACCCGCGCCTTCGTGCAGATCCGGCGGTCTGCCGGAGCCTCGGGCGGAACGGGTCGGGCGGCTCAGGACGCCGCGTGGGCGGCGAGCCGGTCTCCGACATCGGCGGTGCGCCGCGGCGAGCCCGAGGTGCGGGTGGCCAGCTCGGCGGCGACCGCCTCGGTTACTCGGCGGGCCGCGTCGGGGTGGCCCAGGTGGTCGAGGAGCAGCGCGGTGGAGAGCACCGCGGCGGCCGGGTCGGCGACGCCCTGACCGGCGATGTCCGGCGCCGAGCCGTGCACCGGCTCGAAGATCGACGGGTACGTCCGCTCGGGGTTGATGCTGCCGCTGGCGGCCAGCCCGATCCCGCCGGTGACCGCGGCGGCGATATCGGTGAGGATGTCCCCGAAGAGGTTGTCGGTGACCACCACGTCGTACCGCTGCGGCTGGGTCACCAGGAACATCGCGGCGGCGTCGACGTGCTGGTATTCGGTCTCGATGTCCGGATGCTCGGCGGCCACCGCGGCGAAGGCCCGGGCCCAGAGCGAACCGGCGTGGGTCAGCACGTTGGTCTTGTGCACCAGGGTGACCTTGCGGCGCTCCCGGCGCCCCGCCCGGGCGAACGCGTCCCGGATCACCCGCTCGACGCCGTGCCGGGTGTTCAGGCTCTCCTCGGTGGCGATCTCGGCCGGGGTGTCCCGGTGCAGCGTGCCGCCGGCCCCGGCGTAGAGGCCCTCGGTGCCCTCCCGGACGACCACCAGGTCGATCTCGTTCGGCTTGACGCTGGCCAGCGGGCCGGTGGTGCCCGGCCAGAGCCGGGACGGCCGGAGGTTGACGTACTGGTCGAACTCGAAGCGGAGCTTGAGCAGCAGGCCGCGCTCCAGCACGCCGGGCGGCACGGTGGGGTCGCCGACCGCACCGAGCAGGATCGCGTCGTGCTCGGCCAGCTCGGCGAGCACGGAGTCGGGCAGCACTTCACCGGTCCGGTGGTAACGGGCGGCCCCAAGATCGTATTCAGTGGCCTCGACTCCGGGCAGTACGGCGCCGAGCACCTTGCGGGCCTGTTCGACCACCTCCGGCCCGATGCCGTCGCCAGCCACCACCGCGATCCGCGCCACCGCCACGTCCCAGCTCCCTTGCCTCCGTCGTGTCTAGGGAACGTTAAGGGACCGTCCCGGGTCCCGGTACGGCACTCCCAGTATCTGGAAAGACAACTGCACAGGAGCTTCTCAGCCAGCACTCATGCTCTAGCCATCTTCGCTACCTAGGGTGAGCGCGAAGAACGGCTCGCGGGCTGGGGAACGGCCCACCGGGCTGGCGGGGCTAGACGCGGATCCAGGGGGCGAACGTGCGGATCCAGGGGGCGAACATGCGAATCCCGGGAAGCGGCCGGGGTCGGGGACAGCGTAGCCGGGGCCTGCCGCCGGCGCCCGCCGTGGGCCGGGGACGGCCGGACCTGCGGTTAGGCGCCGGCTGGCGCAACGTCCGGCCCGGCGCGGCCCTGACCGACCGGGTGGTCGCCCGACACACCGTGCAGACCTCGATCGCCGAATACACCCTGGTGCTGAACGGGATGGGCGCGGTCGGCTGGCGGGGCGTCGGCGACGCGCTGCGGGACGCCGTCGCCGAGCTGCGGGCGATCGACCTCACCTACAGCCCGGCCCGGCCGGCCAGCCTGGTCTCCCGGCTGCGCCGGGGCGAGATCTCCGCGGACGCCTACCCGCCACTGGCCGACATCGTCGCCCGGTGCGCCGCGATGCGGGCCGCCACGGACGGCTGGTTCGACGCCTGGGCGGTGCCCGGCGGCTTCGACCCGGGTGGCCTGCTGGTCGGCTGGGCGGTGGAGCGGGCCGCCGCCCGGCTGCGCGCCGCCGGCATCGAGGACTACGCCGTGGTCAGCGGCGCCGACCTGGTGGTACGCGGCCACGCGCCGCACGGCGGCCCCTGGCGGATCGCGGTACACCACCCGACCCAGGGCGACCGGCAGCCGACGATGCTGGAGATGACCTCCGGCGCGATCGGCACCTCGGGCGTCGCCGGCCGGCGTGGCCACGTGATCGACCCGCACACCGGGCAGCCGGCCGACAAGTTGGTCGCGGCCACGGTCGCCGGCCCGGATCTCGCGGTCGCCGACGGGTACGCCACCGCCCTGTTCGCCGCCGGCCGTCCCGGCCTCGACTGGTTCCCCACCCGGGACGGGTACCGGGCCCTCTTCGCCACCGCCCGCTGACCCGACCCGCCGGCAGGAAGCCGGAGGATCGCGCGCCCTTGTGGAACGCGCCTGAGGACTGGAAACGCGATCGGCCCCCGCGATCTCGGCAACGATCGCGGGGGCCGATCAGCGACGAGTGCGCGTGGCTCGCGCACACGGGGGTGCTGGCTACCCGGCCGGCGCGACGCCTCATCACCCGAAGACGAGTCCACGCCCAGGAACTCGCCGGGTATCCGCGTCAATACGCTATCGACCCGGCGTGAGTCCCCGCAAGAGTTGCCGTTCCGCGTGTCGGCGGGCTATCCGAGAAAAGGTCACCGACTCAGTGGCACCCTGTACCCCCGTGAGTTCTGATCTGTCAACACTCTTGGGACACGGGAGCCCGGTGTGAGCTTCGATCTGATCGTATGGGCGCTCGGGCCCGGCGCCGGCGCCGAGGACGTACGCGCGGCACACCGGCGGTGCCGGCAGGGTGTCCATGTCGGGGGAAAACCGGAACCGCGGATCTCGGCGTTCCACCGGGCGATCACCGCCGGCTATCCGGACCGGCCGGGGCCGGGCACGCCGTGGGCGGTGACTCCACTGCACGTCGCCGTCGACCACGTGGAGATGAACCTCGACGAGTCCTGTCCGGACCAGGTACTGCTCGACATCGAACGGTTGGCCGCACAGCACGGCCTGATGCTGCTCGACCCGCAGGACGGCTCGGTCTATCCGCCGCCGACCCCGGTGAGCGGCTGACCCGGACGGGGCGGCCGGGCGGCGATCGCCCCGTCCGGACACCGCGGGTCAGGCCCCGGTCACGCCTCCTCGTCGCGCAGGTCGGCGGCGCTCGCCGCGACCGCGCCGATCGAGTCGGCCGCCGAGCTGAGCAGCTCCGCCGCGGTCGCCGAGTCCACCGTCAGGGTCATCAGCGCCTCGCCACCGGCCTCCCGCCGGGCCACCTGCATCGCCGCGATGTTGACGCCCGCCTCGCCGAGGATCGATCCGATGGTGCCGACCACGCCGGGCTTGTCGACGTAGCGGAAGAAGAGCAGGATGCCGTCCGCGCCGAGCTCCAGGTCGAAGCCGTCCACTTCGGTCAGCTTGAGCACGTCGCGGGTGCCGGCGTGCACGGCGGTGCCGGAGACCGACACGGTCCGGCCGTCCGGCAGCGCGCCGCGTACGGTGACCAGGTTCGGGTGGTCGATGGTCTCCGCGTGCGTGGTCAGGGCCACCGTGACGCCCCGGTCGGCGGCGAGCAGCGGCGCGTTGACGTAGCTCACCTGCTCCTCCACGACCGAGGTGAACAGGCCCTTGGTGGCGGCCAGCTTCAGCACCGAGACGTCGTTGGCGACGATCTCGCCGCGTACCTCGACGGTGACGCTGGCGGCCACCCCGCCGGCCACCGCGGTGAAGACCTTGCCCAGCTTCTCGGCGAGCGGCAGCAGCGGCCGGACATCCTCGGCGACCACGCCGCCGGCCTGCACGTTCACCGCGTCCGGCACGAACTCGCCCTGCAGGGCGAGCTTGACGCTGCGGGCAACCGCCAGGCCCGCCTTGTCCTGCGCCTCGGCGGTGGAGGCCCCCAGGTGCGGGGTGGCCACCACGTTGTCGAAGGCGAACAGCGGCGAGGCGGTGCAGGGCTCCTTCGAGTACACGTCGATGCCGGCGCCGCCGACCCGTCCCTCGGCGATCGCGTCGGCCAGCGCCTGCTCGTCGATCAGGCCGCCCCGGGCCGCGTTGACGATCCGGACACCGGGCTTGACCAGGGCGAGTTCCTTCTCACCAATCAAACCGACCGTTTCCGGGGTCTTCGGTAGGTGGATCGAGATGAAGTCGCTCTCCCGGAGCAGCTCCTCCAGCCCGACCAGGCGTACGCCGAGCTGCGCCGCCCGGGCCGGCTGCACGTACGGGTCGTACGCGATCAGCCGGGTGCCGAACGCCGCGATCCGCTGCGCGAAGAGCACGCCGATCCGGCCGAGCCCGACCACGCCGACGGTCTTGCCCTGGATCTCCACGCCGGTGTACTTGGACCGCTTCCACTCCCCCGCCTTCAGCGCGGCGCTGGCGCTCGCGGTGTTCCGGGCGACGGCCAGCAGCAGCGCGAGCGCCTGCTCGGCGGCGGAGACGATGTTGGAGGTCGGCGCGTTGACCACCATCACGCCCCGGGCGGTCGCGGCCGCCACCTCGACGTTGTCCAGCCCGACGCCCGCCCGGGCCACCACCTTGAGCCGGGGTGCCGCGGCGATGGCCTCGGCGTCGACCTGGGTGGCGCTGCGTACGATGACCGCGTCGGCCTCGGCGAGCGCGGCCAGCAGGGCCGGGCGGTCGGTGCCGTCGACATGGCGTACGTCGAAGTCGTGCGCAAGCACGTCGATTGCGGCGGGAGCGAGCTCTTCAGCGATCAGTACGACGGGAGTCATTGGTCCTCGTATATGTCGTCCGGGCGAGGTCTGCGGCCACGTGGGCGCCGCACTGCGTCCCGCGCTCCGCCAAACGGGTGCTTCCCTACGGTGCGGACGCACCTATCTGCCGATCGTAGGCGCCCTGCTGCGCACGGTGCGGCGCCGAACCGCGTGAGTGCCCTCACAAGGCCCACCGGCGGGGCGGGTCCCGCCGACGCCGACGGCGCCGCCGAATCCCGGAACCTCCGGCGGAACCGCTGGTCGCCGCCGCGACCGACCGGGACGGGACGGGACGGGACGGCGTGCCGGCGGCTCAGGCCGAGGTGAAGACCTCGGGTCCGGGCAGCGCGGGGTGCGGCCGGAGCTGGCTGACCAGCGACCGGGTACCGAGCTGGCGGAAGGTCCCCGCCTCGGTCTCCAGTACGTCGCGCAGCAGGTCCAGGTCGAGCGAACCGACCGGCGGATAGATCCGCTCCCGGGGCGGCTCCTCGCCGGGCGCGAGCGCCTGCTGGGCGACCATGAAGTCGAGGATCGCCTGGCGGACCGCGGGCAGCGCGACCGGCGAGTGGTAGAGCACGTTCAGCGCCTGCATCCGCATGCCCTGCACGTGGTCCTCGCCCTTGTTGTCGTGGAAGTGCGGGTTGCGGGTCTCGATCTGGAGTACCGGAACGGAACTCGCCATCACCTCGGGATGGGCGGTGTCGAGCAGCCCGCCGAACTGTTCGAACAACTCCACGAACTCGAACGGCTCGACCGCGAAGCCGCCGGCCAGCCGCATCCGCAACCCGAGGTCGAGACTGAGCGCGTGTTCGCCGGCATTGCCGGTGGCGATCACCTCGGTGCCGAACCCGGAATACTCGGCCACCAGCCGGTTCAGGAACTCGTTGGTGATCTCGGAACTCCGGCCGCGCCGGCTGAAGAAGAGCCGCCCGTCCCGCAGTTTCGGCTTCGAGTGCCAGGAGATCCGGACCATCGCGTACGGGTTGGCCGCCAGGTGCAGGCCGGCGGCGTACACCTTGACGTACTCGTGCACGGCACCCGGCACATAGTTATCTGCATCGATGTAGCCGAGGTACTTGCGACCGGTCAGCGCGGCGACCGCCATGCCGATCAGCATCGCCTCGCCCTTGCCGGCCCGGACCAGCCCGTCGTCGTCGATCAGCTCGGGCATGCCGGCGGCCTTGAAGGCGGCGGCCAGCCCCGGATCCCGCTGGTGCACCATGATCGCCGGCCGCTCGGTCGCCCGGCAGTACTGCTCCAGGGTCTGCGCTTCCATGTCGTAGCGATCGACCGGATGTCGGGCGCTGTTCGAGACCAGCACGATCAGGCAGTCGTGCGGAATCCCCGAGAGCACGCCTTCGATTACTCTGCGTGTCTCATTCATACAGGGAATGACGATGACCATCTGCCGCTCGATCGCGCGCATCGCCGCCTGCGAGACGATCCCCTCGCCGGTGGTCCCCGTGGCGTCTCCCGAGTCCAGCTGTATGACACGCTGGAGTTCGTGGATACGGACGGCGCCGAAACGCTCGGTGCGGTGCGATTGCTCCAGACGCATGCGGCGACAGTACCCGAGCGGACGCATTAACCGCCCGTAACCGCCGACCATTTCCTGACGACAACGGTCGGGGTAGCGATTGGACTCCGAATGGCAATGATCCGGTAACTCGCCGGGGGAAGATCCGGTAACGACATTGATCTCCACCACGTGCCGGTGCCGCTCCGGGCCGGTACGCTCACCGGCCCGGAGCGACCACCACGTCAGGCCGTCTCGGTGATCGGACGGTCGACCCAGCTCATCATGCCGCGCAGCTTCTTGCCGGTCTCCTCGATCGGGTGCGCCGCGCCCTCGGCCCGCCACTTGGTGAAGTTGGGCCGGCCCGCGTCGTCCTCGGCGATCCACTCCCGGGCGAACTCGCCGGACTGGATCTCGGAGAGGATCTTCCGCATCTCGTCCTTGACCCGGGCGTCGACCACCCGCGGGCCGCGCGAGTAGTCGCCGTACTCGGCGGTGTCGGAGACGCTGTAGCGCATCCGGGCGATGCCGCCCTCGTACATCAGGTCGACGATCAGCTTCAGCTCGTGCAGGCACTCGAAGTACGCCACCTCGGGCGCGTACCCGGCCTCGGTGAGCACCTCGAAACCGGTCTGCACCAGCGCGGAGGCGCCGCCGCAGAGCACCGCCTGCTCGCCGAAGAGGTCGGTCTCGGTCTCCTCCTTGAAGGTGGTGCGGATCGCACCGGCCCGGGTGCCGCCGATCGCCTTGGTGTAGGCGAGCGCGAGCGGGAAGGCGGTGCCGGTGGCGTCCTGCTCCACCGCGACCAGGCAGGGCACGCCCTTGCCGTCGACGTACTGCCGGCGGACCAGGTGACCCGGGCCCTTCGGGGCGACCATCGCCACGTCGACGTCGGCCGGCGGGGTGATGAAGCCGTACCGGATGTTCAGGCCGTGGCCGAAGAACAGCGCCTTGCCCGCGGTCAGGTGCGGCGCGATGGCCTCGGCGTAGAGCGACCGCTGCGCGGTGTCCGGCGCCAATACCATGATCACGTCGGCCTCGGCCGACGCCTCGGCCGGGGTCAGCACCCGAAGGCCCTGCTCCTGCGCCTTGGCCCGGCTCTTGGAACCCTCCGGCAGACCGATCACCACGTCGACGCCCGAGTCGCGCAGCGACAGCGCGTGGGCGTGGCCCTGGCTGCCGTACCCGAGCACCGCGACCTTCTTGCTCTGGATGAGCCCCAGGTCGGCGTCGTCGTCGTAGAACACCTCAGCGGTCATGACTTTCCTCTCCTGCGGCGCGACCCGGCCGGGCCCGCCGTTGCCAATCGTTATGCGGGGTCCGCCGTGCTCAGGCGGCCCGCAGCGCCGAACCGGTGGTGATCGAACGGGAGCCCCGCCCGATGGCCACCAGACCCGACTGCACCATTTCCTTGATTCCGAACGGTTCGAGATCGCGCAGCAGCGCGTCCAGCTTGTCAGCGGTGCCGGTCGCCTCGATCGTGAGGGTGTCCGGCGCGACGTCCACCACCCTGGCCCGGAACAGGTTCACCGTCTCCAGCACCTGGGCCCGCTGCGAGCGGTCGGCCCGGACCTTGACCAGCACCAGCTCCCGGGCCACCGAGACGCCCGGGTCCAGCTCGACGATCTTGAGTACGTTGACCAGCTTGTTGAGCTGCTTGGTGACCTGCTCCAGCGGCGAGGTCTCGGCGTTGACCACGATGGTGATCCGGGAGACGTCCGGGTTCTCCGTCTCACCGACCGCCAGCGAGTCGATGTTGAAGCCCCGGCGGGAGAAGAGCCCACTCACCCGGGCCAGGACACCGGGCTTGTTCTCCACCAGCACGGACAGGGTGTGCTTGCTCATCGCTCCGGCCTCACAGCTCGTCGTCGTCGAAGGCGGGGCGGACCCCACGGGCGAACATGATCTCGTCGTTGCTGGTGCCGGCGGCCACCATCGGCCAGACCATGGCGTCCTTGCCGACCACGAAGTCGACCACCACCGGCGCGTCGTTGATCTCCATCGCGGCCTTGATGGTCTTGTCCACGTCGGCTTTGCTCTCGCAGCGCAGCCCGACGCAGCCCAGCGCCTCGGCCAGCTTGACGAAATCCGGGATGCGGTGCTTGTGGGTGCCCAGTTCGGTGTTGGAGTAGCGCTCGCCGTAGAAGAGCGTCTGCCACTGCCGGACCATGCCCAGGTTGCCGTTGTTGATCACGGCGATCTTGACCGGGATCCCCTCCAGGGCGCAGGTCGCCAGCTCCTGGTTGGTCATCTGGAAGCAGCCGTCGCCGTCGATGCCCCAGACCACCGTGTCCGGCTTGCCGACCTTGGCGCCCATCGCCGCCGGCACCGCGTACCCCATGGTGCCCAGGCCGCCGGAGTTGAGCCAGGTGTACGGCTTCTCGTACGAGACGAACTGCGCCGCCCACATCTGGTGCTGGCCGACCCCGGCCACGTAGATCGCCTCCGGGCCGGCGATCGCGCCCAGCCGCTCGATCACATACTGCGGGGCCAGGGTGCCGTCGGTCGGCTCGTCGTAGCCGAGCGGGTACCGCTCGCGCAGGTCGTCCAACTGCGCCCACCACTCCGTCCGGTCGATCGCGGCGGTCTGGCCGGCGGTGGCGGCCCGGACCGCCTCGATCAGCTCGTCGATCACGTACTTCGCGTCGCCGACGATCGGCACGTCGGCGGCGCGGTTCTTGCCGATCTCCGCCGGGTCGATGTCGGCGTGCACGACCGCCGCCCCCGGGGCGAACGAGTCCAGCTTGCCGGTGACCCGGTCGTCGAACCGGGCCCCCAGGGCCACGATCAGGTCCGACTTCTGCAGGGCGTAGACCGCGGCGACCGTGCCGTGCATGCCGGGCATGCCGAGGTGCTGCGGGTGCGAGTCCGGGAAGGCGCCCCGGGCCATCAGCGTGGTCAGCACCGGGATGCCGGTCAGCTCGGCCAGCTTGCGCAGCCCGTCGGTGGCACCGGCCTTGAGCACGCCGCCGCCGACGTAGAGCACCGGGCGGCGGGCCGTGGTCATCAGCCGGGCCGCCTCGCGGATCTGCTTGCCGTGCGGGTGCAGGGTCGGCCGGTAGCCCGGCAGGTCCAGGGTGGGCGGCCAGTTGAAGGTGGTCTGCGCCTGGAGCACGTCCTTGGGGATGTCGACCAGCACCGGGCCGGGCCGGCCGGTGGCGGCCAGGTGGAACGCCTCGGCCAGGATCCGCGGGATCTCCTCGGCGGTCTGCACCAGGAAGTTGTGCTTGGTGATCGGCAGGGTGATGCCCTGGATGTCCGCCTCCTGGAAGGCGTCCGTGCCGATCGCCGGCCGGGCCACCTGACCGGTGATCGCCACCATCGGCACCGAGTCCATGTACGCGTCCGCGATCGGCGTGACCAGGTTCGTCGCGCCCGGCCCGGAGGTGGCGATGCAGACCCCGACCCGGCCGGTGGCCTGCGCGTACCCGGTGGCGGCGTGCCCGGCGCCCTGTTCGTGGCGGACCAGGATGTGCCGCACCGACGAGTCGTAGAGCGGGTCGTACGCCGGCAGGATCGCCCCGCCCGGGATGCCGAACGCGACGTCGACGCCGAGCGCCTCCAGCGACTTCACCAGCGAGCCGGCCCCGGAGACCCGGACCGGTGCTACCACCTGCCCGGTTCCGGCCGCCCGGACCGGCTCGGCAAGCGGGCCGGCCTGGTCAGCGGCCGGCTGGGCACCCGGGCGGAGTCGGCGGGGGAACTGGTCGGAGGGGTCGTTGCTCCCCTCGGCAGCGGCGGACCGGTGGCGCCGCGCGCTGTTGGCCAGGGTCTCGGGTGTGGGTCTCGTCATGGCTATTCAGGCCTTCGGCTCGGAGCAGTGATCTTTTCCAGATGTACGGTGCGGTGCGGGCGGGCCGCCTCGGCCGGCGGCCGATCCACACAAACCGGCAGGAGTGAACGCCAACCGGGGCGACTGCGCCGCCAGCGCGGGATACGTGGCCAATAAAAACGGCCCTCGTGCTGATGCACGGGGCCTGCGCACTCTCGGGAGTCGAGAGTGCGCTCAGATAAGTACTCGGAAGGACCTGGTCGCAGACATGTGGCTAAGCCTGACGCATCTCACGCGATGAGTCAACTGATCCCGCATTCTGGGCACTGTCGGTTTTCGGGTCCACCGGCCCGTCGCTCGGTCTGCGCTGCCGGGGCGCGCTGCGGTTGTTGCCGCCGATCCGGGAGGTGGACGTGCCGGTGTCGCCCTGCGGGCGGGACTCCGATCCGCTCCCCTCGGGCGGGCTGGCCGCCTCCAGCATCGCCTCCAGATGCTCGGCCGGCACTCCCCAACCGAAGAGCTGGCCCTGCCCGAACCGGCAGCCCGCCTCGACCACGGCGGCGAGTTCCGTCCGGTTGGTCACCCCCTCGGCGATCACCTCCAGCCCGAGCTGGTGGCCGAGCCGCATCACCACGTCCACCATCGGGGCGAAGGCCCGGCCGTCCGGTGGCCGGATCGGCTCCGGGCCGGCGACCAGGCTATGGTCGATCTTGAGGATGTCGATCGGCAGCCGGCGGAGCTGGCCGAGGGAGGAGTACCCGGCGCCGAAGTCGTCAAGCGCGATGCGTACCCCGGTCAGCCGCAGTGCCCGGAGCCGGCGGATCAGCTCGTCCAGGTCGGTCGCCACGGCGTGCTCGGTCACCTCCAGCACCAGCCGCTGCGGCGGCACCCGATGGGCGCGCAGCGCCTCGGTGACCTGGAGGACGTACTCCGGGGCGTGCAGTTCCCGGGGCGAGACGTTGACCGACGCCCAGACGTCGTGCCCGGCCGCCAGCCAGAGGGAGAGCTGGTGGCAGGCCCGGTGCAGTACCCAGGCACCGAGCTTGGCGATCATCCCGCACTCCTCGGCGAGCGGGATGAACTCGTCCGGGCCGACGTTGCCCAGCTCGGGATGGTGCCAGCGGAGCAGCGCCTCGGCGCCGACCGGCCGGACCGACGGGACCGCCACCACCGGTTGGAAGGCGAGGTGCAGCTCGTCCCGCTCGATCGCGCCGCGCAGCTCGTGCTCCAGCGTGGTACGCCGGCGCAGCAGGTTGTCGTAGGCCACGTCGTACCGCTCGACGCGGTTCTTGCCGCGCTGCTTGGCGTACCGCAGGGCCAGGTCGGCGTTGCGCAGCAGGGTCTCCACGTCGGCGGCGTCGGCGCTGTCCGCCACCCCGATGCTGACCGACAGGAAGACCGACCCGGCCTCGTGCCGGTACGCCGAGCCGACCACACCGAGCAGCCGCTGCGCGATCCGCTGCGCCTCGGCAGGCCGGGCCCGCATCAGTACGGCGAACTCGTCACCGCCGAGCCGCGCGGCCAGGTCGCCGGGGCGCAGGTTGCTCTTCAGCCGCCGGCCCACCTCGATCAGCACCGCGTCGCCGACATCGTGCCCGCGCATGTCGTTGACGTTCTTGAAGCCGTCCAGGTCGAGCCCGAGCAGCACCCAGGGCGTCTCCGAGTCGGCCTGCTGCTGCACCGCCCGGAGCAGCCCCCGGCGGTTGGCCAGCCCAGTCAGCGGGTCGGTGTGCGCCAGTTCCCGGAAGTGCGCCTCCCGCTCGGCGAGCCGACCGGCGTAGGCCCGTACGTCGGCCAGCGCCAGGTATTGCCGGGCGACCAGGCCGAACCCCTCGACGATGCCGGCCACCACCGCCAGGATCGTGAAGCTGCCGCCGACCAGCAGGTGGTAGACGGCGGAGACGGCCATCGCCACCATCGGCAACACGGCGTAGGTGCCGCGCCGGATGACATCGCCGTCCGGCCCGCCGGCCGGGTCGGGTGCCCGACCGGCCAGCGCGACCATCAGCAGGCCGATCGGCAGCAGCACCGCCCCGACCAGCGCGACCACCGGGCCGGCCTGGCAGATCCCGGCCGAGATGGCCAGCCCGGACCCGGTCACCACGGTCACGCCGGTACCGGCCAGCAGCAGCCCGCGCCGGGGCGCCCGCGCCCGGGCGCCGACGATGAAGGTCAGCCCGACCGCCACCGCCGCCGTGACGGTGGCCACCAGGATGGCCAGGCAGCCGCTCGGGGTAAGGTCGCCGAGCACCCGGGTCGGGTCGGTGAGCAGCACCCAGCCGACGAACCAGAGCGCCGCCCCGATCACCAGCCCGTCCAGCACCAGCCGGAGCGCCGCGGCGGGGGTCTCGGCGACGCCGGGCAACCGGAGCAGACCGGCGCAGAGCAGCGCCCCGCTGACCGCCATCCCCGCCGCGATCAGGGTCGCCAGGCCGCCGCGCTGGGCCTGCTCGTGCTGCCAGTGCTCGGTCATGGTGACCAGCGCGAACAGCCCCAGGGCGGCGCTGGCCGCCGCGAGTGCGCCACCGATCGCGAGCAGCCAGTGCCCGGTCCGGCGCGCACCGGTGTGCCGGTGCGCCGACAACGCCAGCATGACCGGCCCGCAGCAGGATGCGAGGCCGGCCGCCACGGCGAGGGCCGGCGCACCGGAGACGAGTTGCACGGGTTCACTCTGCCGGATCGACCGCACTCCATGGGGGAGCGCGCGCCGGTTCCTCGATCAGAGGCACAGACCGCCCATTCGGGCATCACCGGGATCATCGGGCCAGATCGAGCCGGCCCCTCCGGCGGAGGCTGACCGGGTCGGGGCCTCGCCGTCGTCCCGCTGGCTGGACCCGGCGGACCGCGAAGGCGGCGGAGCGCGGCCCGGAGTGCCACACTGGTCGAATGCCTGACCTGCGGTCGAAGACCTCCACACACGGCCGGACGATGGCCGGCGCCCGCGCGCTGTGGCGGGCCACCGGGATGACCGACGACGACTTCGGCAAGCCGATCGTCGCCATCGCGAACAGCTTCACCCAGTTCGTACCGGGGCATGTCCATCTCAAGGACCTCGGCGGGCTGGTCGCGGACGCGGTGGCGGAGGCCGGCGGCGTCGGCCGGGAGTTCAACACCATCGCGGTCGACGACGGCATCGCGATGGGGCACGGCGGGATGCTCTACTCGCTGCCCAGCCGCGAGCTGATCGCCGACGCCGTCGAATACATGGTCAACGCGCACTGCGCGGACGCCCTGGTCTGCATCTCCAACTGCGACAAGATCACGCCCGGGATGCTGCTCGCCGCGCTCCGGCTGAACATCCCGACGATCTTCGTCTCCGGCGGCCCGATGGAGGCCGGCAAGACGGTGGCGATCGAGGGGATCGTGCACGACAAGATCGACCTGATCGACGCGATGATCGCCTCGTCCAACGACGCGGTCACCGACGACCAGCTCGGCGCGATCGAACGCTCCGCCTGCCCCACCTGCGGCTCCTGCTCCGGCATGTTCACCGCCAACTCGATGAACTGCCTCACCGAGGCGATCGGCCTGGCGCTGCCCGGCAACGGCTCGGTGCTGGCCACCCACGCCGCCCGCAAGGACCTCTTCGAGCGGGCCGGCCGGCTCGTCGTGGAGATCGCCAACCGCTGGTACGCCGACGACGACGCCTCGGTACTGCCCCGGTCGATCGCCTCCCGGGCCGCGTTCGAGAACGCGGTCGCCCTGGACGTGGCGATGGGCGGCTCCACCAACACGGTGCTGCACCTGCTGGCCGCGGCCCGCGAGGCGGAGCTGGACTTCGGCGTCGCGGACATCGACGAGATCTCCCGCCGGGTGCCCTGCCTGGCCAAGGTCGCGCCGAACTCCCCGAAATACCACATGGAGGACGTGCACCGGGCCGGCGGCATCCCGGCGATCCTCGGTGAGCTGGACCGGGCCGGGCTGCTGCGTCGGGACGTACACGCGGTGCACTCGGCCGACCTGGACGGCTGGCTGGCCGACTGGGACATCCGGGGCGGCAAGGCGAGCCGGGAGGCGATCGAGCTGTTCCACGCCGCCCCCGGCGGGGTACGCACCACCGAGCCGTTCTCCACCGCCAACCGCTGGTCCACCCTGGACACCGACGCGGCCGGGGGCTGCATCCGGGACCGGGCGCACGCCTACACCGCCGACGGCGGGCTGGCCATCCTGCACGGCAACCTCGCCCCGGAGGGCGCGGTGGTGAAGACCGCCGGGGTGCCGGCCGAGTGCCTCACCTTCCGGGGCCCGGCCAAGGTCTACGAGTCCCAGGAGGCCGCCGTCGACGCGATCCTCGGCAAGCGGGTCGTCGCCGGTGACGTGGTGGTGATCCGGTACGAGGGCCCGAAGGGCGGGCCGGGGATGCAGGAGATGCTCTACCCCACCTCGTTCCTCAAGGGACGCGGCCTCGGCCGGGAGTGCGCGCTGATCACCGACGGCCGGTTCTCCGGCGGCACCTCCGGGCTCTCCATCGGGCACGTCTCCCCCGAGGCGGCCGGTGGCGGGCTGATCGCGCTGGTCGAGTCCGGCGACGAGATCGTCATCGACATCCCCGCCCGGAGCATGGAGCTGGCGGTGGCCCCGGAGGTGCTGGAGGCGCGCCGGATCGCGCAGGAGAAGCGGGAGCGGCCGTACACGCCGGTGGACCGGGACCGGCCGGTCTCCGCCGCACTGCGCGCGTACGCCTCGATGGCGACCTCGGCCAGCGACGGCGCCTACCGGCGCGTCCCGGAGTGAGCACGACGGCGAACGCGGGCACCCCCGACGGGTGACCCGCGCTCGCCGCCGCGTCAGGCCCGGCGGGCCCGCAGGGTGTTCACCATCGCCACCGCGGTCGGCACGTCCCGGCAGGTGACCAGCCGGCGGCTGCCGTCGGTCAGCCGGAGCGCCAGCGCCGGGCCGGGCAGCAGCGGCAGGTCGCGGGCGGTGGACCCGCGCAGCATGCTGCGGAGCAGCCAGTCCTCCACCGCCAGGTGGTCCGCCTCGGCGGCGGCGATGGCGGAGATCGGCACCCGCCGTCGCAGCGGACCGATCGCCACCCGGACCGCCTCGCCGTCGATGACCAGCCGGTAGCGGGTGAACGGCAGCATCGCCAGGGCCGAGACCATCGGTGCGGCACCGGCCCAGCCGGCGACGCCGACCAGCGGCACCAGGACGGCGACCATCAGCACCCCGGTGAGGGCCAGCGCCCCGGTCGTCCAGAGCATCGGGCGCAGTGCCCGGAACTCCCACCAGAGCAGCCGCTCGTCGGCCCCGGCCGCCAGCACCGGCCCGGCCGCGACGGTCCGCTCCGGGACGTCGGGCCCGACCGCCGCCCGGGTCCGGGTCGGGGACCCGGTGCCGGGTGACGCCGGGGGCGCCGCCCCGGCCAGCAGGTACGCCAGCAGCCCGGCGACCGCCGCGGCCACCATCGGCAGCGCCATCAGCGCGGCGAAGTAGCCCCAGGAGAGGCGTACGTCGGCGGCCGTCGGCGCGTCCAGCGCGGCACCGAGCATCATCAGCAGCACCGTGCCGCTGGCCGCGGCGGTGCCGTTCACCGCGACCTGGGCACCGAGCCGAAGCCAGTGCCGCCCGATCAAGGAGAGCCGGCGGGTCAGCGCGAAGACCAGCAACCCGGTCGCCCAGACCGCGAGCGCGGCGCCGAGCAGCACTCCGGCCAGGGTGTCGACACCGATCGTGCTGAGCATCGGCCGGTCACCGACGCCGCCGGAGTTGGGCAGGCTCTCCGGGAGGCGGCTCCGCCAGGCCAGTGTCACCGCCGCCGCACCGCCGACCAGGGCCGCGGGCAGCAGACCGCTGCCGATCATCCACCGGACGCTCCTCATGGGCTCACCTCTCTCGAATACTGCTGCCGCAGCAGCACGACAGCCTCGTCCAGGCCGACGCCGGCCCGGCGGGCAGCCGTCACCAACTCCCGTACCGACTCGATCACCCGGGCCCGCTCGTGCGGGACCTGACCGGTCACCACCGCGCCCCGGCCTCGGCGAAGCTCGATCAGCCCCTCCTCGCGCAGCACCGCGTACGCCCGGAGCACGGTGTGCATGTTCACGTCGAGCGTGCCGGCCAACTCCCGCGCGGCCGGCAGCCGGTCTCCCGGGCTGAGTGCGCCGTCGGTCAGTGCCCGGCGCACATTGCCGGCGATCTGCTCGGCCAGCGGTACGCCGCTGCCCGGTGCCACCCGAAACAACATGTTCGCATTCTACTAGAACAAGTGGCACTATCCGCAAGCACGTACGCCGGACCGGCACCACGCACGGCACCGTTCGGGTCCGGACCGGAGGAGGCGGGCGGGTTACCGGCGGAGGAACTGGGTGATCAGTTCGGCCAGTTCGCCGGGGCGCTCGGCCACCATGGCGTGGCTGGCGCCGTCGAGTTCGCGCACCTCCAGCCACGGGTTGTCCCGGACCGCCGCCAACCGCTCGAGGACCCGACGCCGGTGCGCGGCGTACAGGTCGTGGAAGGGGCGCTGTTCGGGCATGTCCACCGTGGCCAGCACCAGCAGCAGCGGGCAGCGGACGTCGCGGTAGACCGGGACGAGGTCCAGCGACTCCATGGCCAGTCGCAACTCCTCGGTCAGCCCTGGATCGGGGCGCAGCCGGCTCGTGTCGCCGTCCACCGGCACCAGGTTGCGCCGGAACGCCTCCACCCAGACCTCCTCGGCGGAGCCGTACCCACGGGCCATGGCCCGCTGTCCGGCGACCGCCGCCGCGACCTGCTCGGCGGTGAGCGGCCGAGCCGTCGCGGCGGACATCCCGGCGAAGACCTCGCGGAGCCGGGCGAGTTCGGCCGCCGCCCGGTCCGGCTCCAGGCCGGCGAGGTCCTCCGGCCGGCTCGGTGTGGGGTTGCCGTCCAGGCTGACCGCGCCGGGGCAGTCGGGATGGCGGGCCGCCCAGAGGCTGGCGAGCATGCCGCCCAGCGACATGCCGACCACCGACGGGCGGGTCAACTCCAGCTCGTCGGCGACGGCACCGAGGTCGTCGAGCACCTCGTCCCACTTCCACGGGCCGTCGCCGGAGCGGCCGTGTCCGCGCAGGTCCACCGCGACCACCCGATGCGCCGGGCGCAGCCCCTCGGCCAGCCCGGACATGGTGACGAGGTTGCCGCCCGCGCCGTGCAGCAGCAGCATCGGGGAGCCGGACCCGCCGAAGTCCCGGGCGACGATCGGCACCGGGCCAGAGTTGATGGATATTTCGGAGCTGGCAGATAAATCAGACACGGCGGGGCCGTCCTTCCTCCAGTAGCCGGTCGCGGATGGAGGAGGGCAGCACACCGCCTTCCGGATGACGGACCAGCTTTCCCCGGTTGACCAGGTCGTGGACGCCCTGCCGGGTGATCCCGAGCATCGCCCCGGCCACCGCGTACGTCACCGAGTCGGCGGTGGGGTGCCCGACCCGGCGCGCGACGACCTGGCCCAGCGGGCTGCGCCACCAGTCGAGCGGGGGCTCGAACGGGCCGTCGCCGGGATAGAGCGTCGAGACGATCCGCATCGCGGTGCCGACCGCCGCCCGGTCGTCGCCGTCGACCAGCCGGTGCGCCCACGCCTCGGCCCGAACCCGCACCACCGTACGCAGCGCGTCGACCACGTCGTCCCCGTCCAGCAGGATCTCCAGCGGATCGAGCAACCGGACGTCCATCGTCCGGAGAAGTTGCTCGACGAGTTCGTCATGGGTCGGCGGCACGCCACCCTCCTCACTTGACGTTCAGTGTCAAGTACTTGACGAGCACTGTCAAGTACCGCTCGACCGCCCGGTCACCGGCAGCAGGCCCGGTGCACGGACCCCGGTCAGGTCTGCGCGCGGACCGGATTGAGCAGCGCGACGAGCACCCCGTCCACCCGGTCGAGCAGCGGGCCGGCGTCCAGGCCGTCCGCCAGGGCGCCCTCCAGCACCCCGTGCAGCCCGTGCAGCAGGAATTCGACCGTGAAGGCGGGGTCCTCGACCGCCAGCTCACCGCCGCGCACCCCCCGCTCGACCAGGTCCAGCAGGCCGGCCCGGATCGGCCCGAGTTCGTCGCGCTCCTCGATGCCGGCCTCGTGGAACAGCACCCCGATCAGGGCGGCGTTCGCCACCCCGAACTCCACCATCCCGGCGACGAACCGGCGTACCCGGTCGAAGGCTGGTGCGTCCGGTGCGGCCGAGACCACCGCGGCACCGGCGGCCAGGATCTGCTCGTTGCAGCGGTTCCGCAACGCGGTGAAGACCTGGGCCTTGGAGCCGAAGTACTCGTAGACGGTGCCCTTGCCGAGGCCGGCCTCGGCGGCGATGCCGTCGATGGTCGCCTCGACACCGTCCCGGAGCAGCACCCGGGCCGCCGCGTCCAGGATCTGTGCCGGTCGTTCGGCCGGTGCCCGGGCCGCGCGGGGCCGCCGTGCCGTCGCTCTGGTGCCGCTCATAGCGCCGGAGCCTAACGCCGGCCTTGACAACCGACCAGCGGTCGGTAGGTTGGGTCCACCGTTACCGACCGACAGTCGGTCAGTTAACGCTCGCCGGCCGCGCCTCGCCGAACCCGTCCATCCGGTCACCGCCCGGTTCCATTCCGGGCGGCCAGAGAGGATCGAGATGAAAAGCCCCGCCGACCTGCTCTTCCTGTCCGGCGTCGTGGAAGAGGTGGAGCCGGTGACCCACCGGATGCGCCGGCTGCGCGTCACCGGCGACCGGCTCCGGACCGTCCCGTGGCTCCCCGGCCAGCACGTACGCGTCAACGTCACGCCGCCACGCGACTGGCTGCGCCGCCCCGGAGACGCCCGGCGCAGCTACTCGGTCTGGGCACTGGACCGCGACCGGGGCAGCCTCGACCTCGGCGTACTCGACCACGGCGACGGGCCGGGCGCGTCCTGGGCGCGTAACGCCCGGCCGGGTCAGTCGATCAGCCTGTCCCGTCCCGAGGGTCGGCTGACCCTGCGGGAGTCGGCGTACCACCTGTTCGTCGGCGACGAGACCGCCGCCGTCGCCTTCGGGGCCATGCTGCGGGCGCTGCCCGCCCGGACTCCGGCGTACGGCGTGCTGGTCACCGACCGCCCCGGCGGAGAGGTACCGCTGCCCGCCGGGCGGCAACTCCACTGGGTGTACCGGGGCGACGCCGACCCGGCCGACAGCGGGACGCTGCTCCCGGCGGTGTGCGCACTCGACCTGCCCGGCGAGCCGGGCACCGCCTACCTGGCCGGCGAGGCCCGCACCTGTCAGGCCGTCCGGGACCATCTGGTCCGGGACCGGGGCTGGTCCCGGCGCCAGATCGTGGTCAAGCCGTTCTGGGCTCCGGGGCGGCGGGGCCTCGACTGAGGACCCAGGCCGGAGATTCTGTCCGATCACCGCCCGGACCGACCGGGTGAACCGTGCCGACCGGGTGGATTGGGCCGGTCAGTAGCCGGGGAAGACCCGGCGCAGGTCGTCCAGGCCGAGCGGGCCGGTCACGGTCAGCGTGTCGGGCGTGTGCTCGGGCGACAGCCGGCCGGCGGCCAACCGCAGGAACGCCTCGGCCGGTCCGCTGATCTCGCCGACCGGCTGCTCCGGCCGTTCCACCAGCTCGACCCGGTCGGTCAGCCGCAGCCCCAGGGACCGGTCCGGGTCGGTCAGCCGCAGCCCCAGTTCCACCGGCCGGTCACCGACCGCGTCCGGCCGGCCGATCCAACCGAGCAGGCCGTCGAGTCGGTCGAGCAGCAGCGGCACCGCCTCCGGCGCCACCGTCGCGTACCGGTTGAAGGCAACCTCCACGTCCCACTCGTGCAGGGCGAACTCGCTGAGCCGCATCCCGGCCGCGGTCGCCAGATCGACCGGCTCGGGCAGGAAACCGAGGTCGATCCGCACGCTGGACCGGGTGGCCGCGTCCAGCGACTCGTACCGCTCGACGAGCCGGCGGTTGGCCTCCAGAAAGCCCTCGGCATGCTCGATCGGGGTCTTCGCGTCCCACCGGGCCCAGACCTGCTTGTTGAAGTCCGCCTCCAGTGCGGGGCGGCTGCCCAGCGCCACATCGAGGGTGGCCTCGTTGATCTCGGCGCCGCTGCCGAGATGGCTGAGCACCTGCGACACCTGCCACTCGCTGGCCCCGGACGGCCGGGTCAGGTCGGACGGGCCGAGATCGCGGACCAGTGCCGCGAGTTCGTCGTGGCCCGAGCGGAGGGCGGCGATGGTCGTGTCGGCAGTAGTGGCCATGTCTTCCTGTCTCCCGGGTTGTCCGTCGCCGGCTCCGGATCGGCCGGCGCGACCCGCCCATCATGCCCGCTGGCCCCGGCCGGGCGCCGCCCTACGGCCCGACCCACCGGGCGGACCGACCGGAGCAGCACACCCGGCCCGCCGACCCGGCACGGCTCGACGCGGCAGGTGACCCGGCTGCCGTCAGCTCCTGGGCGGGGTCACCCTGCCGGTAGCGTTGCGGGAGTGACTGAGCCCGAGTGGCTGAACGAGCGCGAGCGACGTGCCTGGTACGGCTTCCTGACGATGCAGGAGGACGTCCGGCGCCACATGAACCGGCAGTTGCTCCGGGAGGCCGGCATCTCCCTGCCGGACTTCGCCGTCCTGAGCGCCCTGCACCAGTCGCCGCATGGTCCGCTGCGGGTCTTCGAGTTGCGGGAAGTCCTCAGGTGGGAGAAGACGCGGCTCACCCACCAGATCTCGCGGATGATCTCGCGCGGGTTGGTCGAGCGGCGCAGTTGCGCCGAGGACAGCCGTGGCAACCACGTGGCCCTGACCGAGGAGGGGCGCTCGGTGATCGAGAAGGCCAGCCGGCTGCACCTCCGCTACGTACGCGAGTTCTTCATCGACGTGCTCAGCCCTCGCCAGCTCGACACACTGGCCGCCATCTCGGAAACCGTGCTGGAGAACCTGAAGGACGACCCCTTCGACGAGTGAACCGCGAAGCCGCATCCGCTGAGGCGACTCCTCCACCCACCCGCCACTAAGGGTGACTCGTCAACCGCTTCTCGCCCAGCGCATCGGCACTCGAATCGATCCTCCACCGGCCGGTCAGGCGGCCTCGACCAGCGCCTTGACCTTCGGGTCGATCGCCTTGGCGGCCTCGGCCCCCACCTGGCCGGCGAGCCCGGTGAGTGTGGTCTGGATCTGCTCCTCTTGATCCGCCACGCCGAACTGCTTCTCGATCGCCTTCACCGAGTAGTCCGCGATCTTGACGCTGTCGTCCAGGAAGATGTCGTGACCGCCTCGCAGACCTCCCTGGTGTTCGGCGCCGCGCCGACCCAGCCGGTCACCCCCGCCATGAGCACGGGATATTTACACCAGCACACACCTCGATTAGCATGATCACCAGTGAGTACACGTTGGGCGGCGCCCCCGACACGGGAAGTGACTACCCCTGCCGACCCGGCAGGGCCGTCACCGAAGTGACGACAGGAGATCTACCGTGGGCTCCGAGATCACCCGACCCTCACCCGACCAACCCGCTGCCGGCGAGCCGATCCCGCCGCCCGTACCCCGAACCGTCCGGCGGCCGACCTCGAAGCTGGTGACCCTGCTGGCGGGCGCCGCCGTCGTGCTGGCGAGTACGCCCCTGTGGGGCACCGGCGGTCCGGTCGCGCTCGACGACGCCGAACTGTCGGCGGCGCCGACGTACCCGATCGGGTTGCAGCCGGCGGCGGACCCGGGACCGTTCCCCGGCAGCGTCACCCCGACCACCCCGACCATCACCGTCGCCGGCGAGCGGGACGGCGAGAGCACCTTCGCCGTCGTACGGTATCCGCAGGTGCAGCCGAAGAAGCCGGGCCAGCTGGACTTCGACCACTTCCACACCGGGATCGAGATCGAGTGGTGGCTGAAGAAGTGGGCGCACCAGCGGCCGGACATCGTCGACCTCTACATCGTCGGCGAGAGCTTCAGCGGCGAGCCGATCTATCAGCTCACCATCACCGACAAGTCGACCGGCAAGGACACCGACAAGCCGGCCGCGTTCTTCGAGGGCAACCGGCACTCCGGCGAGGTCTCCTCGGCGGAGAGCTCGCTCTGGCTGGCGCACCACCTGATCAGCCGGGCCGGCCGGGACCGGCAGGTGGACCGGATTCTCGACGAGAAGACCGTCTACATCCGGCCGGTCAACAACCCGGACGGGCACAACCTCTACCTCTACACCGCCCAGACCAACCGCTCGTCGGTCCGGCCGACCGACAACGACGCCGACGGCAAGCTCGACGAGGACCCCGGCGAGGACCTCAACGGCGACGGCTACCTCAGTCAGCTACGGCAGTACGTGGGCGCCGGCAAGGGCAGCCACGTGGTCGACGACCGCGATCCGGCCAAGGTCGTGATGCGCAGCGTCGGGGCCGGCAACGGCGACTACCTGATGTTCTCCGAGGGGGTCGACAACGACGGCGACGGCCGGGACAACGAGGACGGCGTCGGCGGCCTCGACCTGCACCGGAACTACCCGTACAACTGGCACGTCATGCCCGGCTACGACGAGACCGGCCGGAACCTCACCCAGGTCGGCGCCGGCGAGTACCCGCTGTCGGAGCCGGAGACCCGGCACGTCTACACCTGGCTGATGTCGCACACCAACATCGGCGCGGTGAACAGCATGGACACCCGGGTGCCGATGCACCTGCGCGGCCCGTCGACCTGCGACCCGGTCGAGTGCATGTACGCCGGCGACCGCAAGCTCTACGAGCACTTCGACCGGGCCGGCGTCGGTTTCACCGGCTACCGGTACTCCGGCAGCGTCTACATCGACTACGCCACCCGCAACGGCGGCGACCCGGAGCCGCTCTTCGGGCACGGCCCGGACTTCGGCTACTTCCAGTACGGCGCTGTCTGGTACGGCGACGAGATCTGGAACGGCGGCGACTTCGTCGACTACGACAAAGACCAGCGGTTCGCCGACTGGGAGCGGTCGCGGTGGTGCGCCGAGAACCGGCGGACCAACTGCTTCCTGCCCTGGACGAAGATTCAGCACCCGTTGCTCGGCGCGGTCGAGGTCGGCGGGATCAACCCGAAGTTCTGGGCGCAGAACCCCTCGCCGGACCTGATCGGGCAGTGGGCGGCGAACCAGGCCCGGTTCAACATCTACCTGACCGAGTCGCTGCCGCAGGTGGCGCTCTCCCAGGTCGGTGTGCGCACGCTCCGGGACGGGCAGAGCGACGGCGCGACGCACGAGATCACCGCCACCGTCACCAACACCGGCCGGATCCCCACCGCGCTGGAGCAGGCGAAGGAAGTCAAGATCGTGGCTCCGGACACCGTCGAGGTGCAGGGCGCGCGGCTGGTCGGCGAGGCTCCGCAGTTCTTCCTGGACGGCGGGAAGAGGCAGCGGGTGACGCTGCGGGTCAGCAAGACCGAGGCCGAGTCGGTCACGGTACGGGCGGTCAGCGTCCGGGGCGGGCTCGACTCCGCACCGGCACGGCTGCGCTGACCGGTGCACGTCGTCCCCGCCCCGCGCGACCCGCGGGGCGGGGACACCCGCAGTCCCGGGGCGCGGTGACGACGCCTGGGCTCAGCATCCGGCGCCGCCAGGCCGGCGCGCGGTCGGATCGGTCCTGACCTGCGGAAAGTACGACATGATCAGCGGCACCACCGCATGGTATGCCCGATCGGGCATCATCCGGGACCGGTAAATGGGGTGGACAGCGGCAGCATCATGAACTCGTGACGTTGCGGCTGTCGGGCGGGGTGGTGCCCGGACCGGACCGGCGGATCTGGGCCCCCGGTCCACGGGGTCGGGCCGTCGACCCGGACGGGGAAGCCGTCCCCGGCAGTCCGGTCGTGCTCGGACCCCGCTCGGCCGGGCCGGAGGCCGCCGACCGGGCGATCGCGGAACTCACCCGGCTGCTCGCCGCCGGTGGCCCGCTGGCCGCCGGAGCCGGCGTCGACCTCGGATACGGGTTCCACTCGGCCCGCGCCGAGGGTGCCGCCGGAGACCGGCGGGACGCCGTACTCGCCGCCCTCATGGTGCCGGGGCTGGCCGGACGGCTCGGCGACCGGCGGGCGGTACTCGTCGCGCTCTTCGGCCCGGACGCGACGAAGCCGCTCGGCGCCGCCGCGCAGGCCGTACTCGACAAGGGTCGGTGGCCGGTGCTGCGTTTCGCGGTCGCGGCGAGCGACGTACTCGGGCCGGAACATCTCGTCCGGGTACTGGAACTGCGGGCACCGGACGGGGTCGACCCGTTCCCGGTCGGGCTGCCGTCGGTGGTGGGCGGGCAGCTCACCCGGGTACTCCGGGGGGTGCCCCGGCCACGCCGCCTCGTCCTGCTGACCGACCTGTGGCAGCGGGTCTGCGCCGACGGTTCGACCCGGCTCCGCCGGGAGCGGCTGCGCGCCTCGCAGGGCCGGCAGGATCGCACCGCCGACCTGACCGCGCGTTACCGGCGGTACGAGGAGGAGGAGCTGACCCTGCGGCTGCGCCGGGAGTTGGGGCCCGAGCCGACGGTGCTGCGGGCCGCGCTGTGGCAGCCGTCGGCCGGATACTGGCTGACCCGGGCAACCCGGGTGCTCCGGGACGCGCTGGCGGCGACGGTGCTGGCCCGGGTCGCGGTCGCTGCGGTCGACCGCGGCCTCGACGCCGCCCTGGCCGGACACCGGCACGAGATCGAGGCGGCGGCCGCCGAACTGTCCCGGCCCGAGGCGTCGCTGTCGGCCCGCCGGACGCCCGGCCTCACCGGCCTGCCGGCCCGCCCCGGGTCGTACCTGCGGGACATTCTCGCCCGGAGCCGCCCCGGCGAACCGCTCGACTCCCGGGCGGCGAGCTACCTCGGGCAGCGGCTGGCCCGGGCCGGCGACTACGGCCGGGTGGTGCTGGCGGCCGTCGACGACCTCGTCGGCTCGCTCGTCGGCGAAGACTCGGTCTCGCTGCGGGAACAGCTCGCCGGATGGGCCGGCCGGCCGCTGGCCGACTGGCGGGACCGGGTGGGTTACCTGTCGCCGGGCCTGGCCGGGCGCTGGGACCAGCAGCCGATCCTCGGTGCGGAGCCGCCGCCCCTCCCAGCGCTGGCCGACCGGCTGCGCGCCGCACCGCACCGCCCGGTGGCCGAGGTCGAGACCATCGGCGACCTGCTCTGGTACGCCGAACTCGCCGACGCGCTCGCCCAGCTCAACGGCCACCCGCACGCCGTGATCTCCCCGCACCGGCACGGCCCGACCGCCGACACCGATCCGGCACCGCCGGAGGAGCCCCTGGTGCCCCGGTCGCAGTCCATCCCGCTCGCCGTGGCCGGCGCCGCACAGTTGGTGGACCTCGGTGCGAAGGTACCGCCCCGCTGCCGGAGCTGGCCGGAACTGGTCGCCGGGCTGGTCGACGACGCCACCATCGCCACCGCCCTGACCGCCGCCTTCGCCGTGCCGGCCCCGGTCGAGCACTTCGACGGTACGGTGCTGCCCGGCACCGACGCCCGGATCGAGCTGGCCCGGACGGCCCGGCAGTTGGCGGACTGGTCGCACTACATGGGCAACTGCATCGCCGGTCCGCACTACGTCGAGGACGCGACCCGGGGCCGGAGTGCGCTGATCGCCCTCCGCGCGCCGGACGGCCGCATCCTGGTCAACGCCGAGCTGCGGCCGAGCGCGCGCGGCTGGCGGCTCGAAGAGATCCGGGCCCGCTTCAACGAGGATCCCGATCCGGT
The DNA here is from genome assembly GCF_039649625.1 of Plantactinospora sp. ZYX-F-223. Taxonomy (NCBI): domain Bacteria; kingdom Bacillati; phylum Actinomycetota; class Actinomycetes; order Micromonosporales; family Micromonosporaceae; genus Plantactinospora; species Plantactinospora sp. ZYX-F-223. The sequence goes on along the minus strand of NZ_JBDJAV010000001.1, from coordinate 183,002 downwards.
GCTGCTGCGCCGGACCGCCAGCTGGCTCCGCGCCGTCCCCCCGCCCGAGCGCGCGATCCCGCAGCCGCGCCGGGCGGGCCCGCACGACGAGACCGCCTCCGACCGGCCAGCCCGGGCCGCCCGGACCCGACCCGCCGTACGGGTGCTGCGTGACCTCGGCCACCGCCTGGACGAACTGGCGGCGGCGACGGTCGCCGAGCCGGAAGCCGTGCGGGCGGTCGAGACGCTGGCGGTCCTGGCGACCTGGTTGGCCGGCGCACCGGCGGCACCGGCGTCCGACCCGCACGACGCGCTCACCGCGCTGCGCCGGGCCACCCCGGCCGCCGTCGCCCGGGCCTGTCGGCTCACCCTGGCCGACCCGGCCGGACCCGGTCTGGTCGCGCTGTGGCAGGCGAGCGGGCACCGCCCACTGGCCCGTGCGGTACGGGCCCTGGTCCCGTCCCGCCCCGGCACCCCGGCACCGCCCACACTGGACCGGCTGGCCCCGCTGCTGGTGGACGCGCCGCTGCCCGGCTCGCTCCGGCCGCTGGCCCGGGTCGGACAGGTCGCCGTCGCCCGTACCGCCGACCTGGTCGCGCTGCGGCTGCGCGGTGCCCTGGGCACCCTGCTAAGGCAGGACGCCGCCGAGCTGGCCGACGCGGTACGGGCCCGGCCGCACCTCGGGCTGCTCCGGGCAGCCGCGCTGGCGGTGACCTCCTGGGGCGGCCCGCCCACCGGGAACCCGCACGCCCTGCCGTCCACTCCGGACGTGACCGTCGTGGTGCCGCGTCGCCGCGTGCGGGTGCCGGGCTATCCGCAGTCGTCGCTCCGGGACGAGGGCTGGCAGTCCGGCTGGCCCGACGCGATCGAGTTGGGCGGCGTACCCGACGGGTTCTGGGACCGGATCGCCGCGCACGGGCTGCTGCTGCCCTCGTCGTGGCTGACCGACGGCGGCTGGGTCCCGCTCTGGTCCCGGGCCAACGGCCCGCACCGATAGTCCGGGTCCGAGCGGTCGCCGCGCGGCCCCCGCGCCGCCGTCAGCGGCGGCGTGGGCGCCGGTGCCGTTTGCCGGCCAGGACCAGGGACTGCCCTGACCGCGTCACGTCGGCCCGGGTGAGCACCGGACGCCCGAGCCGCACCGACAGAGAGGCACGCTGGTAACCGGTCAGGTCGTTGACGAACACCACCACGTCGACGTGGTCCGTCTCACACGCCTCGGCGACCTGCGCCAGCTTTCCGGACCGGATCAGGAACCTGCGGGACAGTGGCGCCGTCAGCAGCCGTACGCCGCCGTCGGAGACGCCCCGGCGCTGGAGGAAGCGTCCGCACACCCGCACGCCGAGCGCGCCGAGCCGGGCTTCGAGGGCGTCGAACTGGTCCTGGTGATCGCGGACCTTGGCCGAGAAGAGTCCCACGAGTACGGCGGTGCGGATCGGCGCCACCCGGCCAGGATCGCAGGCCGCCCGGTCGACCGGTACGGGTTTTCAGTCGACCAGCGTGACCCGGCCGCTGTCCAGGTCGTACCGGGCTCCGACGATCGCCAGCTCACCGGCGTGCACCTTCTCGCCGATGATCTCGCTGGCCTCGGCGAGATGCCGCGCCTGGGCCAGTACGTTGGCCCGGACCGCCGCCTCCACCACGTCGCCCGGCCCACCGAGCAGCGGCTCGACGACCGGGCGCAGCGCCTCGACGATCGCCTGGATCGCGCCCGGGGCGGTACCACCGCTCTCGATCGTCTCGACGGCGGCGGAGACCGCACCACACCGCTCGTGGCCGAGGACCAGCAGCACCGGCGGGGCGAAGTGCTCGACGGCGTACTCGATGCTGCCGAGCATGATGGTGTCGACGATGTTGCCGGCGACCCGGTTGTCGAACAGGTCACCGAGGCCCTGGTCGAAGAGGACCTCCGGGGGTACCCGCGAGTCGGCGCAGCCGACGACGATCGCGAACGGGTCCTGCCCGTCGGCGAGATCGCGGATGTGCCGGGGGGACTGGTGCGGATGCCGCCCGCGGCCCTGGACGAAGCGACGGTTGCCGTCCAGCAGCCGGGCGATGGCGGCCCGGGGGTTGTCGACGGGTGCGTCGCCGGGGGGCTGCGCGGCGGCCGGCCCGGCGAGGGCGACGGAACCGACGGCGGTCAGTCCACCGGCGGCCAGCAGCGAACGTCGGGAGAGGGTCGACTTTTCTGGAAAAATCTTCACAAGCCGTGAACGTACGCCGCCCCGCGCCGAACCTGAATGACCGTCGGGAGTTGCCTGCGCCACTTGTCCAGCGCCCTCCACACTGAACCTTTTTCAACCTCCCCTTGCGGCCCGGCGGACCGCAAGGTCGGACGCGGTGCGTGAGCGCCGCGCGGTCCAGGTTGAAAAAGGTTCACCGGTCGGTGGGAATCAGGCCGGAGTCCCTTGCGGACGCCACTGCCGTGGCACTACCCTGCCGAAGCCCCAGACCCGGAGGAGGTCCTCACTGGCCCCAGTGCCGAGCCGCCCTAGGGTCGGACGAAACCCGTGCCGCTGATCTCCAACTCCTGGTCCGGCGGCGAGGTGAACCGCTGCCGCTGCTCGTCGAGGACCAGCAGCAGGCCGGTCGGGATGTCGAAGAACAGCCCCTGCACCGACACCTTCCCCGGCTCGACGCCACGGGCGGCGAGGAACTCCCGGAGCACCGCCACCTGGCGGGCGACGTTCACCATCGCCAACTGGTCGACCTCGGCACGACCGTCCCGGGCGGCGGCCAGCCCGACCGGATGTCCCGCCCGCCACGCCGCCCGGCTCGGCCGCCCCCACCGCAACCAGCGCCCGACGTGGCTCTCCTCCTCGTCACGCCCGCCGAGCAGCCCCTGCATGGCCCCGCACCCGGAGTGCCCGCAGACCAGCAGCGCCGGCACGCAGAGCACCTCGACGGCGTACGAGACGGCGGCCGCCACCGAGGATTCCGCCGTGTGGTCGGTGGGGACGAGGTTGCCGATGTTGCGCACCGTGAAGAGGTCACCCGGCCCGCTGCTGGTGATCACGTTGGGCACGATCCGGGCGTCGGCGCAGGTCAGAAAGAGGCTGTGCGGCTTGTGCCCGCCGCCCATCTCGATGAGGAACGGCAGCAGCCGGGCGGCCGAGCGACGGTGGTACTCGCGTACCCCGACGTGCAGCGGCCGGAGCGCGGCCAGCGCCGAGCCGGGCTGGTCGGCGCGGTTCGGCTCGCCCGCCCCGTCCGGGTGCCGGGCCTGCCAACTCGACCAGGGCGAGAACCAGCGTGGCGGCACCAGGGCGTGGATCCGCCGGGACGGCCGGGGGTGGTCGCCGCGCAGGGCAGCCGGGCCCACCTCGTCGAGGTGTACCCGCCCGCCGGTGCTCTCGTGCTGTCGTACCCACCAGTCGAGGTGGTCGAAGGCCGCATGGTCGAGGAAGTCGGTGACCAGTTCCAGGTCGACGGTGCTGCCCGGCGGCACCCGCCCGAGGACCATGGCCAGCCGCGGGATGGCGAGAAAGCTGAGTGTCCCCTCGACGTGCACGGACCAGTGCTCGCGGCCCGCCGGACAGGCGCGTACCCGCTCGGCGTGCACCGTGGCCCAGACCACCCGGCGAAGGATCAACACGACCGCCAGAACGAGTCCGATCAGGACCCCCTCCAGCAGGTTGAAGACCACCACGCCGAGGGCGGTGACGACGTAGACGGTCAGTTCGCGGTGCCGACGTACCCGCTGGATGTCGGAGATCTTCACCAGTTGCAGGCCGACCACGACGAGGAGCCCGGCCAGCGCGGCCATCGGGATCCGCTCGACGAGTACGACCAGCAGGACCGCGAAGAGCAGCACCCACACCCCGTGCAGGACCGCGGAGCCCCGGGTCCGGGCCCCCGCGTTGACGTTGGTGGAGCTGCGCACGATGACGCCGGTCACAGGCAGCCCGCCGAGCAGGCCGGAGAAGCCGTTCGCCAGGCCCTGGCCGATCATCTCCCGGTCCAGATTGGTCGGGGTGGTCCGGCGGCCGTCCCGGGCGGCCCGGTCGGCGGCCAGCCGGTCGACGGCGGTGGCGGAGAGCAGGCTCTCCACGCTGGCGATCACGGCGACGGTGAGTACCGCGGCGGCAACGGCCGACCAGTCCCGATCGGGCAGCGCCGGCAGGTGTACGGCGGCCAGCAGCGACCCCGGCATCTCCACCCGGGCCAGGTCGACGTCGTTCCAGACCATGGCGGCGAGGGTGGCCAGGGTGACCGCGACGAGCGGGCCGGGTATCCGGCGGACCGGTTTCGGCAGCCGGGGCCAGAGCACCAGCAGCCCGATCACCGTGAGCCCGATCAGCGCCGCGTGGTCGTGCCGGGTCGCCAGTTGGGCCGGCAGGTCGATCAGGTTGCGCAGCGGTGTGGTGCCGGGTTCGCCGCCGAGTAGCACGTGCAGTTGCCCGAGCACGATCGTGACACCGATCCCGGCGAGCATGCCGTGCACGATCGCGGGCGAGAGGGCGAGCGCGGTCCGGGCGATCCGGCACAACCCGAACGCGACCTGCAACAGCCCGGCCGCAGCGGTGATCGCGCAGGTGGCCGCCCAGCCGAACCGGCTCACCAGCTCCGCGACGACCACGGTCAGTCCGGCCGCCGGGCCGGTGACCTGGAGCGGCGACCCGCCGAGCAGGCCGGCGACCACTCCGCCGACCACGGCCGCGATCAGTCCGGCGGCCACCGGGGCGTTGGAGGCGGCCGCGATGCCCAGCGACAGCGGCACCGCGACCAGGAAGACGACGAGCGAGGCCGGCAGGTCGTACCGCAGGCTTCCGCAGGCCCAGGAGCGGAGCCGGTGCGATGTCTCGGCCAGGCCGAACATCGTGGGCGACATGGTTCCTCCTCCGGCTCCGCCACACGAACGGCGGAGGTCGTTGCCGGTCCGGACACGACTGCGTTTCCGATAATTGGCCTAAGAGGGGAACGTCGCTGTTCGTCAGGATTCTAGCTTTAGATTCGAATGAATCCCTATAGTGACGATTAATCACTTTCCCGGTTTGAGAATCGACACGGGCACCACCGCCGGACTGTCCCGCATCCACAAATCGCGAGGGGCCGACCCGGAAACCAGAGTCGGCCCGTCGCCGCGACCGGTCGGCCGCCTCCGCTCACTTCGGATGCAGATGCTCCAGGTCGATATCCCGAGGACTGACCCAGATCGGGATCGCGGGTACGTCGACCAGCGGCTATTCGACCGGACGCGGCTGCACCAACCGACTGGTAAGAAACGGGCTCGGCTTACCGTGCCAGAAGACGGCCAACTCGTCACGGGCCCGAGTGGCGGCGACGAAGAGCAGGGAACGGTCACGCTGCCGTTCCCGCTGGTAGCGCTTTGGATCAGTGTCCCGGTACCGGCTGATCATCTGCCGGGGGACCAGTCCGTCGCTGACTCCGGCGATGATGATTCGTTGATATTCGAGTCCCTTGAACCGGTGCATCGTGCCGATGTGTACGCCGTCGGGTCGCTTCGGCCCGTCGGGACCGATCTCCACCGCGGGTATCCCGTCGGCCTCCAGCCGCGCGGCGACCTCGCCGGCCAGCTCCCGAGTGGGCACGGCGATCGCCACCGAACCATCGACCGGAGTTCCCCACGCCGCCAGCTGCCCGACGACCAGTTCGCGTTCCTGATGCCACGACCCGGCGCCTCGGAACGTCGGCACCCCGCCCCGAAGCAGCGAACGGTAGCCGGCGAGGTTCTCCGCGCCACCGTCGAGATCGTCGTACGTCTCGCCGCTCATGATCTCCAGGGCTGCGGCGAGGATCTGCCGGGTGGTGCGGTAGCTCAGGGTCAGCCGGGCGGACCGGCCGCGAATGTTGACGCCGAGGCTGCCGAGCGTGACGTGATTGTCGTAGATGCGCTGGTGGGTGTCGCCGGCCAGGAACAGGTCGTCCGGTCCGGACGCGACCATGGCACGCAGCATCTTCCAGTGCGCGGCACTCAGGTCCTGCGCCTCGTCCACCACGATGTGCCGGTAGCGGTGCCGCAGGAATCCACCTGAGTCCTCCGGGGGCAGGCCCTCGCTGCGCGCGGCCCGGTCCATCTCCAGCCGGGCCGCCCGTTCGGCCACCTGCCGCCAGGTCCACTTGCCCTGGTCGTCGAGCCACTTGGTGAACCGCTCGGTGAGCTGCCAGACCTGGTCCCGTTCGGCACGACTGAGCGTGCGGCCCCGGCCGGGTCGGCGGGCGCTGAAGTACTCGGCCCGGGAACCGAGCACCTGGCCCAGGATGACCTGGGTCCATTCGGCGGCCAGGAATTCCGGGTCCCAGCCGGAGTCCTCCTCGGTCTCCAGCAGGAAGTTCTGCCAAAGTTCGGGCACCTTGTTGTCGTCGACGATCCGCTTGCCCGCTCCGGCCTTCGCCTCGGCGACGACCCGGCTGGCCAGCCGATCGATGTTGACGATGTCCACCCGGGACACCAGTTCCTGCCCGCCCAACGCGATCAACCGGGTACGGAGGTCCGCCGCGAGGTTGCGGTTGAAGGTGGTCAGCAGGATCGGCTTGTCCACCCCTGGAGGCAGTCTCCGGACCAGGTGGGCTACCCGGTGCAGCGCGACGATGGTCTTACCGGTACCCGGACCACCCCCGACCCGGGTCGGCCCCCGGTACGACTTCTCGACCAGCCTGCGTTGGGTGGGATGCAGGAAGATCTGCCACCGGTCGAAGGACTCGGCGAGCATTGCCTGCAGAGCCTCGTCGTCCGACGAGACCTGGGTGGCCGGCCGCTCCACCGCCGTCCGGTAGTCGTCGGGGTCGACCGCCTCACCGGCCCGGACCGGCTCGGTGATGTGGGTGAGCACCTCGTCGTACGGTTTGCCGTCGTGCAACGACAGCAGCACGTCGGCGGTGAGCTGGGGAGCCCGTTCACTCAGCTCCAGCAGCCCGGTCTCGCTGGTCAGGTCGCGGATCTGCGGCAGCAGCGGCTCGGCGACCCCCAGTTCGACGAGTTGCGCGTCGGTGAACCGCTCGAACAGCGGCGCCGCTGTCGGGGCGGGCACGACCGGCAGGCCGTCGGCCGCCGGGCCGCCCGATCCGGTCGAGACGGCTGGCCCGCCCGGCTCGACCACGTCGGGCCCGCTCTCCGGTACGGCCACGGACGAGTCGGCCGACACCACCCGACCGACGATGCTGTCGCCCACCGGCTCCAGATCGATCACCTCGATCCCGCCGGTCACCCGGTTGATCCGGTACGAGTACCGGTCGAGGTTCTCGTAGACGTCCCTGCGGTGCCGGACCGCGACGAGCAGGTAGTCCTGGTCGACGATGTGCAACAGCAGGGCCCGATGGTCCTGGTTGATCCGTGCGGACCACAGTCGGGAGCTTCCGCCGAGCTGCTTGAGTCGCAGGCCCGGGTTGTTCGGGTTGTGCCGGAACTTGTGCATGAACTCGTAGACGGCGCCGATCTCGGCCCGGGACAGCTTCATAACCTCCTTGTCGGCGCGGTCCAGCATCCGCAACGTCGCGGCCTTGGCAATCACTGACGCCCTCCCCCATCCCCGTGCACGAGCCGGTCGGTCAGCTCCTCCGCCGACCATTCCCGAGCGGTACCGACCCGCCAACCGGCAGCGGTGTACGCGCCGTCCCGATCGGTGATCTCGGGATCGTCCGGGGAGCCGGACAGGACGACCGCGACCCGCTGTTCCGGCCAGGCGAGTTCGGCCGGCCACCCCTGGTCACCGAGTTCGTAACCGACGACCGGTACGGGCAGGCCACGCCGGATGAGGGTCTGCACCAGCGCCTCCAGCGCGGACTCGTCCCGGTTGAAGTAGTGCAGCACGTCCTGCCACGGCGAATCCACGTCGGCGAGATCGTCGTCCGGCGGGGGCGCCTCCGGAGAGAGGCCGAGCCAGGTGGTCGTCTCCGCGTCGATCGGCATCGGCCGCTGGGTGAGCCGCAGGCCGGTGCCTTCGGAGACCGCCATCGAGGCCGGATCGAAGTCGTCCAGGGCGGTCCGGGCGAGTTGGGCGCCGTCGCCGCCGCCTGCCGCGAGGAACTGGACGACGTTCGCCCAGGCCAGCCAGCCGGCCCAGCGGCGGCGGTGCCGCTCGCGCCGCTCGTCGCTTCCGGCGTTCACGGCCTCCGGCCGGTCGTCGATGACAGCCAACGCCGACCAGACACGGTCAGCGGCCCGGCCGTCGACGACGACGGTAACCGGGCAGTCGGCGGCATCCACCGACCGGACCAGGGTGATCCGGCCCGGTCGGGCCGGCGGCAGGGGCTCGCCGCGCACAGCGGCGAGGATCCGTTCGCCGATGCCGCTCGAGTCGGCCGTGCTCGGCTTCTCGGTGGCCTGCACGAGCAGACCGGCCAGGGCCGCCTCGGCACGACGCCGCCAGCGGTCCGGGTCGGGCTCGGCCAGAAACCGCAGGAGCAGGTCGACCGGGTTCGTCCAGACGTACCGCTCCAGGTCGGCGGGGTCGGCGTCGGGTACGGACTGCCGGTAGAGGTCCCGGGCCCGTTTTTTCGCCAGCCCGCCGTACGGCTCCCAGGTGATGGCGCTCGTGCCGTCCGCGTTGTTCCGCCAGCCGTCGACGTCGTCCCAGGTGATGCCGAAGACGTAGAAGTCGTGGGCCCGGAGCCGGTTGCGCTTCTCGGCGTCGTCGGCGAGCCGGTTGTACTCCGGCGACGCGTGGTACTTGAACCCGTCGAGGTAGACCGCGATCTCCGGGGCCGGCGCGTCGAGCCGCCGGAAGTGCACGTCCGGTCGGGTGCCCCGGATGGTGTTCTGCAGTTTCATCTGCCAGTGCGTGACGTCGACCCCGTTCGGGGCGGTGAACCGCAGATCCGCGATTCGGGCGCCGTCGTGGTCGGTACGCTTCTCAAGGCGTACGCCGGAGCCGAGCTCGCCGGCCCAGGCCAGCAGCTTGTTCAGAAACCGCATCTCCAGCTCGCTCTCCACCTGGTGGATCAGCGAGATGTCGTTGGTGCGGGTGCCCGGCAGCACCGCCCAGGTGTCGAGCAGCCGGCTCAGCATCCCCAGCGCCTCGTCCCGGTTCATCAGGTTGAACTCGCTGTTGCGGGCGTAGCGCAGCAGGCACCGGTGGCAGGCCGTCCGGCCCTCGTGCTGGCAGACGCAGCTGCCGATGATCTGGCGGGCCCGTGCAAGGATCTGCCGGAACTGGTCCGGATCGGCGAGTCGGTGCAGGTAGCCGGTGCCCTGCGGCTGGGTGTCGTAGACGACCACGTAGTTGCGGGTGCCGCCGCTCTGCGCATCCGGCATGGTCGCCGAGAGCACCCGCAGGTGGGCCGGGTCGCCGCCGTACTCGGCGGCGATGCCGAGCCGTACGGCGGCAGCGAACGAGACGACCCGCTCCTCCACCAGCGCGGTGACCGCCGGGATCAGGATGCGCAGCGCCTCGGTCCGCAGTTCGTGGGCGAGGATCAGCGGGATGTGGCTGGCCGTGCCCGGCGACCGGCGGTGCGGGCACCAGGGCCGGTGGTGTTCCGCCTCCTTCGCCACCGCCGACCCGGCAAGGTGCGCGGCGACCTCCTGGCTCACCGTGGGCTGGCCGTCGATCGTCGTTCCGCCGCAGGAGTCGCAGGTGTGGAAGGGGTTGATTCGCACCTCGTCGCCGGCGAAGAGTTCGCTGGCCCGGTCGTACCGCTGGGCACCGAGGTTGAAGTGCCGGATGATGGCGTGCCGGGTGTAGTCGACCCCGAAGGTGTCTCCGGTGTGTCGCCAGGAGGAGTCGATCTGGCCCGGGTCGACGTCGACGGTGATCGGGGTGACGTAGAAGCGGCGCTCCCGGTCGTCGCTGTCGTCGCGGATCCGGGCGTCGTCGCGCCGGTCCCGGGTGAGTACCCGGGTCGGTTGCAGCACGTTGAAGACCCGGCTCTGGTCGGCCAGCCCGTCGTCGCCGCAGCGCGGGCAGGCGCTGGTGTCCTCCTGTGCCAGGTGCGTACGGGCGTACCCGCACCGGGCGCAGATCCGCCACCGCTCGTATGCGGGCCGGTTCGCCGGGCCGAGGTCCAGCCCGGAGATCTCGTGCTTGTAACCGCGTACGTAGTAGGCGTTGCCGGGCGCGATCTCGACCAGGGCCTGCCGGGCCGGGCGGTCGTACTCGCGCAACTCGGTGTGGAACCGCCGGCTGCCGTCCGGCATCTTCTCCTCCCAGGTGAGGGTGGCGTCCAGCAGCGTGCGGTTGTCGATCAGGGCGTAGTTGGGCAGCAGCCCGAACTCGACCAGGGTGCCGTGTGCGGCGGCACCGGCGATCCGGTGCAGCAGCTTGCGTACCTCGCGGGCCTCCGACTTGAGCATCTTCAGCTCGCGGGCGTGGTCCGGATCGCTTTTCACCAGCGTCCCCGCGACGGCGTCGATGCCGGCGAGCCGCCGTTGCAGGTCGCCCCGGCGGTCCTCCCAGGCCGCGTCGGCCCGCTTCACCCGGTCGGTGAGCCCGGCGTCGGCGAAGTGCCGGAGCTGCTCGGCGGCGACGTCCGAGACCTTGTCGCCGAACAGCCCGAGGAATCCCTCGACCAGCCGGGCACCGTCCCGCTGGCCGGCGTCGGCCAGCGTGCCGAGCCAGCCGGTGGTGCCGAACAGCAGGTGGGCACGCCGGGGCAGCGGCAGTACGCCCGGCAGCCGGCCCCGGGCGGCGAGGTCGATCAGGTGCGCGAGATATTGCCGGCGGAGGATCTCGACGGCGGAGAGGAAACATCCGGGCGGCACGATCTGGCCAGCGATCATGTCGCGCGGCTCGGTGAGGTAGTAGCGGTCCCGTTCGGAGCGGCCAACCAGGGTGAGTACGAGGGCGTTGCCGCTCTTCCGGCCGGCCCGGCCGGCCCGCTGGACGTAGTTCGCCGGCCCGGTCGGCAGCGACGCCAGCACCACCGCGGAGAGGGCGCCGATGTCGATGCCCATCTCCAGGGTCGGGGTGCAGGAGAGCACGTTCGGGTCGGTGTACCGGTCGCCGGTGCGGAATCGTTCCTCGACGGTTTCCCGCTGGGCCCGGGTGAGCATGCCGGTGTGTTCGCCGGTGACCACCCGGAACGCCGGGCTCTCCAGATAGAGCCGCCGGTAGTAGTCGTCCGGCGCGGTGTCGTCGAGGGCGGGCCGCAGCCGCCCACCGCAGCGGTACTGCCGGCACGGCTGCCCGGTCCAGCCGGCGACCCGGTCCGGGTGCTCGGTCTGCTGCCAGTGGCAGGTGTCGCAGCCGATCCCGGCCGTGATCGCGGCGGCGTCGCCGAGCAGGGTCACCCGGACGTGGCCGGGCAGCAGCCCGTACGCCCGGTTGCCGTCCTCGGTGTTGCCGGCCGCGACGATTCCGGCGGTGGCCAGCGCCGGCATCAGCCGGTCCAGATATCTGGCGGCCCCGGACGCGTCGAGGCCGAGGCACCGGCTGGTCCAGTCCTGGTACCAGTTGCCCTTGGCGGTGACCGCGTCGAATTCGGAGCGCGACTTGGGGCTGGCGAGCAGGAAGGCCGGCCCGGAGAGCCCGCGCGGAAAGGCCGGCATCCCCTCCGGCCGACCGCCCCAGATCTGCCAGCGGGCGCCGCCGCGCCGCAGGTAGGGCACCAGCCACTCGTGGTAGATCGCGCCCCGGGTACGCAGCCGTTCCAACAGGCCACGCAGGAAGGCGAGGTAGCGGGCGTCGTCGGGCAGCGGGCCGCCGTCGGCGCCGGGCCCGGTCAGGTGTACGTCCCGGCACAGCGCCGCCGCCGCGGCCGGGTCGTCGAGCCCGACCTCGACCGCGACGGTACGGGTCAGCTCCAGGGTCCGGCCCTGCCGGGCCCGCAGCCCGGTCTCCAGGATGGCGGCGAAGGCGAGCCGTTCGCCGACGAGCGTCCACGCCTTGCGGTCCCGCAGGTTGTCCCCGGCCAGCAGGCTGTCCACGCCGGGCTGGTCGTGCAGGTCGGGCGGGACGACGGTGGAGAGGATCTCCGGCTCGACGGCGGCTCCGATCATGTCGACGATCAGTTCGTCCAGTCCGACCGGCCTACCGGGTTCGAGCTGGCGGGCCAGCAGGGCGCGCAGCGAGAACGCGTACGAGCGGTTGGCGACGAAGCCGGCCCGGTGCGCGGCATCCTGTACGGAGTCGTTGAACAGCAGCGTCTTCCGTTCGGCGCCGGCCAGTTCGCCGCCGGTGAAGAGTTGGGTGATCGCGACCGAGGCGAGGGTGGCCAGGCCGGCACCGAGGTAGCGGATGCCGTGGTCGAGTTCGCAGGAGGGGCAGCGGTCCTTCTCGGCCGCGTCGAGCGCGAGCAGGTCGCCGAGGACGACCGTCGACTCGTCGCCGAGCCGCCCGGCCCGGTCCCGGGCGGGGTCGAACGGGCGGACCCGGCGGCCGTACTCCAGGACCAGCAGACCCCGGTCGCGGTGCTGGATCTCGTCGGCGGTGGCCGCGATGAACGCCCGGATTCGCCGCTTGTCCCGGCCGACGGAGCCACGGTAGATCTTGTCCGGGTCGGTCTCCAGCTCCTGCGGGTCCTTCTCCGGGGAGAGCGCCGCCCAGCCGGAGCGCCCGCAGTGCCGGCAGTAGACGGCGGGCAGCCGCTCGTACCGGCTGTCCGCCACCACCTGGTCGATCTCCGGCGCGAACGGGTCGGCGTCGCGCTCCGGCTCGCCGTACCAGCCGAAGGTGGTTTCCGGGCCGACCCCGCGCAGCAGTCGGGAAACCGCGCGTACCCAGAGGTGGGTTTCGATGTTGAGCAGCGGACGGCCCGGCGCGTCCGGATTCTCGGCGCGGGCCAGCAGGCCGACGAACCTGGCGATTGCCTGCGCGGTGACCTCGGGCCGGGTCTTCATCGCGCTGCCCCAGCCCGTCGCGTTCTTCCGCGGCAGCACCTCGATGACCTCTTCGAAGGTGCGCGGGTCGGGGCCGAGCGAGTCGAGTACCGCCTTGGTCAGCGGGTGCTGGCGCAGTAGCGCACCGAGGCGGGCCGGGTCGGCGGGCACCTCGCCGAGGACCAGCTCGGCGACCTGGTCGGTGAGCCGTTCGGTGTCGCGCCCGTCGAGCGCGGCGAGGGTCTCCGGATCGGGCAGCGGCAGGCTGAAATCCTGTTCGGCGATGAACTCGGCCGGCTCGTAGCGGTCCTCCCCGATCAGCGAGTCCGGCTCGAACGGCACCCCGAAGACCTGCTCGGCGACCTCGCGGATCGCGGTCCGGCCGTCCCTGCCCCGGCCTTCGCCGAGCGTCGCGGAGGTGGCCACCGGGCAGATCGGTCCGAGTGGCCGGTCCTCGGTGGACAGGCCGAGCGCGGCGGCGAGCCGGCGTAACAGAATCGCCACGTCGGTGCCCTGGGCGCCGTCGTAGGTGTGGAACTCGTCCAGTACGACGTACGCCGGCTGGGCGCCCTCCCAGAGCGGCAGGTCGTCGGCGCGTTGCAGCAGCAGGTCGAGCATCTTGTAGTTGGTGATCAGGATGTCCGGCGGGGTACGCCGCATCTCGGACCGCTTGGTGAGCACCCTCGGGTATCCGACGGCGGCCACGTCGCCGATGTAGAGACCGGCGGTGACCTGGTGCAGTGCGGCATTCTCGACGAGCAGCTCGTTGAGTCGCTTGGTCTGGTCGGTGGCGAGTGCGTTCATCGGGTAGAGCAGGATCGCCTTGATGCCCGGCCCGCGTTCCCGTCTGGCCCGCCGGCAGTGGTCGAGCAGCGGGATCAGGAACGCCTCGGTCTTGCCGGAGCCGGTGCCGGTGGTGATCAGGGTCGGCTCGGCGCCTTTGCCTAGTGTGGACAGCCGGTGGAACGCCTTCGCCTGGTGCAGGTAGGGCGTGAAGCCGGTCGGCGCCCAGTCCAGTGCGGAACGCCAGTCGTCCGACGCCGGCCGAAACGGGGTCCGGATCCTCAGGTACGGACCCCGGAAGATGCCCTGCTCGGGGTGGGTGAGGAAGGCTTCCAACCCGCGCCGCACCGGCTCGTCGGTCAGCCCGAAGGTGGTGGTGAGGTACTGGGTGAGCGTCCTGCGAAGGGTGTCGGCGGCGATCGTGGGCTTCATGAGCAACTCACCGCAGGCATGCTACTCGTCTATGTCTAGCGTGATCTGTCGTGTTTGTGTCTAAGGTAGACGGACGAACGGTGACAGTTCAGCTACCGACCGGCCCAACCCGGGTCGCCCCGCCGAGCAGACTCTCGGTGCGGTGGCCGGGTTCCTTGTCACCCCGACGCCACCGTCAGTAGCATTCCAGCCCCCCACCGTACTCACCCCTGGAGTGGCATCCGGCATGTCCCTGACCGACGCCTCGTCCCGTACCCGCCGCGAGATCCTGATCAACGGCCGCCGGGTACGGATATCCGACCTGCTGGAGGCCGGACTACTCAAGCCGGGCCAGGAGCTCTTCTTCCAGCAGCGGCTGGGCGAGATACCCCACCAGGCGACGGTGATCGCGCCGGGTCGGCTGAGACTGCCCGACGGACGGGAGTTCGGCACGCCATCTGCCGCCGGCAGCGCCGCCAGTGGGCTGGTCGCCGTACCTGGCTGGGAAGCCTGGCGGGTCGGCAAGGGCGGTCCGACGTTGCACGAGCTACGCCAGCGGTTACTGGAGTCGGTCGCGAACGAGCCCGTTCCGCCAGACGCCGTCACCAGGGAGGAATCCAACCAGGGCGCGGCACGGGAGCGCTTCGCCCGACTCGACCTCGCACGCCGGAAGGCCAAGGCCGGTGACCCGGAAACGCTGACCGTGCGCCAGTTACTCCGCTGGTGGGGACACGAGGACCGGGACCGGGACGTCATCCGGCAGATCGACGGCGATCTGGCGAACCACAGCCTGACCACCGCCCCGGACTTCCGGGCCGTCAGCCTCGACCGGACGGTCCGACTGATCACCCCGCCGGAGCCCGTCGACGAGGTCCCGGCCGGCGCGCCGATCGCCGACGACTCAGGGTCGCTTCAAGCGGACCTGGTCGAGGAGAGCGATGCCGAGATCGGGCTGACCCTTGGCAACCTGCTCTCCGCCGAGGACACCCTGGTATCCGTCTCGCCGTCCGCCTCGGTGGAAGAGGCCATCACCGCCATGCTGCTCAACGACTTCTCGCAGCTCGCGGTGCTGACGAATCCACGAACCCTGCACGGCGCGGTGAGCTGGAAATCGATCGCCCGAGCCCAGCACGCCAACCCGAACGCCTCGTTCAGCAGCATGATCGTGCCTGCCCAGGTCTTCGACTACGACGTACGGCTGCTGCGCGCGCTCGACACGCTCCAGCGGGAGGAGTTCATCTTCGTCCGCGACTTCGACCGCAAGATCTCCGGCATCATCACCGCGGCTGACGTGGTGAACAAGTACGACGAGACGGCGACGCCGTTCCTGCTGATCGGTGAGGTCGACCAGGAGTTGCGCCGACTGATCCAGGGCACCTTCGACGCCGAAACGGTGCGGCGGGCGTGCACCGCCGCCGGTCAGACCTTCAGGTCGTTCGAAGCCATGACGATGGGCAACTACCAGGCCGTGCTGGACAACCCGGCATGCTGGGAGCGACTCGGCTGGCCGCTGCACCGCAGGGTGTTCATCAGCCGTCTCGACCATCTCCGAAAGGTGCGCAACGGCGTGATGCACTTCAACCCGGACCCGGTGAAGGCCGCCGACGTGCACAGGCTTCGGCATTTCCTGGACCTGATCCGCACCTTCAACAAGTGATGCGGCGCTACCCCGGTGGGGTGCTCAACCGACCGGAGCGCGCTGAGCCGCGAGCTGAGCAAGTACGTCGATCGCGACCCGGGCCGAGTAGTTCGAGAGCCAGGTGCTCACCGTGAACGTGGCGCGATCTGCCCCCGGCTGATCCGGTGGACGTAGCGTGGTGGGCAGGTCCTTGACCCGGACCACCAGCGTCCAAGGTCCGCCCGAGACGTCCGTACGACTCGTCTGGATCGCAAAGATGGATTCGATGTGGCTCCAGGGCGCCCGGATGGCGAAGACATCCGCGCCAGTGCGACTCCGTGCCCGCACCCAGACCCCGCCCGGATCGGCGGCCAGCCAGACCCCGGTCACCTTCGGCATGACGCGGAGGATGGCGAAGAGCATCACGATCAGGAGGGGCAGGACGAGCACCAGGGGGGTCCACGGCACTCCGGACGGAGCAATGGCCGGAACGCACAGCGGCGACAGGATGCCCAGCCACACGACCGGTTGCAGGGCCAATATCCACACGAGTGCCCTGCGGCGCAGGACGAACGGTTGACCCTCGTCCGGGATGCTCGGCGCACTCCGGATGACCTGGTCGTCAGCCACCGAACAGCTCGCGAGACAGTCGGCCGAGCACCGCCGGGCCGTCGCCTCCGTCCAGGACAGCAGGATCGAAAGTTTGCCCTGCTCATCGACCTGTCCATGGCCGGCGAGGCCACACGAGTTCGGCCCAGAAGATGACGGACATCAGACACCTGTTGCATTCCGTTGTTTCTTAGCGCACTCAATGCCGTGGTCCAGTTCGTCGAGCGGGCGGGACAGCACCTGCCACGTCCATCGCCATGGCTCTCCCAGGTACCGATCGACTTCGGAATATGGGAAGATCTCGATACCTCGCGCGGGTAGGGCACGCAAGATCAGCACCGCTGGTGGGCTCCGGCGGTGTCGTCGTGACGTCCATTCCTGCCCGAAAGGTTTCCGATGCCTGTCATCTCCGTGCGCCGCTGGTTCAGCACGGTCGGCGCGCTCGCGCTCGCCGCCGTCGCGATCGTCTCCCCCGCCGGACCAGCCCAGGCCGCCGTCGGCGACTTCCCGAGGGTGATCGCCGAGCCCGCCTCGACCTCGATCCCGGAGGGCACCGGCGCCTCCTTCCGGGTACGCCTGAGCCACCCGCCGGCCGAGGCCGCCTTCCTCCAGATGACGATGCGGGGCACCGGCGGGTGGATCAGCCAGCCGGTGATGCTCCAGTTCACCCCGACGAACTGGAGCAACTGGCAGGGATTCGGGCTGGGGAGCACCCAGGACGCGGACACCGTCGACAACGTCCTCGTCATCACACTCGGCTTCCCGAATTACCTCCCCGACACCGTCACCTTCACCCAGATCGACGACGACTAGCTAAGCTAGGCAGCGTTTCGAAAGTGGGTAGGTTCGGGATGGGAAGATCACGGACATGGCCTCCCTGCCTCAACTCGAGGATTTGACGTCTCTGGTCCTGCGATCAGATTTTGGCGACGATGCAGCTTGGGATGCGATCAAGGCAGCGATCGACGGCTCCGGCGGACACCGCAGCGCGACATACGTCAGCGATCAGGCATACGCCGGGGTGTCGGTTCAGGCGCTCGTCGAGGCAGATGCCGCAGCCGACGAGGCGGACAAGATCACTTACTTGTTCCTGGCCGATGACGTCTGCATGGCTGACGAGGAGCACCGGCTGCTGGCGGTTGACCTGTTCGACGAACCCGGGCGTTCCTTCCGGGTGCCACCCCGCTGGTTCCCGGACGTCTCCACCAATCTGAGCATCGCGAATCTGGACTTCGCCGATTTCGCAGACACCACAGGCGGGTTCGGCACGTTTCAGGGCTTCGACAGCAGGTGACCTGCGAGGGACGCGTTTACAGAAAGGCTTGCGCTCAAGGCGTGTCGATGATCGACAAGCGGCGAGGTCTCCGGTAGATCGTTCAACGGCCAAAAGGAACTGAACCGGAGACCTCGTGGCCGCCATACCGGCGGCGAGCGGCGGCACGACCTAACCGACGCGCAGTGGACGTGCTGGAACCGCTGCTGCCCAAGGACACGAAGTCAGGACGGCCGCCGAAATGGAACAAACGCCAGCTCAGCGACGGCATGCGGTGGCGGGTGCGGGCGGCGGGCGTCCGCGGACGCGCCCGGACCGGGTCCTGGCCGACAAGGCGTACAGCTCGGCCGCCAACCGGCGCAAGAAGGGGCCGAAGGGCGGACCGCCGCCGCCCTTCGACCCCGAGATCTACAAGCACCGCCACGCCGTCGAGTGCGGCATCAACCGACTCAAAAGCAACCGTGGCCTGGCCACCAGGTACGACAAGCTCGCAGTCCGCAACCAGGCCACCTTCAACATCACCGCGATCAACGAGTGGCTCCGTCCTTGCTTATGAAACACGTGCTAGAACTGCGCGAAGAACCGCCACACCTCTCCCTTGGTCCAGGTTCTGGCGCCGCTGTCACCGCCCCCGTCCACCGGCCCCGGGGTGTGACCCCCGTCGAACGCGCCCCACTGCACCGGATACCCGGCCCGGCACCCCGAGTAGACGGTGGTGACGTGCGTACGGCTACCCGCCGTCGGCTCACGCGGACTCTGCGGGGTGCAGCCGTTGTTGCTGACGAATCTGTCGCGCAGCGACCGCCCGTTCGCGATACTGTCCGAAATTCCATGGATTCCGAAGTACGCGATCGGCTGGGTGCCACCACTGCATCCGCTGAGCAGTCCGGGGGCCCCATAGACCGTGACGGCCCGGAAGACGGTCGCCCGGGCGCAGGCCAGTGCGTAGCTCATGGAACCGCCGTAGCTGAATCCGAGGGCGAAGCGTTGCGTCGTGTTGACGCAGAGGTCATTCTCGATCCGGCGGATCATGTCGTCGACGAATGTGACGTCCTCGCCGCCGGTATTGGCCCAGCCGTTGCCGATGCCCTGGGGCGCGACCAGGATCGCGCTGTTGTTCGACTGCTCCTGCTGTCCGTAGTACGACCAGGCGGCCCCATCGGTCCCGCCCGAGGAGACGTCGTTGGCGGTGCCGCCCCACCAGTGGAAGGCGAACATCAACCGGTACGGACTGCTGTTGTTGTAGTTGGCGGGGATCCGCAGGATGAAGCTACGGCTCTTGCCGTTGCTCTGGATGGTGTGCGAGCCGTTGCCCAGCGTCGGAGCCTTGCCGCACCCCGCGCTCGAACTACCACCCGGCGGCGGCGTGGTGGGGCCACCGGTCGGCGGCGGCGTGGTGGGGCCGCCACCACCGACGGTGATCAACTGCCACTGCTGGTTGTTTCCGTTCAGGTCGGCGTACTGAACGATGTTGGCCCCGTCCGCGGTCGAGGCGCCCTGCACCTCCACCACCCTGCTGCTGTTCCGGTTGACCAGCCGGACGTGACCTCCGTCGGAATCGGCCAGCCGGAACTGCTGGTTTGTTCCGTTGTGGTCGGACCACTGCACGATCGCCCCACCGTCGGCGGTCGAGGCGTTCGACACGTCCAGGACCTTGCCGGAGTGCCGCGACTTCAGCCGGTAGAAGCCCCCGCCGGAGTCCACGAACTGCCACTGCTGGTTGGCCCCGTCGTTGCGCGTCCACTGGCTGATCCGCGCACCGTCGTTGGTGGCCAGGTTGTAGACGTCCAATGCCTTGCCGCTGTTGCGGTTGACCAGCACATACCAGGCGTTCGTATCCACCGTCGCCGCGGCTGCGGGCGCGTTGTCCACCGCAGCGAGCGTGCCGGCCGCCAGTATCGCCGCGCCGACCGCGGCCACTGCCGACCACCAGCGACGTCTGGGGGGAGAGCCGGGACGAGCCTCACCGTTCATTGATCCGCTCCTTCGACCGAGTTCACGCGCGATCAGGACGGACGCGCGTTGCCCCAGGCACCGGCGTTTCAGGCGGTGGGTCAGCACTCGTGGTGCCTGCGGGCAGGGCCTCAACGTAACTTCGTAATACGTCATACGTCAATGACAGGTATCGATGTCCTGTCGAGCAAGGTCGCGGCGGACAGGGATCATGGTGGCTCTTCGACGTTGACCAGGGATTGGGCTGGGTCGATCCGCGAGTAAGCCTCGCGCTGGTCGCGCGACCGCCGAGAGCGCCCTC
This sequence comes from Plantactinospora sp. ZYX-F-223, assembly GCF_039649625.1. Classification (NCBI taxonomy): domain Bacteria; kingdom Bacillati; phylum Actinomycetota; class Actinomycetes; order Micromonosporales; family Micromonosporaceae; genus Plantactinospora; species Plantactinospora sp. ZYX-F-223. The sequence goes on along the minus strand of NZ_JBDJAV010000001.1, from coordinate 163,363 downwards.
GACCCTGGCCCCGCCCCCGGTTTCAGGCTGCCGTCCTCCTGATAGGTGGACACGGACCGGGCTAGGACGATCATTCAGAGGCCGAGGGCGCCGATGGCGGCGGGCAGGGTGGGCGCGGTGGCGAGCTGGCGTACGTCGTCGCGCTCGCGAAGCCACACCTGGCAGGTCACGCCGTCGTAGTGGACGGCGACGGGCTGCCCGGGGTGGTGGCGGGCGAGCCGGCGCAGCAGGGGTACGGGGTCGTCGACGGCGACCGGTGTCGGGGTCTGCGGCACCGGGATCGGCTCGTCGGGGTTGGCGGGCACGTTGCCGGCGATGGCGAGTTCGAGAAAATCGAGGCAGTGCGCGGTCGCGGCTTCCGGGGTGGAATGGGTAGGCGGGTTGGCCGGGGCGGGCAGTCGGCCGGCGACGTTGATGGTGACGTCCCAGCTCTCGCCCTGGATGAGGCGGAGGTCGCCGGCATTGCGGATATGGTCGGTGAGGGTGATCGTGACCGTCAGGCGCAGCCCGAGGACGAGCCGGACCAGGTCGGCCAGGGGCGGTACGTCGGGTCGGCGGGCCAGCACGAACAGCCGGCCGCCGGGTCGGCCCCGGGCGGCCCAGCGCAGGTATTCGTTGAGCGGGTCGGCGTCGGGGCGGTGCAGGGTGACGGTGCCGTCCCGGAGACTGTGGTCGAGGTCGCCGCCGCCGTCGAGTTCGACCAGGTCTTCCGGGCGTACGCCGAAGTGGTCGGCCCAGCCGGCGAGCCGGAAGTGGTCGGGAAGCTGGTGCAGCGGCTTGCCGCCGGGGTGGGTTGCCACGTGCGGTGCCGGCACCTGCTGGCCGGTCCGCCAGGTCTGCTCCCCCGCCGGCCCGGCCCGGCCGTCGCCGCCGGGTCCGGCACGATCGGCCTGGTGGTCGGCGGGGTCGTCCTGCCAGGCGAATTCACCGGTACGCCAGCCGGACGCGTCGCTGCGCCAACTGAGGTGTACGACCCGACCGGCGAGATCGGTGATCGTGATGGCCGCCTCGGAGTGGAGTCGGCGGGTGCCCCGGCAGGTGTAGCAGCGCAGCAGTGACGGGCTGCGGCCGGAGCCGGCACACCTCGGGCAGTCGGGGTCGGCACGGTCGGTGCCGAGTCGGCAGTCGCAGCGCCGGAGTCGGCTGTGCGGATCGCAGTCGGGACAGTCGACGTACGGGATGGGCGAGTCCTGCCACGACGGTGCCGGCGGCTGCCATCCCCGGCACAGTTTCGTCGCGCGCCGGCTGTAGATCTGCCCGGTCGACCACTCGGTGAGGACTTCCGTCGTGCCGGCGTCGCGCAGGCTGGTGTGCCACCAGCGGCCGTCCCGCCAGATCGCCTGCGCCCCGGCGGTCGGGCTGCCGGTGGCAAGGTCGAGACAGTCGGCGAGGATCCGCCGTTCGAGCTGGTCCAGGTCGATCGTGGGTGGGTCGGGTGGTGGCTGCCCGATGGTCAGGTGGTGGGCGGGGGCGGTCAGGCCGCGCTCCTCCAGGCCGTAGCAGGCGTCGAGCGCGGTCGTGGTGGTGATCGCGGCGGTCAGGTCGTCGGCGTAGCCCCGGGCCTCGGCCGGCACCGGCCCACCCGGCACCTCGAACCGGATCGCCCAGGTCAGCCCGTCGGTGGCGACCAGGCGGCGGGCCTCGACCACCAGGTCCAGGCAGAGCAGATCGGCCAGCCGGCAGAGCCGGCCCAGCTCGGCCGCCGCCTCCCGGGGCGGCGCGACCGCGGCCCGACCGAGATAGAGCCGCCACGCGTCGGTGCTCTCCCCGGCGATGGCCTCGGCCTCCAGCACCTCCCGGACCGTCGCCGAGTGCTCCGGCCGCCAGGCGCGGGGCAGGAAGACGAGCGGCCCGTCCGGATCACCGGGCTGGCGAACATCCGTCCACGAGCCGGCGCCGACACCGACGGCGGCGGCCAGGTCGCGCAGCAGCGGGGCGAGCGGGAGGTACCAGCTCCCACCGCCGTCGTCCGGCCACGGCGCCGGTTCCACCACCCCGGGTACGACGTTCGCCGAGGCCACCGCCCCGGTGTCCAGGTTCGCCATCGTGAGGACGAGTTGGGCGCGGCGACGCCCAGTCTGCCCGCAGTCGTGGCAGGGCCGGCCGACCGTGCCGACCCCCTGACACTCCAGGCAGTCCTGGTACGCCTCCCCCGCCGCCCGCCGGTCCGCCTCGCTGTCGCCGATGCTGTCGTCGATCAGTAGGCGGTTGCCGCCGTAGGTGCAGCGGCACGGGTCGAGGGTGAAGGAGAGGCCGTCACACGACCGGCACTGCACCACCGGCAGCCCGGCCATCAGCGCCGCGCCAGCTCGTGCGCCGTCGACACCTGCCGGGACTGCCACCGTCGTAACGCATCCTTGATCCGGGCGTTCTGCTCCCGGACGCCGGCCAATTCCGCGTACGCCCTGGCCAGGTCACCGGCGACCTGCTCCAGGAACTCGGTCACCTCGTCCGGATCGACTCCCCGCCGACCGAAGCCGACCGGGGTGAACCGGCGCAGCCGCACCTGCGATGGCAACAACGGCCGGTACGACGCCGACCGGTACGCCGAGCCGAGCCGCCGCAGCGACGGCCCCTCCCGCCCCTCCTGCCGGAACAACCACCGCAGCAGAGCACACATGACCTCTCACCAGCCTCTCGGAGAACAGGACGTGGGCGGGTGGCCCCGGCCGGAATCGTCGGCTTGCCCCACCCCGGACCGGGGCCACCCCGCCCCACCGCCGGAGGCACGAGCAACACGTACGGCGGCAGGGCGTGACTCAGAAGCCGGGACGGACAACCTGTACAAGCCGCCCGCCCCGGCTGGATGAAGTAACTCAGCGCCGACCGAGTAACTCCGGAACCAACTTACGTTACGGGGTAACGTAAGGGTACCCCGTAACACTAGTTCCTTCGTGCGTGTGGTGTGTTGACGCTGCCGACCGAGGGAGCGAGCATGGCCACGCCGCTGTACCAGCAGATCGCGAACGACATCGCGGAGCAGATCCGGAGCGGCGTTCTGAAACCGGGCGACCGCCTGCCTACAACCCGACAGCTCATGGATCACTACGAGGTGAGCGAAACCGTGATCCGGTTCGTCATGATCCAACTCAAGGCGGAACGCCTCGTCTATGGCCAGCAGGGACGCGGCGTCTACGTCGGGTCCGAGCCTGGCTCGACCTGATCCGCGGTTGCCTGCCGGACTCGTGCTCCTGGAGATGCCACACATGCAACGCGGCTGCGCCGGGGCTGCGCCTCTCCGGACCTTTCGGATAGTGTTCAGACGACCACGCGGCGGTAAACAGGTGCCCCACGTCCGTCTGCTTCCGCCCGCTGGCGCCAGGCATCCGGGGAGGACCGCATGGCCAGCATCGAGGAGCCAGTCTCACACGCGCAAGCAGCCGACACCCTTCCTCCAGAGCAGGACAGCCGGCGAGCACGGCCGTCCGAGCATCCTGGGCTGCTAGAGGCGACGCGGTGAACATCGACGAGGTCAAGCAAACGATCCGTCGTGGCAGCGAAGCGGCAGCTCAGACTAAGAGCGCCCTGGAGCAAGCCGGATCCGAGACGGCGAGCAGCCAACGGCTTGTACAACTCACCGTCCATGACAGCCAGAACGACGACGTAAAGAGTGCCCTGAAGATCCTCGGAGAGATGGATGGCGAGATCACGCGGGCGTTGAGGCGCATAGATGCCGCTGTCGAACATGCCGATGCATACCTCACCGCCCTCGGATGACCGAGGACATGACAGCGGTGGTGGACCAACTACTGGAAGCGCGCCAACGCCTCGCAGCCACCGCAGTCATCGCTATGCGCGCCAAAGCGGACGCGGAACACAGCCACGGCTTGTACGCCGAAGCCGCGAAGGGCACCAGCAGGTCCAGACTTCAGCAGGCCATGGCCGACATCAAGATCGCGAGCGACAAGGCCGCCCGGATCGCTCGCCTGCTGAACAAGACGCGAGATCACGTGACCGCTTACCTCGAAGAGATCGCCCCAGGTGCAACGCGGGACGAAGGCCCCGCTGTGGACGGGATGCCCTCAGGGGAGCAGCTACTCGCAGACACGGAACGCCGGGCAGACGCACGGGCAAGCGTAGGGAGCTTCCTCAGGAGAGCAGTCAAGAACACCGAGAATGCCCAGGACACGGCGAAGCATCTCGCGGAGCTGGGTGAAACGGGCGTCAAGGTGCTTCGTGATCCGGCAGGTGCCTCCGGCTCTCGGTCAGCCGGAACGACGACGCCCACCGTAACCCCGAACCCTCGACCGAAGATCGACATCCCCGAAACCGTCGGCCACTTCTTTGTGTTGGGAATAGTGACGGCGGTCGCCATCCACAAGACAAACGAAGTCCTCCGCAAACAGATAGCAAGGCGGCGAGATCGTGAACGCTCAGACGGAACTGACTCAACTGATTCAGGCACTGGCTAAGCAGGACTGGGAGGCCGTTGACAGCCTTCTGGAGACGCTTCGTCAGAAGGAGTGGGCCGGCGCCACTCAAATCATTGGCGCCGCCTTCGTGTTAGCTGTACATCGCCGTTTTCGTCGGGGCCAGGACCAACGAGACATCGCAGCCTTCGTAGCGGAGACGAGGTCTCGCTATGAAAGCGGCAAAGACCTACCCCCGCTTGCAATGGAAGCGCTCATCCGAGCTGCGCTCGGCGAGGTTGATCTCATGGACGAGATCAACCCAGACAATTACCTTCCCGGCCAGATCGTTGTCCTTGGCACGATTCTTCAGGACGAGAATCCGACCCAGGACCAGCTTGACCGGTTCATCCGAGAGGTCGAAGAGACAGCAGCCGAGCATATGTAGAAGTCGGCGAGCATGGCCGAGACTTCCCTGGAACGAATGAGGGGCTGCTGGCTATCGTCACCCGTCCGGTTTGCTCCTATGACCGTTGGGAGAACTTTAGCCTTGGCTCGACGCCTAGATCCCTGCATCGCCGCGCCCATGCATCAATCTTTTGCTTCAAAATGATCGAGTTGGTGTCGGATATGCTATTGGGAACGCTCTTCAGCTTGAATCCAAACCAAAGACAGTAGCTCGTGAATCTCTGATTCAGTCTCTTAGTGTTGGCGTTGTTGCGGATAATTTCCAGGACATTGCTAGCCTGGTCGCACGCATAGCCCAGCTTTTGAGTCGTACCGAACTTGACGGCGTAAACCGCGCCGCCTTTCTGCAAATCCCACGCCTCGATGGGCGTTGACATTGCTATTTTGATTTTGGAGAAATCCTTATCTGCCCCTACATAACCAAGCCTCTGTACGACCTCCCAATTGTTGAACGCACCTTCCTCCATATCGATGATCCGCAGTTCGGGCTCGGTGTTGTCGACCTCGATGCCGTCGAGAGACACATTGAGTTGATCGACATAGTCCTCGTTGAAGCGAACCCATCGGCCATGCGATAGCATGACGTTCTCTCCCTCGACCACGAACTCCAGGGCCTCTCCAAGGCGTTTGGAGTAGGATTTTTGCCCCTCGTTATCTATCCGAACCCGGATGTTGAGAATTTCGTTTCGCCCGATGCGCTCGTCGGCAATGTAGGACCGTAGGGCCGTGAGATCGAGACTGTCTTCCCCGAGTTCTCTCTTGTTCCCGCCTCGATACGAGAGCGTGTATCGCTCATTCCCAGCGAATACAAGCTCGACACCGACAACCTCATGGGCGTCGTAGGCAAACTCAGGAGAATCGTCGCCAGCAAGTATTGCATTCAGCAACTTCCCATTATAAAGGCACAACTGTTCGTCATCAGTGATCACGGTCGTGCGAGGTAGTTTAAAGCGAGGCGCTTGTTGCATGCGGGTACTGACAGCATCAAGCAAGCTACCGATTTGATGACGAGTGACAGGCGCACCAATCAGCATCGACGAGCCAAATTTTCCCACTCTGCCGAACGTATCTCGCATATCAGCCTCGATCGCAGCCCTCAGGTAGTCCACAGACTCGCCGCTTTCGATGTTCAAAGGAGTGTTTCGCGCATAGCTCTTAATCTCCTTCTTCTTCTTACCAGCAAATTTTTTTGAGGCAGTCTGCTTAATGTCGCTCTCATTGCCGATTCTCTTGGCCATCTCGATGCCAAAGTCATGGTCACAGAACGGCCGGACGTAGAAGTGGCTCTTCCCGTAAGTGAGAACGAACAGCAACTCGTCCTTTCGGAAGGTGTAGGCTGCAAAGTAAATGAGATTGGCAGGTTGCTCCTCTTGAAAAAAGTCGGCATAAGTTTCGACCCACGGAATGGGGTTCGGTTCTTCGTTCGCTGAGAAGTAGAAGCGAGCCTGCCAACCATGTTGCTCGCTTTCATGGATCATACGGAGGCCCACGGACTCAAACTTTGACTCAAGAGCGGGAACATTCGTCGACGGCACTAAGAAAATATTGAGCTTCATGCCTGGCAACTCCCGGTTCGTACCCGAATGAAGATCACATTCCGTGTCTGGCGAACTACCCTAAGCAAAAAGTTAGCCGCCGCCCCCAGGGGTCGGCAAGGCTCTCTCAGGGCACAGCATTCGCACGAAGCAGCTTGCGCGTTCGTCCAGGAGTAAGCCAAAGTCCAACGATTGGACAACTAGCGATGGGCCGATTGGCCCGTCTCGCGACACACCTTTTTTAGAACAAGTCTGTATCGTACGGACATCGACCCGATTTGCGGACAGAGTAGCTAATTAAGGAACAACGAATGGGCGCACGAAAGCCATGTTCCCGAACAATCTCATCACCGCCGAGTGCCACCAACTGCACCGAGATCCGGTGAGATGGTCCAGCAGATCGGCACAGAGGAGCCCTCACAGGCTCCGCTCCCACCGGTCCAACATGCCCGTCGATCGCATCGACTCCCGCTTATGGTCCGTACAAACGACCCTTGGACTAGGACGCTCTGGTCTTCTCGCGCCTCGGTAGGACGGGCCGACCGCAGCAGTGGGACCTATTTGCGTGGTGCGACCGGTCAGCGAACGACTTCGGTCACGTTTCGGAGTGATGGTGTGTCGCGGGGCGTTTGATGTACTATCCGCTAGCGCGACACACCTCATGACTTCTGCGAGTGCTCGGCGAGCCGTCGACTGAATTCCGCATGCACTTGGCGGTACTCGTTCTCCCGATCCGCCTTGTAGAAGGGTGCCGTGTATCCCTCGGGCACGGGGTTTCGCTCGGGATCCTCCAAATGCGTCGTCAACTGCTGGTACTGGTCCTTGGTCTGCCCAAATCCAAAGGCGTAAGGATCAGCTGCGATTTTCCGGCCAGCCGAATCGAACCACATTTTCTCCTCTCGTTCCGTCAGGATCGGGTAGCGAGCACGGAGAGCCGCAAGCAACTCTTCAATCCCGATTCCGAGCCAAACGGCAACCAGCGAATCAATCTCGACTAGAGCGGCCCGTCGCACAAACTCGGATCGCAGCGGCGCATCCATGGTCCACACCGGACCAACCTCACCGATCGGCGATACGCCCGGCCAGGATGTGGCCCACCGCTCAGCTCGCCACGCCTCGCAATATAGTTCCGCCCAAATTGGCGAATAGGCTTGCGTCAAGCAATTGAGGCGAGCCGTCCGAAGCAACAAGCTCGATGCCAGGGGATGCCCGATTTCGGGTGCCGGCATAGCGCGAACTTCTCCTGGCTGGAGGTCCGAACGGCCGGTAATGCGAAGCAAGTAGTCGAGAGGCAAAGCCGCAAAGAAGCCAGCCGTAAGAGCTGTCAATGAAACATCAGGAAAGGCCATCGTGTGAACGGCGTGGACATGTCCGGGTCCTGCCGGTACAAATGCGGCAAAAAGAGAGCGTTCAGTGTTGAAGGCGATCATGCGACGCCAGGCTAGACGGTAGCGGTCGGTATATCGCCCCTCGCCCCAGACATCCTGGCCTGCCCTAGTGCTCGCCTCGGTGCCGGTGAGCACGTAGTTGGAACCGGGGATGAAGTCGGGCGGAAGCGACGCCAGATCCACGGGGTTCCAGTCGTTATTGCTACGGTAGGGAACCCTTGGTTCCTTAGCAAACGGTGTGGCGATGCCGAAATGGGGCCCTTGCAGCACAAGATCATTCAGCGAAACCAGCTTACCCTGGTGCCAGCGGATCAGCCCGTCCTTCTTCCCGTTCGCCTCGTCGTACCCTCGACTGATCCACGGACTCTGATCGCCGATCCGATGCTTGACGGCCGCAAGCGCCGCGATCGCTCGCTCCTCTGCCGTCGTGACGGCATGGAGCAGGGCAGCACGTTCCGCCGAAGTCGCTGACTCTCCTCGCAGCCGCTGCCAGAGCTTCAACACCTCCAGATCGACCCTGACCACACGTGATCGATGTGGTCGGACGTCCCAGGTCCCGTTGTACCGCTGCCCAGGAACCGGCCCGATTCCGTTGTGTTCGAGCGATTCTGGCAACACGTGCGCGCCATATAAGCGGCTCAGGTGATGGAAGCCGATCTCCTTTGGGCTGCCGTAGATGTGGACCCCGAACTCGATGTTTCGGCTGGCATCGTCGAAGGCCCAGTTGGCAACGTTGACGAATCCGCCGTGCACTCGGAGATGCTGATAGGCGGCCTCACGGAGCCTGCCCTCCTTCGTGCCGCCGAAGTGGGTGTCCGGATGGACCAGCCCGGCCATCCCACGAGGCGCGAGGTGTGACCAAACTTGACAGGCCACGGCCCGATATAGGTCTGGTTGCGTGCCGACGAGCAGCGGGTAGACCCCGGGATGGGTCAACAGCGCCGTCATCCCGGCGTTCTCTGCCATCTGAGCAAGAAAGTCTGATCGAGTCGGGGGTCTGTCGAGGCTAGCGGCTTTCCGCTTCCGCCACACCTCAATCGGTGGTTTCTCAGCCAACCGGAACCACGGTTCGTGCTCAGCGAGTACGACGTCCTCCAGCCACCTCGGCCGTACCCATGGTGGGTTGCCGACCTGGAGGTCGAAGCCGCCCCTGCCGAACGCCTGGGCGAACGTCAGTTCCCAGTGGAAGAAGCCCTGTCCCTCGGCGATCCGGGTCGCGGTGTGCAGCCATGGGAAGCGCTCTTCCAGCCGGAACGGGTTCTCCATCCCCATCAGGCCCTCAAGCCGACCCTCGTACTCGCTCAGCTCACTCAGCGAGGTGAGCTGCGAGACCAGCGAGTCTTCCGGGATGTCGGCGCGGCCGAGCAGGGCTTCGGCGAAGGTGAGCCAGCCGTCCAGGTTCGCCAGCGGCACCGGTCGACGCAACTGCTCGGCGAAGCTCACCTTCCGGGTCCCGGTCGGCTTGACCGGCATCTTCAACTGCTGCGGCTCGACCGCCCCGAACAAGTCCTGCTTCTCGTACGACACCGGTTCGTCGTACGCCGGCACCTCCCGGACGTGCGTGACCTCGACCGGCTCGGCCGGATACACCTCGGCCGACCCGTCCAGCAGCTCGGCGGCGTCCAGCGGCCAGAACCACAGCGCGCACCAGGCGTCCATCACGGTCTTCAACCGCCAGTACGGCGTACCGGCCGCCGTCAGGTCGGCGAGGATCTTCTCCCTGGCCACCGCCCCGTCGGCCGCCGGCAACGGCCGCTTCGGATCCACCTCCCACACCGCAATGTTCCGGCGGATCTCCCGCTCCGAGATCTCCAGCCGCCGCCCGACCAGCTTCCACAGGAACTCGACCCGCCCAGCCAGCGCCTGCAACCGCACCACCTGCGACGGCTGCTTCCTCGTCCCCTTGGCCGACGGCGCGCGCTTCATCGCCGTACGCCATCTCTTGAGCTTTTCGGTTTCGGTCGGCGCCAGCTCGCGGGCCTCCTTCTCCCCCGCGACCGCGCCCCAGCCGTCGGCCGGGAGCAGGAAGTGGTGGATGGTGCCCGGCTCGATCTGACCATCCCGGAACGGCCGGTCCTCCGGCGCCGTGTGCAGCCACGACTTGTCGGCAAGCTGCTCCGGCCGGTAGAGCCGCCGCCCACCGCCGATCAGCGAGTTTCCCCGCTTGAGGTGCAGCCCGAACCACGGTGCCTGCAACCCAACATGCATCACGTTCAGCCAGAGCGACACCTCGGCCAGCTCGACCGCGGTCCGGTTCAGGTCGACGCCATAGCAGTTGTGCAGCGCGATGTACGCCTTCACCCGCTGCAACTCCAGGTGGTACGCCTCGGGTTCGAGGGCGGTCTCCAGCTCCTCCTGGCGCCGCCGGAGGTATTCGGCGGCGACCTGGTTGATCGCCTCGTTGAGGAAGGCGCCGGAGCCGAGCGCCGGCTCGCAGATCGTCCAGTCCAGCAGGTCCCGGGCGCGCAGCCCGTCGCCAGCTTCCTCGATCCGGTACTTGAGCGCGAGCTGGACGGTGACCTCGGTCAACGACTGTGGGGTGTAGTAGGAGGCGCTGGTCTGCCGGTCCCGCCCGGCGAGCCGGTAGACGAACGAACCCGGCTCGTACGGAATCCGGCTCTTCGCCCCGGTGACCGGGTTTTCCTTCAACACGAAGACGTCGTCGTCGTAGTCGTCCACCTTCGACTCGGGGATCATCCACGAGCCGTCCTTCGGGTCGCCGTGCTTGGCCACCTCATACAGTCGCTCGGTGGCGACGAATCCGGTGTACGACATCAACCCCTCGTAGACCGCGCCGAGCTGGTTGATCCCCAACTGGGCGTACGAGATGAAACCACCACGCTTCCGCCTGCCACCCTTGGTGATCATCAGCCGGCGCAGTACCTCGTAGAGGGTGCCGTTGCGCAGCCGGGTGTCCAGCTTCGGCCCGTCCGGGTCGTCCTCGTCACTGCCCGGCTGCGGGACCTGCCGGCCGATCAGCCGGATCGCCTCCGGCAGGAACAGGTCGGAGCGCATCGGCTCGAACCGCAGCCCCACGTCCTCGCTGGTCCGCTCCCCCACCTCCTCGTCGGCCCCACGCGCCCGGTAACCCTCGTTGACCATCCGGCACAGCAGGTCCAGCGACTCGTAGAGGTGGAAGCCACCCTCGGCCGACGGTGGCAGCCGCCGGGAGATCAGGTCACCGAGCCGGGCCAGGCTGTAGCCGGAGACGTACTCGGGATCGTTGACCGGCAGCACCCCCAGCTCGGGCCGGGCCTCGGCGTAGAGCAGGAACAGGATCCGGTAGAGGTAGCGCAACGCCTCCCGGCTCAGGTCCCGGGCCAGCTCGTCCAGGTCGGCGACCTCCTCCGGCCGGTAGCCGGCCTGGCGGATCCGGTCCAGCACCTCGTTGGCGATCAGCTCGACCGAGGTGCGCAGCCCCTCGCGCAGCTCACCACTCACCCCGACCGCGTGCTGTCGGGAGCCGGCGACCAGCTCGGCCAGCGGTTCGCTGCCACCCTCGGCCGGCGGGCGCAGCGAGTCCGCGCCGAAGAGCGCCGCGACGACGTCCAGCTCCCGCTCGTCGTTCCGGCCGTACGCCACGTCGAGGCTGACCGCCAGGTAGCGCCCCTCGCCCCAGACGCTCCGGTCGGCGAGGGTGATCACTCCACCGCTCATGATCAGCACATACCTCGGCGGCGCCTCGGTCGCGAAGAGCCACGACGCGAGCTTTGCCCCGGTCTCCAGCCGCTCCCCGCCGGCCAGCTCGACCGGACTGAGCAGCCGGCCCGCCTCGGTCGGGTCCTGCGCCGCGTCGGTGTCCACCGCCCAGCCGCAGTCCACCGCCACGATCCCGGGCCCACTACCGGTGCCCAGCTCGGCGTGCGCGACCGGGATCTCCTGCTCCTGCCCGGCCCGCTCGACGGTGATGGTGCCGGCCTGCGGATCGCCGAAGCCGAGCACCTTGAGCAGCTCGAAGTGCAGTTTGCGCAGCCGTTCCGGGTCGAACAGCTCCGGGTCGGCCAGCTCGATTTTCCGGTCGAAGTAGTCCCGCCGGAAGCCGCGCAGCCCGGCCCTTGGCGTCAGCCGGCCACCCCGCTCCTCCTCCGACCAGCGCTTGACCAGGCCGCCCTTGAGCGTGGTCGGCAGCACCTCGGCCAGGTAGTGCGCGGACAGATACTCACCCCGGTTGGTCAGCGACTCGAAACTCATGCCACACCCTCCGAGGCGTCGTCGACGAGGACGGCGAGCACCCGCAGCAGCGGCTCACCGACGGTTTCCAGCCGGGTGACCAGGTCGGTCTGCTCCCGTACGGTGCGGTGCACCCGCTGCCGGCGTCGCTCCCGCTGCCCGGGTGCCAGCTCACCGAACAGGCTGTCCTGTTCGAAGCGCTCCAGTTTGCGGCGGTGCTCGCGCAGCGGGGCGGCGATCTCGGCATCCCACTCGGCCCGCCGGGCCGCCAGGTCGACCCGGGCCGCCTCGACCGCCGCCGGCACCAGCCCCTGAAGCCTGTCCAGCGGAATCCGCCGGCCCGGGTTCGCCAGCTGCGGCCCGACCTTCGCGTCCGTCAGCGCGTCGACCATCGGGCCGACCCGGGGCGCGTCCGGCAGCCCGGCGACCGCCATCCACTCCACCACCGTCGGCTGACCGAGCCGGTTGCAGTAGACGCCCTGGACCAGGAAGACCGGCTCGGGTACGGCCGCGGTCAGCACCAGCGCCTGCTGCCGGCCGAGCCGGGCCAACACCTTGTCGACCAGCCACTCCACCATCGGATGTACGTCGCTGAGAAACGCGATCTCCGGCCAGGTCGGCTTCTTCGACTGCCGGGCCTCGTCCAGTTTCCGCTGCGCGAGCCGCCGGTCGAAGGTCACCTTCAACCGCAGGTCCTCACCCTCGGCGTGCGCCCGCAGATAGGACCGGGGCAGGTCGGACAGCCGGTGTACCAGATCCGGCGGGGCGAGGAACGACATCAGCTCCTCCTCCCGGCGCAACCCGATCCGGTCGTCGGGCCGGTCGTCGTAGAGTTCGGCGAGGGCGGTGTCGACGAAGTCGCTGGTCGCGTCGAACAGTCTCGGCACCTGCACCCGCTTCGGCTCCGCACCGACCGGCGCCTCACCCACCGAGGCCATCAGGTCGGCGAGCACGTCGACCTCGGCACCGGCGGCGTACGACTCGTCGACCGTCTTGCCCTCCAGCAGGTCCCGGACCAGCCGGTCCTCTTCCAACTTGGCGTCGTAGAGGCCGGTCATCGCCTCCACGCTGCCGAGGCTGCGGTGTGCCGCCTCCTCCCGGTCGAGCAGCTTCTCCGCCACCGTCCGGTCGTCCTTGGCGCCCGCCACGTTCGAGGTCAGGATCAACGCCCGGAACTGCGGCTCGTGCCGCTGCCCGTACCGGTCGATCCGGCCGTTGCGCTGCTCGATCCGGATCAGGCTCCACGGGATGTCGTAGTGCACCAGGTGGTGGCACTGCTGGTGCAGGTTCACCCCCTCCGAGGCGACGTCGCCGGTGAAGAGCAGCCGGACGGCGCTCCCCGCCAGCTCGAACTCCTGCAACACCTGCTGCTCCTCGGCGTCGGTCAGTCCGCCGTGCAGGGTGCGTACCGCCGAGGGTTTGAGGCCGAGCCGGCGCGGCACCACCTCGGCCAGCCACTTCAGCGTCGGCACCCGCTCGGAGAAGACCACCGCCCGGACCGGGCTGCCCGACCCGACCCCGATCTCCCGCAGCTCCGCCACCAGTCGGCGCAGCTTGCTGGAATCGTCGTCGGACATCCCCGCCGTCAGCTCCGCGAGCCGGTCCAGCGCGACCCGCTCCCGGCCGGTCGCCTTCTTCGACCGGGCCGCCACCGTCGCCGCGAGCGCGACGTGCGAGGAGAGAAAAGACTTCAACAGGGTGTACGGAAACAGCCGGTCCTGCCCGCGCAGCGGCGCGTCGGTCCACTCGCCGGCCAGCCACACCTCGGTCAGCTCGGCGAAGATCCGCTCCTCGGCGGCGGAGGCCGGGCAGTGCAGGGCCCGGGACGGTCCCCGGTCGGCCCAGCGGTTGCCGATCTGGTCCCGTACCTCCGGACTGATTTTCGTCCGGCGCAGGTAGAGATGCGCGATGTCCTCGGCCGAGTAGTCGTCGGGATCGGCGATCGCGGCCGGGTCCAGCAACGAGATCAGTTCGGCGAACGACCTCTTGTCCCCGTTGTGCGGGGTGGCGCTGGCCAGCAGCAACGCGTCGGTCTTGGCGGCCAGCCGGCGGGCCAGCTCGTTGCGCTGGGTGCCCTTGTTGATCAGATTGTGCGACTCGTCGATCACCACCGCGTCCCACTCGATCGCGTCGAGGTGGTGACCGAACTGGCCGGCGTCCTTGAGGGTGTCGACCGAGATGATCGCCCGCTTGAAGTAGGTGAACGGGTTCCGCCCGGCCGGAATCTCCTGCTGGATCCGCTGGATGCCGGTGGAGTCGAGCCGGACCAGCGGGATGGCGAACCGGGTCCACAACTCGCGCTGGAACTGCTCCAGCACCTGCTGCGGCGAGACCACCAGGATCCGGTCACCCCGGCCGCGCCGGATCAGCTCGGCCAGGATCAGCCCGATCTCCAGGGTCTTGCCGAGCCCGACGACGTCGGCGAGCAGGATCCGGGGCCGCAGCCCGGCCAGCGCCAGCTCCGCCGGCCGCTGCTGGTAGGTCAGCGGGTCCAGCAGGAACCGGTCGGCCAGCGCCAGGCCGCGTTCCGACTGCGGCAACGGAGTACGCCGAAGCACCGCCTCCAGGAACAGCCGGCTCTTCCGGAACCGCGACGAGGTGTCCTGGACCAGTACGGTCTCCTCCGGCCGCATCGCCCGGACGTCGTCCAGCTCGGTGAAGAACGTCGCCTCGACGTCCTGGACGAACTCGGAAACCCCGACGGCCTTGACCATCGTGCCGTCTCGGGCCGGTTTGGCGGTCCGGACCAGCCATTCCTCGTCCCGGACGAGGATGCGCGATCCGGGCGCGAACTGAATGGCCGCGGGCGGGGGCGGAGGCGTCATGGGGTGGGCGTCCTTCGCGGGAGGGGATGTTCTGTTGTGTCGAGCGGAGTGGTGTCGAGCGGCGTACGGGGTCAGAGGGTGGGGCGGCGGGCGTACTGCTGACGCAGCTTGTCGATCAGCCAGCCGACCTCGGCGCGTGGCTTGTCCGGCGGATCGGCGTCGACCAGCGTGCTCGGCAACCGCACCGGCGGATCCGGGTCAAGCGCCGTGTCCGGCCCGGCGTCGGGGCTGCCGTCACTGTCCGGCCGGGTGTCCTCGGGATCCGTCGACGGATCGGCGAACTCCGGCGGCACCACGATCTCGGTGCTGCCGTCGAAGGTCAGCTCGCCCACCCGACGACGCATCTCGATGACCGGTACCCCGCCAGCGGTCGCGATCGCGAGCAGCCGGGTCCGGACGGCGGCCAGGCTGGGCCGGGCGGTCGGATCGTGCGCGAGCATCGCCCCGAGCACCGGTACCGCCTCGACCGGGACGCCGGACAGATCCGGCAGCACGTCCGGGTCGGTGATCTGGAGCAGCAGTCCGTGCAGTCCGTTGCCGGCGGAGTAGAGCTTGTGCCCGGTGAGCGCGAACACCAGCGTCGCGGCGAGGCCGTAGATGTCCGGGCCGGCGGCCATGTTTCGCTCGCCCTGGATCCGCTCCGGGGACATGTAGTCGGGAGTGCCGACCAGCCCACCGGGATCGGTCAGGTAGTCGCCCCGCTCGGTGAGCACCGCGAGGCCGAAGTCGATCAGTACCGGACCGTCCCGGCCCAGGATGATGTTGTGCGGCTTGAGGTCCCGGTGCACCAGACCGGCCTGGTGCACCCGGTCCAGCCCGTCGGCGAGCATCGCTCCCGCCATCGCCACCAGCGGCATCGACAGTGGGCCGCGCTGCTCGACGTGCTGCATCAGGGTCGAGCCGGGAACGTACTCGACCGCGAGCCAGGCGGGATCACCGAGCGGATCGGCGGCCTCCAGGCGGGCGACCCGCGAGCCCCAGACGAGTTGCAGGCTCTCCACCTCGGCGGCGAACCGCTGCCGCACCGTCGAATCGGCGAGGAGATGCCGTCGGATGACCTTGACCGCGACCCGGTCCGCCGTCGGCGACACACCGAAGTAGACGTCTCCCATGCCTCCCGACCCAAGTGGACGGATGAGCCGGTAGTCGCCGAGCTGCTGCAACGTGGGTGGCACAGTCACGCGCCGGATCGCCTCCCCATAACGATGGCCCTCAGCACATTACCGGCGATCACTCTGGCGATGTCGTCCGATCACTCCCCCGTTGCGGCGGAATGCTCCGACCCGGACGGTATGGCGGGGGCGACGGATCATCCGATGGGGGTAGCCCGATCGCCTGTTGCCAGCGGTCGAGGGCGGGTAGCGGCTCCCAGCCCACCTCCCGACGCCAGTACGCGGCATTGGCGCATCGGGCCCGCCAGGTCAACTGGTCCTGCTGGGGGTCCGGCCCGACGAGCTGTTCCCGCAACTCGACGAGGGCGTCGAGCGAGTGCTGGAAGGACAGCCGCTCCCGCATCCACTCAGGGCGGTGCAGTATCCAGTCCAGGTCCCTGCCCTCGCAGGTCGAGCAGCCACACCACCACAGGTTGCTGTCCGGGTGCCGTCGTTTCGTCCGGGCCACGGTGCCGAGCCGCTTGTACGACAGGCAGCCGGACACGACGACGGACGGCGCTGGCGGTGACCGACGGCGACGCGACGGCGTCGGAACCATGGGGTAGAGGTGGCGCAGGGCGGCGCGGGTGCCGACCGCCGCCGCGACCGCGCCGCAGCAGATCGCGCCCAGCGCGGAGATGTCGCAGCGCAGTACGAGCAGCGGCACCTCGCAGTTCAACAGGTCGATCAGGCCGTCGACGACGCCGCGTACGCCGAACGGGTCGGCCTGGTATTCGACGACGACCGCGATTGGTACGGCGAAGGCGCGCACCTGCCGCAGCAGGGCGTCTCGGGCGCCTGGCACCCTGAGCCAGGACAGGTGCAGCGGCAGCAGTGCGATCGCGTCGTCGATCATCGCCGTCTGGCGCAGGATCGCGGCGAGCCCGTCAAGGTCGCCCGGCCCCACGTAACCCGAGTCGGTGAGTACCGGCAGTCCCAGGTCCCGCTGCCGTGCCAACCAGTCCGGGTTGAACGGGGTGGCGGCGGGCAGTCGCCCGTTCCCGCCGTACCGGTTGGCGTCCAGCAGGAGCGGACGGTCGTAGCCCTTCTCCACGAGGTAACGCGCCCAGTGGTAGACCCCGGCAAGGTTGCCCTGGTAGGCGGTGACGACGAGTCCGGTGCCGGGGCGGTTCACGATTCTTCTGACGTCGTCGACGTCGGCGATCCCGCACTGGGCCAGCAGCGTGCGGTCGAGCCCTTCGATGGTCCGGAGCGGAGAACGGAGCGATTGAGTCTGATCGGGCGCCACGTCGACCCCTATCGACAACTCTAAGTATCTAAAGGGTAACTCGACGCGATCAATCGCGAAACGGTACGGGCCCCCGCCAGATCGGCAGGGGCCCGTCGTACGTCGTCAACCGCAGGCGGTCACTCGGCGCGCAGGTGGTCCAGGTCGTGGGTGCCCGGGCTGACCCAGATCAGGATCCCACGTACGTCGGCCAGCGCCGCCGTGTCACAGGACATCTCGGTGAGCAGGTCGACCGTCACCGTCGTGGCGGTGCCCTGCGACACCCAGCGAAAGGTGGACTGGCACCAGGCCCACCCCTCGCCGGTCTGCACGGCGATCGAACTCGACGTGCCGATCGTGGCGTCGACCCGCAGGTCGTAGCGCAGGGTCGCCTTGGCCGACAGGTCCACCGGGCTGGGCAGGGCCACCCCGAACCAGCCGCCCCCGGTGGCCGCGACCCGCAGCCCGGCCGTGCCGTGGGTGTGGAAGTCCGTCGTCTGGGCCACTGTCCCGGCGTCGGTCTGCCAGTTGCCCGGTGCCCAGCCCTCGACCCCGGTCTCCCAGGAGGCGATCAGGATCGGGTCACCGGGAGCCGGTTTCACCGTCACCGTCAGGTCGGCCGGGTTCGAGGTACGACCGGCCTGGTCGCGGATGGTGTACGAGGCGACGGTCCGGCCCTGGAAGCCGTCCGCCGGAGTGAACGTGACCGTCCCGGTGACCGGGTCGAGCGCGAACCCGCCACCGGTGACGGTCACCGAGCGCTGTTGCCCGGCGCTCGCCGGATCCAGGTCGACGCTGGCCGGCCGCACCGTCGACCGGTACGCGATGTCGTTCGCGGCCGGGGAGAGGGTGACCGGCGTGCCCGACTCGGTCACCGCGGTGTCGGCGTCGGCGACCGGCGGTCGGGAGCGCTGCCCCCGGACGAGCGTGTCCCCCGCGTTCGACAGCGTGGTGCAGACCGGGCTCGGGCAGTAGACGGTGTAGCCGTCGTAGTCCGGGTAGGGCGTGCCGTCGTCCTGGACGCCGGAGAGGATCCAGTAGAGGAAGCCGGTGCCGCCGCTGGCGATGAACGCGTCCGTCCACTGTTGGTAGACCGGGTTCCGGGTCGCCTTGTCGACGTAGCCGAACTCGCCGAGCATCACCGGCTTGCCGAGCCGCCGGGCGTCCCGGTTGTGCCGCTTGATCCACTCCACGCCCCAGGCCGCGTCCGTGCCCCAGTGGTCCGGATAGAGGTGGTACGAGACCACGTCCACCGCGGGCAGCCGGGTCAGCGCCACCGAGTCGACGCCCTCACCGCAGTTGACCGTCCAGTCCGCGCTGGTCGGGTCGTCGCAGTAGAAGCCCTCGTCCCCGACGCTGGCCAGGTGCCGGCGGTCGATCGACTTGATGTGCCGGGTCATCTCGTCCGCCCAGGCGGTCAGCACCGCCGGGGTGCAGGTCGGCGACGTCGGATAGACGCCGGAGCCCTTGCACCTCGGCTCGTTGCCCAGTTCCCAGGTCATCACCGTCGGATCGTCCTTGTACGCCACCCCGGTCAGCGTGTTGGTCCGGTTCAGCACGTGCGAGATCCAGTCCTTGTACCAGCCCCGGATCACCGGGTCGGTGTAGAACTCGTCGTGGTACTGCCCGCCGCGCCAGCGGACGTACTGGTCCATGCCGCCGAAGTCGCGCCAGTTGTTGGTCAGTGGGATCACCAGCTTGATCCCGGCCTGCCGGGCGGCGTAGAGGACGTAGTCGAGGCGGTCCAGCCCGTCCGGCCCGTCGCGGTACGCCGGCTTCGCCCCGTCCCAGTACTGGAAGTAGACCCCGTCGGCCGGCCCGGCGACCGAGTCCGTCCCGCCCGGGGTGCCGATGTCGAGGAAGCCCC
The DNA here is from genome assembly GCF_039649625.1 of Plantactinospora sp. ZYX-F-223. NCBI lineage: Bacteria > Bacillati > Actinomycetota > Actinomycetes > Micromonosporales > Micromonosporaceae > Plantactinospora > Plantactinospora sp. ZYX-F-223. The sequence goes on along the minus strand of NZ_JBDJAV010000001.1, from coordinate 144,382 downwards.
AGTGCCGCAGCACGGTGAACCCGGCCGCCTTCGCGTCGGCGAAGACGTCGTCGACCATGGTCCGGGACTTGTACATCAGGTAGTAGTTGTTGGTCCCGGCGAACCGGAACCGCTTGCCGTCGAGCATGAGCTGGTCGCCCTTGCGGACGACGAAGCCGGCCGGGGACTGGCCGGAGCCGGCGGGCTGTCCGGAGCCGGGCGACCCGGCCGGGGTGGCGGAGGCGGGTGCCGGCGAGGCCGCGAGCAGCAGCCCGGCCAGCGCCAGCAGCAGCGGGAGATGGCGCTTCATGGGCGGTGGTGATCCTTCCGGGAGCGGTGTCCGGGAACAGGGGTGCGGATCAGGTGCTGCGGATCAAGGTGCTGCGGATCAGTGCTGCGACACCATGTCGTTGACGCAGCGGAGTACCGGACGGGCGGTGAGCGCCGCCGGGTCCAGCGGTGCCGCGGACCGTACGGTGAAGGTGGTCGACTCCCCCGGTAGCAGCGTGACCAGCGCCTCGTCGACCTCTGCCGCCGGATCGAGCCGATCCGGGGCCAGCACCAGGTCGCGCAGGATCGTCCGGGCGGTCACCCGCACCAGAACGCCGTCCGGCGAGGGCTCGACCGTGGCGTCGTATCCGGCCGGCGGGTAGGCCAGCTCGCGGTCCTCGGCGAAGAACCAGAAGCTCCGCTCGCCGTCCCCGCCGGGATCGGCGACCAGCAGTTCGGCGCGCGGGTCGTCCGGGCTGGCGACGTCCGCCGGCAGCGCCCAGGTGTACTCCGAGTACGGCGGCACGGAGAGCTCGACCGACGCCTTGCCCCTCGGCTCGCCGGCCAGGGTCAGCCGGGTCACGTCCACCCGCCCGGTCCACGGGGCGCCCCCGTCGTTGACCGCGACCAGGGCCAGCCCGCCCTGCCTCGGTTGAATGGTGAGCAGCCGGTCGGCGTACGCGCGGCGCAGCGCGTACCAGAGGGGTTTGCGGCGGCCGTCACCGTCGACGGCGGCCCAGGAGGTGACCGGCCAGCAGTCGTTGAGCTGCCACACCACGCTGCCCATGCAGACCGGCCGGTACGACCGCAGGTGCTCCACCCCGACGCTGACCGCCCGAGCCTGGTTGAGCTGGGTCAGGTAGTGCCAGTCGTCGAAGTCGCGCGGTACCGGCAGGTGCGCGTCGAGCCCTCGGGCCAGCTTGAGCTGGCCGTCCCCGGCCTTCTGCCGGTGCGCCATCGCGGGCGAGTCCTCGGCCAACTCCCGGCCGGGGATCGCCCGGCGCAGCGTGGCGTAGCTGGCCGGGCCCTGCCAGCCGAACTCGGCGACGAACCGGGGCAGGTAGTCCCGGTAGTGGGTGTAGTCGAGCTGGTTCCAGACCGTCCAGATGTGCATGCTGCCGTGCGCCGGGTCGTTCGGGTGGATCTCCGGCCGCCCCGACCACGGGCTGCCCGGCCAGTACGGCCGGCTCGGGTCCAGTTCGGCCAGCAGGCCGGGCAGCAGGTCGAAGTAGTAGCCCGCGCCCCAGGTCCGGTCGGCCAGCTCCGCCTGCCAGCCCCAGTCGTGCCAGCCCCAGATGTTCTCGTTGTTGCCGAACCAGAGCACCAGGCTCGGATGGCTGGCCAGCCGGACGACCTGCTCGGCCGCCTCGGCCCGGATCTCGGTGCGGAACGGCTCCTCCTCCGGGTACGCGGCGCAGGAGAAGAGGAAGTCCTGCCCGACCAGCAGGCCCAGCTCGTCGGCGAGGTCGTAGAAATCCTCGGACTCGTACCGGCCGCCGCCCCAGATCCGCAGGAAGTTGATGTTGGCGTCGCAGGCCTGCCGGAGGCGTTCGGCGTAGCGCTGCCGGGTCACCCGGTGCGGGAAGCAGTCGTCCGGAATCCAGTTCACGCCCCTGGCGAAGACCGGCAGGTCGTTGACGACGACGGTGAACGCCGAGCCGTGCTCGTCGGCGGCGGTGGAAAGGCGTACCGAGCGGAAGCCGATCTGCCGCTGCCAGCCGTCCAGCTCGCGCTCCCCGGCGTGCAGCGTGACGGTCAGCGGGTAGCGCGGCTGCCCGCCGTGCCCCCGGGGCCACCACAGCTCGGGGTCGGCGACAGTGACGGTCAACTCGGCGCCGCGCTGCCCCGGCGCGAGCACCGTTTCGGCGACCTCGCCAGCCACGGTGGCCCGGACGGTGAGCGGTTCGGCCCTGTCGCCGTCGTCGGCCCGGTCGACCTCGACGCGTACCTCGACCCGGCCCTCGGCACCGGCGACGGTGACCTGCGGGCGGACCTCGGCCAGCCGCGCGGTCCGCCAGGTGCGGAGCCCGATCTCCTGCCAGATCCCGGCGGTGACCAGCTCGGGACCCCAGTCCCAGCCGAAGTTGCAGGCCATCTTGCGGATGAAATTGAACGGCGTCGGGTACGCCTTCGGCCGGGCACCGAGCCGCCGCTGCTCTGCCTCGGCATAGCGGTACGCCGAGTCGAACCGCACCCGCAGCACGTTGTCGCCGACCCGCAGCACCTGCCGGACGTCGAACGAGTAGCTCCGGTGCATGTTGGCGGTGCGGCCGAGTTCGACGTCGTTGAGGGTGACCGTCGCCACCGTGTCGAGGCCGGCGCAGACCAGGTCCACCCGGTCGCCGTCGCCGCCGTCCCACCGGAAGGTAGTCTGGTAGCACCAGTCGGTGCGGCCGATCCAGCCCAGCGTGAGTTCGTGCTCGTCGAGGTAGGGGTCCGGGATCAGTCCAGCGGCGAGCAGGTCGGTGTGCACGCAGCCGGGCACGGTTGCCGGGACCGGGGCGGACGCGACCGCCTCCGGGACCTCCGGGTTGCCGATCGCGGTCAGCGACCAGCCGTCGTGCAGGCTCTGCCAGGACGTCACGGGCACCTCAACTTCCTCGGGTCGTGACCGATCATTTCTCGGGTCCCGGCCGGTCGCGACCTCGGCGCGCCTTCCCTGGTGGAGGGCATCGTCGCCGGACCGGGAGGCACGCCCAAGACATCGAGAGATGTCGACTGAACCGGATAAGTAAAGTCACCGTACGGGCGGCCCTGCGCCCTGTCAACGGCCCCCGATTCGGCCACGAATGGCCGGCAATCGATGCCCGAGTCCCCCAGGTAAGCGCTTCCCCAGCCTTCTCCACCTCGAAATATCCGAGCGCTCTCCCGAGCCCGTACCGGCCGGCCGGCACTGTCGGCACGATAACCGCATCGCTATGCTTAACCGGAAAAGTTCACTCCCGTGGCTTGCGCGAGCTTTACCGGCTCGTGCGGCAGTACGACGCAGCGTGCGGGTGACGACGCAGCGGGCAGGTGACCCGACCGGCCCACCCGGTACTCGGGTCGTCGCAGACGAAGGAGCGCCGGGTGAAGCGACCGACAATCGCGGATGTGGCCCGGCGGGCCGGGGTTTCCAAGGGCGCGGTCTCCTACGCCCTGAACGGACAGCCCGGCGTCTCGGACGCCACCCGGCAACGCATTCTCGCCATCGCCCAGGAGATCGGCTTCAACCCGAACAGCGCGGCCCGGGCACTCTCCGGAGCCAGCGCCAACGCGGTCGGGCTGGCGCTCTGCCGACCGGCCCGGATCCTCGGGATCGAGCCGTTCTTCATGGAGCTGATCAGCGGCGTCGAGGCGGAACTCTCCGCCCGGTCGTACGCGCTGACCCTTCAGGTGGTGGCGAGCCCGGAGGCCGAGATCGCGGTATACCGGCGCTGGTGGGGCGAACGACGGGTGGACGGCGTACTCGTCTGCGACCTGCGGGTCGACGACCGCCGGGTGCCGGTGCTGGAGGAGCTGCGCCTGCCGGCGGTGGTGATCGGCGGGCCGGGGCACAGCGGCGGGCTCGACCACGTCTGGTCCGACGAGGCCGTGGCCCTGACCGAGGTGCTCGAATACCTGGTCGCGCTCGGACACCGCCAGATCGCCCGGGTCGGCGGCCTGCCCGGGCTGCTGCACACCGAGATCCGCACCGAGACCTTCGGCACCGCCTGCCGCCGGCTCGGCCTCGACCGTACGGTCACCGTCTCGTCCGACTACAGCGGCGAGGAGGGCGCCCGGGCCACCCGACGCCTGCTCAGCTCCGCCGACCGGCCGACCGCGATCGTGTACGACAACGACGTGATGGCGATCGCCGGGCTGTCGGTGGCCCAGGAGATGGGGCTGGCCGTGCCGTCCGACGTCTCCATCGTGGCCTGGGACGACTCGCCGCTCTGCCAGCTCGTCCACCCGTCGCTGACCGCGCTGCACCGGGACATCCCGGCGTACGGGGCGCACGCCGCCGGCCGGCTCCTCGCCGCCATCGCCGGGCAGCCGCTCGGCGACTTCCAGGACGAGACCGCGCATCTCGTCCCGCGCGGCAGCACCGCACCGCCCCGGCAGCCCTGAACGCCGCGCCTCGACAGCCCGAACGCCCGACACCGACAGCCCGAACGCCCGACACCGACAGCTCCGCGCGCGGGGCATCGACTGCGGGCGCCCGCCCGGCAACCGATAGCATCGGCGGCGAGGCGGAGACCAGCCAGGAGGACGACCACCGTGCACGTACCACCGATTCCCAGCCTGACCGCCGCCGACCCGGAGTTGGCGAGGCTGATCGAGTCCGAGGCGACCCGACAGCACGACAAGCTGCGGATGATCGCCTCCGAGAACTACGTCTCGACCGCCGTCCTCGAGGCCAGCGGCACGGTGCTGACCAACAAATACTCCGAGGGCTACCCCGGCCGCCGCTACTACGAGGGCCAGCAGTTCGTCGACCCGATCGAGACGCTCGCGGTGACCCGGGCCAGGGAACTCTTCGGGGTCGCGCACGCCAACGTGCAGCCGTACTCGGGCTCCCCGGCCAACCTCGCGGTCTACCTGGCGTTCCTCTCCCCCGGCGACACGGTGCTGGGGATGGCGCTGCCGATGGGCGGCCACCTCACGCACGGCTGGTCGGTCTCGGCCACCGGAAAGTGGTTCAACCCGGTCCGCTACGGCGTCTCGGCCGCAACGGGCCGGATCGACCTCGACGAGGTACGCGACCTGGCCCGCCGGGAGCGCCCCAAGCTGATCTTCTGCGGCGGCACCGCCGTGCCGCGCACCATCGACTTCGCCGGCTTCGCCGAGATCGCCCGTGAAGTCGGTGCGGTGCTGGTGGCCGACATCGCGCACATCGCCGGCCTGGTCGCCGGCGGTGCCCACCCGTCACCGGTCGGGCACGCCGACGTGATCACCACCACCACGCACAAGACCCTGCGGGGACCGCGCGGCGCCATGATCATGACGACCGCCGAGCACGCCACCGCGATCGACAAGGCCGTCTTCCCCGGCCTGCAGGGCGGCCCGCACAACCACACCACCGCCGGCATCGCGGTCGCGCTGCGGGAGGCCGGCACCGAGGACTTCCGCCGGTACGCCCACCAGGTCGTCGCCAACGCCAGAGCACTCGCGGCGGCGCTGGTCGAGCGGGGCTTCACGCTCTCCTCCGGCGGCACCGACAACCACCTGATCCTCGCCGACCTGACCAGCAAGGGCATCGCCGGCAAGCCGGCCGCCCAGGCGCTGGACCGGGCCGGCATCGAGCTGAACTACAACACCGTCCCGTACGACCCGCGCAAGCCGTTCGACCCCTCCGGCATCCGGCTCGGCACCCCGGCACTCACCACCCGGGGCCTGACCGAGGAGCAGATGCCACAGGTCGCGGCCTGGATGGACGAGGCGGTCACCGCGGCGATCAAGGACGACGAGGCCGCCCTCGACCGGATCGCCGGCGAGGTCCGGGACCTGCTGGCGGCGTACCCGATGCCGGGGTACGCGGCCGGCTGACCGGTCGGACCGCGCGGGTCCCGGCCGTCGGGCCGCCCGCGCGGTCGTCAGCGGGACGGGCTCGGAAACTCCTCCAGATACGCCTCGACCCGCTCGGCGGGAGCGGGTCGGGACAGCGCGTACCCCTGGCCGAGCTTGCAGCCGGCCTTGCGGGCCTGCTCCACCTGCCCCGGCGACTCCAGGCCCTCGGCGATGATCTCCAAGCCGAACCGCTTGCCGAGGCTGACCAGTACGTCGATGAAGGGCTTGCCCCCGCCCTCCCGGCTGCCGCCCTCGGTCACCAGGGTCCGGTCGACCTTGAGGAAGTCGACCGGCAGCCGGCGGAGCTGTGCCAGCGACGCCTGCCCGCTGCCGAAGTCGTCCAACGCGGTCCGTACGCCGAGCGCCCGCAACCCGGCGAGCTGGGTCACCACCGCCGGCACGTCGACCCCGCCCCGGGGCTCCGCGATCTCCAGCACCAGCCGGTCCGGCTCGACCCTGTGCTCGGCCAGCGAGGTGCTCACCCAGCGGACGAAGTCGGACGCGGTCAGTTCCCGGGACGAGATGTTGACCGACATCCAGAGCCGTCGGGGGCGCTGCGACCAGGCGGCAAGCTGCCGGCAGGCGGTGTCCAGCACCCAGCGGCCCAGCTCCTCCACCAGCATCAGGTCCTCGGCCACCGGCAGCAGTTCGGCCGGCAGCACGGTGCCGAGCGCCGGGCTCCGCCAGCGCAGCAACGCCTCGGTCCCCACCGGCTGCTGGTCGTCGAGGTCGAGCACCGGCTGGTAGACCAGGTCCAGCTCGCCCCGCTGCACCGCACCGGGCAGCTCGCGCTCCAGGTCGAGCCGCCGGGTGAACTGCTCCTCCAGCTCGTCGTCGTACCACTCGACGCGGTTGCGACCGAGCTGCCGGGCCCGCAGCCTGGCCAGGTCGGCCCGGCGGAGCACGTCGTCGACACCGTCCCCGCCGGACAGGTCGGCGAGGCCGATGCTGGTGCCGAGGTGCAGCACCGCGCCGGGCATCGGATACGGCTCGGTCAGCGCGGTCAGCAGCCGGGTGCCCATCGCGTACGCCAGCACCGGCCGGTCCACCGTCACCACCGCGAACTCGTCCCCGCCCAGCCGGGCCACCACGTCGGCGGCACCGACCCCGGTCTTCAGCCGCCGCCCGGCCTCGGCCAGTACGGCGTCGCCCATCTGCCGCCCGTGCACGTCGTTGATGCCGGACATGCCGTGCAGGTCGATCACGAGCAGCGCGCCGGTGTGCCCCGGCATCGCCCGCTGGGTGACGATGGTCCGCATCAGTTCCCGGCGGTTGGCCAATCCGGTGAGCTCGTCGGTGAAGGCCAGCTCGTTGAGCTTGCGCTCCAGCCGTTGCCGTTCGCTGACGTCCCGGACGTGCACCACCAGCGCGGCCACCTCGGGTACCGCCCGCTGGTCGCTGACGGTGGACTCGGTGTCCCGCCAGGCGCCGTGCCCGTCCAGCAGCCGGGCGGTGACCAGTTGCGGGCGCCCGGTCGGCACGTCACGCCCGGCGAGCACGTCGGTGAGCACCTGGGTGACGTCGGCGGCGTCGTCCGGATGCATCAGGTTGGGGAACGCCCGACCCAGCACGTCCGCGTCGGAGAGCCCGAAGAGCCGGGCCGCGGTCGGCGACTGCCAGCGGATGAGCAGGTCCTCACCGACGATCATGGTCAGGTCGTTGGCCCCGGAGACCAGCGAGCGGAAGTGTGCCTCCTGGTCCCTCAGCCGCTTGGCGTACCGGCGGATGTCCAGCATCACCAGCACCTCCCGGACCACCAGGGTCGGGATAACGGCCAGGCCGAGCAGGATCGAGGTGTGGTCGAACTCGCCGACGGTGATCAGATGCCAGAGCGCGGAGAGCGTCGCCAGGATCGCCGGAATCGTCAGCAGCGGATAGGCGGTCAGGGTGGTCTGCGGCTCGGTCGGTCCGGTGGTCGGCTGGGCCACCGGATTGGCCCGCCGGGCACCGGCGGCGATCAGCGCCGGGCCGGCGACCAGCGAGATGGCGGCCAGCGGCAGCGACGTCGCCGGTGCGCCGTAGGTAACCAGTACCGCGATCAGCGAATGCCCGAAGACCGCCAGTCCGGCGCCGATGCCGCAGAGCGCGGCGGAGCGCCGGTACTCGTACGCCCGCAGCGTGGTGATGGTGACCACCGGCAGACCGACGACCGCGAAGAGCGCGGCGATCATGGCGAGCGGCGGCAGCCTGTCCGGCGGGATCACCCAGGCCGAGAAGGCGAGACTGATGCCGAGACTCAGCCCGTCGAAGGCCCGGCGCAGCCGTACCGGCACCGTGCTCGCGGCGCCGGGCAGCATCATCATGCCGAACAGGTAGAGGGCGAACGCCAGCACCAGACTGCCGAGCGCCACCGTCGACCGGGCCTCGGCCGGCGCCAGGAAGAGGACCAGCGCGGAGAGCGCGCTGCCGACCAGGCCGAAGCCGAGGAAGCCGGCGCCCCGGCACGGGCCGAAGCCGGTGCCGCCCCGGTGCAGTCGGATGGCCAGCCGGACCAGCCGGGCGGCGGCCACGGCGGCGACCGCGCCGACGGTCACCGCGACCGCCGCATAGGGCGGGAGCGCGCCGAGGTGAGCGGCGATCAGGACGCCCACGGAGAGCAGAGGGGCACCGGTCTCGGTGACCCGGACGATCAGCCGGCGGGCTGGGTCGTCCGCGATGTGCGCCACGAACATGGCGGGATGCCTTCGCAGAGGGGGCACGGACGTGGTGCAGGTCAGGTCTGGTCCGACCGAACGGCCGAAACCAGTCCTATCAACCCCCAACGATCGGCAGGGGGCGTGGTTACGTATTGAACCCTTTTCAACCTTCCCCCGTGGCCGGTCGTGGCCGCAGGCGGCTTTCGAGGCGGCTGTGCATCGCCGTCCAGGTTGAAAAGGTTCAACGGTAGGGGTCTCCCACTCCGGGTTGCTCGGAGAATCTTCCCCCAGCCGGTCAAGCCCGCTCTACCCGACCCGGCCAGCGGTTCGGGCCACCCCCTCGGCCCGGCCGGCCGAGGCCCGCGCCGGGCCGGACGGGCCGGGGTGCGAAAATCGCCAGGTGGGTAAGACCGGCACACTCCGCTTCCGGCACAGCCAGGCGATCTGGGTGGCCGCCGTCATCGCGTTCCTCGGCACCCTGCCACTGGCCACCTCCCGCTGGTATCTCCTCCCGCTGCTGCTGGTACCGGCGGCGGTCGGCGGGTGGGCCTGGCGGGCCGGCACCGACGCCGACCGGGCCGGCGTGCGGATCCGGGCGCTGCTGGGCGAGCGCAGGATCGCCTGGTCGGAGATCGTGGAGCTGGCGTCCGACCCGCGCGGCCAGGCGGTGGTGCGCCTCCGGGACGGCCGGACGGCAGTACTGCCGGCGGTCCGGGCCGCGGACCTGCCCGGCCTGGTCGCCGCCAGCGGCCAGCCGCTCGGCGAGCCCCGCCCCACCCCGGACCAGCCCGGCGACTGACCCACCCCGGACCAGCCCGGCCACTGACCCACCGCGGGTCAGTACCCGTTGACCACCTCGTTGATCAGCGGGGTTCCGGCCACGAACCGACGCAGTTGCTCGCCGGCCAGCCGGTAGCCGCGGGGCAGCAGCCCGCGTACCGAGCCGGCGACGTGCGGGGTGAGCAGCACGTTGGGCAGATCCCAGAGCGGGTGCCCGGCCGGCAGCGGCTCGGGCTCGGTGACGTCCAGCGCCGCCGCGATCCGACCGGTCGCCAGCTCCGCGACCAGGGCGTCGGTGTCGACCACCGGTCCACGGGCGGCGTTGACCAGCAGGGCACCGTCCCGCATGGCGGCGAGGAACCCGGCGTCGACCAATCCACGGGTGGCATCGGTGAGCGGCACCAACAGCACCACCACGTCCGCCCCGGGCAGCAGTGCCGGCAGGTCGTCGACCCCGTACACCCCCTCGGCGGGACGGGCGGTCCGGGCGACCATGGTCAGGCCGACCTCGAACGGCGCCAGCCGGGCCCGGGTGGCCGCCCCGATCGAACCCGCACCGACGACGAGTACCCGCTTGCCGGCCAGCTCGTCCGTGGGGTTGACCTGGTCGTACGACCACTCGTGCCGAGCCTGGGCGCGGGCGAAGACCGGGAACGACCGCAGGTACGACAGGATCGCCGTGACCACCCACTCCGCAGTGGACGAGTCGTGCACCCCGCGCGCGTCGCAGAGGGTGACGTGCTCGGGCAGCCGGCCGGCCCAGATGTCCGCCCCCGCCGAGAGCAACTGCACCACCCGCAGGTCGGGCAGCTTGGCCGCGATCGGCACCGCGGCGGCCTGGGCGAGGAACGGCGGCACCCAGAACCCGACCCCGGCCGGGTCCGAGGGGAGCCGGTCCGGCGTCGGGGCGATCTCCACGGTGACGCCGTCGGGGATCTGGCCGAGCAGCTCCAGGCCCTCGGGATGGGGAATCCACACCTTCACGGACCCCGACGATAGTCCTCGGCGACCGGGAACCGGCGGTCGCCCTCAGCTCCCCCGCTGCCGCTGCCGGTGCCGGGAGCCGTCCCGGCGGACCTCAGCGCAGCGGCAGGCCGACCGGCCCGGCCGGCTGGTAGACGTGGTGTCCGGCGACGGCGGTCACGGTGATCGGCGGGCCGGTGTCGCCCAGGTGGGCCCGGATCGCCGCGTCCAACGCGGACCGCTCGGCGAGCACGAACGCCGGCCGGTGCGCCTCGGCGACCAGTCTCGGATAGCGGGGATGACGGTCCCAGCCGGCCCGCAGGTCGGCACCGAGCACTCCGCAGACGATCCGTTCCCGGCTGAGGAAGATGATGTTGTTGCAGGTCCAGTAGTCGGCGTAGAACCGGCGTACGCCCAGCCGGTCGAGCCCGGCGACCAGGTCGCGGCGCTGGGCGGCCTTCCGGGCCAGCTCCGGGCCTGCCGCGACCAGGGCGGCGCTGGCCAGCACCATGCTGGCCGCGAGCCCGGCGAGCGGGGCCGCGGCCGCCAGCCGGACGGCCGGCGCCGCCCCGGCCGGGCGCGACCGGCCGGGACGGGCCGTCCCGATGGATGTCGCCGGCCATGATGGACCCGTTCCGTCCGGCCGGGTCAGCACCGACCAGAGCGGCCAGAGTACGGCCGGCGTCGAGATCAGCAGTACCGAGAGATAGCGGGCGCTCTCCACCGGAGTCGTCGCGGCGGCACCGCTGCCGGCGTACGCCAGCAGGCTGAGCGCCGCGCCGGCCAGCAGCGCCAGTCGGCCGGCCTGCCGGACCCGGTTCGCCCGATCGGTGGCCCGGCGCAGCGCCCGCCAGGCCAGCGCGGCGGCGACCGCCAGCAGCACCGGATAGGCGACTCCCCACCACAACTGCCACGGCGCGCACCGGCCGGGTGGACAGAGCCCGGTGCCCATCGGCAGCCCGAGGAGGACACCGCCGTAGAGCCGCTCCGGCCACGAACCGGCGCCGCCGCCGCCGAGTCCGGCGTAGACGGCCAGTGAGCGGTGTTCGGGTGCGGCGGTCAGGTTGTGCGCCACGATCGGGACGAGTCCGACCGCCAGCCCGGTGCCGAGCGCCAGCCCGGCCCGGCCACCCAGTGAATCTTCTTCAACCTGGACAGCGCGGCGCCTCCGTCCCGACTTCCACCTGTGGCCATGCCGGACCGCAACGGAAGGTTGAAAAGGGTTCAACGACCGCCACCCGAACCCGAGCAGTACCGCGGTGGCCGCACCGACGTACGGCAGGATCAGCCAGTCGTCCCAGAGAGTGAGTCCGGCGACCAGCCCGAAGCCCGCGTACGCCGGGCCGGGCCGGCGTACGACGCCGAGTCCGAGGTTGACCGCCAGCAGCACCAGCAGCGCGCCGGCCGGATTCATCTCCGGATAGCCGCCACCCGCGATGAGTTGGTTCTTCACGATCCGGTCCGAGCCGAGGGCGAGCAGCCCGACGGTGGCCGCCGCCAGCCAGGGGGTGTAGAGCCGGCGGGTGAGCTGCCACATCAGCGCCAGGAAGGCGGCGTAGAGCAGCAGGTTGGGCAGCCGCAGCACGAAGGTGGACGAGCCGACGACCGCGAACAGCGGCGCGGCGAGATAGGACTCCAGGGCGCCCATGTAGTACTGGCCGTAGAAGAAGAGCGGGAACTCCCGCCCCTGCGCCACGTGCCGGGCCACCAGCCCGGTGACCGCCTCGTCGCTGTTGCTCGGCGGCACCTCGGCGAGCAGCAGCCCCAGCCGGTAGCCGACGCCGAGCACCCCGAGCACGGCGGCGACCAGCCCGGGAGTGGGGCGCCGTCGGGTGGACCGGGATGGCGGCTCCGTCAGCTCCGATGTGGTGGTGGCGAGCGCCATGCCGGGCAGTTTCGCACGGCCGGACCGGCAATCCGCTCGGCGACATGCCCGATTCTTCTCATCAGCACCACTCACCCCTTAGCTGGGCTATTGATCGGGTCTGGGATGGCCCCCGTGCCCGGTCGGTGCCAGGAACCCGTCCCGGTCGCCGCGACTCGTCACGGTGGCGGGTCGACCGGTCCTGGCGACCCGACGGACGGCGGCCGGGCCGGCACGATCACCCGGCCGGCGCTCCGACCAGCGACGACTCGGGAAGATGGGTTCAATGATCGAGCGAACCGACGGCACGCGACGGGATCGGACTACCCTGGTCCGGGTGAGCGCTCGCCCGTACCCCAGACTCAGCCGTCGGCGCGCGGCGGTCGCGCTCTGTGCGGCGGCCGTACTCCTCACCAGTGGCTGTGCCTTCGGCGAGCCGGAACCGGATCCGGCCGGTGAACCGCCGAGCTTCCCCACCCCGTCCGTCTCGCCCAGCCAGAGCGGGGCCGGGCAGCAGGTCGCGGCCACCGTACTCGCGAGCAGGTTGCAGATCCCGTGGGGCATCGCGTTCCTGCCCGACGGAGGCGCGCTGGTGACCGAACGGGACACCGCCAAGATCCTCAAGGTCGGCCCGGAGTCCGACACGAACGGGCTCAAGGTCAGCACCGTGCAGACCGTCGCCGAGGTCGACGCGGCCGGCGAGGGCGGGCTGCTCGGCATCGCCGTCTCCCCGGCCTACCAGCGGGACAAGACGGTCTTCATCTACTACTCGACGTCCGAGGACAACCGGATCGCCAAGCTGACCCTGGGTGCCAGGCCGACACCGATCGTCACCGGCATCCCGCTCTCCGGCATCCACAACGGCGGACGGCTCGGCTTCGGCCCGGACGGCTTTCTCTACGCGACCACCGGGGACGCCTCGGAGCGTGGGCTCTCGCAGGATCTCAAGAGCCTCGGCGGCAAGATCCTCCGGATGACCCCGGCCGGTAAGCCTGCCCCGGGCAACCCGTTCCCGAACTCCCTGGTCTGGTCGTACGGGCACCGCAACGTGCAGGGCATCGCCTGGGACGCCAACAAGCGGCTCTACGCCACCGAGTTCGGCCAGAGCCAGTGGGACGAGATCAACCTGATCACGCCGGGCAAGAACTACGGCTGGCCCGAGGTCGAGGGGCGCGGTGGAGGCGGCGCGGACGCCGAGAAGTACGTCGATCCGCTGGTCACCTGGACCACCGCCGAGGCGTCCTGTTCCGGCGCGGCGATGATCGACCGGGTCTTCGTCGCGGCCTGTCTGCGGGGCGAGCGGCTCTGGCTGGTGGAACTCACCGCCAACGGCACCGTACTCGGCCAGCCCCGTTCGCTGCTGGTCGGCGAGTACGGCCGGCTCCGCACGGCGGTCGCCGCACCGGACGGCTCGTTGTGGATCTCCACCTCCAACCACGACGGCAAGCGCGACCCCGCTCCGGAGGACGACCGGATCTTCCGGCTGGTCTTCTCCGGTGGCGCGGCCGGAAAGAGCTGACCTCCCCGGCGGCCGGGGCGGCAGCATGCCGGCACGGCGCCGCCGGCGGGGCGGCGGGCGTGGGAGAGCTAGCTCATACCCGCGGTGGAAATGGCGCGGGACCTGCGGCGGGTTTTGAAGATGTCGCGCTGGGCAGGTGATGATGGAGCATGGACAGGCGGAGGAATGACACCCGAGCCGCCGGGGGCACACCACCCCCGGCGGTTCGGCGTGTGCTGCTCCCGGCGGCGCTGCTGCGCTGGGGGCGTACCGCCGTACGGGGCGGCCGCGCCGCCCTGACCTCGAAACCGAGCCGCCGGGCCGGACTGGCCATGTCGATCATCGGCGTCACGGTGGTCGGGATCGTGGTCGGAGTCCTGCTCGGGGGGCGGATGCAGACCGACATCGGGCCGTTCCGGGCGGAGATGGCGATTACGCCCTCGGTCGACGGCGGCACCACGGTCACCATTCCGCCGCTCGGCGCGCTCCACCTCAGCAGCCACGCCGGCCCGGCGCACCTCTCGGTCCGGCTCGGCTCGCTGGACCAGCGGCGCACCGAGGCGCTGATCGACGATCCGGCCAGCATCAGCCGGGCCAGCCAGTCCGCCGTCAGCGACGTGACCAACGGGGTGATCCGGGTCGGCGTACGCACGGTCGCGGTCTCCGTACTGGCCACCATGATCCTGGCGGCGCTGGTCTTCCGGCGTACCCGTCGGGTGGCCTGGGCCGGCGGGCTGGCGCTGGTGATCACCGGCGGCAGCCTGGGCATCGCCGCGCTGACCTTCCGGCCGGACTCGATCGAGGAGCCCCGGTACGAGGGGTTGCTGGTCAACGCCCCGGCGATCGTCGGTGACGCCCGGCGGATCGCCAACGACTACGGCCGGTACGCCGACCAGCTCCAGCGGATGGTCGGCAACGTCAGCCAGCTCTACACCACCGTCTCCACCCTGCCGGTCTTCGACCAGGAGCAGGGCACCGTACGGGTGCTGCACGTCTCGGACCTGCATCTGAATCCGACCGCCTGGCAGGTGGTCCGGACCGTGGTGGAGCAGTTCAAGATCGACATGGTGATCGACACCGGGGACATCACCGACTGGGGCAGTGAGCCGGAGGCGTCCTTCGTCGGCTCCATCGGCCTGCTGAAGGTCCCGTACGTCTTCATCCGGGGCAACCACGACTCGCCGGCCACCGCCGCCGCCGTCGGCCGGCAGCCGAACGCGATCGTGCTGGACAACTCGATCGTCAACGTCGGCGGGTTGACCATCGCCGGTATCGGGGACCCCCGGTTCACCCCGGACAAGGAGACCTCGCCGGCCGGGTCCGGCAGTCTGCCGCAGACGGTCGACCAGGTGACCGGGACCGGCGAGAAGCTCGCCTCGACGATCCGGGCCTCCGGCAAGCCGGTCGACATCGCCCTGGTGCACGATCCGGCGTCGGCCGACGCGCTCTCCGGCGTCGTACCGCTGGTGCTGGCCGGGCACACCCACAACCGCGAGGTACGCGAACTGCCGCGGGTGCCGGACGCGATGCCGACCCAGCTCCAGGTGCAGGGTTCCACCGGCGGGGCGGGGCTGCGCGGCCTGGAGGGCGACAAGCCGACCCCGCTGGCGATGTCGGTGCTCTACTTCGACCAGCAGCGGGCGCTCCAGGCGTACGACGACATCCTGCTCGGTGGCACCGGCGAGGCGCAGGTCAACCTGGAACGGCACGTGGTCGCGGAGCCACCGGTCCCGGCCACCCCGACCCCCGGTACGCCCACTCCGGCCAGCCCGGTCCCGCCGGCCGGTGCGCCGCCGCCGGACCCGACCCCCACCGGCTGACGCCGCCGCCGGAGCCGACCCCCACCGGCTGACGCCGCCGGAGCCCCTCCTGGAACGGAACGGTCAGCCCTCGACGCCGAGCCGGGACAGGATCAGCGAGCGGACGGTCTTGGCGTCCGCCCCCCGGGTGCTCTTCATGACGGCCCCGACCAGGGCTCCGGCCGCGGCCACCTTGCCGTCCCGCACCTTGGCCGCGATGTCCGGGTTGGCGGCGATCGCCTCGTCCACGGCCGCGGTCAGCGCCCCGGTGTCGGAGACCACCTCCAGACCCCGCGCGGCCATGATCTCGCTCGGCGAGCCCTCGCCGGCCACCACGCCCTCCAGCACGGTACGGGCCAGCTTGTCGTTGAGCTTGCCCGCGTCGACCAGCTTCTGCAGCTCGGCCACCTGGGCCGGGGTGGCGCCCACCGCAGCCAGCTCGACACCGGCCTCGTTGGCCCGCCGGGACAGTTCGCCGAGCCACCACTTCCGGGCGCCGGCCGGGGTGGTGCCGGCGGCCACGGTCTGCTCGATCAGCTCGACCGCACCGGCGTTCAGCACCGACTGCATGTCGTGGTCGTTCAGCCCCCACTCCTGCTGCAACCGCCGCCGGTGCACCCGGGGCAGCTCCGGCAGCGCCGCCTTCAGCTCGGCGACCCAGGCCGGATCCGGGGCCAGCGGCACCAGGTCCGGCTCGGGGAAGTAGCGGTAGTCGGTGGCGGTCTCCTTGGACCGGCCCGACGTGGTATCCCCGGTGTCCTCGTGGAAGTGCCGGGTCTCCTGCACGATCCGGCCGCCGGAGTCGAGTACGGCCGCCTGGCGCAGCATCTCCGAGCGGACCGCCCGCTCGACCGAGCGCAGCGAGTTGACGTTCTTCGTCTCGGTGCGGGTGCCCCACTCCGCCGAGCCGGCCGGCGACAGCGACGTGTTCACGTCACAGCGCAGCGAGCCCTCCTCCATCCGGACGTCGGAGACGCCCAGCGAGCGGATCACGTCCCGCAGTTCGGTGACGTACGCCCGGGCCACGATCGGGGCCTTGGCGCCGGTACCGGGAATCGGCTTGGTGACGATCTCGACCAGCGGGATGCCGGCCCGGTTGTAGTCGACCAGCGACTCGGTCGCGCCGTGGATCCGCCCGGTGGCGCCACCGACGTGCAGGGTCTTGCCGGTGTCCTCCTCCAGGTGCACCCGCTCGATGCCGATCCGCACCGTCTCCCCGTCCACCTCCACGTCGAGCCAGCCGTCCACGCAGAGCGGCTCGTCGTACTGGCTGATCTGGTAGTTCTTCGGCATGTCCGGGTAGAAGTAGTTCTTCCGGGCGAACCGGCTCCACGGCGCGATCGAGCAGTTCAGCGCGAGACCGATCCGGATGGTCGCCTCGATCGCGGCCTTGTTGGCCACCGGCAGCGAGCCGGGCAGCCCGAGGCAGACCGGGCAGACCCGGGTGTTCGGCTCGCCGCCGAAATCGGTCGGGCAGCCGCAGAACATCTTGGTCTTCGTGCCCAGCTCGACGTGGGTCTCCAGGCCGATCACCGGGGCGTAGCGCTCGACGACGTCGTCGTACGAGGGCAGGACGGTCGTGCTCATCTAGACTCCAGCTCTCGGGCGGCAGCCGGCCCCCCGGCGGCATCCGGACAGAACCCTGCAAGCCTAATCGTTGGCCCGACCCGGGCTCGCCCGGGTTTCGCCGCCGAGCCGGCGGGCGCCCGATTCAGCCCGGTGGCTCGCCCGGAGTACCGGGGCGGACCAGGCCGGTCTCGTACGCCACGATCACCAACTGGACCCTGTCCCGGACGCCGAGCTTGGCGATCGCCCGGGTGATGTGGGTCTTGGCGGTCAGCGGGCTGATGAAGAGGCGGCCGGCGATCTGCTCGTTGGACAGCCCGGTGGCGACCAGCCGGAGCACCTCGCGCTCCCGTTCGGTGAGCACCGCCAGCCGCGCCCCGGTGTCGGTGGCCGCCACCGGCCGGTGCGCGAACTGCTCGATGACCCGGCGGGTCACACTCGGCGAGAGCAGCGCCTCGCCGGCGGCGACGATCCCGACCGCCTGGCGGAGCTGGGCCGGCTCGATCTCCTTGGTGAGGAATCCACTGGCTCCGGCCCGCAGGGCGGCGAAGACGTACTCGTCGGTCTCGAAGGTGGTCAGGATGATGACGCGGCAGCCGGACATCGCCGGGTCGGTCACGATCCGCTCGGTGGCGGCGAGGCCGTCCAGGCCCGGCATCCGGATGTCCATCAGCACGACGTCCGGGCGCAGGGTACGGGCCTGCCGGACCGCCTCGTCGCCACTGGCCGCCTCGCCGACCACCTCGATGTCCCGGCCCCGGCTCAGCAGGCTGCGGAATCCGGCCCGCACCAGGGCCTGGTCGTCGGCGAGCAGCACGCTGATCGTCATGGTCGGAAGCCTGCCACCGGAATCGTGGCGCGCACCGCGTAGCCGCCACCGTCGGCCGGTCCGGCGGTGAAGCTGCCACCGAGCGCGGCGACCCGTTCCCGCATCCCGTTGATGCCGTGCCCCGGCACCGCCGCCGGGCCGGGGCGGCTGCCGTCGTCGACCACCTCCACCAGCACCGATTCGGGGGTGATCACCAACCGTACCGTCGCCCGCCGCGCGCCCGCGTGCTTCACCGTGTTGGTCAGGGCTTCCTGGATCACCCGGTAGCAGGCCAGCGCCACCGGGGCAGGAGCCGTGCCGGGATCGCCGGTGACGTCGAGTGCCACCTCCAGGCCGCTGGCCCGGGTGCGGGTGGTGAGTTCGGCCAGGCCGCCCAGGTCGGCCTGCGGGGCCGGGACGCTGTCCGCGTCCGGCCGGTCGCCCGGGGCACGCAGCACGTCGATCAGCGACCGCAGGTCGCCCACCGCCCTGGCCCGGACTTCCTGGGCGGTACGCAGCGCGGCCCGCGCCTCGTCGGTGGAGTCGTCCAGCGCCTCGTCCGCCACCCGCAACTGCACGCCCACCACGGTCAGCGTGTGCGCCACCACGTCGTGCAGCTCACGGGCGATCTGCAACCGCTCCTCCGCGGCCCGGCGATCCGCCTCCAGCCGTCGCTCCTGTTCGGCGTGGGCCAGCCCGGCGGCCAGTTCGGCGCGCCAGCGCAGCCAGTTCCGGAACGCGACCGCGACCGCGATGGTCAGGGCCAGGCCGAGCGCCTCCCCACCGACCTCGCCGATCGCCCGCTGCACGTCCTGACCCTCGGTCGTCCATTGCCAGGTCACCGCGAAGGTCAGTTGGAACAGCCCGGCCCCGACCGCCCAGCGCAGGCCGTGGCGCCGAGGTGTGTCGTCGGCCGCCAGCAGGAAGAAGATCACCGACGCCGGCCAGACCCAGCCGGCCTCGGTCAGCTCGGCGACCCGGAACGCGGTGACGGCCGCCAGGCTGGCCAGCAGTACCGCCACCGGCCAGCGGCGGCGCAGCAGCAGAAGGAGGGCGAGCCAGGTGGCCAACGGCAGGGTGCCCTCGTAGGTGATCGGCGCCCCGGCGACGGCGGTGCCGACCAGCACTCCCAGCAGGGTCAGGGAGACCAGGCCCAGGTTGTTCCAGGCGGGACGGCGCCGGCCGGCGAGGCCGCCGGCCCGATGCTCGTCGCGCGCCGGCACGGCGTGGTCGTCCTCGACCGCCACTCCGGCCGGGTCCGGTGATCGCGGGACCGTCGTTGTCATCCTGGCCTCCTCCTTCGGCAAGCCTGCCTCACGCTTTCGCGAGGTCGACGGCATCGACGCTAGGCAGCACGGGCCGGCGGCGCGTCAGCCTACGGCCGACACCCGCGACTGCGCGGGTGGAGCAGCACATACACCGGACGGAGTACCGGACGTGCCGCGACGGACGCTCGGCGGGCACGCCCCGGATTGGGCAGGTATGCCTCGGACGGAGCAGGCAGGTATGCCTGGACGGAGCAGGCATGTCTCCGGCGGAGACTGTCGAGCTGCCCCGGCTGTGCGCCCGCTCGGCCCGCCCGACCGGCTAGCCGGGTTCGGCTCGACGGGACCCACCGGGTTCGGCTCGACGGGACCCACCGGGTTCGACTCGACGGGACCCACCAGGTTCAGCTCGACGGACCGGCCGGGGTCAGGAGGTGACGCCACCGTCGAGCAGGACGGCGACGACCAGCACGCAGAGCAGCGCGACCGGCAGGCCCCAGCGGACGATCCGGGTACGCCAGTTCGGGCCGGGCGCCGCAGCTCCCGGGGTCGCCCCGACCGGCCGGTCGGCGAGGAGCCGGCCGGAGGCGAGCGGCCAGCAGGCGGCCACCAGCAGCAGTACGCCGGCCCCGAGCAGCAACCAGCCGGGCAGCCGGGCCGCCACCTGTGGCCAGACCAGCACCGGTACCGTCGTCACAGCGATCGCGGCGGCCCCGACCAGGCCGAATCGCCAGTCCGGCGTCGGCCGGTACGCCGCATCCGGCCGGAACAGCAGCGCGACGACGAGGACGATTCCGGCCACCCCGGCGAGTGCCGAGACGAGCTGACCGGCGGTGACCTCGGCGGTCCCGTACCCGGTCAGCGCCTCCACCCCGGCGAGCAGCGCCATCACCCCGACCAGGGTGCTGGCGGCGACGAACGCGCCCAGCCAGGGCGATCTCCGCCGGCCGTCCGGATCCGGGTGCGCCGCGCGGAGCCCGTGGGCGAGCGCTGCGGCATACTCGGTCGGCTCGCCGAACGCCTCGGTCGGATCCGCCCCCGGATCGGCGCAGTACGTCTCGACCTCGGCCAGCGCGGCGCGGATCTCCGCGCCGGGCACCCCGTGCCGTCGGGCCTCGGCCACGAACGCCGTACGCCAGCCGTCCAGCGGCGAACTCCTCGGCATCGTCGGGCTCAACCGCCGAGCGCGTCGCGCAGTTCGCCGGCCCGCTGCCGACCCATGCAGAGCGGGCCGGTCAGCTCCAGCCAGGAGCCGTCCCGGAAGGTCACCCGGAGCCGGGCGCCGTGCAGCCGGTGCCAGCGTCGACGCGCCCCGGTCACCTCCGCCCGCCGCACCGACCAGAGGGGCTTCAGCTTCGCCGCCACCACGGGTTTACGCCGCTCCCCGAACGGACGCACCTCGGTGGACCGGCCGATCCGGAACACCACGAGCCGCCGGTCGGTGACCACCGCCAGCAGCTTCGCGTCGGTGGGTACCGCCCGGACGTAGTCGGCGGCGGCCGAGTCGAGCCGGCCGCGTGCGGCACGGCCGAAGAGGAGCCGGATCAACCAGTCGGTCGGACCCCCGCCGCCGATGTTGTCGATCGCCTCGACGCCGCTGAGCGCCACGTTGGCCAACCCCATCCCGGCCACCGCCGTCCCGTCGCCCGGGGCAGGGTCCGGCGGTCGGGGCGGCGGGTCCGGGGCCAGCCCGTGCGGACGCTTCGCCTCGGTGAGCGCGAGGATCACCTCGCCCGGTTCGAGCTTGGTCGCGACCGCGTCGGCGTAGAGATGGCGGTAGTCGGTGGGCACGGCTCAGCCCAGCGGATAGTCGTCGGCGGCGTTGCCCAGCACCTCCCGCATGGAGTCCTGCAACCGGCGGGTCGCCTCCCGCTGCGCCCGCCGGATGGTGCCGGTGATCTCCGCGCCGAGCTGGTCCGGGCTGTACCGCATGCCCCGGGGGGTTATCTCGACCCGGTCCACCCGGCCGCCGTGGTCGACCGCGACCCGTACGGCACCGCTCTCGCTCTCCAGCTCGACCGGCTGTGCCTGGAGCTCCTCGATCCGCCGGTTCATCTGGAACTGCAGGCCGTCCAGGCTGTTCGCGAGCTGCTCCAGCCGATCCAGTGCGGGATATTCCGCCACGTCGTCCTCTCCTACCCTCGTCCGCTTCGGTACGCGCGCCACCGTCCGCCGGGCGGCCGGTCAGCCCACCGAGTCGATCAGATCCTGCGCGCTCTTCGCATACGGGCCGATGTCCTCCCGGTAGGTGCCGTCGGTCGCGTAGTTGCGATCCTTCGTCCCGTCCGAGATGTCGTGCATGCCGACGGCGGTGTCCAGCACCGCACCGCCCTTCCCGCTCAGGTTGACCGGCGAGATCTGGTTGAAGACGAACCGGGGCACGCCGACCTTGAGACTGTGCTCCGCCAGGATCGCCCGCCCCTGCGCGGTACGGCCCTGCTGCCTCCACACGGCGTATTCCTTCTTCAGCTTGCGCAGTTCCATCACCCGCTGGCGGTAGCGGGTGAGCAGCGCCTTGACGTCGTCCAGCTTGCGGGCCAGCTTCACCAGGACCCGGACCAGCTTGCTGACGATCCGGGCGCCCCGGCCCAGCGTCAGCGCCAGCCGGGCCAGCCAGCGTACGACGAACGCGGCGATCGACGCGCCGAAGCTGAAGAACGCCGCGGCGGCGGCGATGATCGCCTCGATCAGGAAGGCGGTCAGGAACTCGAAGATCAGCTCGCAGAGCAGGTTGAACGCGTCGACTGCCGCGTTCGCCGCCTCGACCAGGACCTCCTTGGCCGCGTTCAGTCCCTCGGCGAACTGCCGGATGGTCTCCTCGACGTTGGTCAGCCCGGTCTGGAACGCCTCCTGGGCGCTACCGCCCCAGGCCGGCGGCTGGAGCTGGGCCCGGTCGGTCTGCTGCTGGGCCGCGATGCCGAGCACGTCGTTCGACGCGGCGAGGCAGCGTTCCGCGCCCCGCATCAGGTCGTCAGGATCGCCGGCCACCTGTTCGAGGAGCTGCTCGAACGGCGACAGCACGGTCCGGGTGAAACCCTGGAGCGGCTCCGGTACGGAGCCGACGAACTGCTCGAAATAGGTTTTGCTGCGTTCGAGCGCGACGGTCGACACTGCGCCCTCCCCCTTCGTGGTCTTCGGTGTGCCGCGCGGCCGTGGCGGCGCGGCCGTGCCTGGTCAGCCGCCGAACCGGGCCTGCGCGGCGGCGTCGCTGTTCAGGTACGAGTCCCGCTCGGCGGTGACCGCGTCGGCGATCACCTCCATCACCTCGACCCCGTCCGCCAGGGCCTGGAGGCACTCGTCGAGGCAGGACTCGTACTGGTCGTAGAGGGTGAACGAGGCGGGCATGATGCCGAAGGAGGAACGCCCGACGGCGCCCTCCCGGAGCCGGCCACGGATCTCGTCAAAGTCGTCCGCCCGGCCGTAGCTGGTCTTGGAGAAGGTCTCCAGTGCTGTCGGGTCTACCGTGAACCCGTCACCTGAACCACCAGTCATGACAAGGCACCCTAATAGATCACTTCGGTGTCATTGGACCGCCTACGGCTGATCAGGGCAACAATTTGGGCGGCTTCCGGCCGACCGGCACACGCTGGCGCCGGCCCGACACCGGGCGTGGTCGGAGCCGCCCGGGCCGGACCCGGCGACCGTCCACCGTGGTCCCGGCCGGGACCGCAAGATCCTCCGCCGAGATAGGCTCGCTGCGGGTAGATCCGTCCGACCGAGGAGCGGCGATGGCCCGGATAGCGCTGATCGGTGACGTCGGTGGCCACCCCGACCAGCTACGCGGCGCCCTGCACGCACTCGGCGCGGACGCCGACCGGCCCGGCCTGCCCGAGGACGTCACGGTGGTACAGGTCGGCGATCTCGTCGACCGTGGCCCGGACAGCAGCGCGGTGTTGGAGATCGTCCGCTGGTATCTCGACCATCAGCCGGACCGGTGGATCCAGCTCGCCGGCAACCACGAGGCGCAGTACCTGCCCGGCGGGACGCCGTTCTGGCCGGACCGGCTCGCCGACGCCGACGCCGACCTGCTCCGCTCGTGGTGGGCGGCGGGCCGGCTGCGGGTCGCGGTCGCGGTCCGGACGGCGGACTCGGAGGACCTGCTGGTCTGTCACGCCGGGTTGACGGTCGGCGCCTGGCGGGAGCTTGCGGAGCCGCCGAGCGCCGCGCTCGCGGCCCGGCTGCTCGACGGACGACCGGAGCCGCTGCTGTTCCGGGGCGGGGAGTTCGGCGTGGACCGGGCGGCCGGGCCGTTCTGGGCCGAGGCGGGCTGGGAGCTGCACGAGCCGTGGCTGGAGTTCTACGCCGGTGGCGGGTTCGTGCCGTTCGGCCAGGTGCACGGGCACTCCCAGGTCGTACGCTTCGCCGACCGCACCTGGCGGTGCCCCGGCCGGGTACGCCAACGCGCCAGCGCCGACTGGAGCGCCCGGCACGTCCGGGTCCGCGTCGGCGGCCGGACCTTCACCGGGATCGACCCGAAACACGGGCGTACCGGGGCGGCCGGCTGGCAACCGCTGATACTCGACGGCGCCCGGCTCCTCGCCGCCCAGGAACTCCCCGAGGGCCGGTGACCGGTCACCTCCGCGATTCCACGTCACCTACCCGGGTCCACTGAGCGATCGACAGACTTAACCGTCCGGCCAACTGCGGCTACCGCCGAGTTGCCGGCCACGGTATGCACTGTCCGGCATGACTCACACCCATGCGGAGACCGGACACACCCCGACCGGTACCAGCCGGCGTACGCTGATCGCGGCCGTCGGCGGGCTGCTCACCCTCGCCGCCGCTCCTGGCACCGCGCACGCCGTCACCACCTCCCGGGCGGCCGGGCCGAACCAGGCGGCGGGCACCGGCGCCTCGCGAGCCTCCCAGATCACCCAGGGCACCACGCTGGTCCACGCCGACCTGCACAACCACACCCTGATGTCCGACGGCGACGGTGACCCGGCGCTGGCCTTCGCCTCGATGCGCGAGGCCGGCCTGGACGTCGCCGCGCTCACCGACCACAGCACCCTCTTCTCCATCGAGGGGCTGTCCCGGTCGGAGTGGGACCGCACGGGTCAACTGGCCGACGCCGCCGACGACCCCGGCCAGTACACCGCGATCCGGGGCTTCGAGTGGTCGCACCCGCTGCTCGGGCACGTCAACGTCTGGTTCACCGGCAACTACACCGACCTGCTCCAGTCGTCGAGCATGAGCCGGCTCTACGACTGGATCGGCAGTTCCGGCGGGGTGGCCGGGTTCAACCACCCGGGGCGCGAGGTGGGCCGGTTCGACAACTTCCGGTACGTCGCCGGGGTCCGCGAGCCGATGATCGGGCTGGAGATGTTCAACCGGGGCGACGACTACCTCTTCGACGGCTGGGGCAGCGGCCAGACCTCTCCGCTGGTCGCCTGCCTGAACGCCGGCTGGCGGCCCGGTCTCACCGGGGTCTCCGACGAGCACGGCACCAACTGGGGCTTCCCGGAGGGCAAGGGCCGGACCGGGCTCTGGGTCACCCAGAACACCCGGCAGGAGGTGCTGGCCGCGATGCGGGCCCGCCGGTTCTTCGCCACCCGGGTCTCCGGACTGCGGCTCGACGCGACCGCGAACGGGGTTCGGATGGGCGCGGTGCTGCCGCTGACCCGGGGCGACGTGACCTTCTCGGTGGACCTCGACCGGGGGCCGGACTGGGTGGGCAGGCCGCTGCGGATCCAGGTGCTCCGGCCGGGCAGCGACGCACCAGTGGTGCCCGAGGTGGTGGAGATCGAGGCCGGTCGGGTCACCAGCTTCACCGTGCCGCTGGACATCACCGACGGGCACTGGGTGGTGCTGCGGATCTCCGACCCGACCCAGCCGAACGCCAGCCCGGGGCCGGCGAACCACCCGTGCAACGACTGGGGTGTCGCGTACACCAGTCCGTGGTTCCTCCAGCCCTGACCCGCCAGGTCCGTCGGGGCCGGCCCGCTGTCGGCGTGCCGGCCCCGCCGTTCCGGGACCGGATCGGGTACGTCCGCCAGCGTCGATACCCGCTCGGAGGAGGTAGGGCTGCGGGCAGTATGGGGGGAAAGGGGCAGATCGGACGGGGCGATCCAGGAGGAACGATGATCGGCGGAGTACACCACCGGACCGCGACGGTCGACGGCCTGGACGTCTTCTACCGCGAGGCCGGCCCGCCGGACGCCCCTCCGCTGGTCCTGTTGCACGGCTTCCCGACCAGTTCGCACATGTTCCGGAACCTGATCCCGGCGCTGGTCGACGACTACCACCTGGTGGCGCCGGACCACATCGGGTTCGGCTACTCCTCCGCCCCGCCGCTGGGCGACTTCCCGTACACCTTCGACGCGCTCACCGACGTGACCGTGGGGCTGCTGGACCAGCTCGACATCCGCCGGTACGCCGTCTACATGCAGGACTACGGTGCGCCGATAGCGCTGCGGCTGCTGCTGCGCCGGCCGGAGAGCATCTCGGCGATCATCAGCCAGAGCGGGAACGCGTACCAGGAGGGGTTCGTCGAGAAGTTCTGGAAGCCGCTCTTCGCGTACGCACAGGATCCCGGACCGGAGAACGAGGCCGCCGCCCGGCGGGCCTTCACCGAACAGGAGGTCCGGGCGCAGTACGAGACCGGGGTGCCGGACGTCAGCTTGGTCAGCCCGGATGCCTGGCACCACGCGATGGAGGTACTCGGCCGGCCCGGCAACCACGACAACCAACTCCAGCTCATCCGGGACTACCAGACGAACCTCGACGTCTATCCACGGGCCCAGGAGTGCTTCCGGCAGACCCAAGTGCCGCTGCTCGCGGTCTGGGGCGCCAACGACCCGATCTTCGGCCCGGAGGGTGCCCGCGCCTTCCAGCGGGACCTGCCGGACGCCGAGATCCACCTGCTCGACACCGGCCACTTCGCGCTGGAGACCCACCTCGACGAGATCGCCGGCCACATCCGGGAGTTCCTCGGCCGGAACCAGCGGCAGCCGGTGATGGCCCGATAGCGCGGCGCTGCCCGGGGCGGCCGGTCCACCGGCCCACCCCGGACAGCGCCGCTCAGACGGCGACCTGTCGAACGATCAGAGGTTCCTGGTCTGGTTGTAGAGGTTCAGCGCGGTGTTGTCGAAGAACGGCGAGATCATGATCGTCGGGTTGACAATCCGGTCGATCCGGCTGTTGACGCCGTACAGGAAGCCGAAGTTGCCGTCCCAGTTGAGCAGCCAGCCGCCGCCGCTGGAGCCCCGGGTCATGTCGCAGGGGATCCGGATGGTCTGGGTGGCGCCGGCGGACTCCGGCTGCGAGGTGCCGGAGCAACGCATCAGGTTGCCGCCGTCGAAGGGTGCCTCCTGCGGGTAGCCGAAGGCGTTGATCGGGACGTTCAGGCCCCGGTTCACGTCCAGGCCCTGGCCGCCGAGCCGGGCGACGATGTGCTGGCCGTTGAGCGTGTTCATGACCGCCACCGCCATGTCCTCGTTGAAGTTGGAGCTGGCGGTCCAGCCCGGCGCCGGGAACAGCCGGGACGCGGTCCAGGTGCCGAACGGCCGGGGATTGGCGAGGTCGTCGTCGAACGCGGGCACGAAGGCCCAGTTGGTGGCCAGCGCGCCCCCCGGACCGCCGGGGTGGGTGCAGTGCCCGGCGGTCCAGACGGTGTCCTCACCCTCGGAGTTGACCACCGTGCCGGAGCAGACGAAGTTGCCGGTGGCCAGGGTGAAGAAGACCTTGCCACTGGTGCGCGCGGTCGGGTGGTTGGAGGCGAAGTTCGGGTTCAACGCCGCCGGCACCGGACCGCTGTCCGGGGTACCCAGCTCACCGGCGGTCGGCGGGATCGTCAGCCGGGCGCCCCGGTCGACCGCCTGTCGGGTGGCCTGTCCACTGTCGACGTACCGCTTGACCGCCTGCTGGTAGGCGGGTGACTCCTCGACCGGCTGCGCCGCCCGCATCCGCTCCGGCGTCCAGTACGCCACGATCGCCTGGTGCTCGGTGACGCCCGACCCGTACGCGGCCCGACCGGCCGCCCACGCCTCGGCGGTCGCGCCCGGGTCCAGGCCCGGTGCGGGTGCGGCGCTCGCCGGCTGGCTCAGCGCCAGCGCGGGTACCGCTGCCGTCACCAGCGCGATCGCCACCGATGTTGCCCAGGTGGCCCGCTTCGCTAGGACTTTCATGGATTGGCTCCTCCTCGATAGACGCCTGCGCCAGACCCCCGCCGGCGCGGCTACTGAGGAAGAGGGTCATCGATGTCCAGCGGTGTCGCCGGGCATCCTGGACCTGGTTGGACACGACTGGACGCCGGGCCGGCCCGCCAACCCGAGGCTGCCACCAGGTCCAGTTCGGCCTGTCCGGTCGGCCGCCACAGCGTCACGGTGTCCTGTGCCGGCCGCTGCGGCGGCGGTCCCCGGTCCGGCATGCGTTCGATTGTGGCCAGCCCGACCGCGACATCCCCGGGCGCACGTCCGCAACGGCGGCGACGTTCGCGACGCCTGCGATACCCGGGAGGCTTGACCTCAACATTCATTGCGGTTTTAGCGTCGACCGCATGACCGAACCGGAACGTTCCCGCACCGTCCCCGCCCCGGAACTCTCCCTCGCCGTCATCGTCGGCAGCGTCCGCAGACCCCGGGTCGGCCGGATCGTCGCCGACTGGTTCGCCGAGACGGCCCGGCAGCGCGAGGGGCTCGCCGTCGACCTCGTCGACCTCGCCGAGGTCGCCCTGCCGCTGGATGGCACCCCGCCCGGCGGCAACCCGAACAGCCCGATCTCCGGCCGGCTGGCCTCGGCAGACGGCTTCGTGGTGGTGACCCCGGAATACAACCACAGCTTTCCGGCCGCGTTGAAGAACGCGATCGACTGGCACTACCGCGAGTGGATGTTCAAGCCCGTCGCCCTGGTCTCCTACGGCGCCGGATCCGGCGGCATCCGGGCCGCCGAACAGTTGCGCCTGGTCTTCGCCGAACTGTACGCCGCCACCACCCGCAACTGCGTCGCGCTCACCGCACCCTGGAGTCTCGTCGGCCGCGACGGTGTGCTCACCGTGGACGCACCCACCCGGCAGGCCGCCGACACGACCCTCGACGAGCTGACCTGGTGGGCGAGCACCCTGCGCAGCGGGCGCCTCGACAACCCCTATCCGGGGTGAACCTCGGGGCGGTACGCCGCGGGCACGTCGGAGCGGACGACCCAGCCGAGGGTGCGGTAGAGGGCCCGTCCGTCGTCGGTGGCGACCAGGATTCCGGTACGCAGCCCGCCCGCCGCCGCCCGCGCGGCGAGGGTACGCATCAGCACCCTGCCCAGCCCGCGTCGCCGGTGTGCCGGCTCGGTCTCGACCTTGTCGACGATGCCGAACTCCCCGGCCGGCGCCAGCCGCCCCCACGCGGCCGTGCCGCCGGCACCGTCCCGCACCGTCGCGACGACCACCGCGCCGCCGGGCTCGGTATCGACCTGGACGGTGTACGGCGCCGGCGGCCGGACCGGCTCCGCGCGGAACCGCACGCTCATCAGGTATCCGGCGGTGCCCATCGCCCACCCGTCGGGCAGGGCGGCCCAGAACTCGGCCGGATCCCCACTCACCTTGATCCAGGTGCCCGGGGCGGTCAGTTCCCGACCGAGCCGGCCGAGCGCGTCGGCGTCGTAGGTGTGCAGGACGTGGCGTACCCGATGGCCCGGCAGGCCGACGTCGACCCGGAAGCCGCCGGGCACCTCGACGTTAGAGCTCCGGCGGGGTGAGGGTGCCGATCACCGACTCCAGCGCGGCGCCGACCCGGTACATCCGGTCGTCCGCCATCGTCGGCGCCATGATCTGCAAGCCCACCGGCAGCCCCTCGGAGAGCCCGCACGGCACCGAGATGCCCGGCCCGCCGTAGAGGTTGGTCGGGATGGTGAAGAGGTCGGCCAGGTACATCTGGTACGGGTCCGAGGTGCGCGAGCCGAACGGGAACGCCACGAACGGCGTCGTCGGGGAGATCAGCACGTCGGCCTGCTCGAACGCGGCGGTGAAGTCGCGGGTGATCAGGGTACGCACCTTCTGCGCCTGCCCGTAGTAGGCGTCGTAGTAGCCGGAGGAGAGCGCGTACGTGCCGAGCATGATCCGCCGCTTGACCTCGGGGCCGAAGCCGGCGTCCCGGGTCAGCGACATGACCTCCTCCAGCGAGTGCGCGCCGTCGTCACCGACCCGCAGCCCGAACCGCACCCCGTC
Source organism: Plantactinospora sp. ZYX-F-223 (assembly GCF_039649625.1). NCBI lineage: Bacteria > Bacillati > Actinomycetota > Actinomycetes > Micromonosporales > Micromonosporaceae > Plantactinospora > Plantactinospora sp. ZYX-F-223. Next base: position 115,272 of record NZ_JBDJAV010000001.1, on the reverse strand, counting down.
GAAGCGGGCCAGGTTGGACGAGCACTCGCTCGGCGCGATCAGGTAGTAGGCCGGCAGCGCGTACTGGAAGTGCGGGCAGGAGACCTCGACGATCTCGGCGCCGAGCTTGGTCAGCGCGTCGACGGCGTCCCGGAACGCGGCCATCACGCCCGGCTCGGCACCCTCGCCGGAGAACTCGGTGACCAGCCCCAGCCGCACCCCGGTCAGGTCGCCGGTGGCGCCGGCCCGGGCGGCGGCGACCACGTCCGGCACCGGCGCCGGAATCGAGGTGGAGTCCCGCCAGTCGTGCCCGCCGATCGCCTCGTGCAGCAGCGCCGCGTCCAGCACGGTACGCGCACACGGACCGGGGGTGTCCAGCGACGACGAGAAGGCGACCAGGCCGTACCGGGAGGTCCCGCCGTAGGTCGGCTTCGCCCCGACGGTGCCGGTCACCGCCCCCGGCTGCCGGATCGAGCCACCGGTGTCCGAGCCGATCGCCAGCGGCGCCTCGTACGCGGCCAGCGCGGCCGAGCTGCCCCCGCCGGAGCCGCCCGGGATCCGGCCCAGGTCCCACGGGTTGCCCGTCGGCCCGTACGCCGAGTATTCGGTCGACGAGCCCATCGCGAACTCGTCCATGTTGGTCTTGCCCAGCATCACCGTGCCGGCGGCGCGCAGCCGGCGCACGATCGTCGAGTCGTACGGCGGGCGCCACCCCTGGAGGATCTTCGACCCGACCGTGGTCGGTACGCCCTTGGTGGTGAGCACGTCCTTGACCGCCACCGGCACCCCGGCCAGCGGGCCCAGCTCCTCCCCGGCGGCCCGCTTCGCGTCGACCGCGCGGGCCGCCTCCAGCGCACCGTCGCCATCGACGTGCAGGAAGGCGTGCACCCGGTCGTCGACCGCGGCGATCCGGTCCAGGTGCGCCTGGGTCACCTCGACCGCGGACGCCTCGCCGCCGGCGATGAGGGCCGCGATCTCGGTCGCGGTCATCCTGGTCACGTCAGCCATGGTGGTCACGCCTTCCCTTCCGCCGGGCCCTCACCGCGCGGGCTGGGCGGCTCGTCCTCGTCCAGGATGCGCGGCACCCGGAACCGGTCCTCCTCGCTGTCCGGTGCCCCGGAGAGCGCCTCCGCCCGGGTCAGCCCGGGCACCACCACGTCGTCGCGGAGCACGTTGGTCAGCGGCACCGAGTGCGAGGTCGGCGGGATGTCGGCGGCGGCCACCTCGCCGACCCGCGCGACGGCCTGGAGGATCACGTCGAGCTGGCCGGCGAAGGTGTCCAGCTCCTCCTCGGTGACGGCGAGCCGCGACAGTCGCGCCAGGTGCGCGACCTCCTCGCGGGAGATGGCGGACATCGGTGCCCCCTTCATGCCTTGACGTCTACGCGGCTTCCGCCGTCGACTTTCCCGGCGCAGCGTGGCACGCGCGCCGTGACCTGAGCGAGTCTATTTGTCACCCCGAGCGCCGCCGCCCCCGACTCCCCCGCGGCACCGACCAGCCCGAGCAATCCGGCCCGAGCAATCCGACCCCGAACGATCCGGCTTGAGCGATCCGACCCCGAACGGGCCGGACCGGCGGGCGGCGGGCGAGAGCCGGCGTTCACTCCACGCTCGGATGCAGCCGGGCCGCCGCCTCGGCCTTCGCCGGTCCGCCGGGCCTCGTCACCGGCGCGGCCGGATCGACCGGGGCGGCCAGCACGTCCAGCTCGGTCGTCGGATCGTCCACCCCGGCGGGCCGGTCCGGCGGCCCGGGCCGCTCGCCGAACTGCGCCGCGCCGTCGCCGTTCCGGGTTGCCGTCGCGTCGCCGTTCCGCGTTGCCGCCAAGTCCGTGGTCCGCGTTGCCGCCGAGTCCGTGGTCCGCGTTGCCGCCGGATCGGCGCTCTGCGCCGCCCGGTCGCCGTCCTGTTCACCCGGGCCGCCGTTCCGCTCGGTCCGGCCACCGGAGCCGGGCCGCTCCGCGCCGACCGGACCGGAGCCGCCGGCGCCGAGCCGGGCGGCGGGGCTGATCGGCCGGTACCGCGCGAGCCAGGTGACCAGGTCCTCCGCCGGCATCGGCCGGGCGAAGAACCAGCCCTGCGCCGCCTCGCAGCCGGCCTCGTGCAGCAGCCGCCAGGTGCGCTCGTCCTCCACCCCCTCGGCGACGACCCGCAGTCCCAGGGCACCGGCCAGCTCGATCACCGACCGGACGATCGCCGCGTCGTCGGCGTCGGCCACCATCCCGAGTACGAACGACCGGTCGACCTTCACCTCGGCCAGCGGCAGCCGCCGCAGGTGCTGCATCGACGAGTAACCGGTGCCGAAGTCGTCGAGCGAGATCGCCACCCCGATCCGGTCCAGCCGGGAGATGGTGGCCAGCACCCGGCGCGGGTCGGCCATCAACGCGCCCTCGGTCATCTCCAGCTGGATCCGGGACGGCGGTACACCGTACTGGGCGAGCCGCTCCGCGATCTGGTCGGCGATCTCCCCGGTGTGCAGGTCGCGGACGCTGACGTTGACCGCCGCCCGCAGCTCCAGTCCGGCCGCGGACCACTTCGCGAGCTGCTCCACCACGTCGTCGACGACCCGGCGGGTCAGCAGCCGCATCACCGCGCTCTGCTCGGCGACCCGGATCAGCTCCTCCGGGTCGACCATGCCGCGCCGGGGGTGCCGCCAGCGCAGCAGCGCCTCCACCCCGACCACCTCGCCGGTGGCGATCGCGATCTGCGGCTGGTAGTAGAGGGTGATCTCACCGGCGTCGTCGGCCCCGGTCTCGAGCACCCGGCGCAGGTCGGCCAGCAGGCTCAGCCGCTCGGCCGAGTTGTGGTCGGACTCGGCGGCGTAGACCGCCACCGGGTCGCCCCGGTGCTTGGCGTCGTACATCGCCACGTCGGCGTGCCGCATCAGGGTGGCGAAGTCGGCGCCGTGCTCCGGATAGAGCGCGATCCCGATCGAGCCGCCGACGTCCAGCGGCAGCCCGTCCAGCGGCACCGGGTCGGTCAGCTCCCCGACGACCCGGTCGGCCACCCGCCGGGCGTCCGCCACCCCGTCGAGCCGGGTGGCCAGGATGGCGAACTCGTCCCCGCCGAGCCGGGCGATCACGTCCGGCGGGCGTACCGCCGTGGTCAGCCGGGCGGCGACCTCGACCAGCAGCCGGTCCCCCACGGCGTGCCCGAGGGCGTCGTTGACGTGCTTGAACCGGTCGAGGTCGAGCAGCAGGAGCGCGAGCTGGCCCCCGGGCGCCTGCTTGCCGGCCAGCTCGGCGTGCACTGCCACCTGCTCGGTCACCTCGGCGAGCAGCGCCTCGCGGTTGGCCAGCCCGGTCAGCGGGTCCTGCCGGGCGAGCTGTTCCCGCTCGGCGGAGAGCCGGGCCATCCGGGAGACCGCGTAGAGCGGCAGCACCATCATCGGTACCAGCGCCGGGCTGGTCCGGGCGGCGGCGACCAGCACCGGGGCGAGCAGCAGCAGCGACCCGGTGGCGAGCAGCTCGAAGCCGAGCCCCTGCCGGATCCGGGTCCACCACCGGCCGCCGAAGCGCAGCCGGACGGCACTGGCCACCAGACCGTGGTTGACGGTCAGCCAGGCCCCCGCCGCGCCGACCGCGACCAGCACGTCGGGCGGTCGGAGCCGGCCGGTGGACCCGAACCCGTCGCCGGGCACGAGCCGGACGACCGCTTCGGCGGCGGCCAGCGCGCAGGCGTACTGGGCGATGTTGAAAATCGTGCGCCACGGCGCGTACCGCATCCGCCAGCCGGAGACCAGCACGGCGGCGGCCTGCACCACGATGGCCGGCCCCGGCCCCCACTCCAGGGCGATGGCGAAGGTGAAGCAGATCGACGGGAAGACGGACATGCTGCGCCGCTCGGCGTGCGGGCTGAACGGGCGGGCGTCGAAGGTGACCGCGAGGGCCGCCATCAGCCAGAACGCCAGCGGCAGCCGGGACAGCTCGCCGGGCAGGGCGAGCAGCGACACGGCGGAGACCCCGACGGCCAGGCCGACGACAGCCCAGACGAAGCCGAAGAACGGCGCCGTCCGATCTGGAGGGACGGAGTTCCGCAGCACGGCGGCCTCCATGTGACCTCCCGAGCCTCTCGGTCTGGGCGCGGCGGCTGCCGCGCGGCGTGCCCCCCATGAAACGCCCTGACCCGGGCCGCACGGGGGGCGACAGACGCGAATCGGACCTAGTCGTGACTAACTTGAAATACGGCGCATCTTGCCCAGACGATTCTGTTACGGAGAGCTGATTAACCCATCACTGATCGTCACTTATTACGAGCCTACCCGCCGCCTCCGGCCCCTCCGTGAGCAGCGCCGCGAAGCCGGCCTCGTCGAGCATAGGCACCTTCAGCGCGGCCGCCTTCTCCGCCTTGGAGCCCGGGTTGTCGCCGACCACCACGAAGTCGGTCTTCTTCGAGACGGACCCGCTGACCTTGCCGCCCCGGATCCGCACCTCCTCGGCCGCCCGGTCCCGGGTGTACCCCGACAGTGTCCCGGTCACCACCACGGTCAGCCCCTCCAGCGGGCGCGGACCCTGCTCGACCCGCTCCTCCGCCATCCGTACGCCCGCCTCGGCCCACTTGCGCAGCACCTCGCGGTGCCAGTCCACGTCGAACCACTCCCGCAGGCTGACCGCGATCGTCGGCCCGACACCGTCCACCGCCGACAGTTCCGCCTCGCCGGCCGCCTCGATCGCCGCGACCGAACCGAACTCCCGGGCCAGCGCCTCGGCCGCGGTCGGGCCGACGTGCCGGATCGAGAGCCCCACCAGTACCCGGGCCAGCGGCCGGTCCTTCGCGGCGGCGAGACTCTCCAGCAGCTTCTGCGCGTTCCGGCCCAGCGTGCCGTCCTTCTTGACGAAGAACGGCACCCGGGCCAGCCGCTCCTCGTCCAGGCAGAAGAGATCGCCCTCGTCGGTGATCGCCCCGGCGTCGAGCAGCGCGCCGACCGCCTTGAAGCCGAGCACCTCGATGTCCAGCGCCTCCCGGCCGGCCAGGTAGAAGATCCGCTCGCGGAGTTGGGCGGGGCAGGTCCGGGTGTTCGGGCAGCGGATGTCGACGTCACCGGTCCGGGACGGCGCCAGCGCGGTGCCGCAGGCCGGGCAGCGGGTCGGCATCTCGAACCGGCGGGCGTCCGGCGGGCGCAGCTCGACGATCGGCCCGAGAACCTCCGGGATCACGTCACCGGCCTTGCGGATCACCACCGTGTCGCCGATCAGCACGCCCTTGCGCTCCACCTCGTGCGCGTTGTGCAGGGTCGCCCGGGCCACCGTCGAGCCGGCCACCTTCACCGGCCGCAGCTCGGCGAACGGGGTCACCCGACCGGTCCGGCCGACGTTGACCTCGATGTCGAGCAGCTCGGTGGTGACCTCCTCCGGCGGGTACTTGAAGGCGATCGCCCAGCGCGGCGCCCGGCTGGTCGAGCCGAGCCGGCCCTGGATGGCCACCGGGTCGACCTTGACCACCACCCCGTCGATCTCGTGCTCGACGTCGTGCCGATGCTGGGCGTAGTACTCGATGTAGTCCTGGATGCCGGCCAGGTCCGGCACCACCCGCCAGCGGTCACTGGTCGGCAGCCCCCAGCCGCGCAGCGCCGCGTACGCCTCGGACTGGGCCACCGGCGCGAACCCCTGCCGCGCCCCCAGCCCGTGTACGACCAGCCGCAGCGGCCGGCTCGCCGTGATCCGGGGGTCCTTCTGCCGCAGGCTGCCCGCCGCCGCGTTGCGCGGGTTGGCGAACGGCGGCTTCCCCTGCTCGACCAGCCCCGCGTTCAGGTCGGCGAAGGCGGCCACCGGGAAGTAGATCTCGCCCCGCACCTCCAGCAGCTCGGGCACCGGATCGGTGCCGTCGACCAGCCGCTCCGGCACCTCCTGCAGGGTGCGTACGTTGGCGGTGACGTCCTCGCCGATCCGGGTGTCGCCCCGGGTGGCGGCCCGGACCAGCCGGCCCCGCTCGTAGGTGAGGTTGATCGCCAGCCCGTCGACCTTCAGCTCGCACAGGTAGTCCACCGGGCCGCCGGCGTCCCGCTCGATCCGCTCCACCCAACCCGTCAACTGGTCCTGGGTGAAGGCGTTGTCCAGCGACATCATCCGCTCGATGTGCGGCACCGGGGTGAAGAGCGTCGAGAACGTGCCGCCGACCCGCTGGGTCGGCGACTCCGGGGTACGCAGCGCCGGATAGCGCTCCTCCAGCCCCTCCAGCTCGCGCAGCAGCGCGTCGAACTCGGCGTCCGAGACGATCGGCGCGTCGAGCACGTAGTACCGGTACTGGTGGTCGGTGATCTCGGTGCTCAGCTCGGCGTGCCGGTCCCGCGCCCCGGCGGTCGGCTCCTCGCCGGCCGCCGCCTCCTGTTCCGGCCCGACCTGCTGCGGGATCGCTTCCTCGGACACCTCGACCTCCTCGTCCTCCCCGCAAACGTAACCGCCGGTCCGGACCCGCACACCGGACCGGTCCGAACCGCCTCCGGACCGCTACCCTCGCCGGCCGGCCCGGCGGACGCCGGCCGCACGGACGCCGGTTCCCGGCCCTGACCAGGTGCGCACCGCCGGATGCACGGCGCACTACCGCGCGGCCGGCTCCGGTGCGGCCGCCCGGCGCAGGGCGTCGAGCAGTCCGCTCAGCGCGGGCCGGACCGGGGCCTCGTTTCCCTGCGCTGAAGCACTGGTGTGGCGGCGGTCAGTCCCAGGCCGCGCCGAGGGTGCTGAGCTGGTCGGCGTACTCGATCCGGTCGAGCCAGTCGGCGGGCCAGCCCGCCATCCCGTACGCCGCACCGACGAACGCGCCGGCCAGGCAGGCGATGGAGTCGGAGTCGCCGGAGGTGGTGGCGGCCCGGGCCAGCGCCGACACCGGGTCGCCGGCGTGCCGGATCGCGCAGTACAGCGCGGTGGCCAGCGCCTCCTCGGCGATCCAGCCCGCACCGGTGGCCGCGCACGGATCGGTGCTGCCGTCGTCGGGCAGCGCCAACGCCGCGTCGAGCGCGTCGAGCACGCCGAGGCACTCGTCCCAGCCCCGGGTGATGAAGGTGACCGGGTCGTCGACGGCGGGCCGCTGCCACAGGTCGCCGAGCCAGTCCGCCCGGTAGACGGTGCGCTGCCGTACGGCCCGCTCGCGCAGCAGGCCGGGCAGCTCGGTCAGCGCGGCGCCGTCCCGCAGCACCCGGACCGCGTACGCGGTCAGCTCGCTCGCCGCGAGCCCGGTCGGGTGCCCGTGGGTCAGCCCGGCCTGCAACTGGGCGACCCCGGCGAGAGTCTCCAGGTCGTAGCCGGGGACCAGGCCGACCGGGGTGACCCGCATGTTGGCGCCGCAGCCCTTCGAGTCGGCGACCGTCGCGGCCTGCCAGCGCAACCCCTCGGCCAACCCGCCGCAGGCGCGCAGGCAGGTCATCCCGGGAGCGCGATCGTTCTCCGGGCTCTGTGCCCAGGCCACGAAGCGCCGCCGGAGCAGCGGCTCCAGCAGCTCGGGGGTGACCGCCGGACCGGCGTCGTGCAGGGCCCAGCCGACCGCCAGCCCCATCTGGGTGTCGTCGGTGACCCGGGCCGGCTGCCCGACCAGGTCGCGGGGGCCGGTCGGGCCGTACCGCCGCTGGATCTCGGCGACCGGCAGGAACTCGGTCGGCGCGCCGAGCGCGTCACCGTAGGCCAGCCCGAACAGCGAACCGGAGGCGCGGGCAACGGTAGGCGAGGCGGTCGGAGCGGCAACCGGATCATGCATGGCGGCCATCTTCCCCGAGTCGTTCCGGCGCCGCCACCCGCTCGGCGGGACGGGTCAGTCGTCCCAGCAGAGACAGAACGGGTGCCCGGCGGGATCGGCGTAGACCCGCCAGCCCGGGCCGGAACCGGGCAGCCGGGTGGCGCCCAGCGCCAGTACCTTCGCCTCGGCCGCGTCGACGTCCTCCACGGTGACGTCGATGTGGAACTGCTGCGGACGGCTCGGGTCGGGCCAGCGCGGCTCACGCAGGTTGACCGCCCGCTGGAAGGCGAGCCGGGGGTGCTCGCCGGGCCCGCCACCGAGCACGACCCAGCCGTCCTCGTCATCGGCGGCGCGGTCGTCGACGGGCAGCCCGAGCAGCTCGGAATAGAAGCCGGCCAGGGCGCGGGGATCAGGGCAGTCGATGACGACGGAACGCAGTTGACCGATCATGCCCCCATCCTGCCCGTCGAATGTGACAGAAAAACCTACTCCTCGGCGAGTCGGCGACCGGCGTCCCGGCAGGCGGTGAGGACGGTCCGGGCGTACTCGCCGGTGGCGCCGGCCAGCCCGCAGGCGGGGGTCACCACCACCTGCTCGGCGAGCCGGGCGCGGGGGAAGCCGAGCCGGTCCCAGAGTTGGCGTACCCGATCGGCGATCTGGGCCGACGACGGCCCGCGCCCGGTCGGCGGCGGCAGCGTCGGCGCCGCCCCGGCGAAGAGGCCGAGCCCGGCGTCGATCGCCTCGCCGACCGGGTCGAGCCGGTCCACCAGGGCCAGGTCGAGCGCGACCGCGACCGCGCCGGTGGACCGGACCAGGTCCAGCGGTACGTCCCGGGCACAGCAGTGCAGCACCACCGGCGCGTCGACCGCCGACACCACGGTGCGGAGCAGGCCAGCCGCCGTCCCCGACTCGACCGGCCGGTACGCCCCCAGCCCGCTCTCGGTCGGAATCCGCCCGGCCAGTACGGCGGGCAGCGCCGGCTCGTCCAGTTGCAGCAGCACCGTGGCCCGGGGCAGCCGGCGGCGGACCTGCGCCACGTGCCCGCGCAGCCCGTCGGCGAGCGACTCGGTCAGTTCCCGGACCGCGCCCGGATCGCGGAGCATCCAGCCGCCGACCGGCAGCTCGACGTTGGCGGCCAGGGTGAGCGGACCGGCCGCCTGGACCTTGAAGGTGCCGGTGAACTCGCCGGCCTGCTCGGTCATCTGGTCCAGGTCACGTTCCAGCAGGTCGAGCGCCTGCCGCAGGTCCCGCCCCGGCCGGCCGGCGATCCGCCACCGGGCGGCGTACAGCTCGACCGGCAGGTCCACCAGCAGTCCGGCGCTCCGGCCCACCAGGTCGGCGCCGGGTCCCCGGGCGGGCAACTCGGGCAGGTGCGGCACAGGCAGCTCGCCGAGGACGATCCGCTGCGCCTCGGCGATGTCGGTACCGGGCATCGACCCGATGCCGGAGGCCGCGCCGACCGGCCACGGCCAGGCCGGCCCGGTCGCCGCCGTCGATTCCGCGAGTTGATCGGGCACCTGCTGTTGATCGGTCACGTCGGCAGGTTATCCCGGCACCGGCGGTCCGTCCGGCGCCTCCCCGTCCGGCCGCCTCCTCCCGGGTACGCCGGGGACGGGTCGGACCGGGCTCAGGCGGCGGCGCTGATGGTGGCGGAGCCGAGCACGACGTCGCCACCCGGATCGGGCCGGTACGCCACGATCGCCTGCCCCGCCGCCACCCCCCGGACCGGCTCGCGCAGCTCGGCGCGGAGCCCTGCCCCGTCGAGCCGGACAGTGGCCGGCACCACCTGGCCGTGCGCCCGCAACTGCACCTCGCAGTCGAACGCGGCGGTCGGCACCGGCCCGCCGGTCCAGACCGGACGCTCGCCGGCCACCGTGGACACCTCCAGCGCCTCGGCCGGGCCCACCGTCACGGTGTTGGTCTTCGGGGTGATCGAGAGCACGTACCGGGGCTTCCCGTCCGGGGCCGGCACACCGAGCGACAGCCCCTTGCGCTGCCCCACCGTGTAGGCGTACGCGCCGCTGTGCGCGCCGACCACCGCACCGGTGCGGGCGTCGACGATCTCACCGGGCGCCTCGCCCAGCCTGTCGGCGAGGAACCGCCGGGTGTCGCCGTCGGCGATGAAGCAGATGTCGTGCGAGTCGGGTTTGTCGGCGACCGCCAGGCCACGGCGGGCCGCCTCGGCGCGTACCTGCGCCTTGGTCGAGTCGCCGAGCGGGAAGATCGACCGGTCGAGCTGCTCCCGGGTCAGCACCGCGAGCACGTAGGACTGGTCCTTGGCCAGGTCGACGCTGCGCCGCAGCAGCCCGTCCGGGCCGAGCCGGGCGTGGTGCCCGGTGACCACCGCGTCGAAGCCGAGCGCCACCGCCCGGTCCAGTACGGCGGCAAACTTGATCTTCTCGTTGCACCGCAGGCAGGGGTTCGGGGTGCGCCCCGCCGCGTACTCGGCGACGAAGGTCTCCACCACGTCTTCGTGGAACCGGTCGGCCAGGTCCCAGACGTAGAACGGGATGCCGAGCACGTCCGCCGCCCGCCGGGCGTCCCGGGAGTCCTCCAGCGTGCAGCAGCCCCGGGCACCGGTCCGGTACGTCTGCGGATTGCGTGCCAACGCCAGGTGTACGCCGGTGACGTCGTGACCGGCCTCCACCGCCCGCGCGGCGGCGACCGCCGAGTCGACCCCGCCGGACATCGCTGCCAGTACCCTCACCGGTCCATCCCCTCCACCCGACGAGCGTAGCCGGCTCGGCCGACGGACCGTCCCGGCCACCGGGCCGGCCGTCGCCCGGATCACCGGCCGGGATGCCGGCCGAGCCGGTCGGCCTTGACAGCGCGGTCAGCTCCGGTCGGCCTTGACGGCGCGGTCAGCTCCGGGCGGCCTTGACGGCCCCGGCCCGGCGGGCCCGCTCGACCACTCCGGGCAGCGCGGCGACCAGTGCGTCCACGTCCTCGGCGGTCGAGGTGTGCCCGAGCGAGAACCGCAGGGACGACCGGGCCCGGTCGTCGTCGGCACCCATCGCCAGCAGCACGTGCGAGGGCTGGGCCACCCCGGCCGAGCAGGCCGACCCGGTCGAGCAGGCGATCCCCTGCGCGTCCAGCAGCATCAGCAGGGCGTCCCCCTCGCAGCCGGGGAAGGAGAAGTGTGCGTTGCCGGGCAGCCGCTCGACCGGATCGCCGTTGTAGAGCGCCTCCGGCACGGCCTGCCGGACCCGAGCCACCAGGTCGTCGCGGAGCGCGGCGACCCGGGCCGCGTAGTCCTGCTGAGCCTTGACCGCGGCCTCGACAGCGACGGCGAAGGCGACGATCCCGGCGGCGTCCAGGGTGCCGGACCGGACGTCCCGCTCCTGCCCGCCGCCGTGCAGCACCGGCGTGCAGCCGACGTCCCGGCCGAGCAGCAGCGCGCCCACCCCGACCGGTCCGCCGAGCTTGTGCCCGGTGACGGTCAGCGCGGCCGCCCCGCTGGCGGCGAAGTCGACCGGTACCTGGCCGACCGCCTGCACCGCGTCGGTATGGAACGGGATGCCGTACGCGGCGGCCACCTCGGCGAGCGCGGCTATCGGCTGGACGGTGCCCACCTCGTTGTTAGCCCACATCGCGGTGACCAGGGCGACCTCGTCGGCGTGCGCGTCGAGTTCGGCCGCGAGCCGGTCCGGGTCGAGCCGGCCCGCACGGTCGACCGGCAGCCAGCTCGCGGTCGCCCCGTCGCGGGCGGCCAGCCACTCGACCGAGTCCAGCACCGCGTGGTGCTCGACGGCGCTCGCCACCACCCGGGTCCGGCCGGGGGCGCCGGCCCGGCGCGCCCAGAAGATGCCCTTGACCGCGAGGTTGTCGCTCTCGGTACCGCCCCCGGTGAAGACCACCTCGGACGGCCGGGCGCCCAGGACGGCGGCTACCCGCTCGCGGGACTCCTCCACCTTGCGCCGGGCACACCGTCCGGCGGCGTGCAGTGACGACGGGTTGCCGACCTCGCGAGCGGTCGCGACGTACGCCTCCAACGCCTCGTCGAGCATCGGCGTGGTGGCCGCGTGATCAAGGTAAGTCATCAGCATCCAGCCTAGTGCCAGAGTCCGGGCGGCCCACTCGGCCGCCCGGCCGTGCCCGCGGCCCCGGTGCCGGCGCCCGGCGAGCCGATCAACCGCTGGCCAGCGACGGAACCCGGCCGGGTGCCCTGGGGCAGCCCGGCCGGGTATCGCAGGTCACACAGCGGCTGGCGGGCGGTCATCGCCGGGCCGCTCGCCGGCTACCGCCGCTTGCGGATCTCCTCGGCGGCCTGCGGTACGACCTTGAACAGGTCCCCGACCACACCGAAGTCGGCCAACTCGAAGATCGGCGCCTCGGAGTCCTTGTTCACCGCGACGATCGTCTTCGAGGTCTGCATGCCGGCCCGGTGCTGGATCGCGCCGGAGATGCCGAGCGCCACGTAGAGCTGCGGCGAGACGGTCTTGCCGGTCTGGCCCACCTGGAACTGGTGCGGATAGAAGCCGGAGTCGACGGCCGCACGGGACGCGCCCACCGCACCACCGAGCAGGTCGGCCAACTCCTCGACCAGCTTGAAGTTGTCGGCGTTGCCGACGCCGCGCCCGCCGGAGACCACCACCGACGCCTCGGTCAGTTCCGGCCGGCTGCCCTTCTGCTCGGCCACCCGGTCGACCACCCGGGCCAGCCGGTCGGTCTCGCCGAGTACGACGTCGAGCTGCTCGACGGTGGGCGTGGCCGCGGCCGGGCTCGGGGTGACCGAGTTCGGCCGCAGGGTCACCAGCGGCAGACCCCGGGTCACCTTGGAGGTGACGATGGTCGAGCCGGCGAAGGCGACCTGGGTGGCGGTGCCGTCGGCGGCCAGTCCGACCACGTCGGTGAGTACGCCGTTGTCCAGCTTGACCGCCAGCCGGGCGGCGATCTCCTTGCCCTCCTGGCTGGCGGCGAGCAGCACGGCGGCCGGCTGTACCCGGCGGACCAGCTCGGCCAGCACCGTCGCCTTCGGCGCCACCAGGTAGCCGTCGATCTCCTCGTGCTCGGCCGCGTAGATCTTCTCCGCGCCGTACTCGCCCAGCCTGTCGCCGAGCGCGGCGGCGGCGCCGGGACCGCCGAGCACCACGGCGGCCGGCGTACCCAGCTCGCGGGCGAGGGTGAGCAGTTCGAGCGTGACCTTCTTGACGCCGAACTCGCGGGTGGCCTCGACGACGACGAGAACCTCGGTCATGACTTCTCCTCCTGATTCCCGGTCGCGCTCAGACGAACTTCTCGGCGGCGAGGAACTCGACCAGCCTCGTGCCGCCGGTGCCGTCGTCGGTGACCCGCTCGCCGCCGGACCGCTCCGGGCGGCGGCTGTGCGAGATCACGGTGCTGGTGGCGCCGGCGAAGCCGACCTCGTCGGCCGCGACGCCCAGGTCGGCCAGGGAGAGCGTCTGCACCGGCTTCTTCTTGGCCGCCATGATGCCCTTGAAGGAGGGGTAGCGCGGCTCGTTGATGGTGTCCCAGACCGAGACCACCGCCGGGGTCGCGGCGGCGACCACCTCGTAGCCCTCCTCGGTCTGCCGCTCCACGGTGAGGTTGCCGCCCTGCACGGTCAGCTTGCGGGCGCCGGTCAGCGCGGCGATGCCGAGCCGCTCGGCGAGCATGTGCGGCATCACCTGCACCCGGCCGTCGGTCGACTCGGCGCCGCAGAGCACCAGGTCGGCGTCGAGCTGGCCGAGGGCCGCGGCGAGCACCTTGGAGGTGGCCACGGCGCAGGACCCGTGCAGGGCGTCGTCGAGCACGTGCACGGCCTTGTCCGGGCCCATCGACAGCGCCTTGCGGATCGACTCGGCGGCCTTCTCCGGGCCCATGGTCAGCACGGTCACCTCGCCACCGTGCGTCTCCTTGATCCGCAACGCCTCCTCGATGGCGTACTCGTCCATCTCGTTGATGACGTTGTTTGCCGACCCCCGGTCGACGGTGTTGTCGTCACTGCGCAGGTTGCGGTCCGCGCCCGAGTCGGGCACCTGCTTGACGAGTACGACGATGTTCATCGCGCTTCGACGACCCTCCTGTGAATGGCGATCCCCGCCGACCGTGGCGATCCGCCGGGTTGCTCGGGAGCAGCCTCCCGCCTCCTTAACGATCGGTCAACCGAAGACCGACGGCTCGGCGCGCGAGAAGGTGTGGTGTTACTTACGGCTGATGTTACCCGCAAGTAGCATAGGGCTGCCGGCACCCCGGAGTGACCCGGCTCACCGTCCCCGCACCAGGCCGGGCGACGCCACCCGGCTCAGCCGGCCGCGTCCAGCGCCTCCCGGACCGTGGCCAGCACCGCCGCCTCGCTCGGGCTGATCCCGTCGTGTGCCCGGGCCACCTCCTCGGTGGCCCACAACACCGCCGAGCGATAGCTGACCACCTCGTCGGGTGCCTTCGAGCGGAGGATCTCGACCGAGCGGCGCAGCGCGGGCAGCACCGTCGCCGACGCCTCGGCCGGCGACCCGCCGGGCAGCCGGGGCAGGGCGCCGGTGGTGAGCAGTTCCCGGACCAGCCCGGTGGTGCCGGCGAACGCGTTCGACGCGGCCAGACTCTCCTTGATCATGGAGAACGCGCCCGGTTCGGCGCTCGACACCAGGAAGACCGCACCGAACGCGGCCCCCTTCAGGGTCGCCCGCTCCTCCTCGGTCAGCGGCTGCGTCACGGATTCGGAGTGTAGACGTACGGCGTGGTGGTGGTGACCGGGACGAAGCCGAGCCGCTGGAGGATCGGCCGGCTGTCCTCCGAGGCGTCCACCTGCAACAGGCTGAAGCCCCGGGCGTCGGCCAGCCGGGCCCGGTGGGCCAGCAGCGACCGGTAGATGCCCCGGCGGCGCCAGTGCGGCAGGGTCGCCCCGCCCCACAGGGTGGCGAACCGGGTGCCGGAGACGAACCGGATCCAGGCGGCACTGACCAGCTCGTCGTCGGTCTCGGCCGCCACGATGGTCAGCGGCGGCTGGTCCAGCTCCGCGCCGGCGGCGAGCTCCCGCTCCAACCCGTCGGCCAGCCAGCTCCCGTCGTCGTCGCCACCCCAGACCCGGGCCTTCAGCCCGGCGATCCGGTCCAGGTCCGCGCGTTCGGTCACCTCGCGCAGGCGTACCCCCGCAGGTGGCACCGGCAGCGTCGCCGCCAGCGACGCGACCGGGCCGATCACCACGGTCTCCCGTTCCTCCGGGACGAAACCGGCGGCCACCAACCGGTCCGGCAGGTCGGCCGGCTGGTCGTGGCCGTGCAGCTTCCACTCGACCGGCTGGCCCAGCCCGGCGAAGTGGTCCCGCTGCCGCGCGATCAGCTCGTCCAGCGCCGCCCCGGTCAGCCCACCCAGGTCCTGGTAGGTCAGGAAGCCGCCCCGGTCCAGGCCCTCGATCCGCAACAGCGGACCGTCCCGGTCCACCGTGACACCCGGGGGCACCGGCTCCGGCGGGCGCGCCCGCAACTGGTTGTCGTAGGCCGTCCGCAGCAGGTCGGCGTCGAGGTCTGTCACCCGCCCAGGCTACGGGCGATGTCCACCCGATAATCTCCGAACGTGTACCAGGCGATCCGGCGGTGGTTCGACCCGCGCGAACTGCGGGAGGTCGGCGAGACGCCGGACTACCGCTTCTCGCTCGCCAACGAGCGCACCTTCCTCGCCTGGCTGCGTACCGGCCTGGCGCTGATCGCCGGTGGGCTCGCCGTGGCGCAGTTCCTGCCCCCGATGCCGGTCCCGTACCTGCGCGAGGCACTCGCCGTGGCGCTGCTGCTGCTCGGCGGCGCGGTGGCGGTACGGGCGGTCGACCACTGGGCGCGTACCGAGCGGGCCATCCGGCTCGGCCACGAGCTTCCCGCCTCGCGGTTTCCCGCCGTACTCGCCCTGCTGGTCGGGCTCGGTGGCGTACTGCTCGTGGTGGCGGTGCTGGTGCAGGCAGCCCGTAACCCGTGAGCCCGGAACAGTCGGAGCCGGAGCACCGGGGGCCGGGGCGGGACGTCGGGCTGGCCGCCGAGCGGACCCGGTTGGCGTGGCGGCGCACCGTGCTCGCGGTCGGGGTGGTGGCGGTGCTCACCGCCCGGCTGGCCGTGTCGAACGGGACGGTCGGGGCGCTGGTCGCCGTCCTGGCCGGGCTGGGCTGGCTCGGCGTACTGGCGATGACCTTTCCGCGGTCGTCCGGCCGGCGCGGGCGCCCCGGCCGGACGCTGCCGGTGATCGCCCTGGCCACCGTCGGTTTCGCCGGACTCGGCCTGCTGCTGGTGCTGGCGTCGGTGCACTGAGGCGACCGGGTGCGTCATCATGGCCAGATGGTCCGCCTCTACGCGCTCCTCGCCATCGGACAGCTCATCCTGGCCGTCGTCGCTCTGATCAGCTGCCTGTCGGCCGAGGACGACGAGATCCGCGCGCTCCCCCGGTTCGCCTGGGTCCTGATCATCCTGTTCTTCCCGCTGGTCGGCTCGATCGCCTGGTTCGTCGCCGGCCGTCCGGTCAGCCCCGAACGGCCGGCTGCCGGTGGCCGTCCGGCCGGCGGCCCTGACCGCCGGCCACCGCTGGCCCCCGACGACGACCCGGAGTTCCTCCGTTCCCTGGACGAGGAGCGGTCGAAGCGCGACCGCGAACTGCTCGACAGCTGGGAGCGGGATCTCCGGCGCCGGGAGGAGGAACTGCGGCGCCGGGACAGCGAGCCGCCCCGGGAAGAGGACAAGCCAGACGTCTGACCGGCGCCGCGTCCCGCTCGGGCGTACCCCGAGCACCGGGTCGACATTGCGGGCTGCCCGGTGACCGTGCCAGGCACAATCGAGCCCGTGCAGATCGCCATGCTCGGGCCGCTGGAGGTCACGGCCGACACCGGGGCGCCGGTGCCGGTCAGCGGTGCACGGCTGCGCCGGTTGCTGATCCTGCTCGCGCTCGACGCCGACCGGGTCGTCGACACCGGCCGGCTGATCGACGGGCTGTGGGAGGACGAACCACCGGCGGGTGCGGCGAACGCGTTGCAGGCGCTGGTCTCCCGGCTCCGGCGTACCGTGCCGGACGCCCCGATCGAGTCGCATCCGACCGGCTACCGGCTGGCCATCGAACCGGCCGCGGTGGACGTACGCCGGTTCGAACGGTTGGTCGGCACCGGCCGGGCCCTGCTCGGCTCGGACCCGCCCGGTGCCGCCGAGGTCTTCGCCGACGCGCTCGGCCTCTGGCGCGGCCCCGCGCTGGCCGACGTGGCGCACGCCGGATTCGCCCGGGGACCGGCGGCCCGCCTCGACGAGCTGCGGCTGACCGCCGTCGAGGAGCGGATCGACGCCCGGCTCGCCTCCGGCGAGGCTGCCGTGCTGGTACCGGAGCTGCGTGCCCTGGCCGAGGCGCACCCGCTCCGCGAGCGCTTCACCGGGCAGCTCGTCCGGGCGCTGGCGGCCACCGGGCGGGCCGCCGAGGCGCTGGCCGCGTACGCCCGGCTGCGGCGCACCCTGGCCGAGACCCTCGGCACCGAGCCGGCCCCCGAACTCGCCGCGCTGCACCTCGAACTGCTCCGGGAGGCCGCGCCCGTCCCGCCGGCCCCCGCGCCCGAATCGGGCAGCATCTCCGGCGACGCGCCGGTCGACAACCTGCCCACCCCGTTGACCAGCTTCGTCGGCCGGCAGCCGGAGATCAGCCGGGTCACCGAGCTGCTCTCCGGATCCCGGCTGGTCACCCTCACCGGTCCGGGCGGCGCCGGCAAGACCAGGCTGGCCGTCGAGGCGGCGCGTACGCTCTCCGGCCGCGCCTGTGACGCCCTGTGGCTGGTCGAACTCGCCCCGGTGACGGACGGCGCCGAGGTGCCGCAGACCATCCTCCAGGTGCTCGGGCTGCGCGAGCAGGGCCTGCTGGCCGCTCGCAACCGCGTCCCCGACGCAGGGGCGACCGACCCGATCGACCGGCTCGCCGGAGCCATCGGATCCCGGCGGATGCTGCTCCTGCTCGACAACTGCGAACACGTCATCGAGGCCGCCGCCACCCTCGCCGACCGGCTGCTCGGCGCCTGCCCGGAACTGCGGGTCCTGGCCACCAGCCGGGAGCCGCTCGGGATCACCGGCGAGACGCTCTGCCCGGTCGACTCGCTGCCGCTGCCGCCCCCGCACGCCGACCCGGTGACGGCGATGGCGTACCCGTCGGTCCGGCTGCTCGCCGACCGGGCCGGCGCGGTACGCCCCGACTTCACCGTGCACGACGACACCGTCGCCGCGGTGGTCCGGATCTGCCGGTCGCTGGACGGCATGCCGCTCGCCATCGAGCTGGCCGCCGCCCGGCTGCGCAGCATGACCGCGGCCCAGGTCGCCGCCCGTCTCGACGACCGGTTCCGGCTGCTCACCGGCGGCAGCCGAACGGCGCTGCCCCGGCACCAGACCCTGCGTGCGGTGTTCGACTGGAGCTGGGACCTGCTCGACGACGCCGAGCGGGCGCTCTGGCGCCGGCTGGCGGTGTTCAGCGGCGGGGCCACCCTGGACGCGGTCGAGCGGATCTGCGCACTGGACGGCGGCGGACCGGAGGGCGGTGCCGGGCCGGCGGGCGGTGCCGGACCGGCGGGCGTACTCGACCGGGCCGGGGTGCTCGACCGGCTCTCCGCACTCGTCGACAAGTCGCTCGTGGTGGTCACCGGGAACGGCGAGCCGCGCTACCGGATGCTGGAGACCATCCGGGAATACGGGCTGCGCCGGCTGGCCGAAGCCGGCGAGGCGGACCGGGTCCGGCGGGCGCACGCCGAGGACTTCCTCGCGGTCGCCCGGGTCGCCGACGCCGAACTGCGCCGCGCGGACCAGCTTCGCTGGCTCGGCTGGCTGACCGCCGAGCACGACAACCTGCATGCCGCGCTGCGCTGGGCGATCGGTACCGGATCCGCCGCGACGGCGGTGGGACTCGTCGCGGCCCTCGGCTGGTACTGGTGGATGCGGGGTATGCGGGTCGAGGGCGTCGAACTGGCCGTCGCGGCGATGGCCCTGCCCGGGATCGACCGGCTGCCACCGGCGGAGGTCGCCATCGCCGAGTTGCTGACCGGGATGAACCTGCTCGCGGCCGAGGGCGAGTTCGCCAAGGGCGGGCAGTGGCTGGCCCGGGCGGCCCGGACCGCCGAGGGGCAGGAGCCGGTCCACCCGCTGCTGCGTCTGATCAAACCGATATCGGTGATGTTCGAGTCCTATCTGACCGAGCCGGCGCTCGACGTGCTGGCCACCCGATTCGACGATCCCGACCCGTGGGTCCGGGCGACCGCCCGGATGTCCCACGCGCACGCGCAACTCAACAGCGGCGGGTCCAGCGACGCCGCCGAGGCCAACATGACCGCCGCACTCGAGGGTTTCCGGTCGATCGGCGAACGGTGGGGCACCGGGTACTCCCTCTCGGCCCTCGCGGAACTGGCCAGCCGGCGGGGTGAGCACGGCCGGGCCGCCGGGTTGCAGGTCGAGGCGATCGAGCTGATCCGCCTGGTCGGCGCCGCCGAGGACCTGCCGGTGATGCAGGTCCGGCTGGCCCACGAGCTGTGGCAGCTCGGCGAGCACGACCGGGCACTCGACCTCGTGATCGACGCCGACCGGCAGGCGGAGCGGATCGGCTCGGACGAGTGCCGGGCGGCGGTCGCCCACGAGTACGCCGAGATCCTGGGCGTCCAGGGCGACCTCGTCGGCGCCCGGCAGCGGCTCGACCAGGCCACCGGGCTGACCACGGATCGGCGGATGGCTCCGCAGTGGCGGGCGATGCTCGCCTCCTCGCACGGCGCGGTGACCGCCGCGCTCGGTGACCTGTCCGGCGCCCGGCAGCACCACGACCGGGCACTCGGCTTCGCGCTGGAGTTCTACGACGCCCCGGTGCTCGGCGCGGTACTGGCGGGCTTCGCCGACCTGGCGCTCCGGCTCGGCCGGCCGGTCGGGGCGGCCCGGCTGCTCGGGGCGGCGGCCGGGGTCCGGGGTGGACCGGACCACTCGCTGCTGGACGGCGCCCGGGTCGAGACGGCCGTCCGGGACGCGCTCGGCGAGGCGGCCTTCGCCGAGGCGTTCGGCCAGGGCGGGCAGGCCGCCGGCTCGCCGGCCGCACTGCCCGCACTGGTCCAGGAAACCGTCGGCTGACCCGGGACACCACACCTGCCGTCCCGCACCCCGGCCGCCGCACCCCACCGGGTGCGGGACCTCCCGGGGCACCGCGCCCCGGAAGACAGGACCCGCTCACACCCGCCGCATCACCGCCCGGACGGCCAGCGGGGCGAAGACCACCGCGATACCGAGCCCCCAGAGCAGCGAGGTCACGATCGGCCCCGACTCCGGTCCGGAGACCAGCAGCCCGCGCAGCGCGTCGGCCAGCGTGGAGACCGGGTTGACCTTCACCCAGGCCTGGAGCCAGCCGGGCATGCTCTCGGTCGGCACGAAGATGTTGCTGGTGAAGGTCAGCGGGAAGATCACCATGAAGCCGAAGATCTGCACCTTCTCCGGCTCGTTCACCAGCACACCGACCAGCACGGAGATCCAGGCGGCGGCCAGCGAGAAGGCGAGCAGCAGCGCGAACGCGCCGAGTACGCCGAGCGGGCCGGTACCGATCCGGAAGCCGAGCAGCACGCCGATGGCGAGCAGCAGCGCGATCGACCACGCCTGCTTGACCGTGTCGGCGAGGATCCGCCCGGCCAGTGGCGCCCAGCGGGCGATCGGCAGCGAGCGGAGCCGGTCGAAGACTCCCTTGGTCAGGTCGGTGTTCAGCCCGAACCCGGTGGTCATGGTGGCGAAGAGCGCGTTCTGCACCATGATTCCGGGCAGCATGAACCGCAGGTAGTCGGTGGGGCTGTCGGCGATCGCGCCACCGAAGACGTACGTGAAGAGCAGCACGAACATCAGCGGCTGGATGCTGAGGTCGAGCAGCTCCATCGGGTTGTGCTTGATCTGGACCAGGCTCCGCCAGGCCAGGGTCATGGTGTGCCGGAACCCGACCACCGGGCCGACCCGCCGGGTGGGCACCGGCGCCGGTGCGCTGATCGTCGTCATGCCGGCACCTCCGCCAGTTCGGTCTCGTCCTCGGCCCGGTGACCGGTCAGCGACAGGAAGACCTCGTCCAGGCTCGCGCCCCGCAGCGCGAGTTCGGCGATGGTGACCTCGGCGTCGTCGAGCCGGCGTACCACCGCGGGCAGCATCTCGCCGCCGCTGACCGGCACCGTCACGGTCTGCTGGTTCAGCTCCGGCTCGGCACCGGTCACCTCCCGCAGCACGCCGACCACCACGGCCAGGTCACCGGGGTCGGCTGGCCGGACCACCAGCGCCTGCCCGCCGACCTTCGTCTTCAGCTCCTCCGAGGTGCCCTGGGCGATCACCCGGCCGTGGTCGATCACCGCGATCTCGTCGGCGAGCTGGTCCGCCTCCTCCAGGTACTGCGTGGTGAGCAGCACGGTCACCCCCGAACCGACGAGGTCCCGGACGATGCCCCAGAGTTCGGTACGGCTGCGCGGGTCCAGCCCGGTGGTCGGCTCGTCCAGGAAGAGCACCCGGGGCCGGCCGACCAGGCTCGCCGCCAGGTCCAACCGCCGCCGCATGCCTCCGGAGTACGTCTTCGCCGCCCGGTCCGCCGCGTCGGAGAGGTGGAACTCGGCGAGTAGTTGCCGGGCCCGGGAACGGGCATCGCCCCGGGACATCCCGAGCAGCCGGCCGATCAGCAGCAGGTTCTCGGTACCGGTCAGCGTCTCGTCGACCGAGGCGTACTGGCCGGTGAGGCCGATCACCTGCCGCACCTGGTGCGCCTGGCGGAGTACGTCGTACCCGCCGACCGTGGCGGTGCCGGCGTCCGGCCGGAGCAGGGTGGCGAGTACCCGTACCGCAGTCGTCTTACCGGCCCCGTTCGGGCCGAGCAGGCCGAAGACGGTGCCGGCCCGTACCCCCAGATCCACGCCGGCCAGGGCGGTGGTCTCGCCGAAGCGTCTGACCAACCCCTCGGCCCGGATGGCGTAACTCATGAACTGTCTCCCGTCGGTATTCGTCGTGCCCCCACCATGACCAACGGGACTGAGCCGGGGCTGACACCGGCCGCTCGGCGCTGACAACTGGCTGACACGCACGGTCGGACCCCGGCCGGTGCGGAGTCCGCCGTTCCAGGGACTCTCGGCCGACGCCGGCCGTAGCATGGCCCA
This sequence comes from Plantactinospora sp. ZYX-F-223, assembly GCF_039649625.1. Taxonomy (NCBI): domain Bacteria; kingdom Bacillati; phylum Actinomycetota; class Actinomycetes; order Micromonosporales; family Micromonosporaceae; genus Plantactinospora; species Plantactinospora sp. ZYX-F-223. Next base: position 93,558 of record NZ_JBDJAV010000001.1, on the reverse strand, counting down.
GATCGGTGCCCACCACCCCTCGCACCGCTGGTCGGCGCGGCCGCGCCCGGGCGAAGGACGATAGGCATGGCACACGGGGTGGTGACCGGGCCGGCAGGGCCGGCGGACGGGTCGGCGGAGTCCGACGACCGCCGCCCCCACCGGCCGGGGTGGCTCGGGGGTTCGCCGGCGAGGCTCGGCGGGCTGACCTTCGGGCTGACCCAGGCGGTACTGCTGTTCTGGTGGGCCGCCCGCTATCCGGGACTGTTCAGCCCGGACTCGCTCGACCACGTCTGGCAGGCCACCACCGGCAACTGGAACACCCACCACCCGGTCAGCTACACCGGTCTGGTCTGGCTGTCGGTGCGGCTCACCGGCGGAATCGGCTGGCTGACCCTGGTGCAGACCACCGCCCTGGCAGCCGGCCTGGCGTACGCGGTCACCGGCCTGCGCCGGATCGGCGGCCCGGCCTGGGCCTGGACCACCGCGGCGGTGGTGGTCGTGGCGCTGCCTCCGGTCGGCACCTTCACGGTCTGCGTCTGGAAGGACGTGCCGTTCGTCGTCTGCCACGTCTTCCTGCTCGGCACGGTGGCCCGGATGCTCGCCGCACGCCGGCCGGAAGCCACCGGTGCGCAGGACCGGGCGCGCGGTGTTGGTCCGGATGGTGGCCGGCCGAGCCGGGGGAACGCCGGTACGGTCGTCCGGCCCGCCGCACCGGCGCCGCGGGCGGCCGGACGGCCGGCCGGAAACACCTGGCGGATGCCCTGGGAACTGCTCGGCGCCCTCGCCGCCGAGCTGACCCTGAGCTGCCTGTTCCGGCAGAACGGCTTCGTGGTGGCGGCGATCGTCACCGTGCTGCTCGCCCTGCTGCTGCGCGGTACCGCGCTCCGGATCCTGCTCGCCGGGGTGGTGGCCGCCACGGTCGCGCTGCTGACCAACTGGGCCCTGCTGCCCGCCCTCGGGGTACGGGACAGCGAGTCCATCGTGGCCTACGAGGCGTTCCTCGCCGACCTCGCGATCGGGTACGCCGAGCGGCCGGCCGACTTCCCCGCTGCCGACCTGGCCCTGCTGACCAAGGTGGCGCCCCTGTCGCACTGGCGGCAGTCGGCGGACTGTTACACCGTCGACTCGACCGTCTACCACCCCGACTTCGACCGCTCGGCCGCAGCGGCACACCACGAGGACCTGCTGTCAGCCTGGTGGCGGCTGGTACGCCGATCGCCGGAGACGGTGCTCGCCGCCCGGATCTGCCGGGGCTCGATCGCCTGGCGGCCCACTCCGGCGGGCGGGTTGCGGGCCAACCCGACCGCCTGGGCGCTGCCGACCTATCTGGAGCGGGATCCGAGGTTCCAGCGGCCGGAGGTGCTGGCCGTCGCGTACAGCCGGCCGCTGGCCGAGCCGGTCAGCGACGTGGCGGACGAACTCTCCAGCCGGGTCGGCCAGCCCGAGTGGCTGCTGTGGCGCGGCGCGACCTGGGCCTACCTGGCGTACCTGACGGTTGGGCTGCTGGCCTGGCGCCGGCGGGACCGGGCAGTGCTGGCACTGGCCACGCTGAGCCTCGGCAACCAGCTCTCGGTACTGGCTGTCAACAACGCCCAGGCCGCCCGCTACATGGCCGCACCGTTCGTGCTCGGGGTACTGCTGCTGCCGCTGCTCGCGGCCCGCCACCCGGACCGGGCCGGTCCGGGGGCGCGGGCGGCGAACCGGGCCTGGTGGACCGGGGCGTCGGCCGGCGCGGGTGGGGAGCCGCCGCTACGGGTCACCGACCTGACCGTGGTCGGAGAACCGGGCATCGCCGGCCCGGCCGACCCGCTCGACCCGGATCACCGGCTCGGCCCGGCATCTCGGCTCGACCCGGCGGACCAGCTCGCCCGGGCGGACCAGCTCGACCCGGCAGACCGGTTCCACCCGTCCGACCAGCTCGAACCGGACCGGCGGCCCGACTGGACCGATCAGGTCGACGCGGGGGACGAGCCCGGTCTCCGGCCCCCGCCGATCGGCCCGGCCGAGTGGTGGACCGACTCCGCCGACCGGTACCGCTGACCGCCGCGCCGAGCGCGGGTGGACGGATCAGGCGAGGTTGGACGAGCGGGGATAGGCGTCGGCCGGGTCGGTCAGCACGTTGACCAGGTACGGCACCTGAGCGTCGAACGCCCGCTCCAGCGCCGGTCCCAGGTCGGCCGCCTTCGCCACCGTCTCGCCGGCACCGCCGAGCGCGCTCACCACCTGGTCGTAGCGCAACTCGGGCTGGAGGTCGGCGGCGACGTCGTAGCCGTACATGCCGCGCATCGGGTGCTTCTCCAGGCCCCAGATGCCGTTGTTGCCGACCACGATCACCACCGGCAGCTTCTGCCGGACCAGCGACTCGACGTCCATCAGCGAGAATCCGGCCGCGCCGTCGCCCATCAGTACGCAGATCTGCCGGTCCGGGTAGCTCACCCGGGCCCCCATCGCGTAGCCCATGCCGGTGCCGAGGCAGCCGTACGGGCCCGGGTCGAGCCAGGTGCCGGGCTGGGCGGGCTCCAGGTAGCGCCCGGCGTACGAGACGAAGTCGCCGCCGTCGCCGATGGTGACCGCGTCCGGGGCGAGTACCCGGCGCAGTTCGCCGTAGACCCGGGCCGGCTTGATCGGGTCGGTCTCGGCCGCCATCGCCGCCGCGTCCTTGGCCCGGGCGGCCTCCTCGGCGGTACGCAGCCCGTCGATCCACTGCTCGTGGTCGGTCCGGTCACCGGAGTACTCGGCAAACGCGGTCAGGATCAGCCGCAGGTCGCCGGCGGGGCTGACGGCCGGCTCGACGTGCTGGGCCCGCTGGCTGGGCGCGTCCACCACGTGCACCACCCGGGCGTCGCCGAAGTCGCCGAAGCCGAGCCGGAAGTCCAGCGGGGTGCCGACCACCACGACCAGGTCGGCGCCGCCGAGCGCCACCCGGCGGGCCTTGGCGAAGCTGAGCGGGTGACCGGGCGGCAGGGCCCCGCGGCCCATCCCGTTGGTGAAGACGGGTACCCGGAGCGCCTCGGCGGCGGCCCGCAGCGCCTCGACGGCGTCCCCGGCGTAGACGTCGGAGCCGGCGATGATCACCGGGCGCTCGGCTGCGGCGATCAGCCGGACGGCCTTCGCCACCTCGTCCGGATCCGGCTCGACGGGCGCGATCACCGGCTCGGCCGGCGGCTCGGCGTCACCGGTGGAGAAGATCACCTCCAGCGGCAGGTCCAGGAAGACCGGACCCCGGTGCGGGGTCAGCGCCGCGGTCAGCGCCCCGGCGACCGCCCCCGGTACGTCGTCGGTCGACCAGACCGTGCCCGCGTGCTTGGTGACCGGTGCGACCAGCGGGACGTGGTCGATCTCCTGGAGGCTGCCCGAACCCCAGCGGAAGGCCGGGGCGCGACCGCCGAGCACCAGCACCGGGGAGGCGTTGAAGAACGCGCTGGTCAGCCCGGAGATCCCGTTGGTGACGCCGGGACCGGCGGTGAGTACGGCCAGCCCCGGCCGGCGCTGCAACTTGGCCACCGCCTCGGCGGCGAAGACCGCCGACTGCTCGTGCCGGACGTCGTAGATCGGAAAGTCGGTACGGTGCGCCGCGTCGTACAGCGGGAAGACGTGGCCACCGGAGAGGGTGAACATCTCCCGCACGCCGTACGCCCGCAGGGCCGCCAGGGCCAGGTCGCCGCCGTGTCCTTCGATCCGTTCCGTCATCGCCGCTCCTGTCGTCCGCCGTGCCTGCCGCTCGTCGCGCCGGGGTTCCTGCGAGGTTACCGGCCGGTCGGAAATAACGTGAACGACACTCACCTATCCCGGGAAGGTGATCACCGACCGGTGAAGTCGGGGCGGCGCTTCTCGACGAAGGCGGCCATCCCCTCCCGGCGGTCGTCGGTGGCGAAGAGTGCGGCGAAGAGCTGGCTCTCCCAGGCCAGCCCGGAGGCGAGATCCATCTCCAGCCCGCCGTCCACGGCCAGCTTCGCCGCCCGCAGGGCCTGGGCCGGACCGGTCAGGTACGGCCGGACCAGCGCCACCGCCTCGGCGTACACCGACTCGGCCGGGACCACCCGGTCGGCGAGGCCGATCCGGAGCGCCTCGGCGGCGTCGACCATCCGGCCGGACATGATCAGATCCTTGGCCCGGGCCGGGCCGACCAGCCGGGCCAGCCGCTGGGTGCCGCCCGCGCCGGGGATGATGCCGAGCTTGATCTCCGGCTGACCGAGCTTCGCGTCCTCGGCGACCACCCGCCAGTCACAGGCCAGTGCCAGTTCGCAGCCGCCACCGAGGGCGTACCCGGTGATCGCCGCGACCACCGGCTTCGGGATCCGGGCGAGCGCGCCGAGCGCGCTGGACAGGTCGGCGGCCCGCTCGGCCATGTCGACGTACGACATGTCGGCCATCTCCTTGATGTCCGCGCCGGCCGCGAAGACCCTCTCCCCGCCGTACACGATGACCGCGCGGATGTCCGGGTCGGCGGAGACCACGGTGGCGGCGGCGCGCAACTCCTCCTGAACCTGGGTGTTCAACGCGTTCATCGGCGGCCGGTCCAGCCGGATCGTGCCGATACCCTCGTTGGTCTCCACCCGGACGAAGTCGCCCACAGCCCACCTCCACGTCGAAGTCGCGAGGCTCACCCTAACGGGCGTTCTGCCGGCCGTGGCAGCTCGGTGGGGATTCGGGGCGGCCCCTGCGGGGTACCGTTTCCAGATACGCTGAGCACGTCGGACTCACCCCGAGCGGAACGGCGATGACCACGTACTACGACGACCGTACGATCCGGATCACCTCGGAGGCGATCCGCGTCGACGGTCGGGCCTATCCCCTGGCCGAGGTCGCCCGGGTCTGGCACGTCCGGGGCGCCCGCTCCTGGGGCACCCTCGCCGGCCGGGGCGCGCTGCTGGCCGGGCTCGCCGGCCCGCTGGTCGCCGCCGCCGTCGGCATCCTGATCGCGGTACGCCTGCACACCTCGCTCACCGCGACCATCGCGATCGTCGGCGCCTCCATACTCGTCGGGCTCGCCGCCGCACCGGTCGCCGACTATCTGCTGGAGCACGTCGACCGCAGCTACGCCCGGGGCGCGCACCGGCTGGAGATCTGGGCGCAGTGGCGCGGGGTGCCGGTCCGGGTGCTCAGCACCGCTGACGCGCTGCGGTTCGGCCAGGTCTACCGGGCCCTGGAGCGGGCCGTCGAGCAGGCCGCAGCCGTCACTCCCAGCCGCAACCGCTGACCGGCGGAAGCGCCGCGACACCCGCGCCATCACGCCGGGTGTCGTACCCCTCTCGTAACGTACCCGCCATGCCGAGTGCGGAGCACGAGTCCCCGGTCGCCCTGGCCAAGCTCGACCCGAGCCTGGTGGCCTGGTTGCTGAGGCACGTGTTCGACGTGAAGGTTCCCGACTACCACCACGCCCGTCCGCACGCCACGGACGTACGGGTGCTGGTCCCGCGCACCTACCACGCGGACAGCATGCTGCTCTTCTGCGACCCGACCGACCAGCCGCTGCTCGCGGTCGTACTGGAGATCCAGCGCGGCTGGGACTCCACGAAGCGACGCACCTGGAAGCTCTACGTGGCCCAACTCGAAGCCGAGTTGGATGTCGACGCCGCGCTGCTGGTCTACTGCCCCGACCTGCGGACCGCCCGCCGCTACCGCGGCCTCTTCGAGTTCGACGGGTTGAGCCTGGCACTGCGGCCGTTGATCTTCACACCCAGCGATGTCCCGCTGGTCGTGGACGTGGACCTGGCCCGGACCAACCCGGCACTGGCCGTGCTCTCGGCCATCTGCCACGGCCACGACGCCCAGGTGGAGGCCACCTTCCCGGCGCTGATGGCAGCGCTTCGCTCAGTCAATCCGAAGACCGCGATCTTGTATTATGACGTTGTACTGGCCGGGCTGCCGGCGGCGACCCGGACTCGTTGGGAGGCTTTCATGACCACCACTGCGAGGTACGAGTACCACAGCGAGTTGTTCCGGGAACTCGCCGCCAAACACGAGGAGCAGGGCGAGGCCCGGGGCGAGGCCCGGGCGATCCTGACCGTGCTCGACGGGCGAGGCGTGGCCGTACCCGACGAGGCCCGCGAGCAGATCCTCGCCTGCACCGACCTGGCCCAGCTCGACACCTGGCTGCGCCGCGCCGTCAACGCCACCACCGTCGACGACGTCCTCGGCGCATAGGCCATCGCCAGCGGGCGACGACGACTCACCGGTGGCGATCGTGGGCCGCACCCCGGTTGATCCGGCATCCATTGATCTAAGTTCTTGACCCTCTTCCGCCTACCCTCCTACTGTTGCCAGCAGGTTTCGTGCGCGGATCGGCTGCTGCGCGGCGGTGTCGATCCGTCCCGCAGCGGCGCGAGGAGACACGATGGCGACATTCCCGTCCGGCCCGTCCGTTCCGCCCGCAGCTTCCCGCTCCGCGCCCCACACGCTCGCCCGGCGCCGCCTGCTCGGCGGTGCCGCGTACGCGGCCGGCGCACTGGCCCTGCCGGCAGGGCTGGCGGGCTGTGAGAAGCCGACCGAGGACGGCAGCGGCGGCGGCACGGTGACCCTCGGCTCCAACTACTCGGACGAGGTGCCGAAGAAGGCGCTCGCCGAGGTGCTCGCCGGCTCCGGGCTCGACGTGAAGATCAACACCGTCGACCACAACACCTTCCAGGAGAACATCACCCGCTATCTCCAGGCGACCCCGGACGACGTCTTCAGCTGGTTCTCCGGGTTCCGGATGCAGTACTTCGCCGCCCAGGGGCTGGCCACCGACATCTCCGACATCTGGCAGTCGATCGGCGGCGACTTCTCCGCCGCGATGAAACAGGCGTCCACCGGCACCGACGGCAAGCAGTACTTCGTGCCGTTCTACTACTACCCGTGGGCGATGTTCTACCGGAAGAGCGTGTTCCAGGAGAAGGGCTACCAGGTCCCGAAGACCTGGGACGATCTCAAAGCGCTGGCCGCGAGGATGCGCTCGGACGGGCTGATCCCGATCGCCATGGCCGACAAGGACGGCTGGCCCGCGATGGGCACCTTCGACTACATCAACATGCGCAGCAACGGATACGACTTCCACGTCAACCTGATGGCCGGCAAGGAGTCCTGGGAGGACAGCCGGGTCAAGCAGGTCTTCACGCTCTGGCGGGAGCTGCTGCCGTACTGCCAGCCGGGGGCGAACGGGCGGACCTGGCAGGAGGCGGCGCAGTCGCTGGGCCAGAAGCAGACCGGGATGTACCTGCTCGGCATGTTCGTCGGCCAGCAGTTCCAGGGCGAGGTCGCGGCCGACATGGACTTCTTCCCGTTCCCGCAGATCGTCGAGGCACACGGGCAGGACGCGGTCGAGGCGCCGATCGACGGCTTCATGATCTCCAGCAAGGTGAAGAACGTCGACGGGGCGAAGGAGCTGCTCCGCTATCTGGCCAGCGCCGAGGCGCAGAACGCGTACCTCAAGAGCGACCCGAACAACGTCGCCACGCACAACGGCGCCGACACCAGCGGGTACAGCGCGTTGCAGCGCAAGGCGGTCGAGCTGGTCGGCGGGGCGAAGCAGATCTCCCAGTTCCTCGACCGGGACACCCGGCCGGACTTCGCCTCCACGGTGATGATCCCGTCGTTGCAGAGCTTCCTGAACAAGCCGGACGACATCGACGGGCTGTGTAGGCGGATCGAGTCGCAGAAGAAGACCATCTTCGCCTCCTGAAGGCGGTGGCGGTGACACCGACTCCGACGGCACCGCCGGTCGAGGCTGGGCGGGCGGGGGACGTACCCCGGTCACCGGCCCGGCGTCGACGGCGCCGGATCGGCCGGTTCACCCCGCGCGACATCGCGGTGATCGGGCTGCTGCTCGGCCTGCCGCTGCTGCTCGACCTGGCGCTGATCTGGGGCCCGGCGCTCGCCTCGATCGGGCTGTCGTTCACCTCCTGGGACGGGCTGGGCGAGATCCGGCCGGTCGGGCTGGAGAACTACGTCAACATCGTCAGCAACTATCCGCCGTTCTGGCCGGCGGTCCGGCACAACCTGCTCTGGCTCGCCTTCCTCGGCCTGGTCGCCACCCCGTTCGGGCTGTTCCTGGCGGTGCTGCTGGACCGGGAGATGCGGTTCACCCGCTTCTACCAGACCGCCTTCTACCTGCCGGTGGTGCTCTCCCTGGCCGTGGTCGGCTTCCTCGCCCAGCTCATCTTCTCCCGCGACTACGGGGCGGCGAACGCGCTCCTGGGCCGGACCGACAACCCGGTCGACTGGCTCGGCGACCCGTCGATCAACCTATGGTCGGTACTGCTGCTGGTCGGCTGGCGACACGTCGGGTACGTCATGCTGCTCTACCTGGCCGGACTGAAAGCCGTCGACCCGGCCCTGAAGGAGGCCGCCGCGATCGACGGGGCGAACGAGGCGCAGACCTTCTTCCGGGTGGTCTTCCCGACGCTGCGCCCGGTCAACGTGATCGTGCTGGTGATCACCGTGATCGAGGCGCTGCGCGCGTTCGACGTCGTCTACGCGATCAACCGGGGGCGCAATGGTCTGGAACTGCTCTCGGTGCTGGTCACCGACAACATCGTCGGGGAGGCCAGCCGGATCGGGTACGGCTCGGCGATCGCGGTGATCCTGCTGCTCATCTCCACCGGCTTCATCGCGGTCTACCTGGTGCAGGTCTTCCGGCGGGAGGACGAGGCGTGAGCAGCGACGGGGTCCGGGTGCGGGAGCGGGTCGCTACGGGACGCCGGACGGCGGTGGCCGGCGGCCCGCGCCGGAGGCGGCCGGTGAGGCCGTGGCGGGTGGTGGTCCGGGTCTTCCTCTGGGCGATGGCGCTGGGCTGGCTGGTGCCGCTGCTGCTGCCGCTCTACGCCTCGCTGCGGCCGTATGCCGAAACCGCCGCCGAGGGCTATTTCTCGCTGCCGAAGACGCTCAACTTCGACTACTACGTGCAGGCGTGGCAGGGCGGCAACCTGCCCCGGCACTTCCTGAACACCCTGCTGGTGGCCGTACCGGCGGTGCTGTTGACGCTCTTCTTCGCCTCGTTCGTGGCGTTCCTGATCTCGCGACGCCGGCTGCCCGGCGGCAAACTGCTGTTGATCCTCTTCACCGCCGGCAACCTGCTGCCCCAGCAGGTGGTGCTGACCCCGCTCTACCTGATGTACACCAAACTCCCGCTGCCGTGGTGGATGAGCTGGCCCTCGGAGCTGGTCTACGACTCGTACTGGGGGATCATCGCGATCCACGTGGCCTTCCAGACCGGATTCTGCGTCTTCGTGCTGAGCAACTACATGGACACCATCCCGCGCGAGCTGATCGAGGCGGCCACGGTGGACGGTGCCGGGGTCTGGCGGCAGTACTGGCGAGTGGTGCTGCCGCTGGTCCGGCCGGCGCTCGGCGCGCTCGGCACCCTCGAATTCGCCTGGATCTACAACGACTTCCTCTGGGCGGTGGTGCTGATGTCCACCGGCGACAAGTTGCCGGTGACCAGCGCGCTGAACAACCTGCGGTCGGTCTACTTCACCGACTACAACCTGCTGGCGGCCGGGTCGATCCTGGTCGCGCTGCCGACGCTGATCGTCTTCTTCGTGCTGCAACGGCAGTTCGTCGCCGGGCTGACCCTCGGCGCCAACAAGGGCTGACCCGAATCCGACCGAGCGGGGCGGTGGCGCTCACACCGGCCGCCACGCTTAGCTGGAACGGTGACGCTCTATTACCGGGACGACACGGTACGGGTTACCTCCGAGACCATCCACGTGAACGGGCGCACCGTGCCGGTCGCCGAGGTGTCGTACGTCTGGCATGCCAGAGGCCGGGGTACGGCCCGGACCCGGGGGCGGCTCGCCGGCCGGGGCGTACTCATCTTCCTGCTGTCGATCCCGCCGCTGGTGGTGATGGTCTGCGTGCTGTCGCTGGCGTACTCGGCCCAGGACCGGGGCGAGTGGCAGCTCGCCGCGATCGTGCTGGCGGTCTGTGTCGTCGGCGCGCTGGCCCTGTTCCCGTTCCTGGAAGTGCCGCTGTACTGGCTCGACCGGTCGTACGAACGCGGCGCGAAGGTGCAGGAGTTGTGGGTGCAGTACCGGGGTGAGGAGGCCCTGCTGCTGCGCAGTTCGGACGCGCTGCGGTTCGGCCAGATCTACCGGGCGATCCAGCGCGCCATCGAACAGCACAGCGGCGACCGCTGACCCGAAGCCAGGGCTGAGCACCGCTCGCGCCGGCCTCGTTCGGTGCGAGAACGACAGACCGGGAAATTGCGCTCCGAATCACTCACCCGCGGATATGACTCCAGGTCGGTCAACGCCATCGACGCCCCCCAGATACCAGGGCAAATCGAGGTGGACAACGTCGCCGGGCCTCGTGGGCACGCGGTCCGGCTCGGGAGGGGTCCCCGGGAGTCCGGGTTAGAAACGGGTGGACAACCGAGCCCAGCATCAGGAGCCGATGATGAGTGTCTCTACCGACGCCACCGGCGTGGCCCGCAGGATCTCGTGGCAGACCGGATGCGCGCTGCTCGCCGTACTGCTCTCGACGGGCTGCGGCGCACGGCGCGACAGCGGCGTAGCGGAGAACCCGACCAGTACCGCCGCATCTCCGGTCACCACCGCTTCGCCAACCCCCAGCCCCGCTCCCGACGCCACCACCCCAGCTCCGATCCGGGTCCGCGCCGCCGCCGACGGCCGGCGCTACGCGGCCTGCGCGGACGGCACCTGCGAGGTGGCCGTGACCAAACCGGTCCGGATCAGGGTGGACGGCGGCACCTTCTCGGTGACCAAGGTGAAGCGGGACGTCCAGCTCGACTTCAAGCTGACAATGCCGACCGGTGCCGGCGGATCCGGCACGTTGAAGAGCTGCGGCGTGATGAAGTTCTATCTCGGCGGCGGCGGAGGCGTGGTCACCTGCGGCGCCGACGGCGTACCGGAGCGACCGGAACGGGAACCCGGAGCGTTGTTGGTGCAGTTGGCCGGCTGGACCTCCGACGGTGCCGGCGTACTGCGCCTGGTGTCGGGTTAGGCCGGGCGGGGGCCGTACCCGGAAACGGGGGGCGGTGCGGAACTTCCTGCCGACCGATCGGGCCCGGCCGTCGCGGCCGGGCCCAGGCCCGTGCCCTGGCGGCGTCGGGTGCGCCGGACGGGCTGCCGATGGTCGGGGCGGACTGACTACAGTCGGACGGTAGACGGCCCGGTCGATAAGACGGCTTTCCGTGATCGTGTCGACGGCCGCACCGCACCGCGCCACGGCACCGGGGAGGCAGGAGTTGAAGCCGCTACTGCCGTCCGACCCGGACCGTGTCGGCCCGTACCATCTGGTGGCCCGGCTGGGCGCGGGCGGAATGGGCGTGGTCTACCTCGGACACTCACCCGGTGGCCGGGCGGTCGCGGTCAAGGTCGTCCGGGAACGGTTCCACAGCGACTTCGAGTTTCGGGCCCGGTTCCGGCGCGAGGTGGCCGCCGCCCGCACGGTGACCGGCGCGTTCACCGCGTCGGTGCTGGACGCCGACCCGGAGGCCGCCGCGCCGTGGCTGGTCACCGCCTACCTGCCGGGTCTGTCGCTCCGGGAGGCGGTACGGGCCGAGGGACACCTGCCACCGTTGGCGGTACGCCTGCTGGCCGCCGGCCTGGCCGAGGCGCTCGTCGACATCCACCGGGTCGGCCTGACACACCGCGACCTGAAGCCCGGCAACGTCATGCTGACCGCCGACGGCCCGCGGGTGATCGACTTCGGCATCGCCCGACCGGAGGACGCCACCGCGATCACCCAGGTCGGCTCCATCATCGGCACCCCGGGGTTCATGTCACCGGAGCAGGTCGCCGGTGGCGTGACCGCGCCGCCGAGCGACATCTTCTCGCTCGGCGCGGTGCTGGCGTACGCGGCGACCGGTCGGGAACCGTTCGGGTCCGACGCGACCGTGGCCACGCTGTACCGGGTACAGACAGCCCAGGCGGATCTGGACGGCATCCCCGATCCCTGGCTGTCGGACCTGATCACGACCTGTCTGCGGGTGGTACCCGGGGAACGGCCGTCGGCCGCGCAGTTGTTGCACCGGCTCGGCGCGATGGCGAGGGCGGTGGCGGGTACCGGATGGTTGCCCGCGTCGCTCGCCGAGGAGATAGACCGGCGTACCGCCCAGGCCCGCCACCTGTCCCGGCCGCCGACGGCCGGAGCCATGGCCTCCGCGCCGAACGCGGCGGCGCCGCCGGCTCCCCCGCGGGGAAACCCCCTCGCAGCCGGCCAGAACGCCCCGGCACCGGACGAGAGCCACCCCGGCCGGGCCGGGAATCCCGCGGCTGAGAACACCCGGGACCCGGACGAGCACACGTGGGAGCCCGGCGCGCAGACCCGGGACCCGGGCGCGCACACCCGGGAGCCGGGCTCGGCAGATCCGGGCGCGGAGGTTCCGGGTGCGGCAGTTCCGGTGGAAGCGGCGGTCCCGGGTGCCGAGGTCGGGTGGCCGGCGGCCGGGGCGGCGGGGCCGGTGCAGCTCCGTACCCCTGCCGGCAATCGACGGCTGGACCGCCGGTACCTGCTCGGCGGTGCCGTCGGCGCGCTCGCCGTCGCCACCGGCGCCGGGTTCCTGATCCGCGGGCGAGGTTCGGACCGAGCCGCCCCGACCGGTACGCCCGCCCCGTCCAGCGCACCGCCGACCCCGACCGTCGCCCCACCTACGGCGGTACCCAGGTGGAAGGCGAAGGTGAGCGCCTACTACCCGGAGCTGTTCACCGCCGGTGGCGTGGTGCTGGCGAAGACCCAGGAGCAGGAGTTGTACGCGCTGAACGCGCGGACCGGCCGGACCCGCTGGAAGCATCCCGCGACCCTGCTCGGCACGGTCGCCGGCGGCCTGGTGCTGGAGGCGCAGAACACCAATCCCCGGCTGACCTCCGTCGACCCCGTCTCCGGCGCCACCCGATGGAGCTATCGGGTGCGGTTTGGCGAGTTTCCACTCTGGCCGGTGGTCGCCGGATCGGTGCTGTGTTGCGGTCGCAATCCGATCAGGGCCCTCGGCGTACGGGACGGTCGGGAGCGTTGGGCGGCGCGGATCGGCGAGATCAACAACCTCGCCGCGGGCGACGGAGTCGTCGTCGCGGCGAACGACACCGAACTGATCGCCTTGAACGCGAAGACCGGGCGAACCCGGTGGCGGTGCCCGATGGACTACGCGTTCTACCTGCTGGTCGGCGAGGGACTGGTCTTCGCGATCGACCGCAACCGCGCCCTGCACGCGGTACGCGTCGACACCGGGACGACCGCCTGGCGGATAGCGACATTCGGCGGCAGTTCACCACCGCAACTGGGCGGCGGCACGCTCTACGCCACCGGGGGTCGCGGCGAGGTCTTCGCACTGAACGCCGCCACCGGTGAGCCGCGCTGGTCCCGGAGCCTGGATGCCGACAGCGCGGTACGGCTCTCCGGTGACACGCTCTACGCGGCGAGCACCGACCGGATGCTGTACGCACTGGACACGGCCGACGGCCGGCTGCGCTGGACGTACGAGGCGAGCATCGTCCAGCCGCCGATGCTGGCCAACAGCGGACTGGCGGGTATGTCCGGGCTGGTGTTCGTCGGCACCAGAGAGGGGTACGTGGAAGCCCTGACCCCGCCGACCGGAGTCGCCGGTGCGACCGCTTGAGCAGCACGATCCGCGAGTGATCGGGCAGTACCGCATCCTTGCGAGGATCGGCGCGGGTGGCATGGCCGTCGTCTACTTCGGACGTTCGATCGGCGGACGGGCGGTGGCGGTCAAGGTGATGCACGCCGAGTTCGCCGCCGACCCGGCGTACCGGGCGCGCTTCCGGGGCGAGGTCGCCGCCGCCAGGAGGGCGGGCGGACGGTACAGCCCCGGGGTCCTGGACGCGGCTCCGGACGCCCCGCGCCCCTGGATGGCGACCCAGTTCCTGCCGGCGGTGTCGCTCCGGGACGCGGTACGCCAGCTCGGCCCGCTGGCTCCCGACGCGGTCTGGCCGCTGGCGGCCGGCATCGCGGAGGCGCTCACCTCGATCCATGCCGCCGGCATCGTGCACCTGGACCTGAAGCCGGCGAACGTGCTGCTGACCGCCGACGGCCCACGGGTGATCGACTTCGGGATCGCCACGGCCACCGGACCCGGCGCGGCAGTGCCGGACAGCACCCGGGCCGGCTCGTGGGGATTCCTCTCCCCGGAGCAACTGGCCGGTACGCCGGTCGGTCCGGCGAGCGACGTCTTCTCGTTCGGCGCGACGATCGCGTACGCCTGCACCGGCGCCCCGCCGTCCGGGATCGGGCTGGCCGGGCTCGCCGACGACGAACTGCGGACGCTGATCGCCGGCTGCCTGCGTCCCGATCCCGCCGCCCGGCCCCGCCTGCCCGAGCTGACCGGTCGACTGGCCTCGGCCGTCCGGGGGCGGCCGGCCGGTGCCGCCGGGCTGCCGCCGGCCGTGACGGCCGAGATCGACCTCCGGGCAAGCGAGGCGGAGAACCCGCCGCTCCCGCTGCCCCCGGTGCCGACGTCCACGCTCGGAGCCGGCGAACCGCAGCCGCTCGGACGCGGGCCATCCGTCGTTGTCCGCGCGCACCCCCGGTCAGCGGAGGGGGCAGCGCCGGAAGCCGGAGGCGTGACCGATCAGCCGGGGCCGGTGCGCCGGGTGGACCGGCGTGCCGTGCTGCTCTCCGGTGGGGTGCTCGCGGTGGCCGGCGCCGCTGCCGGGCTGCTGGCGCTGCTCCCGGACGAGCCCGAGGCGGGGGCGACGACGCCACCGCAGCCCAGCACCCCGCCCGTGCCGCCGCCGGCCAGCACCGTCGCGGTGCGCCAGACCCGTACGCTGGAGTTCTACGTCTTCGGCAGGACCACGCTGAAGTCCCTGACCATCACGGTCAACGGCGAGGCGGTGACGGTACGCAACGTGCCGCTGCCGTACCGGCGGACCGTCGAGATATCGATGGCGGAGAACCAGACCACCTGGCGGATCGACTACCGCATCACCACCGGCAACCTGAGCTGTGTGGTCCTGGTGGACGGCGTCGAGCGCTACAACGGCAACGGCTCCACCACGGGTGCCGAGACACAGAGGTCCGCGAACGGCAAGGTCTGATCCGGGACCCCTCCCGGGCCCGGTCGCCTACCGTGGCGTCGTGGGTGCGCGAGGGGAAGGAGACGAGCGGTGACGATGTCGTTTCCCAGGTCGTCCGGCAAGGTCAGCCTGCTGTCGAGGGAGACCGGCAGCCTGGCTCGCGGGCTTCCGCCGGCCCGGCCGGAGACCCTGTTCGTGCTCGGGGTCAACGGCGGGATGAGCGTCGCCCCGGACGCCGGTTTTCCGCTGGTCTTCGGGCGCAACGAGCCGCAGGTGCACGTCTGCGTCGGTGCCGGTGACCCGCACGTCAGCCGGCGGCACGGGATCATCACCCGGGAGCACTCGCGCTGGGTGCTGAACAACATCGGCCGGCTTCCGATCCGGTTGCCGGGCTCGTGCCTGGTGCTCGGCGGCGACCGGGCGGAGCTGCCGCTCGGCTACACGCCGCTGTTCATCGTCGGCCCGCGCCAGGATCACCTGCTGGAGGTCCGGGTCGCCGCGTCGACCTCGCGGCCGGGCGCCACGGACGGGCACGAGGCCGAGACGCGGGACCGCGAGCGATGGGAGCTGAGCCCGGTCGAGAGGCTGGTGCTGGTCTGCCTCAGCCAGCGGTACCTGCGGCACGAGCCACAACCGCAACCGCTGACCTGGGCTCAGGTCGCCGCCGAGCTGGGCGCGTTGCAGCCGACCGAGGAGTGGAGCTGGCGGCGGGCGGCCCACATCGTCGCCAAGGTCCGCACCCGGCTCAGCCGTACGGTCCCGGGGCTGCTGGAGAAGGAGATCCCGCCGCCGGTCGGCAACACCCTCAACCACAATCTGATCAACGAACTCCTGGTCACCACGACAATCACCAGGGCCGATCTCGGGCTGCTCGACGAGGAAGCGGCGCAGCCGGCACCGCCCGGATGAGCCAGCGGGCGGCGGCGAGGTCAGCTCCCGCAAGGTACCGCTCGGCGAGTTCGACCGGCACCGACAGGTCGGCGTCGGCCGCCAGCGGCACCGCCGTGGGCAGGTCGATCGCCCCTCGGCAGATAGGGGTTGGCCGTCATGCCGGCTCCGGATAGCTCTGTGCGTAGAGGGCGTCGATCTCGTCCCGGGTGGGCAGCGCGGTGGAGGCGCCGGGCTGCCGCGCGCAGGCGGCACCGGCCGCGCACGCCCAGCGCAGCGCCGCCGTCACCGCCGCCGGCTCGACCGGCCCGCGCCGCTGTGCCCAGGCCACCGCCAGCGCACCGGTGAACGCGTCCCCGGCGGCGGTGGTGTCCACCGCGTCGATCGTCGGCGCGTCGACCGCGAGTCGCAGGCCGAGCCGGTCGGCATAGCACGCGCCCCGGGCACCGAGGGTCAGCACCACCCGGGGAACCAGGTGCAGCAGGGCGCCCAGCAGGGCGTCGAGGCCGGTGTCGGTGTCGAGGCCGGCCACCATCGCCGCCTCGACCTGGTTGACCACCAGCACGTCCACCACGTCGAGCAGCTCCGCCGGCAACTGCCGGGCCGGTGCGGCGTTCAGCACCACCGTGGTACCGGCGGTCCGGCCCCATCCGGCGGCCTGGGTCACCGCCGGCAGCGGCACCTCCAACTGGCACAGCAGGACGTCCGCCGCCGCCACCACGGCCCGGTCGTCGGCGTCCAGGCTGGTCAGCTCGGCGTTCGCGCCCGGGGCCACCACGATCAGGTTCTCGGCGTCGGCGTCCACCGCGATCAGCGCCACACCGGACGGCCCCGGCACGGTACGCAGCCGGCGCAGGTCCACCCCCGCCTCCGCCAGGTTGGTCCGGAGCTGGTCGGCGAAGCCGTCCTGCCCGACCGCGCCGACGAAGTCGCACCTGGCCCCGGCCCGGGCCGCCGCCACCGCCTGGTTGGCGCCCTTGCCGCCGGGAATGGTTCGCAGCGCGTCGCCGAGCACCGTCTCGCCGGGCCGGGGCAGCGTCGGCGTCGGCACCACCAGGTCCAGGTTGGCGCTGCCGACCACCACCACCCGGACCTCGCCGGATCCGCCCGTCATGCCGACCCACCTCCCGTTCGCGACTGCCGGGTTCCCGGCATCTGCTCACACCTCGCGCTCACCATTCCTCCCCGCCCCGGACCAACCGCCCGGTCGGCACGGCCGGCTCGGCGAACTCCACACCGACGCCGGTGAAGTAGCCGGCCAGCGGGAGCAGCAGCAGGTAGACGGTGGTCCGGTCGAGGCGGCGGCGCCGGGAGCGGCCGCCCCGCCCGGTCCGCCCGACGTCCCCGGTCGGCGGAGCCGAGCGAGACGCTGGAGAACTGCGGAAAGGCCATCTGCGCCAGCTCCTGACTTGTAAACGTTTCGGGAGAATGCTCCGCTCCCCGCGCCCCGTCAAGACCCCGTTACGAGACGTTTCGGCCCTGCTCAGCGCGATGGCGACGGGACGCCGCCTCGCGGGACGGCCAGATTTCTCCGGCCGGTGTGTCGATCCGGCGGCCCGCCGAACGTGTAGAGGTGGAGAGGCCGCCGGTGCCATGCCGGCGGCGGGACAGGAGGTCGCGCACCATGCAGCAGTACCTGCTCAGCATCTACCAGGGCGACGGCGAGCCGCCGGGACCGGAGATCCTGGATCCGATCATGGCGAACCTGGCAGCCCTGAACCAGGAGATGAAGGCCGCCGGAGCGTGGGTCTTCTCCGCCGGACTGCACCCGGCGAGCACCGCGACCGTGCTCCGCCCCCGCGACGGCGAGGTGCTGATGACCGACGGGCCGTACACCGAGGGCAAGGAGCACCTCGGCGGGTTCACCGTGATCCGCGCCCCCGACCTCGACGCCGCACTGGAGTGGGGCGGCAAGCTGGCCCGGGCGATCGGCCTGCTGCCGATCGAGGTACGGCCACTGGCCGACGAGGCCGAGAGTTGCGACCCGCCCCGTGCCTGAGCCGCCCGACCCGGCACGAGCGGCTCACCCGGAGCGGGGCGCCGGATCGGACCCGACGTCCGGCCCGGAGCCCCGCCCCGGACGGGAGCCGGCAACCGCCGCCGACGTCGAGCGGGTGTTCCGCACCGAGTACGGCCGGGCGGTCGCCGTCCTGATCCGCGTCTTCGGCGACATCGACATCGCCGAGGACGCGGTGCAGGACGCGTTCGCCACCGCGGTCCGGAACTGGCCCGCCGAGGGCACACCGCCGAGCCCGGCCGGCTGGATCATCACCACCGCCCGGAACCGGGCGATCGACCGGCTCCGCCGGGAGTCCACCCTGCCGGACCGGCACGCCCAGGCCGCCCTGCTGCACGCCACCGACGAACCGGCGTCGTACCCCGGAAGCGGATCGGACGAGGAGGGTCCCGTGCGGGACGAACGGCTACGCCTGATCTTCACCTGCTGCCATCCGGCGCTCGCCCCGGCCGCCCGGGTCGCGCTGACCCTGCGACTGCTGGGCGGGCTGAGCACCGCACAGATCGCGCACGCCTTCCTGGTCCCCGAACCGACCATGGCACAGCGGCTGGTACGCGCCAAAGGCAAGATCCGGGCCGCCCGGATCCCGTACCGGGTGCCGGCCGAGGCCGACCTGCCGGACCGGCTCCAGGCCGTACTCGCCGTGCTGTACCTGGTGTTCAACGAGGGATACACCGCCAGCTCGGGCGACCGGCTCGGCCGGACGGACCTCGCCGTCGAGGCGATCCGGCTCGCCCGGCTGCTCGCCGACCTCATGCCCGACGAACCGGAGGTGCTGGGGCTGCTCGCCCTGATGCTGCTGGTCGAGTCGCGCCGGCCGAGCCGCACCGACCCGGACGGCGGACTGGTACGCCTGGCCGAGCAGGACCGTACCCGCTGGAACCGGCAACTCGTGGCCGAGGGGCAGGCCCTGGTCCGGCGTTGCCTGCGGCGCGACCGGCCGGGGCCGTACCAGGTCCAGGCGGCGATCAACGCGGTGCACAGCGACGCGCCGACCGCCGCCGGGACGGACTGGGGTCAGATCCTTCGGCTCTACGACCACCTGCTGGCACTCGCCCCGAGCCCGGTCGTGGCGCTGAACCGCGCGGTCGCGCTCGCCGAGGTCGCCGGGCCGGCCCCGGCACTGGCCCTGGTCGACGACCTCGACCTCGGCACATACCACGTCTTCCACGCCGTCCGGGCCGACCTGCTGCGCCGGCTGGGCCGCACCGCCGAAGCCGCGCTCGCCTACGACGCGGCCGCCGCGCTCACCGGCAACGCGGTCGAGCAGGACTTCCTGCGCCGCAGCCGCCAGGCACTGACCGACCCGGCCGGGTCTGCCGGCGTCAGCTCGCCGGGGCCGGTGTCGCCGCCGGGCGGCGAAGGTCGTCGACCTCCACCACCTCCCGGCCGAGCGGCCAGAACGCCGCCGGGACGAGCTTGAAGTTGGCGATACCGAACGGGATTCCGATGATCGTGACGCAGAGCGCGACCCCGGCGACGATGTGCGCCAGCGCCAGCCACCAGCCGGCCAACACCACCCAGAGCACGTTGGCCAGCCCCGAGCCGAGCCCGGCACCGGGCTTCGCCACCAGGGTCCTTCCGAACGGCCAGAGCGAGTAGTACGCCAGCCGCAGCGCGGCGACTCCGAACGGGATGGTCACCACCAGCAGGAAGCAGATCAGGGCCGCGATCCCGTACCCGATGGCGAGGGCGATGCCGCTACCGAAGATCAGCCAGAGCAGGTTGAGGACGAATCTCACCATGCCCCCATCGTGCGCCCTCCGATCAACTCGCTTCGACGTAACCGGAGTCTCCACCCGCCGGCACGTAGAGGGCGTCGATCTCGGTCCGCAGCGGCAGCGAGACCGAGGCACCGAGCCGGCGCGCGCAGGCGGCACCGGCCGCGCTCGCCCAGCGCACCGCGTCGACCGGCTCCCGACCCTCGCCCCAGGCCACCGCGAGCGCACCGGTGAAGGCGTCACCGGCCCCCGTGGAGTCGACCAGGTCCACCTTGACCGCGGGTACGTGCACGGCGGTGCCGTCGCGGTCGCCGTACCAGGCGCCGTGCCGGCCCAGGGTCAGCACCGCGCGGGGCACCACGGCGAGCAGCGCCGCCGGGTCCTCCCGGCCGCACCCGGTGATCGCCCGCGCCTCGGCCTCGTTGACCACCAGCAGGTCGACGGAGTCCAGCAACTCGACCGGTACCGGCTGGGCGGGCGCGGCGTTCAGCACCACCCAGGTACCGGCGGACCGGGCCGCCCGGGCCGCCTGGGTCACCGTGCCGACCGGAATCTCCAACTGCGCGACCAGCACGTCCGCCTCGCGTACGGCGGTCAGCTCGCTCTCCGTGAGCCCGGTGAACGCCGAGTTGGCGGCCGGGGTGACCACGATGGTGTTCTCGCCCTCGGCGTCGACGGTGACGACCGCCACCCCGGACGCGCCGTAGACCACCCGGACCCGTTCGGTGTCCACCCCGGCGGCCGAGATCCGGGCCTTGAGCGTCACGCCGAACGAGTCCGAGCCGATCGCGCCGAGCAGTGCCCCGGCGGCGCCGGCCCGGGTGGCCGCGATCGCCTGGTTGGCACCCTTGCCGCCGGCCACCATCACGAAATCGGTGCCGAAGACGGTCTCACCGGGCTTCGGCAGGGAACCGGTGGTGACCACCAGGTCCATGTTGGCGCTGCCCATGACTACGACCCGCGGCCGGCTCACCGGCAGCACCTCCCGTTTCGGCGACCGCCTGAGTCTAGAACCGGCCGTTGCCGGCGTCGTCTGGCAGGCTGCCAGACATGGGACAGATGCCGATCGGAGTGATGTACCGCTGTGACACCGCCCCGGAGCAACTTCCGGCGTACGCCCGGCTGGTGGAGCGGCTGGGCTACGACGAGCTGTGGGTGGTCGAGGACTGCTTCTTCGGCGGGGCGGTCTCCAGCGCCGCCGTCGCCGCGGCGGTGACCGACCGGCTCAGGATCGGCATCGGCATCCTGCCGGCGGCGTTCCGCAATCCGGCGCTGGCCGCCATGGAGCTGGCCAACCTCGCCCGGCTCTTCCCCGGCCGGATCCTGCCCGGATTCGGGCACGGCATGCCGGACTGGGTCCGCCAGGTCGGTGCCGATCACCCGTCCCCGCTGGCGGTGCTCGGGGAGACCGTGGCGGCGGTACGCGCCCTGCTGGCCGGGGAACGGGTCACCGTCGCCGGCCGGCACGCCCGGCTGCGCGAGGTGGCGCTGGAGTTCGCGCCGGAGCAGCCGCCCCCGATCTCGACCGGCGTACGCGCCGAGAAGTCGCTGCGGCTCTCCGGCCGGGTGGCCGACGGCACCATCCTGGCCGAGGGCGCCAGCCCGGCGTACGTGCGCTGGGCCCGGGGGTTGATCGACGAGGGGCGCCGGGAGGCCGGCCGTACCGACGACCACCGGCTCACCGTCTACGCCCATCTGGACTTCGACGAGGGCCGGGCCAGCGCCCGCCGGGAATTCGCCGCCCAGCTCACCGGCGGCTGGGCGCTGCCACCCGCCGACGCCGACCTGGCCGACGAGATCACCGCCATGCTGGCCGGCTCGTCCGGCGCCGAGGCGCTGGCGGCGGCCCTGCCCGAGCACTACCTCGACCGGTTCACCGCGGCCGGCAGCGCCGAGCAGTGCGCGACGGCGGTGACCCGGCTGCGGGAGGCGAGCGCGGACGCGGTGGTCTTCGTCCCACCCCGCGACGCCCAGTCGGCGGTCGCCCAGATCACCCTGGCGGCCGAGACGCTGCTCCCGATGGTCCGCGCCGCCACCGCCCGCTGACACCCGCCCACCACCGATCCGCCGCCCCTCACCTGGACCTCAGATGCGCTACGCGTGCGCCGTAACGCCTCTACCGTCCGGGTGAAGGGCTGGCCACCCTCGACGGCGACCGCCCGGACGACGGCAGGGCGGCCCGGTGGGCAGGGCGGCCCGGTGGGTGGGTGGTCAGGCGGCGCGGGCGGTGAAGCGCTCGCCGGAGTGCTCCACCACCAGCGGTACCCCGAAGGTCTTGGAGAGGTATTCGCCGGTGACCGTCTCGGCGAGCGGCCCCTGCGCCACGATGCCGCCCTCGCGGAGCAGCAGGGCGTGGGTGAAGCCGGGCGGGATCTCCTCCACGTGGTGCGTGACCAGCACCATCGCCGGAGCGTCCGGATCGTGGGCCAGACCGGCCAGCCGGGCCACCAGGTCCTCCCGGCCGCCGAGGTCGAGCCCGGCCGCCGGCTCGTCGAGCAGCAGCAGCTCCGGGTCGGTCATCAGCGCGCGGGCGATCTGGGTCCGCTTCCGCTCGCCCTCGGAGAGGGTCCCGTACGGGCGGTCGGCCAGGGGCAGCACGCCGAGCTGGCCGAGCAGGGCGTTGGCCCGCGCCTCGTCCATCTCGTCGTACTGCTCGCGCCAGCGGCCCACCACCGACCAGGCGGCGGTGAGCACCACGTCCCGGACCCGCTCGTCGGCCGGTACCCGCTCGGCCAGCGCCGCCGTGGTCAGCCCGATCCGGGTACGCAGCTCGGCCAGGTCGGTACGCCCGATCCGCTCGCCGAGCGCGTGCACCAGGCCGGTGGTCGGGTGCAACCGCCCGGCCGCCAGGTTGAGCAGTGTCGTCTTGCCCGCGCCGTTGGGCCCGAGGACCACCCAGCGCTCGTCCGGCCACACCCGCCACGTCACGTCTCGCAACAGTGGAGTGCCGGAGCGCAGTACGCCGACCCCGTGGAAGTCGATCACCACGTCCGGGGGTACCGGTGCCGGGGAGCCGGCGTCGGCGGAGATGGAAACCGGATCATCACGCACCCGACCATCCAACCACGCAGCGCCGCTCCCCCCGCGAGCAGCGTCCGGGCCGTAGGGTGGGGCGCCGTGTCCTGTGTCACGTTGCCGGGAGGTGAGGCGTGCCGGCGGTGATCGAGATCGACGGTCTGCGCAAGACGTTCACGAGCCTGCGCCGGGGCAGCCGGGTGGCGCTGGACGGCTTCGACATGCGCGTCGAGCCGGGCCAGGTGCACGGCTTCCTCGGCCCGAACGGATCCGGCAAGACGACCACCCTGCGTACGCTGCTCGGGCTGGTCCGCGCGGACAGCGGCCGGATGGCCCTGTTCGGCGAGCCGACGCCCGGGCGGCTGCCCGCCGTGGTCGGCCGGTTCGGGGCCATCGTGGAGAGCCCGCAGTTCTTCGGCAACTTCAGTGGCCGGCGCACCCTGCGGCTGCTCGCCGTCGCCGGTGGGGTGCCGCACACCCGGGTCGACGAGGTGCTGGAGCAGGTCGGGCTGCGGGACCGGGCCGACGAGCGGGTGAAGGCGTACTCGCTGGGCATGAAGCAGCGGCTGGCGGTCGCCTCCGCCCTGCTCAAAGAGCCGGAGCTGCTGATCCTGGACGAGCCGGCCAACGGGCTGGACCCGGCCGGCATCCGTGAAATGCGGGACCTGATGCGCGGGCTCGCCGCCGCCGGGGTCACCGTGCTGATCTCCAGCCACATCCTCGCCGAGATCCAGCAGATCTGCGACCACGTGACAATTATCTCCCGGGGCCGGCAGGTGGCCGCCGGTCCCGTCGAGGCGGTGCTGGCCGGCTTCGACCACCGCGAGTTCCGGATCCGGGTCGCCGACGAGCAGCCCCGGGCGGTCGAACTCGTCCAGGCGGCCGGGCTGCCGGTGGAGGTACACGCCGACCATCTGGTGGTGTCCGGGGTCGAGGATCCGGCCCGGATCAGCCGGATCCTCGGCGAGCAGGGCGTCTGGCTGCGCGAACTGACCCCGCTCACCCCGGACCTGGAGAGTGTCTTCCTGGAACTCACCGGCACCCGGCCCCGTCCCGGAGTGCCGCGCCAGGTCGACGAGTCGGTGCTGCCGGGCGCCCCGGCGCACGACCCGCTGGAGATCACCGTCAGCACCGAGCGGAGGGCGGAGCCGTGAACCTGGTACGCGCCGAGATCGGCCGGCTCGCCGCACGTCGCTTCGTACAGCTCATGCTGGTGCTGCTGGTCACCGCGTTCGGGATCACCGTCGCCACCACGCTGGCCGGCTCGCACCAGCCGACCGACGTCGAGATCACGCTCGCCGAGGCGCGCGCCGAGCAGCAGCGGGCGGACGCCCGGCAGTGGTACGCCGAGTGCCTGCGGGCCGAACGCGCCGGTGTGCCCGACCTGGAGATGCGGTACCAGGGCGACTGCGGGGACATCCATCCGGACCGGATCGACGCGTCCGACTTCCTGACCGGGGTCTTCGTCTTCGACCGGCAGATCCTCGACCTGACGTACTTCCTGATCGCCTTCCTCTGCCTCTTCGGCTTCCTGGTCGGCGCCTCCTACATCGGCGCGGACCTCACCTCCGGCGGGATGACCAACCTGCTGCTGTGGCGTCCACAGCGGATGGTCGTACTCGGCGCCAAGCTCGGCACCCTGCTCGGCGGCGTACTGGGGCTGTCGGTGGTCGCCTCGGCGGCCTACCTCGGCGCGTTCCGGCTCATCGCGGAGGTGAGCGGCCTGCCGGGCAGCCCGGACAGCGGGTTCTGGGTCGACCTGGCCGGCACGGTCGCCCGGGGACTGCTGCTGGTGCTGATGGTCACCGCACTGGGCTTCGCGACGGCCACGCTGGGTCGGCACACGTCGGCGGCGCTCGGCGTGGCAGCGGCGTACGGCGTGGTGTGGGAGGTGGGCGGCCGGATCGTGATGGGCATCATCGACGTCGCCCGGCCGGACCAGTTGATGCTGAGCAGTTACGTGATGGCCTGGGTCGGCGGCGAGGTCCGGCTCTGGGGGCTGGCCGGCGACTGCGCCCCACAGCCCGGATCGGGCTACTGCGACCTGTCGTACTCGATCCTCTGGCCGGCCGGGCTCGTCGTGCTGCTCGGGCTGACGCTGCTGGCCCTCGGCGGCGCGTTCACCGCCTTCCGCCGCCGCGACCTGGCCTGACCGGTCCGGACGGCCTGACCGGGGCAGACGGCCTGACCGCTCTGGACGGCCTGGCCGGTCCGGACGGCTGGGCGGGGGTTGCTCGGTCGCGCCCCCTGCCCAGCCCTCTGGCGTCAGACCCGGGTGACCCGGATGGCGTCCGCGATGACCAGTCCGGTGCCGCCGGTCCACCGGCTCACCGCCACCTTGTCCGCGTCACCGGCGGCCAGGGTGAAGGTGCCCAGGGTCCGCCACGCACCACCGCCGGAGCGCTGGTCGACGTAGACGGTCTGGTTGCCGGTGGTGGTGGCGATGATGTACGGCGCCGAGCTGTTGTAGCCGGGGTCGGCCGGATACCAGGCGTCCACCCGGTAGCTGCCGGTCTCCGGGATCGCCACCTTGTACCAGGCCGGGTCGCTCGACTCGACCGGGTCCGCGAACCGGTAGTCCGCGCCCTGCTTCTGCGACGAGTACGCCGAGGTGCCCCAGTTGGCACTGGCGGTGAACCGGCCGGCGGTGGAGTTGTCCACCGTCTGCGACCAGCCGCCGGGCGGCGGGGTCGAGCCGGTGACGAGTTGCATGTAGTAGGTCCAGTTCCAGTGCGGTCCCGGGTCGGTGTGGGTGGCGCCGGGGACCTGGTTGTGCCCGATGATCCGGGACCGCTCCTTCGGGATGCCGTACCGGTCGCAGAGGTGCCGGGTCAGCGCGGCCGAGGAGCGGTACATCGCGTCGGTGAACCAGGAGGGCTGGGTGACGTAGCCCTCGTGCTCGATGCCGATCGACTGGGTGTTGTAGGTCCAGTTGCCGGCGTGCCAGGCGACGTCCTTCTCCCGCACCGACTGGGTCACCGCGCCGTCCGAGGAGCGGATCGTGTAGTGGGCGCTGACCTGCGCGGCCGGGTTCTGGAACCAGCTGATCGAGCCGGCGTACGAGCCCTGGGTCACGTGGATCACCACGTAGTTGATCGGGTACGTCGACTCGCGGTTGGCGACGGTGTAGTTGGCCGAGTGCGCCGGTGCCCAGGCCGCCGGCCCGTAGTCGGTGCTCATGATGCCCATCCCGCCGGGGCTGCCGAGCGGGGCCACGTCGCGCAGGGCTCCCCGGTCCGGGGCGACCGTGCGGGCGGGCACCCGTACCGGCCCGCTGGCGGTGGTGGCGTCGATGCCGGTGCCGAGCAGCTCGTAGACGGTGTCGGCGTAGAGCCGGGCGACGGCCGGGGTGCTGGCGCCGCCGTACCGGATGACCTGGCCGTACCAGCGGTTCACGTCGCGGCGCTGCGCGGCGGTGAGCCCGGCGGCGTCGGCGTACGACCGCAGCACCGCCGCCGCGCCGGTGACGTTGGCGGCGGGGTCGGTGCGCAGGGTCTCCCGGCCCAGGCCGGTCAGCGCGACCGCCTCGTCCAGGGTGTGCAGCTTCGGGTTGCTGGTCAGGTGCATGACGCCGTACCCGCCGGAGGCGCTGGGTGCCCCGGCGTGCCCGTCGAGGTGCGTCTCGGCGTAACCGAGCGCCACCAGCAGGTCACGTGGCACGTCGTACCTGGTCGCCGCCGTCGCGAAGGCGGCGGCCAGCGGTCCGGTCACCGTGGCCGGGGCGGGTGCGGCCGGCAGGTCGACCGGAGCGGATGGTCCGGCCAGCGCGGGCTGACCGGTGAGGCCGATGGTGAGGGACGCGATCAGGGTGGCGCCGAGCAGGTGGCTCGGACGCGACTGGGGGTTCCGTTCGGTCACCGTCACTCCTCTGCGGAGCAGAGACGTCCCGGGAGTCGGGACGCCGGGTGGCCGTACCGTATAGCCTCACATCTGCCTATGTCGAGACCTTGCACCCAACCAACAGGTAATGAAAAATATCTACATGACCACCCGACGGGTCCCCCGGGACGACACCCTCGGGTGCGGCGGATCAGCCGAGCGTGGAGCCGAAGACCTCGTCGCGGACGGCGTCGAGCGCCACCCGGAGGGCACCGCGCAGCACCGGCTCGTCGGTCAGCTCGGTCGGCACCACCCGGGGCGTGACCAGGGTGATCGCGGCGACCTCGTGCTGCACCCGCTCGGCCAGCGCGGTGCCGCCGGCCTGGCCGACCTCGCCGGCCAGCACCACCAGCGGCGGGTCGAGCACCACGCAACTGCTGGCCACCCCGAGCGCCAGGCGCCGGGCGACCTCGTCGAGCACCGGCCCGCCCTCGGTACCGGCCGCGATGGCGGCCCGGATCGCGTCCGCCGCCGAGCCGGCCCGGAAGCCGTGCTCGCGGGCCACCGCGCGGACCGCGTCGGAGCCGGCGAGCTGGCCGAACGCCGGCTTCGCCCGCCGGGAGGCGTCCCGGGGGATGGGCGCGCCGGGCACCGGAAGGTAGCCGATCTCGCCGGCCGCGCCGGTGCTGCCGTGGTGCAGCCGGCCGTTCAGCACGATGGCCAGGCCGACGCCGACACCGAGCCAGACCAGCACGAAATCGTCCACCCCGCGCGCCGCACCGGACTCCGCCTCGGCGACCGCGGCCAGGTTGACGTCGTTCTCGAAGACCACCGGGGTGTCCAGGTCCTCGCGGAGCGCGGCGAGCAGGCCCCGGTGCCAGCGGGGCAGGTTGAACGCGAAGGTGATGTCCCCGGTGGCCGGGTCGACCAGGCCGGGCGTGCCGAGCACCACCCGGCGTACGGTCGACAACTGGGCCCCGGCGTCGCTCGCCGCCTGCACCACCGCGTTGTGCACCACGCCCACCGGGTCGTCGGTGTCCCGGGTGGACTGCTCGACCCGGCCGATCACCTCGCCGGTGATGTCGGCACAGGCCGCCACCACCCGGTCCTGTTCCACGTCGACGCCGACCACGTGCGCGGTGCCCGGCCGTACGGCGTAGAGCTGCGCGTTCGGGCCGCGTCCGCCGGCTTGCTCGCCGACCCGACTGACCAGTCCGCGCTCCTCCAGGCGTTCCACGAGTTGGGACGCGGTGACCTTGGACAACCCGGTCAGCTCGCCGAGCTGCGCACGGGTGAGCGGCCCGCGCGCGAGCAGCAGCTCCAGCGCCGCCCGGTCGTTGAGCGCGCGGAGCAGGCGGGGTGTACCAGGTAGCCGGGTGCTCGCCATGCAGTGTCCCTCTTGTTTAAGAAGCTTTCCTAATAGCTAGGCTAACCTTCGTGGGAGTAGCCGTAGCGTAATGGTCCGGTGCGGCCGGAGTGTTAAGCCGATCCGGTAGCGCTTGGCCGCGAGATGGTCCACCCCGGTGCGACACTCGGAGCCGGGAAAAGGGCCGAAGGGGGAGGAACGTGCCGACCGATCCAGGAATCCGCCGGCTGGCGCTGGGTACGCTGCTCGCCGCCTTCCCCGGCACCAGCCCGCCCGGCTGGGCGCTCGACCTGCTCACCGAGGGGCTGGCCGGGCACACCCTGTTCGGCCGGAACATCGCGCACCCCGACCAGGTCGCCGCCACCACCGCCGCGCTGCGGGAGGCCCGCCCGGACGTACTGATCGCGATCGACGAGGAGGGCGGCGACGTCACCCGGCTGGCGCACGCGACCGGCAGCCCGTACCCGGGCAACGCCGCGCTCGGCGCGGTGCACGACGTCGGGCTGACCGAGCGGGTCTACCACGCGATCGGCAACGACCTGGTGGCGGTCGGGGTCAACCTCAACCTCGCGCCGACCGTCGACGTCAACACCGCCGACGACAACCCGATCATCGGCACCCGGGCGTTCGGCGCCGACCCGGCCCGGGTCGCCGCGCACGCCGCCGCCGCGGTCACCGGGCTGCAATCCGCCGGGGTGGCCGCCTGCGCCAAGCACTTTCCCGGGCACGGCGCCACGGTCGCCGACTCCCACCTCGAACTGCCCACCGTGGACGTACCGGTGGAGCTGCTCCGGGCCCGCGACCTGCCGCCCTTCGCGGCGGTGATCGACGCGGGCGCCAAGGCGATCATGACCGCGCACATCCGGGTACCCGCGCTCACCGGCGACGACCCGGCCACGTTCAGCTCCGCCGTCCTGGCCGACCTGCTCCGGGGCGAATACGGCTTCACCGGCGTGGTGCTGACCGACGCGCTGGAGATGAAGGGCGCGGCGGTGGCCGCCGGCGGTGTCGGGCCGGGCGCCGTCCGGGCGCTGGCCGCCGGTGCGGACCTGCTCTGCATCGGCGCGCAGGTCGACGCCGAGCTGGTCGAGCTGGTGGTCGCCGAGATCGTCGCCGCGCTCCGCGACGGCCGCCTCGACCGCGCCCGGGTCGAGCAGGCCGCCGAGCGGACCGCCGCGCTCGCCGCGTGGACCCGGGCCGCCGCGCCGGTCCGGGCCGCCGGAACAGACCTCGGGTACGCCGCCGCGCGGCGCGCCGTCCGGGTCGAGGGCAGCCTCGACGGGCTCACCGCACCACTGGTGGTGCAGCTCTTCAGCGCCTCCACGATCGCCGAGGGGCGGGTGCCGTGGGGGCTCGGGCCACACCTGAACGGCACCGAACAGCTCCGGGTCGTCGCCGCCGAGACCGACGCGGAGACGCTCCGGGAACGTGCCGCCGGGCGGCCGATCGTGCTGGTCGGCCGGCACCTGCACCGCCTGCCGGGCGGGCCGGAACTGGTCGAGGCGCTGGCCGGCAGCCATCCGGTGACCGTGGTCGAGATGGGCTGGCCCTCCGGCTGGCGCCCCGCGGGCGTACGCGCCTTCGTCACCACGTACGGCGCCAGCCACGCCAACGGCCGGGCCGCCGCCGAAGCCCTCCACCTGACCCGCCCCCGATAACCACACACCTCCCTCCTCGATTGCGGAGTCTCGTCGGGGTCATCACCCAACGGGTTCCCCGGTGATGCCGGAGCGGGTGGTCCACAGGGATCGTGGTTGCCAGGTCGTCAGGCGCCAGGCCGGGATCGTGAGCTACCCGCGGTGCGGGCCGCCGGCCGCAGCGCGCCCGCTCCTGCGGTACGTCCTCGTGGTCGCCGAGGCGGGCCCCGGGCGGCGGAGGGCTGGGGCGGCGCCCGGGCCGGCCGTCGCGCACGGGCCACCCGGACCACTTCGCCCGGCGGGCGGCCGGCGGCTCAGTGGTGGTGGTGGATTCGCGGCGCCCTGTCCCGGGCAAGGTGCGGTTGACTGGCAGGATGGAATGGATTCTCGGCCGGCCCGATACGCCTGACCTGATGTACGCCGTCGACCTCGTGAATGCCCGACACCCCGACTGGGATCTCTGGGTCCCGTCGATCGAGCTGGTGCGGTGCGGGCAGGCGGTGAAGCCAGCCGTCTTCCTCAAGGTCGGCCAGTACGAGTACAACACGTGGTCGGAGCGAGTGGTGCTGGAGGCGATGCGGTGGGAATGGCACCCGCCGAAGCCGTGCGTGGTGTTCCGGATGTCGATGTTCTTCCGCGACCCGCAGGGCGGCCGGCTGGGGGTCGGTGCGCGGGGCCAGATCACGAACACCACGGTCGAGCTTGACCGGTACAGCCACCAGCTGGTGTGCGCTGCACTGTTCGACCCGACGCTGCGCGACCACACCGACCGGATCACAGCGCTGGCGCAGGCGCCAGGTCCTCTGGTGGTGTTCTTCGTCGAGGAGTTCGGCGCGGGTATGAACTACATCTACTGCGGCGGCGTCACCGACGGTGCCCTGGGTCAGCTCCAGGTCGCGTCGCACGAGGCGGCGAAGCTGCCATCACCCGATCGGGCAGCTTTCGCCCAGGCGTGCGCTGCGGCAGCGGCCGACCAGCCCACGAAGAACTGGTGGAGTTGAGCGTGACGTGATCTGGAGGGCGCCGAGGTTTCCGCCATGGCTGGGCTGCGCACCACCAAGCGTGCGTCCACACGATCGCCTGCGACACCAGCACCTGCCTGGCCGCGCTACGGATGCGGCGCTTCACGCCGGCATCCCGTGACCTGTCCCTGACCGGGCCGCCGGCGGATCCCAGCCTGACAACTACGGGCCCTCGGATGCGGTGCTCCATACCAGGTCAAATCCGCCGAACGGCCAGTTCGGACGAGGCCGCCGCAGGGTTGTCGTATCCGGAGTGGATACGTAGCGTTACCAGCATCGCGAGCGGCGTCACCACTGGACCTCGGCCTGGGAGAGGACGCGGACCGTGGACCCGGCGCGGGTCCACGGTCCGCGGATGACGGCGATCCGGCGGGATCTCCCGGGTACTGACCGATGCCGGGCTTCATTGACGAACGTCGGTGGGGGATCTATGGTGAGGATCAGGAAAGCGCTTTCCCGCCTCCGCCCGACCCGTCCGGCCATCCGGGCGGAGGCACCACCACCCCCGAGCGCACCGCGCACTCCCCCACCCGTCTCCGCCACGCCCGCGTCGCCCGGGTGGCGACGCGTATCGAGAAACCGAGATCGCAGATGACACCTCGACGCCTCGGTGGCCCGCACCCCGGACCCACCTCCCGGCGGGCCGCCCACCGGCCGCCCACCCTCCCGTCCCATCCCGCCACCCGTCGGCGTCCAGCCGCCGGGCACCGGTCCAGGCTCGCCGCCGGGCTGGTCGGGGTACTCGCGCTGGCCTCGCCCGGCGCCGCCGGGCCGGCCCAGGCCGGACCCTTCGACCGGACCGGTCCGGCGGGCAACGCGACGATCCTGTGTACGGACGCCCCGATCGGGTTCGCCTCGGTCAACGCCCTCGGCTTCAACGGCACCACCGGTGGCGCGGGCGGACCGACGGTGACCGTGACCAGCGCCGCGGCGCTGGCGGACTACGCCGGGCGTCCCGGGCCGCACATCATCCGGATCTCCGGCCGGATCCAGCTCGACGACATGGTGACCGTGGTGGCGAACAAGAGCATCCTCGGTGTCGGCAGCACCGCCGAGATCACCGGCGGCGGCCTCCAGATGGGCTCCACCACCCGGCCCGGCAACAATGTGATCATCCGGAACATCCGGTTCACCGGCGCCGAGGACGACTCGATCAGCGTCACCAACAAGGCCCACCACGTCTGGATCGACCACAACGACCTCTCCGACGGATACGACGGCCTGCTCGACATCAAGCGGGAGTCGGACTACGTGACGGTCTCCTGGAACAGGTTCCACAACCACAGCAAGTCGTCGCTGGTCGGCCACTCCGACACGTACACCGCAGACGTCGGGAAGCTGCGGGTGACGTACCACCACAACTTCTTCGACGGTACGGACCAGCGGCATCCCCGGGTGCGGTTCGCCGACCCGGTGCACGTGTTCAACAACTACTACCGGAACAACGCGCTCTACGGCATCGCCTCCACCGAGGACGCCGGCCTGATGGTCGAGGGCAACTACTTCGAGAACGTGGCGCACCCGATCTACGTCGGATACGACAAGAGCGGCCCCGGCCGGGTGGTGGAGCGCAACAACGTCTACGTCAACTCGGGTACCCCGCAGACCGCCGGCACCGTGGTCGAGCCGCGCGGGTTCTATCCGTACACCGTGGACCCGCCGGCCAGTGTGCCGGGCACGGTCTCCGGTGGAGTCGGGGTGGGCAAGGTCTGCGGCTGAACTCCACCGTCCTGATCAGACAGACCCGGGTCACGAGGCCGTCGGCTGGACCGCCCTCTCCAGTCCGTAGCCGGACCAGCCACGGTCGTCGAACCCGGCGGCCTCGGCGACCCGGGCCGACGCGAGGTTGCCCGGATCGTGCAGGTACGTCGGCACCGCGCCCTCGTCCAGCACCCGCCGGGCCGCCTGCGCCACCAGCCCGCGGGCCAGGCCCCGGCCCCGGCCCGCCGGCTCGGTGCCGACGGCGATCTCGTGCCCGTAGCCGTCGTGCCGCTTGATGCCCACCCCGGCGAGGTAGCCGCCATCGGAGTCCCGCACCACCAGCACCTCGCCGCCGAACGGCCGCAGCCACGGCGGCACCACCGGATCCGCGGCGTCGACCCACTCGCCACGCTCCGCCAGCGGTGCCGGGGCGAGCGTGTAGCGGAACACCGCCCGGTAGCCCACCCAGCCGGGCAGGCCCAGCACGGCGGGCAACTCGGCCAGCAGCGCCGCGATCGGCCGGGCGCCGAGCGCGCGTACGGCGGCGGCCCGGGCCGGCGGCACCGAGAGTACGACCCCGAGCGGGCTGCCGACCCCGACGACCGGATGCGGCTCACCGTCCCAGCCCGGTTGGATCCGGCGCTCGGAGCCGACCACGTCCAGCGACCCACCGGCCGGCCACTGGCCCAGCCAGGTCACCAGATGGTGATGCAGCCGCTGGTCGAGCATGCACCCGCCCCCGATCCATTTCCGGCCCCGACAGGCCCCGCCCGGTCAACCCAATCTCAACGAAGATTATCAATGGGATCCGGCCCCCTGCCGATGCCGGGGGCGATCCCGGCGGCGGGACCGGCCGGAGTGGACACACCCGGACGGGCAGAGCCACGGTCAGCCTCTGATCAGCAGGCCAACCGCCCGGGAGGGGCCAAAAAGGCGATCTTCGTTCAAACCGGGGGTTGAGGCATCACACCGGGCGCTGCTAGCGTGCGCCGGGTACTCAAAGATCGTGGATGCGACCCAGGGCGCCCGCGACGCCAGAACATGGCGAGTAGTCGATCATTCGGCCTTCGACCGGCACGGGACGGTGTAATGGGCTTTCGTGCTTCGCGCCTGCGTACCAAGGTTGTCGCCCTGCTGGTCACCCTGACCGCGCTCTGGGCATTCGGCGCATGGGTCACCCTCCGCGACGGGTTGAACCTGGTCTGGGTGCAGACTCTCGAGGCCCAGGTGTACGCCCCGAGCGAACCGCTGATCCTGAACCTGCAGAACGAGCGGCGGATCTCGCTGAGCTACCTCGGTGCACCGGAGGCACCGGCCCGGGAGCCGCTGGAGACCGAGCGCCGCAAGGTACGCGCGGACGTGGCGATCTTCCGTGCCGAGACGCAGACCTGGTTCACGAAGCTGGCGGCGCGGCCGGAACTGGAGCGACGGGTCGACGAGGCACTGGCCAGGCTCGACGGGCTGGCCGCCGTCCGGGAGGCGATCGACGCCCGCCGCATCGACCGGCTGGCCGCCGCGCAGGCGTTCACCGAGGCGATCGACACGATCTTCCGGATGTACGGCTCGCTGGGCAACCTCGACGCCGGCGACATCGACCGCCGGGTCGAGAACCTGATCCGGTTCACCAAGGCGCGGGAGCTGGCCTCCCAGACCGACGCGCTGCTGGCCGGGGCGTACGCCGCCAACCGGATCAGCCCGGCCGAGCACGCCCGGGTGATCCAGCTCATCGGCACCGGGCGGCTGATCGCAGACGAGGCGATGGCCGACCTGCCCCGGGCCGACCAGGACCGCTACCGCCAGGCACTCCAGCAGGGACCGCTCGCCCGGCTGCGCGCGGCCGAGGACCGGATCGTCCTGAACGGACGGCCGAACGGCCGCCCGGCGGTTCCGGCGGGCGAATGGCGCGACACCATCGACCCCGGGTTGCAGGAGCTGCTCCGGTTGCAGATCGCCGGCGGCGACGAGGTGGTCAAGGCCGCCACGCCCGGCGCCATCGGGACCATCGTACGGATGCTGATCATGGCCATCCTCGGCCTGGTCGCCGTCGTCATCTCGGTGAACACCGCACGGTCGATGGTGCGCCAGCTCGAACGGCTCCGCGAGGCGGCCCTCAAGCTCGCCAACGAGCGGCTGCCCGACCTGGTCGGCCGGCTGGGCCGGGGCGAAAGGGTCGACGTCGGCACGGAGGCACCGCCGCTGGAGGCCGGCCCGGACGAGATCGGGCAGGTGGCCCAGGCGTTCAACGTCGCCCAGGAGACCGCCGTACGGACCGCGGTCGAACAGGCCGAGCTGCGCCGCAGCGTACGGGACATCTTCCTCAGCCTGGCCCGGCGTACCCAGGCGCTGATCCACCGGCAGCTCACCCTGCTGGACGCGATGGAGCGCCGGGAGAACGACCCGGAGGAGCTGGAGGACCTGTTCCGGGTGGACCACCTCGCCACCCGGATGCGGCGCAACGCGGAGAACCTGATCGTGCTCTCCGGTTCGACCCCGGGCCGGGCCTGGCGGCGGAACGTCCCGATGATCGACGTACTGCGGGGCGCGGTGGCCGAGGTCGAGGACTACGCCCGGGTCACCGTGCTACCGGTCGGCGCGGTGGATCTCGCCGGCCGGGCGGTCGGCGACGTGATCCACCTGATCGCGGAACTGGTCGAGAACGCGCTCTCCTTCTCTCCCCCGCACACCGGGGTGCAGGTCAGCGGTCAACTGGTCGCCAACGGCTACGCCGTGGAGATCGAGGACCGCGGGCTCGGCATGAGCAACGAGGATCGGGCCGCCGCCAACGAGCGGATCGCCACCCAGCACGAGTTCACCCTCACCGGCGGCGCCGCCCAGCTCGGCCTGTACGTGGTCAGCCGGCTCACCGAGCGGCACGGCGTACGGGTCCGGCTCAAGGAGTCGCCGTACGGCGGCACCACAGCGGTGGTACTCCTCCCGCTGAACCTGATCACCGACCGGGGCGCCGAGGGCGAGCCGACCACCGGCTCGATGCCGGTCGAGCGACTCGCGGCGAGCGCGATCGGCGGCAGCGTACGGCGACCGCCGGGGCGGGAGATCGGTCGCCTGGCGGAGCGGGAGTCGGTACTCCCGCCCGGGCCGGAGCCGGGACAACGCCCGGGCCTGGGCCTGGAGCCGGATCCGGCGCAGCAGTCGCGCCGGGCTGTCGAGTGGCCCGTGGCCGGGAGCCCGCTCGACACACCGGGGCGGCCGGCGGGCGCACCGCCGAAGCCCGACCTGGCGCCACCGGCCCCGGGCCTCGCACCGCCGTCGCCGGACCTTCCGGCCCTCCGGCCCGACCGTGCCCCGCCCCGGCCCGAGGTCGGCGCGGCGGAGCCGGACGCTACGGCCTTCCCCGGGTCGGCCGGGTCGACGATGCTCCCGAAATCTGGCGGGCCGGCGGCGCTCCCGGGACCGGCGGAGCCGACGGCGCGGTCCGGACTTGCCTCCCGGTCCCCACGGCAGGTTACCGGGCCGTCCGATGTGGTGTCGCCGGACGCCCGGCCGGGTACCGGCGCCCCACCGGCCGGGACCGGATCGTCCCGGCCGGCGGGCTCTCCCTCGCCGGAGGCCGGGCCGGGTCCGGCGAGCGGATCGGCCTCGCTGACTCCGTCCGGGCTGCCGGTCCGGGTCCGGCAGGCGAACCTCGCCGCGCCGCTGCGCGACGGCGACGACCGGACCGAACCGGAGCCGGCGGAGGACCACGCCCCCCGTACTCCTGAACAGATCCGCCGGATGATGAGTTCCTATCAATCGGGCACCCGGCGCGGACGGTCCGACGCCGCGCGCCCGCTGGACGACGGCACCGGATCGGCTCCGCCCGAGGACTGACCGCGCACCGTGTCCGAGATGGCGATATCACCGGTAGAGAGAGGGACGAACCCGTGCAGAAGACAGCGTCGAACCTCGACCTGACCTGGTTGCTCGACGACCTGGTCAGTCGGGTGAAACAGACCCAGCACGCCATCCTGCTCTCCGTCGACGGGCTGCTCATGGCCTCGTCCCGGGAGCTGGACCGGGACGACGCGGAGCACCTGGCCGCGGTGGCCTCCGGCGTGCAGAGCCTGGCCCGGGGTGCCGGCAAGCGGTTCGGCGGCGGGCCCGTGCAGCAGACCATCATCGAGATGCGCTCGGCGTTCCTCTTCGTCACCGCGGCCGGACACGGCGCCTGTCTGGCCGTACTCGCGTCCGAGGACGCGGACGTCGGCCTGATCGCGTACGAGATGGCGATGCTGGTCACCCGGGCCGGCAAGTACCTCGCGTCGAGCAGCCGGGCACCCGACGCGCCGGTCCGACGGCAGTGACTCCCGGCCATGACCGAGTACGAGGAGCCTCCGGAAATCCACTGGGTCGACGAGCACGCCGGCCCGGTGGTCCGGCCCTATGCGGTGACCCGGGGTCGAGCCCGGCCGGTGACCGGTAAGTTCGACCTGATCTCACAGGTGAGCACGGTACGGACGGTCTCCGCCCAGGACATCGGGCTCGGGCCGGAACACCTGGCGATCGTCGCGCTCTGCCGGCGGCGGCTCTCGGTCGCCGAGGTCGCGGCGCACCTGGACCTGCCGCTCGGCACCATCCGGGTGCTGCTCGGTGATCTGCTCGAACGACAGCTCGTCCGGGTGTTCGAGCCACGGCCGGCACCGGTCCTGACCGATGACAGCATCTTTGAACAGGTGATAAATGGGCTACGCGCACTCTGACGGTGCCGACCGGACTCCGACGCCCGGCGAACCGATGCCGACCGCCGTCAAGATCCTGATCGCGGGAGGCTTCGGCGTCGGCAAGACCACCCTGGTCGGCGCCGTCAGCGAGACCCGTCCACTCCGGACGGAGGAACTCCTCACCGAGGAGGGCGTCAGCGTCGACGACCTCTCCGGGGTGGAGGCCAAGACCACCACCACGGTGGCGATGGACTTCGGCCGGATCAGCATCAACGACGACCTGGTGCTCTATCTCTTCGGCACACCCGGGCAGGACCGGTTCTGGTTCGTCTGGGACGAGCTGGCGCTCGGCGCGCTCGGCGCGGTGGTGCTCGCCGACACCCGCCGGCTCGCCGACTGCTTCCCGTCGGTCGACTACTTCGAGAAGCACGGCACGCCGTTCATCGTGGCGGTCAACTGCTTCGAGGGCGCCCGGCAGTACCAGCTCCAGGAGGTGACCCAGGCGCTGAGCCTCGACCCGGGCGTACCGGTCATGCTCTGCGACGCCCGGAGTCGGGAGTCGGGCAAGGAGGTGCTGATCGCCGTGCTCGAACACGCGATGCGCAGCCACCGGGCGATGTCGGCGGCCGCCGCCGGCTGAGCCGCCACCCGGGACGGTTCCCGGGCCCCGTCGTGCACTCGTCCGCCACGGCGCGGACGAGTCGCACCCCCAGCCGTGGCCGGACGTCCCGCCGGCCACCCCCGGGCCCACCCTCCGCCGGGCCGCCCCGGCGGAGGGTGCTGACCGGGCAGGTCAGAAGACGTACCGCTCGGCGAGGCCCGAATAGTCGAACTGCTCGTCGGCGCCGAACCAGAGCTCGGACTCGTACTTCGCCTCGTCGACGCTGCCGGAGGCGTGCACCAGGTTGGCGATGGCCTTGCCGGTCGCCTCGGCGTACGCCTTCGACATGTGCGCGAAGTCGCCCCGGATGGTGCCCGGCGCCGCCTGCCCGGGGAAGGTCGGGCCGATCATGCGGCGGACGTTCGCCACCGCCTCGACGCCCTCCAGCAGCAGCGCCACCACCGGCCCCTGCTGCATGTAGGTGGCGGTGGCGTCGTAGACGCCCTTGCCGAACCGCTCCTCCAGGTCGAAGTAGTGCCGGCGGGTGAAGTCCGCGTCCATCTGCTTCATCTTGATGCCGACGATCTTCAGGCCGGCGTCCTCGAAGCGCTGGACCAGGCGTCCGGTCAGCCCCCGCGCGACCGCGTCGGGCTTGAGCAGGACAAGAGTACGTTCTATGGCCGCCACCGGGGCCCCTTCCTCGATCATCTGGTCGGGCCTCCACGAGCTGGACGCCCGGGAGCCCGACACCTGGCCGTCGGGCGCCCGCTCCAGCGACAGGCCGCTGAGAGCACGATAGTAGTCGGCCCGGTTCACCCGGCTCGGCGCTACCGCCCGGTCGCCGGCCCGGTCGGGCCGGCGGCGGCCAGCGGGGTGTGCCGGTAACTGAGCCGGCGGAGCAGCACCTCGGCCGGGCCGCGCCGCCCCGCCCGGCGCATCAGTTCGGCGAGCAGCACCGTGCCGAGCCAGACGCCGAGGGCCACCGCCGAGGCAGCCGCGTCACCGAGCCGCCCGCCGAGCCCGCCGGTCCAGGGCGAGAAGAGCGCCACGAACGCCACCGACTGGAGCAGGTAGCAGGTGAGCGAGCGCTGCCCGCAGGCGGCGAGCGCGGTGACCACCGGGCCGGGGGTACCGCGCCGGCCCGGTGCGGTGCCGAGCCGGTGCGCGACCAGGCCGGCCAGCGCGGCGTAGCCGAGGCCGGCGCCGATGCCGGTCAGGCTGTGCAGGACGTACGCCGGTACGGCGCTGGCGGCGCTCCAGTCCGTCCAGACCCGCGCGTCGATCAGCGCCAGCGGGGTACCGCCGAGCACTGCGAGGCCGATCCCGCCCAGCGCGACCCGGGCCAGCAGTCGCCGGTGCCGGCCGGGCTCGTCGAGCAGCCGGCGCCGGGCGGCCCAGATGCCGAGCAGCATCGGGGTGACCACGTCCAGCGCCAGCATCGGGGCGAGTACCGCCCAGGTCCCGACCCGGGGGCCGATCGCGGCGAGCGGGGAGTCGTAACCGGTTGGCAGCGGTGTCGAACCGTTCTCGATGATCCCGAACGGCGGCACGACGGAGACCGCGACGAAGACCAGTGTCCAGAGCCCGGCGACCCACAGCAGGGTACGGTCCCGGGCCCGGAGCATGCCGACCAGCACCAGCCCGAGCAGGCCGTAGGTGGCGAGGATGTCGCCGAAGAAGAGCAGCAGCGCGTGTACGAAGCCGAACACGATCAGCCAGCGGCTGCGTCGGCGGAGCAGGCCGCGTACCTCCGGCCAGTCGGCGCCGGACGCGGCGCGCCGGTCGGCCAGCCGGACCATCCCGTAGCCGAAGAGCGCGGCGAACATCGGCAGCGCCCGGCCGTCCACCAGGAGCACCTGGAGCCCGGCGACCACCCGGTCGAGGGTGCCGCCGTCGGTGCGGTAGCCCCGGAACAGGGTCTCGTGGCCGTAGAGGTACATGTGGGCGTGGGCCAGCGCGATGAGCAGCAGCATCGCCCCCCGGGCGAGGTCGGGGGCGAGGGATCGAACGGCCGGCGGCCCGGATGTCCGGGGCGGGGCGACGAGGTCGGTGGGGCCGGAGAGGCTGGACATGGTTCCCCCGTTGGTCCAGGAATGTGGGCAGGGCAGGTCGCGACAGGCCGGGATCGGCCGGCGGACGGCAGAATCGCCGAGTCGACTGCGACGATTAGCTACGGATACGTATCTAACCTACGACAGATAAGATACGCAAGCGTTTCTTAATGGAGAGGCAGCATGCGCGAGAAGGAAGCCGGCCCGGAGCCGGAGCGGCGGACCCGGCGGCGCGGCGACGAACTGGTCCGGGCCATCCACGCCGCGGTGCTCCGCCAGGTGGCCGAGGTCGGCGTCGGCGGGCTCACCATGGAAGGCATCGCCAAGGAGGCCGCCACCGCCAAGACGTCGCTGTACCGGCGCTGGTCCTCTCCGCGCGAACTGCTGCTCGACGCGCTGCACGAGGCGCACCCGCAGGAGGTACCGTCCCCCGGCGCGGACGACCTGCGCGGCGACCTGATCCGCGCGCTGCGCCAACTCGTCGCCTGGATGACCACCCCGGCCGCCACCGCCGTGGTGGCGATCATCATGGAGCGGCACCGCCACCCGGACCTGGTGGCGGCGTTGTACACCCGGGTCTTCGACGCCCGGGGTGGCACCTTCACCAGTACCGTCCTGCGGCACTACGCCACCCGGGGCGAGGTCGATC
Organism: Plantactinospora sp. ZYX-F-223; assembly: GCF_039649625.1. Taxonomy (NCBI): domain Bacteria; kingdom Bacillati; phylum Actinomycetota; class Actinomycetes; order Micromonosporales; family Micromonosporaceae; genus Plantactinospora; species Plantactinospora sp. ZYX-F-223. The sequence continues at coordinate 53,459 of NZ_JBDJAV010000001.1, read as the reverse complement.
CCGCGCTGCTCACCCCGGTGGTGATGGACATCGGCGAGGCACTGGTGCTCAAGTACAGCACCGACAACGACCACCTGCCCGGCGACGAGGTGCTCGCCGCCATCGTGGACCAGGCGATCCTGCCCGCCGTCGGCATCAGACCGGCCGGCCCTCGGACCGCGGCCCGGGTCCGCGCGACGGTTGACGGCGGGCCACGGTAGACGCCGAGGCATTGGCGCACCGGGCGGGGCGCCAATGCGACCGATAGCCGAATGAATGGCGATAACCCGTCTCCGGTACGGCGACGCCGCACTTTCCCGGTTTGCTGCCGGTTGCCCAGCGTTGTCGCACGGCCACTCGGCGCTGGTCCAGTTGTGTAAAGATCGGCCGGCGTGGTCACCACCACGGCGAGGCATCCGTCACCGCCACAGACGTGAACCGTTGCTGGCGAACGAAAGGGGACGCCGTTGTCGCTCCAGGCCGAGCAGGCACCCGCCGGACTCATCCACGAGGCGTTCGAAACACAGGTAGGGCGGTCGCCCACGGCGACCGCCCTCGTCGTGAACCGGGATCGGTTCAGTTACACCGATCTCGACATCCGCGCCGAGCGGGTCGCCTCGGCGTTGCGTGCCCGGGGCGTCGGCCGGGGCGATCTGGTCGGCGTCTGCCTGCCCCGGACCGCCTGGCTGGTCCCGGCGCTGCTCGGCGTACTCAAGTCCGGCGCGGCGTACGTGCCGCTCGATCCCGGCTATCCCGCCGACCGGCTCCGGCTGATCACCGAGGACGCCCGGCTGCGCCTGGTGGTCTGCGACGAGTCGAGCACCGCCCTGGCGGCGACGGCCGGCGTCGGCGTACTCGACGTCGCCGAACTGCCCGCCGAGCCGGTCCGGCGCCGGGTCGAGGGCGGACCCGACGATCTGGCGTACGTGCTCTACACCTCCGGCTCCACGGGGCAGCCCAAGGGAGTGCCGCTGGCCCACCGCAACACCATGGCGTTCCTGCGCTGGGCCGCCAGCGCGTACGGCCCGGACGAGCTGCGGGGCAGCCTGGCCGGCGCCTCGGTCTGCTTCGACTTCTCGGTGCTGGAGATCTTCGCGCCGCTGGTCACCGGCGGCACGGTCATCCTGGCCGAGACCGTTTTCGCACTGCCCGACCTGCCGGCCCGGGACGAGGTGACGATGCTCTGCGGGCCGCCGTCCGCACTCTCCGTCCTGCTCGGCCGCGCGCTGCCGGCCGGGGTCCGGACCGTCACCTTCGGCGGCGAGGTGCTGACCTCGGCGCTCTGCGCCCGGGCGTACGCCAACCCGGGGCTGCGCCGGGTGGTCAACATCTACGGGCCGACCGAGACCACCACCGCGGTACTCGCCGACGAGGTACCGCCGGGCGGCGAACCCTGCCTGGGCCGGCCGATCGCCGGGGCGGTGCTGTCGATCCGGGACGACGACGGCCGCCCGGTCGCCGACGGCGAGTCCGGGGAGCTGTGGATCGCCGGCCCGGGGGTCGGCACCGGCTACCTCCACCGGCCCGAGCTGACCGCCCAACGCTACGTCGAGCGGGACGGCCGGCGGCACTACCGCACCGGCGACCTGATCCGGCACCACGACGACCGGTACGCGTTCGTCGGCCGGCGGGACGACCAGGTGAAGGTACGCGGGTTCAGGGTCGAGCCGGGCGAGGTGCAGGCGGCGCTGGCCGGCCACCCCGACGTACGCTCCGCCGTGGTGCTGGCCCCGGTCGACCCGTACGGGACCCGCCGGCTGGTGGGCTACGTCGAGCCGTCCGCGCCGGTGACCGAGCCGGAACTGACCGGGTACCTGCGCGAGCGGCTCCCCGGTTTCATGGTCCCGTCCCGGATCGCGGTGCTGGACCGGCTGCCGCTCGGGCCGACCGGCAAGGTGGACCGGGCCGCCCTGCCCGAGGTCGAGTTCGCCCGCGCCGACGACGAGGCGTACGTCGCGCCGCAGGGCGACACCGAGGCCGGGCTGGCCCGGCTGGTGGCCGGGGTGCTGGGGGTGTCCCGGGTCGGCCGGCACGACCGCTTCACCGAGCTGGGCGGGCACTCGCTGGCCGCCGCCCGGCTGCTGGCCCGGGTCGCCGACGAGCACGGGGTCGCGGTGCCGCTCGGCCGGTTCCTCGGCGCGCCGACCGTGGCCGAACTGGCCCGGGAACTGGCTCCGGACCGGGCCCGGCCGGTGCCGGTCCGGGAGCACCGCGACCGGCATCCGCTCACCGACATGCAGCGGGTCTTCTGGATGCTGCGCCAGGTGACCGGCACGCCGTGGGCCTCCACCGTGGGACTCCGGTTGGCGGTCACCGGGCTGGTCGATGTGGAGCAGCTTCGGGCCGCGCTGGCCGCCCTGGTGGTCCGGCACGAGTCGCTGCGCACCCGGATCCTCGACGGCGACGACGGCCCGTACGCCGTGGTGTCGCCGCCCGTCCCGGTGCCGGTGACCGAACTGACGGACCGGGACGGCGCCACCGGCCGAGCCGGCACGGCGGACGACCCGTCCACCGGCAACGGGCCCACCGGTTCGGCGGCGCCGGGGCGCCGAGGCGACCCACGCCCGGACGACGAGCGGCGCCGGCTGGCCGCCGGCTTCGCGGCCCAGCCGTTCGAGCTGGCCGGCGACGTGCCGATGATCCGGGTCGGCGTGCTCTGGACCGGGCCGGACCGGGCCGAACTCGCGATCGCGGTCGACCACACCGGGTTCGACGGCGTGTCGATCGGTGTGCTGATGCGGGACCTGGCGGTCGCCCTGGCGGCGGTCCGGGCCGGCACCGATCCCGTTGCCGCACTCCCGCCGCTGCCGGTGCAGGTCTCCGACGTGGCGGTCGCGGACGAACGGGCCCGATCGGGCGCCGGACCGGCCGTCGAGAGGTTCTGGGAATCCACACTCGACGGTGTCGTTCCGCCGTACGACCTGCCGGGTAAGCCACGGCGGGGACCGAGCCGGCACGCCGGGCGCCGGGTGGTCCGGCCGATCGACTCCGGGCTGCGGGCCGGGATCGCGGCGCTGGGCGAGCGGGACGGGTTGACCCCGTACGCGATGTGGGCCGCCGCCCTGGTCGTGCTCCTGGACGGGCTCACCGGGCGGCCGGACACCCTGCTCGGCGTCGCCGCCGCCAACCGCGACCGGCCCGGGCTGGACCGGCTGATCGGCGCGCTGATGGATGTGCTCCCGGTCCGGGTCGACTGCGCCGACGACCCCTCCTTCGCCGGCCTGGCCGCCCGGGTGGCGGCGAACACCGCGCAGGTACTGGCGCACCGGGACGTGGCCGTCGGCGACCTGCCCCGGCTCACCGGCGTGGTACGCCCGCTCGGTGCCGGACTCACCCCGGTGGTGCTCTCGGTGCAGCCGGAGGACCTGCCGATGGAGGTGACCGAGGACGGCGGCACGGTACGCCTGCTCGGCGAGCTGGACACCGCCGCCGCGCAGAACGAGCTGACCGTCTACGTCAACGCCGGCGCGGACGGCCCCGAACTGCACGTCGAGTACGACACCGACCGGTTCGAGGCCGCCGACGGGGAACGGATGGCGGACCGGCTGCTCCGGCTGCTCGGCGCGGCGATCGCCGAGCCGGACCGGCCGGTCTCGACACTGCCGCTGCTCGACGACGCGGAACGGAGCTGGCTGCTGCGGGTCGGCGACGGTGGCCCGGTGCCGGCCCAGACCCCGCCGACCGTACTGCCGGCGATCTTCGCGCGGGCGGCCGCCACCCCGGAGGCGGTCGCGGTGGTCGGCCCGGCGGGCACCCTCGACTACGCCGGCCTCGCCGCGCACGCCGAGCGGGTCGCCGCGCACCTGGTCGCGCTCGGTGCCGGGCCGGACGCGCCGGTCGGGGTCTGCCTGCCCCGGGACCACCTGCTGCCGGCGACGCTGCTCGGCGTACTCCGGGCCGGCAGCGCGTACCTGCCGCTGGAGCCGGACCAGCCGGTCGACCGGCTCCGGCACCAGGCGACCGAGGGCGGGGTACGACTCGTCCTGGTCACCCCGGCCACCACCGCCGCGGTCGCCGGGCTGCCCGGAGTCCGGCCGGTCGACGTGACCGCCGTACCGGCCGCCGCCGGGGTCCCGCTGCCGCCGATGCCGACCGCCGACTCGCTGGCGTACGTGCTCTACACCTCCGGCTCCACCGGGCGGCCGAAGGGCGTGGAGGTCACCCACGGCAACCTGGCCGGCTATCTGGCGGCGATGGGCGACGATCCCGGGTACGGCCCGGCCGACGTCTTCCTGGCCGTCGCCCCGCTCTCCTTCGACCTCTCCTGTTTCGAGCTGTGGCTGGCCCTGATGGTCGGGGCCCGGACCGTCGTGGTCGGCCGGGACACCGCCGTCGACGGTCCGGCCCTGGCCGCCCGGGTCGAGGCGACCGGGGTGACGGCGATGCTGGTCACCCCGTCGACGTTGCGGCTGATGCTGGCGGCGGGCTGGCGCGGCGGCCCGGAGGTCCGGGTGATCAGCGGTGGGGAGCCGCTGGACGCGGGCCTCGCCGACGAGCTGACCAAGGTGGTCGGCCAGCTCTTCGACGGGTACGGGCCGACCGAGGCGACCGTCCTGGTGACCTGCCATCCGATCCCGCCCGGGATCGCCGGGCCGGTGCCGATCGGCGGGCCGATCCGGGGCGCCCGGCTCTACGTGCTCGACCGGGCGGGCCGGCTCGCCCCGCCCGGCGTGGTGGGGGAACTGTGGATCGGCGGCGCCGGGGTGGCCCGGGGCTACCGCAACCGGCCGGACCTGAGCGCGGCGGCCTTCGACACCGACCCGTACGCACCGGGCGGCCGCCGGTACCGCACCGGTGACCTGGCCCGATGGCGGCCGGACGGCGTACTCGACTACCTCGGCCGGCGGGACACCCAGGTCAAGCTGCGCGGTTACCGGATCGAGCTGGAGGAGATCGAGACCGTGCTCCGGAGCCACCCGGCGGTGGCCGACGCGGCGGTGACGATCGTCGAGCCGGGCGGGCCGGACGCCTACCTCGCGGCCTACCTGGTCGGCGACCCGGGCCTCGATCCGGAGTCGGTGGCCGGGCACGCCCGGAGCCGGCTGCCCGGCTACATGGTCCCGCCGCGCTGGACGGTACTGGACCGGTTGCCGCTGACCACGGCCGGCAAGGTGGACCGGGCCGCCCTGCCGGCCCCGGCCGGACCGACCGCACCGCCGGCACCCCCGCGCACCGAGATGGAGAAGTTCGTCGCCGAACTCTGGGCGGTCGTGCTGGACCGCCCGGAGGTCGGTCGGGACGACGACTTCTTCGCCGTCGGCGGGCACTCGCTCGCGGCCACCCGGCTCACCGGCCGGCTCCGGGAGCAGCTCGGCTGCGACATCGCGGTACCGCTGCTGTTCCAGCATCCCCGGCTGGCCGACTACGCCGCCCGGGTCGAGGAGCTGGTCCTCGCCGACCTGGCCGCCCTCGACGACCAGGCCGACCTCGACCCGTCGGAGCCGGTGGAGCCGGCGCGTCCGGTGGAGCCGGCGCATCCCGTGGAGCCGGCGCATCCCGTGGAGCTGGCCGGAGGTGCCGGGGCGGCGCCGCCGTCCCGGGCCGTGCCGGCACCCGCGACGCCGTCGCCGAACGGGGCCGGCCCGGTGGCCGAGGGGTGGCGGCGGTGACCGGGGTGGAGGCCCGGCCGGCCGCCGGCAACGCCGAGGAGCTGCGGAACCGGCTGGCACAGCGGCTCGCCCGGGCCCGCCAGGCCGGGACCGCGCCCGCTATCCCGCGCCGGCCGGACCCGGACGCGCCGGTGCCGCTTTCCGGCAGCCAGACCGGGATGTGGTTCGCCGCCCAGTACGAGCCGGAGAGCGCCGCCTACAACGTCCCGACCGGGTTGCGGCTGCGCGGCCCGCTCGACCCGGAGGCGCTGCGCGGGGCGGTCGTCGACCTGGTCGGCCGGCACGCGGTGCTGCGCAGCGTCGTCGAGTCCTCCGACGGTGTGCCGGTCTGCGTACCGCGGCCGGTGGGCGAACTCCGGGTCGAGGTGGTGGACCTGTCCACGCAGGAGTGCCCGGAGGAGGTCGTCCGGGACCGGTTGGCCCGATCCGCCGCCGAGCCGTTCGCGCTGGACCGGGATCTGCCGACCCGTGCCGTGCTCTACCGGCTCGCCGACGACGACCACCTGCTCGCGCTCACCTTCCACCACATCGCGGTCGACGCCTGGTCGCTGCGCCTGATCGTCACCGACCTGGCCGCCTGCTACGCCGTACGGACCGGTGCCGCTCCGGCCGTGCCACCGGCACCGTTGCAGTACGCCGACGTGGTCGCCTGGGAACGACGGCGCGCCGACCCGGCCCGGTCCGCCGCCACCCTGGACTGGTGGCGGGAGCGGCTCGCCGGGCTGCCGGCCGTACTCCCGCTGCCGGCCGACCGGCACCGTCCGGCGGTGGCCGAGTCGGCCGGCGACCGGGTACCGGTCGAGCTGCCCGCCGAGTTCGCCGACCGGGTACGCCGGGCCGCGGCCGAGACCGGCAGTACCCCGTTCATGGTGCTGCTCGCCGCCTGGCAGGCGCTGCTGGCCCGGCTCGCCGGCACCGACGACCTCGCGGTCGGCATGATCTCCGCCGGTCGGCGGCACCCGGAGACCGAGCCGGTGGTGGGGTGCTTCGTGCGTACGGTGCCGGTCCGGGCGGAGCTGTCCGGCGAGCCGACCGGACGGGAGCTGCTGGCCCGGACCCGTACGGCGGTGCTGGACGCCATCGAGCACGCCGACGTGTCGCTGGAGGAGCTGCTGACCGAGGTCCGTCCGGAACGGGTGGCCGGCGCCCATCCGCTGTTCCAGACCCTGGTGAACGTCTACGACGACCCGCTCGGCGCGGTCCGGCTGCCCGGCCTGCGCACCGAGGCGGTGGAGCTGGACACGCCGACGGCAAAGCTCGACCTGAGCCTCAACGTCGTCGACCCGGGGCCGGGGCGCCCGCTGCCCGGCTGGCTCGGCTACCGCAGTGCGCTCTTCGACCGGAGTACGGTGCAGGCCCTGGTCGGCTGGTTCACCACGCTGCTCGGCGGGCTGGTCGCCGACCTCGACCGGCCGGTACCGGCACTTCCGCTGGCACCGGTGCCGGGACCGCTGCTCACCGGGCCCGCGCCGACCTGGACCGACGACGCGACCACCCTCACCGCGCTGGTCGAGCGGCGGATCGCGGAGCGCCCGGCGGCACCCGCCGTGGTGGGGCCGGACGGCGTGCTGAGCTACGCCGAGCTGGACCGCCGGGCGGAGCTGCTGGCCCGCCGGCTCCGGGCCGCCGGGGTGGGCGCGGACGAGCCGGTGGCGGTCTGGGTCGAGCGGAGTACCGATCTGGTGGTCGGGCTGCTCGGCGCGCTGCGGGCCGGCGCGGCGTACCTCCCGCTGGATCCCGGCTATCCGGCGGCCCGGGTGCGGACCATGCTGGCCGCCGTGCGCGGGCGGGTCGTGGTCACCCAGCCCGAGCTGGCGGCCAGGCTCGTCGACGATTCCGGCAGCGCCGCCGGGGCCGGGCTGCTGCCGGTGGTACTCGTCGACGGCGCCGTCGCCGATCCCGACCCCGCGCCGGATCCGGCCACGCCCCCCGGCCCGGCCCTGACGGCGGAGCCGGCCGGACCGGTGGACGGGACGGCGGGCGCGACGGACGAGGCGGACCGGCTCGCCTACGTCATCTTCACCTCGGGCTCCACCGGCACCCCGAAGGGCGTCGCGGTGCCGCACCGGTCGATCGTGCACTACCTGCGGGCGGTACTCGACCGGCTCGGCCCGGCGGCGAGCGGCGGGGCGTCCTTCGCGCTCGTCTCCACCGCCGCCGCGGATCTCGGGCTGACCTGCCTGCTCGGCGCGCTGGTCACCGGCGGCACGCTGCACCTGGTGGACCGGGAGACCTCGCTGGATCCGGCCGCGCTCGCCGGCTACCTCGGCCGGCACCGGGTGGATGTGCTCAAGCTGGTACCCAGTCAGCTCCGCCTGCTGGACGCGCACGGTGACCTGGCCGGGGTGCTGCCCGGCCGGCTGCTGGTGCTGGCCGGCGAGGCGTGCCCGTGGGAGCTGGTGGCGCGGGTCCGGGCGGCCCGGCCGGACCTCGCGGTGCAGAGCCACTACGGTCCGACCGAGACCACCGTCGCCGTGCTCGCCTGCGACCCCGACGAGGTGCCGGAGTCCCGGCGGGACGGCAACCTGCCGCTCGGCCGGCCGCTGGCCGGCGCCCGGCTGTACGTGGTGGACCGGGCCGGACGCCCGCTGCCGGCCGGGGTACCCGGCGAACTGGTCGTCGGCGGCCCCGGGGTGGCCCGGGGCTACCTGCACCGTCCGGAGGCGACCGCGGCGTCGTTCGTCCCCGACCCGGTGCACGGCCGCGAACGCTGTTACCGGACCGGCGACCGGGTGCGGGTCCGCCATGACGGCACGGTGGACTTCCTGGGCCGGGTCGACGACCAGGTGAAGATCCGGGGTTACCGGGTGGAGCCCGGCGAGGTGGCCGCCGCCTGCCGGGCCGTGCCCGGGGTCGCCGACGCGTACGTGCTGCCGGTCGGCGAGGAGCCGCGGCGGCAGCTCGCGGCCTGGCTGGTCCGGCACCCGGACGCGGAACTCGACGTCGCGGCGGTCCGTACCGCGCTGCACGGGCAGCTTCCCGACCACCTGATCCCGACCGCGTACGTGGTGCTCGACGCGCTGCCGCTGAACCCGAACGGCAAGGTGGACCGGGCCGCACTGCCGGCCCCGGTCGCGGCCGGGCACACCCCGTTGACCGGCGACACCCAGCACCGGATCGCCGCCGTCTGGACCGCGCTGCTCGGTGCCGAGCGGGTCGGTGCCGACGACGACTTCTTCGCCCTCGGCGGCGACTCGTTCACGGCGGTCCGGGCCGCCCGGGCGATCGACCCCCGGCTGCGGGTGATCGACCTGTTCACCCACCGGACGGTCGCGCTGCTCGGGACGTACCTGGACGGGCTGGACGGCGGCGCCGAGGCGGGACTGCTGCACCGGCTCGCCGGGCCGCCGCCGGGCACTGCGACAACGCTGACCGCGGTCTGCGTCCCGTACGGCGGCGGCTCGGCGGCCGCGTTGCAGCCCTTCGCCGAGGCGCTCGCCGCCGCCCACCCCGGCACCCAGGTGTACGCGGTCGAGCTGCCCGGCCACGACCCGGCCCGCCCGGACGAGCCGCTGCTCCCGCTCCCCGACCTGGTACGCCGGTGCGCCGCCGAACTCGACGCGGTCCCCGGCCCGCTGCTGGTCTACGGCCACTGTGTCGGCACCGCCGCCGCACTGGCGCTCGCCGAGCGGCTGGAACGGGACGGCCGGGAGGTGGTCGGGCTGGTGCTCGGGGCGAGCTTCCCGATGGCCCGGCTGCCCGGCCGGCTGTCCCGGTGGATCGGCCGGCTCTTCCCGACCGACCGGTGGCTCTCCGACCGGGCGTACCGGAACTTCCTCACCGTGATGGGCGGGCTGGAGGACGTCGCGGACACCCCGGAGGCGGCCGCCGACACCGCCACCATGCTGCGGGCGCTGCGGCACGACGCCCGGGACGCCGAGGCGTGGTTCAGTGATCGGCTCGGCGAGCCGGACGCACCCCGGCTGCGCGCCCCGGTCCTCGCCGTGGTCGGCGAACGGGACCGCAGCACCGAGCTGTACGCCGAGCGGTACCGCGAGTGGGGTGCCTTCGCCGAGCGCGTCGAGCTGGCCACCATCCCCCGGGCCGGGCACTACTTCCTGAAGCACCAGGCGACCGGGCTGGGCGAGCTGGTCGCCGCGCGGCTGCGCGCCTGGAGCGCAGGCAGGTTGCCGGCGGCCGGCGGGACGGAGTTGCTGGCCCGGGCGGAGACCCGGCGCAACCTGCGGGCGTTCGGACTGCTCGCTGGCGGGCAGTTCGTCTCGATGGTGGGCAGCCAGCTCAGCGCGTTCGCGCTGGGGGTCTGGGTCTACCAGCAGACCGGCCGGCTGCTCGACTTCGCGATGATCACCATGCTGGCGCTGGTCCCGGCGGTCTTCGCCGCGCCGATCGGCGGCGCGGTCACCGACCGCTTCGACCGGCGGCGGGTGATGCTCGGCGCCGACCTGGCCGGTGCCGTCGCGATGGGCGCGCTGGCGCTGCAACTCTGGCTCGGCGAGCTGCGGATCTGGCAGGTGATGCTGGCGGTCACGGTCGGCTCGCTCGCCACGGCGGTGCAGCGGCCGGCGTACCTGGCCGCGACCGCGCAACTGGTGCCGAAGCCGTACCTGCCACAGGCGAACGCGCTGGCCAACCTCGGCACCGGGGTCGGCACGCTGCTCGGCCCGCTCGCCGGTGGCGTGCTGATCACCGCGCTCGGCCTGCCCGGTGTGGTCGCGCTGGACGTGGCCTGCTTCCTGGTCGCGGTCGGCACGCTGCTGGTGGTCCGCTTCCCGGACCGGCTGTTCCGGCGCCGGGAGGAGACCTTCGGCCGGGCGCTCGCCGGAGGCTGGCGGTTCATCGCCCGGCGCCGCCCGATGATCGTCATGATCGTCTTCTACGTGCCGGTGAACTACCTGCTGGCGGTGGCGATGGTCCTGGTCACCCCGCTGGTGCTCGACTTCGGCTCACCGGCCACCCTGGGCCTGGTCACCGGGATCGGCGGGCTCGGGGCGGCGGTGGGCGCACTGGCCATGGTGGTCTGGGGCGGTACCCGGCGGCTGGCGGTCGGCATGGTCGGCTTCACCATCCCGGTCGGCCTCGGCACGGTGCTGATGGGCGTACGCCCCGAGCCGGCGCTGGTCGCGGCCGGGCTGTTCCTCTACTGGGCGTCGCTGTCGATCCTGAACGCGCACTGGATCTCGATCATCCAGGTGAAGGTGGTGCAGGACCTCCAGGGGCGGGTGCTGGCGGTCAACCAGATGTTGGCCGCGGCGATGATGCCGCTGGGCTTCGTCACCGCGCCGGCGATCGCGGAACGGGTCGTCGACCCGCTGGTGCCGGGCGGCGCCGGCCCGGCCATCGCGGTACTGCTGGTCTGCACCGGCGCGCTGCTGATGCTCTGGAGCGCGGCGGGGCTGGCGTACCGGCCGCTGCGGCGGCTGGAGGACGACCTGCCGGACGGGGTCGCCGGAGCGGAGATCGACGACGACCTCGACGCGCTGCAACGGGAGTTCGACGCCCGCCCGGCGCGCTGACCCCCGCTGGCCCGCCGGGTCGACCGGTTGGGTCGGCGGGGTTCAGAACTGGCGTACCACCGGGATGACGTCGGCGCCGATCCGTTCCAGTAGGTCCAGCCGGGGCAGTTGCGGCACGGCGCCGATCGCCACGTCGAAGCCGAGGTCGTGCAGCCGGCGCAGCTCGTCGAGGAGCTGGCCGGTCTTCTCGCCGTTCTCCCCGATGTCCATGAACTGGTAGACGGTCTTGGTGATCTCGGCGTAGTCGCGGCCCTCCCGCTCGCAGTGCTCGCGCAGGACGGCCAGTTTGCGCTCCAGTTCCGGGGTGTTGAACAGGTTGCACGCCTGGGCGTACTTGGCGACCAGCCGCAGGGTCTTCTTCTCGCCACCACCGCCGATCATGATCGGCGGATGGGGACGGCTCAGCGGCTGCGGGGAGTTCAGCAGCCGCTCGGCCCGGATGTGCCGGCCAGGGAACGGCCCGTCGTCGTCGGACCACATCTGGAGCAGGTACCGCAGGGTCTCCTCAAGCAGCTCGAAGCGCTCGGCGACCGGCGGGAACGGGAAGCCGAGCCCTCGGGACTCCTCGGAGTTCCAGCCGGCGCCGATGCCGAGCATGGCCCGCCCGCCGGAGAGGACGTCCAGGGTCGTCACGATCTTGGCGAGCAGCCCCGGCGGCCGGTGGTGCACCCCGGTGATCAGGGTGAGCAGGGTGGCCCGCTCGGTGTGCCCGGCGAGGAAGCCCAGCGTGGTGTACGCCTCCAGCATCTCCGCCTCGGGCGGGCCGACGGTCTGGATCTGGAAGAAGTGGTCCATCATGGCGAGATAGTCGAACCCGACCCGGTCGGCCGTACGGGCCACGGCGGCCAGGTCGGCGCCGAGCCCCGCCGGCCCGTTCGGCCAGGTCAGGTTGGGAATCTGTAGGCCAAGCCGCATGACGTCCGCTCGTCTCCTCTCAACATGCCGCGACGGACATATCCCCCGCAACCCTAACCGCCCGCCAGCCGGGTCGGTTCGGTTCACCGACCAGCCGCGCCGAGAAGTCACGATGGCCGGGGACCGGTTACTACGGCTACCGCCGGGACCTGGTCGAGGAGGAGAGCGGGCCGCGCGGCTGACCGCCGCGCCGGTCGGCCCGGGCCGGGGCGGCGCCGGTCGCACCGTCCCGGCCGGGTCGGAGGTTCAGCTCCGCTCGGGTACGGTCATCTCGCCGAGGATCGACCAGCCGTCCTGCGGGATCGTGGTGTTGACGATCTTCGGCGTCTCGGCGAGGTGCGGCGGCAGGGTTGCCTGCGCCTGCCGGAAGTGCTCCGACTGCACGTGCGCGGCACCCGCGTCACCGTTCCGGAACGCCTCGACCAGGACGTACACGGTCGGGTCGTCGATGCTGCGCGACCACTCGAACCACAGGCAACCGGGTTCGGCACGGGTCGCCCGGGTGAACTCGCCGGCGATCTCGGGCCACCTGTCGGCGTACTCCGGCAGCACTCGGAACTTCGCGGTGATAAAGATCATCTGGATCTCCTCGTACGGCTGGTCGGGCACCCGCGACCGGGGTCGCGCCCGCAGATCCTAGTGCCCCGGTATCCGTACGCCCACTTGCCGCCGATCGCGGCTTTTCTCCGGTATAGCCGGCGTCTGCCTGTCCCGCGACAGACCCGCGCCGAACCGCCCGTCGACCAGGGTCCCGCCGGACACGGCAGGGGCTAGGCTTTCCCGGTGATCGAGGCGGACGACTCCGGAGCGGACGAACGGCTGCGCCGGATCGAGGCGGTGACCGACTCCGCGCTGTCCCGGCTCGACGTGGAGGACCTGCTCGACGAACTGCTCGCCCGGGTCTGTGCACTGCTCGGGGTCGACACGGCCTCGATCCTGCTGCTCGACCAGCACGCCCAGCAGCTCGTGGCCACCGCCGCGAAGGGACTGGAGGAAGAGGTCCCGCAGGGTTTCCGGATCGCCCTCGGCCGGGGGCTCGCCGGCCGGGTCGCCCAGGAGAAACGTCCGGTGGTGCTCGACCGGGTCACCCCGGCCGAGGTGGTCAACCCGATCCTGCACGACAAGGGCATCCGGTCGATGCTCGGCGTACCCATGCTCGCCGGCTCCGAACTGGTCGGCGTGCTGCACGTCGGGACCCTCGCCCGGCGTCGGTTCGGCGCCGACGACATCCAGCTGCTGCAACTCGTCGCCGACCGCGCGAGCCTGGCCAGCCAGGCCCGGCTGGGCACCATCGACCGGACCGCCGCGCTCGCCCTGCAACGCAGCCTGCTGCCCACCCGGCTACCGGAGGCGCCCGGCGTCGACATGGCCGCCCGGTATGTGCCCGGCCACCACACCGGGGTCGGCGGCGACTGGTACGACGTCTTCACCCTCCCCTCCGGCTGGCTCGGCATCGTGGTCGGCGACGTATCCGGGCACGGCCTTCCCGCAGCGGTGGTGATGGGACGGCTACGCAGCGCGCTGCGCGCCTACGCCCTGGAGTGCGACGATCCCGCCGACGCGCTGACCCGACTCGACCGCAAGATCCAGCACTTCGAGGCGGGCAAGCTGGCCACGGTGCTCTACGCGCTGGTCAGCCCGGATCGGACTCGCCTGCGCGTCTCGCTCGCCGGACACCTGCCGCCGATGCTGGCCCGGACCGGCCAGCCGACGGACACCATGTCGCTCCCCGTCGACCTGCCGCTCGGCACCGGGCGTCCGAGGCCCCGCCGCAGCATCGCCGTCGACTTCCCGCCGGGCGCCCTGCTGGTCTGCTACACGGACGGGCTCGTCGAACGTCGGGGCGAACTCATCGACATCGGGTTGGAGCGGCTGCGGGCGGCGGTCCGGCCCGGACCGGCCGAGGCGGCCTGCGCGACCGTCATGGCCGCGCTCGGCGTCGAACAGCCCGTCGACGACGTGGCACTGCTGGCGCTGCGCCGCCACCCACCCGCCGGATAGCCGCTCCGCGCACAGCGGCGGCACCCCGTTCCGTTCACAACGGCGGCAAGCCGTCCTGTTCACAACGGCGGCAAGCCGAGGGCCTCGTCGACCCGGCCCAGCACCGCGACGTCGTCCGCGCCCACACCGCGGAGCAGATCGATCGCGGTCGCCCGGATCTGACCCACGATCATGATGATCGGCAGCGCCGGGTTCCGGGTGAGCAGCCGCCCCGCGGTGCGTACCGCGTCCAGGGCGGCGGCGTCGGTCTGCTCGGCGTACCGGTCGGCCGCCTCGTCCTGCCCGCTCAGGTCGGCGGCGAGCGCCTCGCCGGCACAGCGCATCGCCTCGGCGAGCGACCGCAGCGCCTCGCCCAGCTCCGCCGGGCTGGCCACCGGCAGCCGGGTCAGCGCCACCCCCGCCCGGGCCAGCACCCGCAGGTTGCGTACGGCGTAGTCGACCTGCCGGCTCGACGCGTTGAGCGCGTGTACCCGCCCGATGTGCCGGCGCCGCCGTACGTGCAGCCGCAGCGCCTCCCCGGCGGCCAGTACCGCCGTCTGGAGCCGGTCCACCGCGGCGTCCAGCCCGCGGGCCCGGTCGAGCGCGGCCAGCGCCGCCGGCTCGTCGCGGCGGTCGAGCGCCTCGCTGATCTCGGTGAGCAGCTCCGCCAGCGCGGCGAAGGTCTGGCGCGACTCGGCCAGCAGCGGGGCGAGCGGCTGCCGGGCGCTGGCCAGCTGGCTCGCGGCCAGTGCCACCACCCCGCCGATCAGCGCATCGACGAACCGGAACGGCACCAGCGCGTCGGTCGACGGCGGCACCGTCACCAGATAGAGGGCGGAGACCGTGGCCTGCACCACGGTGACGTTGCTGGCACCGATCGCCGTGGCGAGCCCGACGGTCAGCAGCACGACGGTGAGTACCGTCCAGGTGGTCCGGCCGAGCGCCTGCACCACGAGGTCGGCGACGAGTACCCCGGCGGCGACCCCGAGCACCACCTCCACGGCCCGGCGCATCCGCTGACCCCGGGCCTGGCCCAGCACGATCAGCGCCGCCGCCGGGGCGAAGAACGGCTGCGGGTGGCCGAGCACCGCCGCCGCGATCGCCCAGGAGGCGGTCGCGGCCAGCGTCGCCTCGACCACCGGCAGCCAGCCCTGGCGCAGCCGGTCGGCGACGGGCCGGAGCCAACCCACCGGAGAAACACCTCGTCCCTTGCGATCGTTGCCCGCACGATATCCGCTGCCCGGCCCCTCCGCCGCTGGCGCCCGTCGTCGCCGACCGCCTCGGCCGGTAGCCTGCTCGCCGTGACCGGTGTCCTGCACTCGCACTGCTCGTACTGTGGCACCGCCTATTCGGCGCCTGCCTGGCCCCGGGTCTGCGCCCACTGCGGCCAGACCACCTGGCGCAACCCGTCCCCGGTGGCACTGGCGATCCTGCCGGTGCTGACCGCCGACGGCATCGGCGTGGTGGTGCAGCGCCGCGACATCGAGCCGGGCCGGGGGCTGCTGGCGCTGCCCGGCGGCTTCATCGACTACGGCGAGGACTGGCGCGACGCGCTGGTGCGGGAACTCCGCGAGGAGACCGGCCTGGTCGCCGACGCCGAGACCGCGAGACTGTACGCGGTGCACAGCGTGCCGGCGGGTGGCACGATCCTGATCTTCGGCGTACTGCCGGCGCGGCCGGCCGAGTCGCTGCCCGCCTCCGCCCCGACCGAGGAGTCCACCGAGTGGCTGGTGCTCACCGAGCCGGCGGAGCTGGCCTTCGCTACCCACACCCAGGTAGTGGCCGAGTTCCTGGCCGCCAACCGGCCACCCGGATCGGCCGGGCCGGATCCGACACCGGCTGGCGACTGATCTGAGCCGTCCACCGGCGGATTCGAGGCCGGTCAGGTCGCGCCTGGCCGGGCCCCGCCCGGCCGAGCACCGACCGGCCGCCTGTCTGGCCCGCCGCTGCCGGAGGCGGTATTCTGCTCGGCGATGAACACCTCTCTCCGCAGATTGGGGGTCCAGTCCACGCAAGGTGAGTGCTGATGCACCCATCGACTGTGGACAGGGACTCCCGGCTCTCCTTCTGGCAGCGCGTACGCGAGTTCGCCGTGCCGCCCTCCATGATCGAGTTGGCTACCGCCCGCCGTGCTCTCGGCGACTGGGCCGGAGCCTGCGCCGCCGCACGCGTCGACGTGGACCTGCGACTGCGTTCGGTGGCACGCAGCTACGGCCGCGAACTGGCGGCCCAGCTCCGGGCCGACCTCTGCCATCTCGCCCCTGACCTGCTGCGCTGGCACCTGCCCCGGGTGGCTCCGGACGGGTTGCTGCGACCGGGCCTGACCATTGCGCTGGCCCGGTACCCCGGGACCGACGCCGGCAGCCCGCACCTGGTGGCCCGGACCGCGCCGGCCTGGGCGGACGCCGGGCAGCGGATCAGCCTCGCGCTGTGGGACCCGGCACGGCCGGCCGAACGGGACGGGCCACATCCGCATCCCCGCCCGGACCGGCGGTTCCGGCTCGACCTGCACCGCCACCTCTGGGACGTACGCCGGGCCGGAGAGCTGCGGGCCCGGTCCGGTGCAGAGTGGCAACCCGGCACCGGCCGGCTCGACGCGGAACGGGACCTGCCGGACGGCTTCGACTGCGCGGTGCCGTGCTGGGCCGCCGAGGCGGAGCTGCTGCTCCGCGCGGAGGGCAGCAGCGGCGGCACCGTCACCGTCCGGCTCGGCTCCCGGCACCGGCTGCTGCTGGACCTGCTGCCGGATCCGGGCGGCGGACCCACCGGATTACGGATCCGGACGGTGCCGGCCCGGAGTCACCCCGCCGGGCTGCCGGTGCTGCCGGACGCCGCGACCTGGGTACTGCCCGACCTGGCGCTGCTCCGGGCCGGGCTGATCCGGCCCGACCAACTACACCCGCTGGTCGCCTCGGCGCTCAGCCCGGACCGCCCGGTCGCCGAGACCCCGGCGGCCCTGCTCGGCGACTCCGCCCCCCGGTACGTCGAGTGCCGCGGCGCCCGGCACCGCATCGGCCTGGTCGGCGGCACACTCGTCGCGCTGGACCACGATCCCGCCGAGATCCGCCGCGAGGAGTTGCTGGCCGCGCTGACCGGCACGCCGCTGCCCTGTCTGCAGGCCATCGACGGGGCACACCGCCAGCCGGAGAACCTCGGCGACATCCGGGCCCGGCTGGACCACGGTGACACCGACGGAGCCGTGGCCGCCGTCGAGCGGCTGCTCGGACCGGACGCGCTGCTCCGCGCCGGCGCGCTGCGGGACGAGCTGGAGGCGGCGGCGCTCCGCCGGGTCTCGCACGGGCTGTACCGGGCCGGGCTGGGCGGATCCGCCCCGCACCCGGCCAGCGGGCTCGGCGGGCGCCCCCGTGACCTGTCCCGGCGGGCCGCCCGACTTCCGCGTACCTCCTCCCGGGCACATCCGCGGCACGCGACCGCCCGCTGACCCGCGCGCCCCGTCCCCTCCCTTCCCGGCCCAGGTGCCGACCGGCCCCTGCCGGCCCGACTCGACCTCAAGGTGATCTCACATGCGTATCTCCGTGCCGTCCGCCCCCTCCTCCGTCGTCGCGCCCGCCTCCCCCGCCCGCTCCGCGTCCCCACCCCCCGCTCCGGCTGCCGCTCCCGGTGTCCCGGCCGAATCGTCCCGGGTGGGCCAGCTCGACGTCGCCGCCGAACTGCTCGCCCTGCTGGGCGACACCGCGACCGAGCCGCGGCCCGACCCGCAACTGGAGGCGCTGACCCTGGCCGTGGCCGCCGACCTGCCGGTGCTGCTCTGGGGAGAGCCGGGAATCGGCAAGACGGCCGTACTGAACCAGCTCGCCTCCGCTCTCGACCTGCCACTGACCACGGTGATCGCCAGCGTGCACGAGCCGTCGGACTTCGCCGGGCTGCCGGTGATCGGTGACGATCCGGCGGTACAGGGTGTGCCGATGGCCCCGCCGGACTGGGCCGTCCGCCTGGTACGGGCCGGCCGGGGTCTGCTCTTCCTGGACGAGCTCTCCACCGCACCGCCGGCCGTGCAGGCCGCGCTGCTCCGGGTGGTGCTGGAACGGCGGGTCGGGGCGCTGCGGCTGCCGCCCGGAGTGCGGATCGTGGCCGCCGCCAACCCACGCTCCTCGGCGGCCGACGGCTGGGAGCTGAGCCCGCCGCTGGCCAACCGCTTCGTACATCTCCAGTGGACGTACGACCACCAGGTCGTGGTCCGGGGGCTGGGCGGGACCTGGTCCACGGCCGTGCTGCCCCGACTCGCCCCGGAGCGGCTGCCCGAGGCGGTGGCGTTCGCCCGGCGCGCGGTGTGCGGGTTCCTGACCGCCCGCCCCGGGCTCGTGCACCGGCTGCCGGACAACGAGGCCCGCCGGGGTGGCCCCTGGCCGTCACCGCGCAGTTGGGACATGACGCTGCGGCTGGTCGCCTTCGCCACCGCGGCCGACACCTCCCGGGAGGTGCTCTCCATGCTGGTCCGGGGCACCGTCGGCGACGGCCCGGGGCTGGAGTTGCTGGCCAGCCTGGACCGGCTGGACCTGCCGGACCCCGAGTCGCTGCTGGCCGACCCGGCCCGGGCGGACCTGCCGGAGCGGGGCGACCTGCGGCAGGCCGTACTCGACGGGGTGGTCGAGGCGGTCCGGAAGCTCCCCGACCGGTCCCGCTGGGACGCGGCCTGGAAACTGCTGGTCCGGGCGCTGGAGACCGGCGCCCCGGACCTGGTGGTGGTACCCGCGACCACGCTCGCCGCGCTCCGCCAGCCCGACTGGGACCTGCCGGAGTCGATCGACCGGCTCGCCGGGGTGGTCTCGTTGACCCGGCGGGCGGACCAGGTGGCGACCCGGGTCGCCGCCACCGCCGGGGCCGGCCGATGACCCGCCCGACCGGTGCCCTCGACACCGAGAAGCTCTTCACCGCCCGGCTGCACGCGGCCCGGGTCCGGCCCTACCTGGCGACGGCGCTCTTCGCGCTGCACGCCGTGGAGTCGCGGCGGGTGCCGACGATGGCCGTGGACCGGCACTGGCGGTGTTACGTCTCGCCCGCGTTCGTGGACCGGACCCCGGTGGCGGAACTGGCCGGGGTGTGGGTGCACGAGGTCTCCCACCTGCTGCGCGACCATCACGGCCGCGGCGACCGGGTCGCCGTGCGGCGCGGGCTGGTCGGGCCGGGAGAACGGCTGCGGATGAACATCGCGGCGGACTGCGAGATCAACGACGACGTGTACGGGGACGGGCTGGCCCGACCCGACGGCGCCGTCGATCCGGGGCTGCTCGGCCTTTCCCCGGGCGAGTTGATGGAGGACTACCTGCGGCAGTTCCGGCTCGGCCCGCACACCCAGGACTTCGTCTGGCTGGACTGCGGCAGTGGTGCCGACGGGCTGGACCGGGAGTGGGACCTGGGACCCGACGGCGCGCACGGGCTCACCGCCGAGGAGCGGGACGCGGTCCGGTTCCGGGTCGCGCAGGGCATCGCCGCCCGGCCGGGTACGGCACCGAAGGGCTGGCGGCGGTGGGCGGAGGAGGCGTTCCATCCGCCGCAGCCGTGGCGGGACCTGCTCGGCGCCGCCATCCGCTCGGCGGCCAACGGCCCCGGCGCGGGCGACGACTACACGTACGGCAGGCCGGCGCGGCGCTCCGCCAGCCTGCCCGGGGTGATCCTGCCGAGCCTGCGCCGCAGACCGCCCCGGGTCTCCGTGGTGATCGACACCTCCGGCTCGGTCAGCGACGCCGAACTGGGCAGTGCGCTCCTGGAGGTCGCCGCGATCGGTCGCGCCGTGGGCGGCCGGCGTGACCTGGTCAGCGTGCTGCCGTGTGACGCGGCGGCCGGGACCGTGCACCGGCTGTGCCGGGCCGAGGGGATTCCGCTGCTCGGCGGCGGCGGGACGGACCTGCGGACCGGATTCACGGCGGCGCTGCGGACCCGGCCCGCTCCGGACGTCGTGGTGGTACTCACCGACGGCCAGACCCCGTGGCCGGCCACCCGGCCGGCGTGCCGGACGGTGGTGGGGCTGTTTCCCCGGCCGAGCGCGGCCCGGTCCTGGCGGGAGAACGATCCCGACTACGTACCGGACGCGCCGCCGGGCTGGGCCCGGGTGGTGGAGATCGGCCCCGGATAGATCGGCTGCCCTTGATATTTCCGGAAGTTTTTCGGTAACTTGACCGCAACAGCATCGACGCTGTCCGGCAAGGGAGTGCAGATCGTCACGGGGGCGAGCATGGCATTCGAGTTCCGGCTTCTGGGTTCGTTCGAGCTTCTCGACGGTCTGCGTCCGGTCCCGCTCACGGCCCACAAACCCCGGGCGCTGCTGGCCATGCTGGTGCTGCACGCCGGGCAGCTCGTGCCGTGGCACCGGATGCTCGACGAGTTGTGGGACGGCAGGCCGCCCCGCTCGGCCATCCCCAACCTGCGCACCTACGCGACCGAACTGCGCCGGTCGGTGTTCCGGAACGGACAGCAGCTCGCGACCGAGCCGGGTGGCTACCGGCTGCACCTCGGGTGCGAGGTGGTCGACCTCGTGGAGTTCGACCAGCTCTGCGCGCAGGCGCGCCGCCGGCACGCGGAGGGTGAGCTCCTGCTGGCCGAGTCCGCGTACGCGGAGGCGCTGCGGCTGTGGCGGGGCCCGCCGCTGGCCGGTCTGCGTACCGGCCCGGTGCTGGCGGCTGCGGCCACGGTGCTGGAGGAACGCCGCACCGGGGTCGCGGAGGACTACTTCGAGGTACGGCTGGACCTGCTCCGGGCCGGACACGGTGGCGGGCCGGGGCTCGTCGCCGACCTGCGCCAGCACATCGCGGCCTTTCCGCTGCGGGAGCACCCGCGCCGGCAGCTCATGCTCGCGCTCTACCGGCTCGGCGACGTCGCCGGAGCCCTCGCCTCGTACTCCGGCGCCTGCGCGGAGTTGCGGGAGTCGCTCGGCCTCGACCCGGACCGCGAACTCGCCCGGTTGCACGCGGCGATCCTGCGCCGGGATCCCGGCCTGCTCCGGACCGGCCTACCCCGTCCCCAGGCCCCGCCGGCCCGTCGACCCGGCCGGGGTGACGGCGACGGCACCGGTCGACCGGTGCAGGTGGCGGTCTGCGGCCCCGGCCCGCGCACCGACGCCGAACTCGCCCAGGCCGGACAGTTGGGGCGGCTGTTGGCCCGGCGCGGTGCGGCGGTGCTCTGCGGCGGGGAGGACGGGCTGGTGGAGGCGGTTGCCGCCGGTGCCCGGGCCGAGCACGGCGTGGTGGTCCCGATGGAGTTCGGGCAGTCCCGCACCGGGTTGCTGGGCTGGTCGGCCGACGCGGTGATCGTGGTCGGCGGCTCCTGGGGCACCCTGTGCGAGGCCGCGGCGGCGGTACGCGGCGGCGTTCCGGTCGTCGCGCTCGGCGGCTGGACGGTGGTGGACTCGGCCGGTCGACCCGTACCCGGCATCCAGGGCGCCGACACCCCGGCCGCGGCCGTCGACCTCGCCGTCGGTTGACCGCTCAGCCGGCTCCGCCACCCCGCACCCCGGGCACCGGCTCGTCCACGGTCGACACCGGTACCTGGTAGCCGCTGGCCTGGAGCCGGAAGAGCCGGGCGTACCGGCCGTCGCGGGAGATCAGTGACTCGTGCGAGCCCTGTTCGACGATCCGACCGTCCTCCAGCACCACGATGAGGTCCGCGTCCCGGACGGCGGAGAGCCGGTGCGAGATCAGCAGGCTGGTACGCCCCCGCCGGAGCGTGCGCAGCCGCCGGTGCACCTCGTGCTCGGCCTCGGCGTCCAGCCCGGCCGTCGGCTCGTCCAGGATCAGCAGGTCCCGCTGGTCCCGCAGCAGGGAACGGGCGACCGCCACCCGCTGCCACTGCCCGCCGGAGAGCGCGACACCGGCCCGTGGGTCCGCCGAGTCCGCCTCGTCGAGGAAGATCCGGGACAGCAGCGTGTCGTATCCGGCAGGCAGCGCGGCGAGGGTCTCGTGGCAGCCGGCGAGCCGGGCCGCGCCCATCACCGCCGCCCGGTCGTCGAGCCGGCCCAGGTCGCCGACGCCGATGTTCTCCGCCGCCGAGAGGTCGTACCCCATGAAGTCCTGGAACACCACGCCGAGCCGTTCGCGCAGCCCACGCACGTCGTACTCGCGCAGGTCGGTGCCGTCCCAGCGGACGCTGCCCCGGACCGGGTCGTAGAACCGGCACAGCAGCTTGACCAGTGTGCTCTTGCCGGCCCCGTTGAGCCCGACCAGTCCCACCGCGCAGCCGGCCGGGATGACCAGGTCCACCCCGCGCAGCACCCACGGTTGGCCGTCGGCGTACCGGAACCAGACGTCGCGCAGCTCGACGTCGCGTTCCAGCGGCCCCGGACCCACTCCCGGCCGGGCCGGCTCCGGCAGGTCGGGCGGCGCGGCCACCACCGCCCGGTAGTGGTCGAAGAGCAGCAGCGCATGGTGCGTCGCCGCGCCCTGCGCCACCATGCCGCCGAGCGCCGCCTGCACCCCGGCCACCGCGGCCACGAAGAGGGTGACGTCGCCGACGCCGAGCCGGCCGCCGGCCGCGAGCGCGACCGCCCAGGCCAGCCCCCCGGCCGCCACCGCCGCCGCCAGCAGCGCCAGCCCCGCCTGGCCGAGCATCTCGCGGCGGTCCATCGTGTCCTGTTCGCGGTTGACGTGCCGCAGTTCCCGCAGCAAGCGGGTGTTGAAGAAGTCGCCGAGTCCGAAGAGCCGGATCTCCTTGGCCGCTTCGAGGCTGGTCAGCAGCCGGGCGTAGAACAGCTCGCGCCGCTGCGCGTGCCCGAGCCGCCAGGCGAGCGCGGCGCGCTGCCGGCTGAGCCGGATCTCCACCCAGGTGGTCGGCGCGGCCGCCACCACGACCACCAGCACCATCGCCGGGGCGACGGCCAGCAGGGAGCCGACGAAGCCGAGCAGGGTCAGGACGCCCTGCGCGACGCCGAGCCCGCCGCTGACGCACTGGGCCGGCCCGAGCCGCCCGGCGCCCTCGGCCAGTTGCAGCCGGTCCCGGAAGCGGGGATTCTCCAACCGGGCCAGCCCGGCGAACCCGTTCACCGCCGTGTAGAGGCGACCGGTCACCAGCAGCCGGAGCGCCCGCCCACTGACGCCGTCGACGTACCCGGCCAGGTGTGGCTGGGCCGCCACGGCCGCGCCGACCACCCCCAGCGCGGCGGCCAGCGCCAGCACGTCGCCGAGCTGCCGGCCGGGCTGGCCGGCCGCCAGCCGGTCCACCACCAGCTTGGTGAGCCAGGCCAGCGCCACCGGCCCGCCGCCGGCCAGGAGCACGAGCAGCAGTTTGGCCACGGTCGCGGCCGGCGCCGCCCGCCAGGCCAGCCCGAGGGCGTCGACCAGATACCGCCCGGCGGTACCCGCGCCGAGGCGCGTCGCCGTGGGTGCCGCCTGCCACGCCTCCGGGTCGGCGGTCCGGGTCATACCGCCGGCAGTTCGGGCAGCCGGTCGACCGCGGAGCCAGCGGCCTTGACCCGGCCGTCGCCGTCCAGCACGCACATCGCCGGATAGCCCTGGACCGCGAACGCCCGGTGCAGCGGACCCTCCTCGACCTCGACCACCACCCGGGCGACCGGTTCGAGCAGGGCCACCAGTTCCCCGGTGGCCTCGGGTGTGCCGACGGCGACGGCGAGGACCCGCTCCCGGCCGCCGGCCGCCGCGCGCTCGGCGAACCGGGGCGCCTGCTCCCGGCAGGGGGCACAGTCCGGCGAGAAGAACCCGACCAGGGTGCCGCCGGCCAGGTCGTCCGGGCCGAGCGCCTCACCCGTGGTGGTCCGCACCGGCGCGAACGGCCCCGGTTCGGCACCCGCCGCCAGGATGAGGTCGTAATCGGGGCGCCCGGCGCCCATCGCGTCCAGCCGGGCGGTGTGCTCGCGCAGCCGCCGGATGACGCCGTAGGTGAAAATCAGGTTCGCTCCAGCGACGAGTCCGATCAGGACGATCGCCACGACGAGGTAGGGCACGACGGGTCTCCCCCTGTGTCGGTCACGCCCACAGCTCGACGAGGTCGTCGAGGTGGACGACGAAGGTCGCCACGATGGCGGCGGCGCCCACCGAGAGCAGCACGCCGGGTCCGCCGACGGGCGGGGCCGCACCGGCCGACAGCGCCGCTAACAGGCCCGTCCCGGCGACCAGGAACAGCAACAGATTGCGTACGACGTGCCGCACGCCGAGCCGCGCCGTGCCGTTGCCGAAGCAGCGGCAGCGTACGTCCAGCCGGCGCCGGACGGCCAGCAGCACCCCTGCGGCCAGTACGGCGAGCAGCCCGGCGGCCAGCCCGAAGCCCCAGGCCGGTGCCACCAGCAGCAACGGCGGCACCAGTGCCTCGACGACGGTGAGCAGCACCGCCACCGCCCCGGTACGGCGTACCAGCGGGGCGAGGGAGCCTGCGAACTCGCGGAACGCGTGCCGGGAACGCAGCCTGCTCGCCGCCGACCAGCCGAAGACCACGGCCAGCAGCACCCCGCAGCCGATTCCCAGGTACGCCACCGCCTGCCACCTCCCTCGGTCCGGTACCGGCTCGGCGGTGCCGGTACGGGGCCGGCACCGCCGAGGTGTGGGCTACGGACAGCCGGTGGGTCCGGTACGCGCCTGGCAGCTACAGGTGTAGCCGGTGCCCTGTGCGCAGCACCGCTCGTAGTAGAGATAGCTGGAGCGGCAGTAGCAGTAGCTGCTCCACCAGCAGGGTTGGGCCTGTGCCTCGACCTTCGGCACGGCCATCGTCACCATCCTGTCGGCGACCCGGCGGACGAACCTCTTCATCCTGCACTCCCTTCCGGAACGGTCGGGCCCCACGCTAGGCACCGGCGCTACACCGGCCATACAGCTTCCGCATAGTGCGGCTGGGGCTGGCGGCGACTCGGATCCGGCCAGGCTGGCGGCGGCGACTCGGATCCGGCCAGGCGGGGAGGCCGGCTCAGATCCGGCGGAGCACGACGCCGAGCAGCCGGTCGGCGGTGACGTAGCCGTAGTGCCGGGAGTCGTAGCTCGACGCCGCGTTGTCGCCGATCGCGACCAGCCGGTCCGGGGGAACGACCTCGTCGTCCAGGGTGGCCAGCGCCGGCCCGGCACCGTGCGGCACGGGGTCGCCCGCGACCGCGACGGCCCGCTTGATCAGCCATCCGTCGGACGGGCGCACCTGGCCGGGTGGCCGGCTCGGGACCGACGCCCGCCTCGGGTCCGGGGTCGGAGTCGACCCGGGGGTTCCCGCCCGCCGGACCAGCGGCTCCGGCGCCTCGGCGAAGACGACCAGGTCGCCGGTGCGGAGCTGCGCGGCACGGCGGCGGCGGACCAGGACCCGGTCACCCTCCCGCAGCGCCGGCTCCATGCTGGGGCCGCGCACGGTCACCACCACGAACCGCCTACGGAGCAGCGCGATGCCGAGCACCGCCACGACTGCCAGCACGACGGCCAGCCCGGCAGGCCACGCTCCGTCCATGGCTCACCACTGTATCGACAGCCGGGCGGTCAGTCGCCGGCGTGCTCGGCACCGCCGGTCCGGCGGGCCGAGCGCGGCGCCGTACCGGCCGGTCGGCCGACCCGGGCGACGTGCAGCAGCCGATCCGGCGGCGCGTCCAGCACCGAACCCAGCGCGTCGCGGGTCGCGGGCGCGTCGATGAGCTGGCTCAACGGATGCGCCGCCAGGCCGGCGGCGTGCAGGGTCAGCCAGACCCGCATCAGCACCCGCCCGAACCCGACCAGGCCCGCGTCGTCCGCTCCGGACGGTCCGACGAGGACCAGCACCGCGCCGCCGAGCGCGAGCGGGTTGCCGGCGGCCGCGGCAAGCAGCCGGGGCAACCCGAGCCGGCGCAGCACCGGGTACGCCGCCAGGGCCGCCCGCAGTCCGGTCGCCTCGCCCCGGGACAGCCCCAGGCAGCGGTCGGAAAGCCCGTCGGCGCGGTAGCCCGGGTGTCCCGGGGTGAGCCGCAGCCAGGACCGCAGCTCGGCGACGACCGCCGGATCCGCGTACAGGTGCCGGTCGGCGACCCGGAGCAGTCGGGCCAGCAGGTCGGCGTCCGGCACCATCCGGACCGCTCCGCCGGCCGCCCGCGCCACCGCGTCGGCGGCCGCGACCGCCTCGGCCGGCGGACCCGCCGAGAAGCGCCCCCGATGGGTACGCCGCCCGCGCACCTCCGCCGCCCCGAACGGGGTGTCGTAACGGCTCCCGGACGCCCGCAGCCAGCCCACCCGACGCTCCCCGGCGCAGTGGTCCGGCACGAACCCGACCCGCAGCCCGGCGTCGGCCGCCACGACCAGGCAGGTCTCGACGAACGCGCCGAGCGACAGCCACAGGTCCCGGCCGGACGGATCGGCCGCCGGCAGCGCGTCCGCCGGATCCCAGCCCACCCGGATCTCCGCGGCCCGGTAGTCGAGCCGCCACGGCTGGGTGTTGTGCGCACTCGGCGCCCGCCAGCAGAGCGGCTCCAGCGCCCGGAACGCCGCGACGTCCACCTACAACGCCTTCTCGTAGAAGGTGTACCCGTGCAGTGGCCGGCCGCCCATCCCCCGGAACTGCGCGGCCGAGGCCGGGTTGTCCCGCCCGACGTACGTGCTGCGCAGCGTGGTGTAGCCCCCGGCGTGCAGGTTCCGGTGCAGTTGCGCGGAGAGCATCCGCTGGTAGCCGCGCCCCTGGTATTCCGGCAGCACGCCCTTGACGATCAGTACCGCCTCCCGCCGGTACCGCCGCCGGGTCGCCAGCAGCCGGAGCTGGTTGACCAGGTTGAGGTTGCCCCGGACCCGGATCACGAACTCGCTGATGTCCGGGATGCAGAGCACGAAGGCCACCGGCCGGTCGGCCCGGGTCAGATAGAGCAGCAACGACTCGTCCAGCAGGTACGCCAGCCCGTCGGTCTGCCGGCGCAACTGCTCGGCCGAGATCTCGGTGTAGTAGCCGAGCTGGGCGAAGGAGGCGTTCAGCAGCTCGCGCAGCAGATCGAGCTGCTCGTCCAGCCGCCGCAGGTCGCCCCGGTGCACCCGCAGTTCCGGATCGTCGACGACCGGATCGGAGCCGGCCGGGGTCGGGGGCACCGGGCAGATCCAGGTGTCCGACTCGAACCGCCGGGCGAAGCCGTACGACTCGTAGGCGGTCACGTACCTCGGCGGGTTGTAGGCGCTGTCGACGAAGCCGCGGTCGGCGTACCCGGAGGTGATGACTCCGCCGGCCTCGTTGGGCAGCAACGCCACCGGCCCGAACAGCACCTCCCGGTCGCCGGTGGCCCGGCCGGCCGCGGTGATCGCCGCGAAGAGCGGCTCCGCCGCCGACTCGGTGAACTCGGTCAGCCCGAAGAGCTGGCACCGCCGGCCGAGCTTGGCGTCGAGGCCGGCGTCGGTGTGCAACGTGGTCCGGCCCAGCGCCGCACCGGTGTCGGCGTCCCGGAGCAGGTACATCGGCACGCCCTCGCGCCACCAGCGCCGGACCTGGGCACGGATCGGGGGTACGAAGCGCGGCTCGTCCGCGTACACCCGGTCGGAGACCGCGAGGAAGTCCCGCAGCCCGCGCCGGTCGACGACGCGTTCCAACGTGGTCGTCGCGGCGCTGGTCACCGCCGCACCGCCGGTCCGGTCGTCTCGGTGCCGAGCGGGGTGAAGGTCGGGATGTGCGCCATCTCGGTGGACTCGGCCCGCCACGCGCCGTTGGAGTAGCCGTCCGGCTCGGCGGTGTAGAGCCGGATGTAGCCGGCGGTCGCGTTCCGGGTGCCGTCGGTGACCCACATCATCAGCCTCCGGTGGTGCCGGGACCGCGCGAACCGCAGCATCGCGTCCCGGTCGGCGAAGAACGCGATGGTGCCGAGGGTGAACGGAAACTCCCAGTAGACGGTGTGCCAGCGGTATCCGGACATCCGCCGGAGGTCGCGGACCATCCGGAGCCAGACCGGCCAGAGCCGCAGGATCGCCAGCGGGCTCCGGTAGCGGGTCGCGCCGATGAACATCGCGCCGGCCCGAGCCTGCGCCGGGGCCTGGGAGAAATCCCGGGTACGCATGCCTCAACCTCCCAGCAGGTAGACGTTCTTGATCTTCTGCTCTCCGGCGAACGGGCCGGTACCCGGCTCGTGCAGTTCCACCCGCAGCTCACCGGCGGTCGGGTCCTCGGTCAACGACTGGGCGAAGTCCCGGGAGACGGCGGCGAGGTGCCGGCGCACCCCGTCCCGGCACGCCCCGGCGAGGGCGTCGCGGACCGGTCCGGCCAGCGGGCGGCGCAACTCCAGGTGCACCACCGGCCGGGTCTCCAGCCCCGCGTCCTCGGCCAGCGCCAGCCGGAACCGGCTGATCTCGGCCGCGTACGGGTTGCCCGCGTAGAGGCCGTACTCGACATCCTGCGGATAGAGGTTGGCGCCGAGGTAGGAGACCGTCGAGTCGCGCCGGCCGAAGAGCAGCAGCACCGGCAGGGTCATCCGCTCGCCGGCCACCGCCGCCCGGCACTCGGCCCGGCACTGCGGATCGTCCCGGACCAGGTCGAGGATCCTCCGGTACGGCAGCAGCACCGCCTCGTCGCCGACGTTGTAGCGCAGCCGTGGCTGGAGCACGTCCAGGCTGGTCACCGTGCAGAGCAGTTCGCGCCGCTCGTTGGTCTCCAGATAGGTGGCCAGCGGGTTGTACTGGAACACCATCGGCAGCCGCTGCTCCCGCGCGCCGAGCACCGCCGCCCGGAACCCGGAGTCGGTCCACATCCGGCGCCGCAGCCAGACCGTGAACGCGGTCTCCGCGCCGATCCCGATGGTCAGGTCCGAGGCGCCGTACGCGGACCGCACCCGGGCGAACCGCTCCTCCAGATAGCTCCGCAACGCCTCGGTCATCCCCTCGCCGCCGCAACTGGCGGAAATGCGGTAGCTCGACCAGGGGAAGCCGTCGGCGTCGAGCCGGTCCCGCAGGTGCTTCAGGAACGGCGGGTACGCGGTCACCAGGTAGTCGAAGTCCGGCCCGAACTCGTGGAGCGTATCGATGATCTTGCCGAGGTCGGGGCCGGTGTTCTTCACCACCGCGATCCGGGACATCGCGGCGCCGGTGGTGGTCCCGGTCGCCCAGGCGCCCATCGAGTAGGCGTTGATGACGAACGGCCGGCGCATCGGAAAGACCAGGCTGGTGTAGCCGGCGATGTCGTGGTGCACCGCGCGCAGTTCCCGCTCGCCGCGCGGCCAGTTGAACGGCCGGCCCGACGAGCCGGCCGACTCGTCCACCACCACGCCCCGGGCCGGCAGCCGGCCACCCCAGCAGCGCCGGGCGGCGTCGTGCGGCACGACGTAGTTCTCCTTGTCGGTCTCCGGAAACTCGTCGAGCCGGCGGCGGACCCGTGCCCCGTCCGGCCGGGCCCGCAGGAAGGCCCGGTACGCCGGGACGTCCAGCGCGGCGAGCGCGCAGACCGCCCGCGCGTTCGCCGCCGCGATCCGGTCGAAGACCGGGTGGTGCCGGCCGGCCAGCCACCGCCAGCCGACCGGGTGCCGGAGGGCGAGCCGGAACACGGCTGTCCGGAGCCGCCCGGCGAGCGACAGGCGTGCCCGGCGCCAGCGTTCGCGGAGGGTCAGACCTGGTGACGTGAGTGTGGACGGAGCGGGGTACCGACGCAACGTCTCGGTCATCACAGCAGTGTCGGCCGGCCCGGCCGCGCGTACCTGAGCATCCGTACCCAGTCCTGGCTGCCCGGTAGCGGTGGCGCCGTGGGCAGCGGGTGCTTGCCGTCGCCGGGTACAGCTTGCCAGACTCGGCGGGTGACCGGACTGCTGACCCGGTGGCGTACGGCGGCCGTGGCGGCCGGAGCGACCCGGGACGAGGCGACCACCACCGCCGCCGGTGCCGAATTGCTCCAGCGCTGGCGCGAGCCGCACCGGCGCTACCACGACGTGCGGCACCTGGCGGCCGTCCTCGCGGTGGTGGACGAGGCGGCCGGCCAGGCCGCCCGGCCCGACCTGGTCCGGCTGGCGGCCTGGTGCCACGACGCGGTCTACGACCCCCGGGCGGGCGGCGACGCCAACGAGCGGGCGAGCGCGGAACTCGCCGCCGGCCTGCTGACCGGGCTCGGCATACCGGCGGAGGCGGTGGCCGAGGTGGTCCGGCTGGTGCTGCTCACCGCCGGGCACCGGGCCGCGCCGGAGGACCGGGACGGCGCCCTGCTCTGCGACGCCGACCTGGCGATCCTGGCCTCCCCCGCCGCCGAGTACGACCGCTACGCCGCCGCGATCCGGGCCGAGTACGCGCACGTCCCCGACCCGTCGTTCCGGGCCGGCCGCGCGGCGGTGCTGCGAAACCTGCTCGCCCTTCCGGCGCTCTATCACACGCCGGAGCTGGCCCGCCGGGGTGAACGGCCGGCCCGGGACAACCTGCGCCGCGAGTTGGCCGGGCTCGGCGTCCCCGCCTGACCACCGTCCCCGGCACCCCGGCGCGGCGTACTGCCATTTCAGTAGCCGAGGTGTCAGCAGCCGCACGACGACGGGACGGTTCCCGGGGCCGACTCTGAGGGGCAACCGATCCCGATCCCGGAGGCCCCTGTCCCGTGGCTACCTTTCTCTACCGACTCGGCCGGCTGGCCTTCCGCCGTCGCTGGTACGTCCTGCTGGTCTGGATGGCGGTACTGGGCGGCGTCGGGCTCGCGTCCAGCACGGCGGCGGAACTGCCGGAGGACTCCGGGACGATGCCGGGGATCGAGGCGAGCGACGCGTTCGAGCTGATGCGGCAGCGCTTCCCCGGCAACGCCGAGCAGGCGAGCGCCCGGGTCGTCTTGGTCGCCCCGGTCGGGGAGCGGCTGGCCGACGCGGGCAACCGGGCGATCGTCGACCGGCTCGTCGCCGAGGCGTCCCGGGGCAGCCAGGTCGTCGCCGCCATCGACCCGTTCCGGGCCCGCGCGGTGAGCGCGGACGGATCCACCGGGTACGCGACCGTCACGTACTCGGTGCCGGCCGACGGCCTGACCGACGCCAGCCGGCAGCAGTTGCGGGAGGCGGTGGACCGGGCACGGGCGGCCGGGTTGACGGTGGAGGTCGGCGGGCCGGTGCTGGCCAGCGAGCCCGAGGTCGGCGGGGTGAGCGAGGTGGTGGGGATCGGGCTCGCCGCGCTGGTCCTGCTGGTCACGTTCGGCTCGCTGATGGCGGCGGGGCTGCCGCTGCTCACCGCCGTGCTCGGGGTGGGCGTCAGCCTGCTGGCGATCTTCGCCGTCGGCGCGTCCTTCGGGCTCTCCACCGCCAGCACCACCCTGGCCGCCATGCTCGGGCTCGCGGTCGGGATCGACTACGCCCTCTTCGTGGTCTCCCGCTATCGGGAGGAGCGCGCCGAGGGGCACCCGCCACCGGAGGCCGCCGGGCTGGCCGTCGGCACCGCCGGCTCGGCGGTGGTGGTCGCCGGGCTGACCGTGGTCATCGCGCTGGCCGGGCTCGCGGCGGTCGGCATTCCGACGGCGGCCAGGATGGGCCTGAGCGCCGCCGGAGCGGTGATCGTCGCGGTGCTGATCGCGGTGACCCTGGTCCCCGCGCTGCTGGCTTTCTGCCCGGACGCCGTACTCGCCCGGCGGGTCCGCCGGGGTCGGGCCACCGGTTCGGCGGGTCCGGCCGACAATCTCGGCACCCGGTGGGCGCGGTTCGTGCTGCGCCGGCCCGTGGCCGTACTGCTCGGCTCGGTCG
Source organism: Plantactinospora sp. ZYX-F-223 (assembly GCF_039649625.1). Lineage (NCBI taxonomy): Bacteria > Bacillati > Actinomycetota > Actinomycetes > Micromonosporales > Micromonosporaceae > Plantactinospora > Plantactinospora sp. ZYX-F-223. The sequence continues at coordinate 21,951 of NZ_JBDJAV010000001.1, read as the reverse complement.
CCGGCCTCGTACTGCTCGCCGTTCCGGCGCTGGACCTGCGGCTGGGCATGCCCGGCGACGAGAGCCGGTCGACCGCGACCACCGAACGCCGGGCGTACGACGCGCTGGCGGCCGGCTTCGGGCCGGGCGTCAACGGCCCGCTGGTCATCGTGGTGGACGCCCGGAACGCGGCCGATCCGCAGGCGGCGGCGCGGACCATCGGGGCGACGATCGCCGCGACCCCCGGCGTGGTGTCGGTCTCCCCGGCACAGTTCAACCCGGCCGGCGACACCGCGCTGTTCACCGCCGTTCCGTCCAGCTCACCGACCAGCGAGCAGACCGCGGACCTGCTCGGACGCATCCGCGCCGCGCGGCCGGGCACCGTGGCCGGCACCGGCGCGACGTTCCTGGTCACCGGCAGCACGGCGGTGGAGATCGACGTCGCGCGGAAGGTGCCGGGGGCGCTCGCCCCGTACCTGGCGATCGTGCTCGGCCTGGCCTTCCTGCTGCTGGTGGTGATCTTCCGCTCGCTGCTGGTACCGCTGAAGGCCGTCTGCGGGTTCCTGCTCTCGCTCCTCGCCGCGATCGGCGCGGTCGTCGCGGTCTTCCAGTGGGGCTGGGGTGCCGACCTGATCGGCCTCGAACAGACCGGGCCGATCATCAGCCTGATGCCGATCACGCTGGTGGGGATCGTCTTCGGCCTGGCCATGGACTACGAGGTGTTCCTGGTCTCGCGGATGCGGGAGGCGCACAGCCATGGGGAACCCGCCCGCCAGGCGGTGGTCACCGGCTTCCGGCACAGCGCCCGGGTGGTGGTGGCCGCCGCGCTGATCATGATCGCCGTCTTCGCCGGGTTCGTCGGCGCCGACCTGGCCATGATCAAGATGATCGGGTTCAGCCTGGCCGCCGCCGTACTCTTCGACGCCTTCGTCGTCCGGATGGCCCTGGTGCCCGCGCTGCTCGCGCTGCTCGGCGAGCGGGCCTGGGCGCTGCCGCGCTGGCTGGACCGGCTGCTGCCGCGCCTCGACCTGGAAGGCGGGGCCCTGCGCCGCCACCGGCACACCACCGACAGCACCCCGACCGTCGACCCGGTACCGGTGGCCGGCCGGCAGTCATCGCCGGGCTGAGCTGCGGCAACCCGGGTCGGCTCGCGGTGCGGGCATCATCGACCATGGAACTCCAGACCACGCCGGCCGGAGCCTGTCATGACGATCAGCCAGTACGCCAGGGAGCACCCCCGGCTCGTCGACGCCGCCCTGGTCGCCCTGATGGTCTGCGCGGCCGCCGGTCCCACCTCGCTGAACAGCGACCTCTCCGGCACCGACAACCTGAGCTGGCGCTCCGCCGTCCCGCTGGTCCTGGCCGGCGCGCTGGCGCTGCTCTGGCGGCGCAGCCACCCGCGTGCCGTGGTGCTGGTCACGGCGGTCTGTGCCAGCGCCGCCGGCGGGTTCGGCTATCTGGTCACGCCGTTGCTGCTCGCCCCGCTGATGGTCGCGCTGCACGAGCTGGCCGTGCGGGTCCCCGGCCGGACCCCCCGGCGCTACTACCTCGCGGCCACCGCCTCGGTGGTGGTGTCGGCACTCCTCGGCGACGACTACGGCTACTCCTGGCTGCTGACCGTCCTCAACCCGCTGCTCTTCCTGCTGCTGCCGGTCGCGCTGGCCGAGGCCACCCGGCTCCGGCACGCCTACCTGGCCGCCGTCACCGCCCGCGCGGAGTACGCCGAGCGGAGCCGCGAGGAGGAGGCCCGGCACCGGGTCGCCGAGGAGCGGGTACGCATCGCCCGCGAGCTGCACGACGTCGTCGCCCACCACCTGACCCTGGCCAACGCCCAGGCCGGCACGGCCGCCTACCTGGCGCGCGACCGGTCCGAGCAGGTACCCCGGATCCTCACCGAGCTGACCGGCACCACCTCCGCCGCGCTGCGCGAACTGAAGGCCACGGTCGGCCTGCTGCGGCAGCCCGACGACCCGAACTCCCCGCTGGATCCCGCTCCCGGGCTCGGGCGGCTCCCGGAACTCACCGCCGCGTTCGCCTCCGCCGGGCTCGACGTCGAGGTGACCGTCGAGGGCGAAGCGCGGCAACTCTCCCCGGGCGTCGACCTGACCGCGTACCGGATCGTGCAGGAGGCCCTCACCAACGTGACCAGACACGCCGCCACCAGCACCGCCTCGGTACGGCTGGCCTACGGCTCGGACCGGCTGACCATCACCGTCGACAACGACTCCGCACCCACCGGGTCCGCCGCCGGGCCGCCGGGCGAGGGCTTCGGCATCGTCGGCATGCGCGAGCGCGCCCACTCGGCGGGCGGCCGGTTCCGGGCCGGACCGCGCTCCGCCGGCGGGTTCACCGTCACCGCCGAACTGCCGATCCGGTCGTGACCGCCGTCGAGGACCGACCCGGGACCATCCGGGTCCTGCTCGCCGACGACCAGGCGCTGCTCCGGGCGACCTTCCGGTTGCTGATCGAGGCCAACCCCGACATGGCGGTGGTGGGCGAGGCCGCCGACGGCGCGGAGGCGGTGGCGCTGACCCGGGCCCATCACCCCACCCTCGTCCTGATGGACATCCGGATGCCCCGGGTCAACGGCCTCGACGCCACCGCCGCCATCTGCGCCGACCCGACCCTCACCGCCACCCGGGTGCTCGTGCTCACCACCTTCGAGACCGAGGAGTACGTCGCCCGGGCCCTGCGCGCGGGCGCCAGCGGCTTCCTCGGCAAGGACGTCTCCGCCGACGGGCTGCTCGACGGGATCCGCACGGTCGCGGCCGGCGAGGCGCTGCTGTCGGCCGCGGCGACCCGGGCCCTGATCAGCCGCTTCCTCAGCACCGCCGAGCCGGACCCGCCCGCCGGATCCGTCGCGCGGCTGGCGACGCTCACGCCCCGGGAGCGCGAGGTGCTGGTGCTGGCCGCCGAGGGCAGGTCGAACGCCGAGATCGCCGAGCGGCTCGTGGTCAGCCCGCTGACCGTGCGTACCCACATCCAGCGCGCCATGACCAAGCTGCACGCCCGGGACCGTACCCAACTCGTCGTCATCGCCTACCGGACCGGCCTGGTACGACGATGATCGATGCGATTGGCGGCCCGGACTATCCTGGGTGCACCTTCCGCGACGCCCGGTCGGGGTGCCGGTACGCCGAGCGAAGGTGCCGTACGCCGGGAGAAGGTGCGGGATGCGGGAGACCGGTCGGGGGGCGCTGCTCCGGTTCGTCGCCGAACTCAAACGGCTCCGGCAACTCGCCGGTGCGCCGTCGTTGAACAACCTGGTCGCGGTCGCCGCCCGGTTGGAAAAGCCGCTCGCCCGGACCACACTCAGCGACAAGCTGAACGCCAAGTCGCTGCCGGACTGGGAGTTCGTCCTCGCGTACGTGCACGCCTGTCTGGGCTACGCCGAGCAGGTCGGTGCCCGGGTCCCAGCGGAGCTGGCCGATCTGAGCCGGTGGGATGCCGCGCACTGGCGGCTGCTGCGAGCCGTGGACACCGCCCGGGTGGCCGACCGGCTCAGCGCCGCGGCGTACACCGAGATCGGCCGCCACGCCGCCCGCGTCGACCAGTCGGCGCGACCGGCTCCGCCCGGACCGGCGGCGCCCGGCCGGCCGGCGGGGCCGGTCGGGACGGAGCCTCCGACCACCGACCTGCCGGTGGTGCCCCGGCAGTTGCCGGCCGCGCTGCGGCACTTCGCGGGGCGGGCGGCGGAGGTCGCCGCTCTGACCGAGCTGCTCGCCGAGTCGGCCGGCCCGGCGGGTGCGGTGCTGATCTCGGCCATCGGCGGGACGGCCGGGATCGGCAAGACCGCCCTCGCGGTGTGCTGGGCGCACCAGGTGGCCGACCGGTTTCCCGACGGGCAGCTCTACGTCGATCTGCGCGGCTTCGACCCCACCGGGCCGGCGACCGGCCCGGAACAGGCGTTGCGCGACTTCCTGGAAGCCCTTGCCGTGCCGGCGGAGCGGATCCCGGTGGGGCTGGCCGCCCGGGCCGGGCTCTACCGCAGCCTGCTCGCCGGCAAGCGGGTGCTGGTGCTGCTGGACAACGCCCACGACGCCGACCAGGTACGCCCGCTGCTGCCCGGGTCGCCGGGCTGCCTGGTGGTGGTGACCAGTCGCAACCAGATGCCGGCACTCGTGGCCGAGATGGGCGCGTACCCGCTGGTCCTGGACCCGTTGCCCGGGCCGGAGGCGCGCGAGTTGCTCGGCCGGCGGCTCGGTCCGGATCGGGTCGCCCGGGAGCCGGAGGCGACCGATCGGATCGTCGCCGCCTCGGCCGGGCTGCCGCTGGCGCTGGCCATCGTCGCCGCCCGCGCGGCCACCCACCCGGACTTCCGGCTGGCCCGGCTCGCCGACGAACTGGGCGACACCCGGGCCAGCCTGGACGGGTTCGCCGGGGCCGAGACCGGCACCGACATCCGGACGGTCTTCTCCTGGTCCCTGCGGAACCTGGATCCGGCCAGCGCGCGCCTGTTCCGGCTGCTCGGCCTGCACCCCGGACCGGACCTGTCGGTGGTGGCGGCGGCGAGCCTCGCCGGCCTGGCCGTGCCGGAGGTCCGGCGGTCGCTGGCGACGCTGGCCCGGGCGAACCTGGTCACCGAGCACACCCCCGGCCGGTACGCCCTGCACGACCTGCTCCGGGCCTACGCCGCCGAGCAGGCCGGCACGGACGACTCCACCCCGGGTCGGCGCGCCGCGCTGGGCCGGCTCTTCGACCACTACCTGCACACCGCACACGCCGCGGACCTGCTGGTGCACCGCCATCGGGACGACATCAGCCTGCCACCGGCACAGCCCGGTGCGGTGCTGCCGGACCTGGCCGACGGCACCGAGGCGTGGACCTGGCTCACCGTCGAGCACCGGGTGCTGCTCGCCGCGGTCGCCCAGGCCGTCGCCACCGGCTTCGACGTGCACGCGTGGCAGCTCGCCTGGACCATGAACACCTACCTGGACCGGCTGGGAGCCTGGCAGGACCAGTCCGCCGCACAGCACCTGGCGCTGCTCGCCGCCACCCGGGTGGGCGACCGGAACGGCCAGGCCCGCGCCCACCGCAACCGGGCGATAGCGTGCCTGCGGCTGGGCGAGTTCGACGAGGCCCAGCACCACCTGAGGCAGTCCCTCGACCTCTACGGTGCGCTCGGCGACCGGGTCGGCAGCGCCCGTACCCAGCTCAATCTCGGCATCCTGGCCGAACGCCAGGGGTGTTACGCGCAGGCCCTGCACCACGCGCGGCGGGCCTTCGACCTGTTCGACGCCGTCGACCATGCGGCCGGCCGGGCCAACGCGCTCAACAACATCGGCTGGTACCACATCCAGCTCGGCGACCACCGGCGGGCGCTCGGCTACTGCCAGCAGGCCCTCGTCGAACAGCAGCGGGTCGGCAACCGGTACTGGCAGGCGCACACCTGGGACAGCCTCGGCACCGCGCACCACCACCTCGGGGACCACCGGCAGGCCGTCGACTGCTACGAGCACGCGCTCGCGCTCTGGCGGGAGGCCGGCGAGCGCTACCACGAGGCCACCACCCTGACCCACCTCGGCGACACCCAGCACGCCACCGGCGCCGCCGAACCGGCCCGGACAGCCTGGCGGCAAGCCCTCGACATCCTCGACCGGCTCGGCCACCCGGACGCCGAACAGCTCCGCCGCAGGCTGCGTACCGAGGTCGAAGCCCAGATCCGGGCGGACGCCGGGTGCGCTCCGGACGGGCCACCGCCCTGAGCACACCCGGTGCCGCCCACCAGCGCGAGGTCAGGGTCACCGCCAGGACATCAGGTCCCGGTACGCGGCCTGGGTGATCCGGATGGCGAGGTTGTTGACCGCGCCGGGCCCACCACCGTACGGGCCGGAGGTGTGGATCCCGAACACCGTCCACGGATCCGGGTCCGGGTCCGGCAGCGGAATCGGCTTCGGCCGGGTCGGGCACCATTCGTCCGGGTCGACGGTGTAGAGCGGGCTGCCGTCCTGCCCGGAGCTGGTGTCGTGCTGGTGGTACAGGATGCTGGCCGTCTCCGCGCGGATATGGTCCTGGCTGCGCCACTGGGTCGACCGCCGGTCGGCCGGATATCCCTGGCTGCGTGTGCAGGCACCGGTCACGGACTCGTTCGTCCAGCCGAGCGGGTACCAGCCGGTGGCGTTCCCGATCGCGCAGTCGAGCTGTACGGCACCGTAGTCCTGACCCGGATCGGAACTCCTGGTCCAGCCGCTGGCGGCGAAGGCGGCGCGCGCCCGGCACGACCCGTACGGCGCCCGGTCACCGTCGTAGCCCGGATAGGCCATCAGGTTGCTGCGCCACTGGCCGCCGGCGCCGGTGTGCACGCAATGTCCGGCGGTCGCCACCGTACGCTCACTGATCATGAAACCGGTGCACTGCCCACCGGTGAAGGTGAGCAGCACGGTCGCGCTGCCCGGGAAACTGGTGGTGTCGGTGACCGGGGTGCGCTCGTCGGGCTGGAAGACCCCGTTGACGTTGGCGCCGGCGGCCGTGGCACCGGTGTCCGCGGGCGACGCGGGCGTGGCCGCAGCCGGGTTGCTCCCGGCGACCACCGAGCCGGCAACGGCGACGGCGACGGCGACGGCCGTCCATCTTCTTCTCACCATGACTTCCCTTCGACCGGCGGGAGATCCCGCGCAGCGGATGTCGATGGGCGTCATCGTCGACCGGGCGGCCGCTGTCCGGCGGATTTCCGGACAGCGGCCAGGGTGAGGGAGGCGCGCGGGGCTCGGGTCGAGATCCTCGGGTCTCAGCGTGTTCCTCGGGTCTCAGCGTGGCCGGGCGAGCACGGGTCCGGAGGGCCGCCTGGCGCGTCGGGTGACGGCGCCCGCGACGATCAGTAGCCCGGGAACGGCGCCGAGGAACCAGATCGCGACCACCGGCCAATGGATCAGCGCAGCCACCGCCCCGCGGATCTGCGGGACGTACCCGACCGTGTATGACGCCTGCTCGTCCGAGCTGCGGCAGGTCAGCGAGTAGGTAGCGGGTCCGGGAACGTCGAAGACGGCGACCCAGGTGTAGGAGGCAGCGTCGCCGCCGTAGTCACCGGGCGGGATCGTGAGCAACTCCGCCGATCGAGCAGGCAGGCCGGCGCCGGCGACCCGGCAGGCCGGATCCCGCGGTGCGAAGCCCACCGCATAGATCCCGTACCGGCCTGCCGCCGGCAACGTCAGTTCTCCTGGCTCACCGGCTGATGCCGAGTACGGCCCCACTCCCCCGTAGCCGTTGACGTCGTACCGCACGGTGCTGCCCTCGGCACCCAGCCGTACGGTCATCGGCGCGAGCAGGATGCCCAGCACGGCGACGATCCCGCCGACGAGGTAGCCGTGCGGATCCGACAGCCGACGGCGCACGAGCTTGGGCCCGACCAGGTGGCCGACCGCCGCACCGCAGGTCGCCAACCCGGCGCCACTGACCAGCACACTCGACCATCCGGCCGTACCATTCAGCGGGATGACCCACCGGTAGACCGCGATGGACGCGCCCAGAAACACCGCAGCGACCAGCATGGCCACCGCCACGGCCGTGACAAGGGCGGCGGCGCTGCCACGCTGGCGGGCGTAGCGGGCCCACTTCGCCGCCGCCACGGCGCTGAGCACCGGTAATGCTCCCACGGTCCACCACAGCGCCGTCGAGACCGCCTGGTCCTCCTCCCACCGGTGGCTCCACTCGTGGAACACCAACGGGGCCGGCACGGTCACCATGATCCACACTGCCCACCCGACCGGGCCGGGAAAGGCCCGCCCTACCACCCGCCAGGTCGCCGTCTCCATGCATCGATCATCGAGCGCCGAACCTCGGTTCTCCAAGCCCGCGCCGTGCGGTCCCTGCACACCGTTGACGGCACCTGGCGGCGATGCGATGCCGTCGTGGCCTGGGACGCGTTGAAGGCGTCCGGGCCGACCAGTGGACGGCCGGCCCGGACGTCGGGAATCAGGCGAGGTCGAACCGGTCGAGGTTCATGACCTTGTCCCACGCGGCCACGAAGTCACGCACGAACTTCTCGCTCGCGTCGAAGGTCGCGTAGACCTCCGCGTTGGCGCGGAGCTGGGAGTGCGAACCGAAAACGAGGTCGACGGCGGTGGCGCTCCACTTGACCTCACCGGTGGCGCGGTCCCGGCCCTCGTACACGTTCTCCGCCGACTGGGCCGCCTTCCATTCCGTACGCACGTCGAGCAGATTCACGAAGAAGTCGTTCGTCAACGTGCCGGGCCGGTCGGTGAAGACCCCGTGCCGGGACTGCCCGGTGTTGGCGTTCAGCGCCCGCATCCCGCCGACCAGCACCGTCATCTCGGGGGCGCTCAGGTTCAACATGAACGCCCGATCCAGTAGCAGGGTCTCCGGCGACAGTTTCTCCCCGGCGCGCAGGTAGTTGCGGAACCCGTCGGCCCTCGGTTCGAGGACGGCGAAGGTCTCCACGTCGGTCTGCTCCTGCGACGCGTCGGTACGCCCCGGCGCGAACGGCACCGTGATGTCGTGCCCGGCGTTCCTGGCCGCCTGCTCGACGGCCGCGCACCCGGCCAGCACGATCAGGTCGGCGAGCGAGACCTTCCTGCCGCCGGACTGCGCGGCGTTGAAGTCCTGCTGGATCCGCTCCAGCGTCCCCAGCACGGTGGCCAACTCGGCCGGGTTGTTGACCTCCCAGTCCTTCTGCGGTGCGAGGCGGATCCGCGCCCCGTTGGCGCCGCCGCGCTTGTCGGTGGCGCGGAAGCTGGCCGCCGAGGCCCAGGCCGTGGCGACCAACTGGGCGACGGACAGACCGGAGTCGAGGATCCTGCCCTTGAGCGCGGCGATGTCCTGGTCCGTGACCAGCTCGTGGTCCACCTCGGGAACCGGGTCCTGCCACAGCTGCGGCTCCGGAACCCACGGGCCGAGGTAGCGCGAAACCGGCCCCATGTCGCGGTGCAGCAGCTTGAACCACGCCTTGGCGAACGCCTCTTCGAGCTGGTCCGGGTTCTGCCAGAAGCGCCGGGCGATCGGCTCGTAGATCGGGTCGATCTTCAGCGCCAGGTCCGACGTCAGCATCATCGGGGCGTGCCGCTTCGACGGGTCATGGGCGTCCGGCACGGTGCCGTCGGCCGAGGCGTCCTTCGGCTTCCACTGCTTCGCGCCGGCCGGGCTGGTCGTCAGCTCCCAGTCGTACCTGAACAGGTTGTCCAGGAAGCCGTTGTCCCACCTGATCGGGTTGTTGGTCCACGCGCCCTCCAACCCGCTGGTGAGCGTGTCGCCGCCCTTGCCGCTGCCGTAGGAGTTCTGCCAGCCGAGACCCTGCTGCTCGACCGGGGCGCCCTCCGGCTCCGGGCCGAGGTACTGCGGGTCGACCGCACCGTGCGCCTTGCCGACCGTGTGGCCGCCGACGATCAGCGCCACCGTCTCCTCGTCGTTCATCGCCATCCGGCCGAAGGTCTCCCGGATGTCCCGGGCCGACGCCAGCGCATCCGGGTGGCCAGCAGGTCCCTCCGGATTCACGTAGATCAGCCCCATCTGCACGGCGCCGAGCGGCTCCGCGAGTTCCCGGTCGCCGCTGTAGCGCTCGTCACCGAGCCAGGTGTCCTCCGGCCCCCAGAAGATCTCCTCGGGCTCCCAGATGTCCTCGCGCCCGAACCCGAACCCGAAGGTCTTGAACCCCATCGACTCGTACGCGCAGTTGCCGGCGAAGACCAACAGGTCCGCCCACGAGATCCGCCGGCCGTACTTCTGCTTGATCGGCCAGAGCAGCCGGCGCGCCTTGTCCAGGCTCGCGTTGTCCGGCCAGCTGTTGAGCGGCGCGAACCGCTGGGAACCGCTGCCGCCACCACCCCGGCCGTCGGCGATCCGGTACGTGCCCGCGGCGTGCCAGCTCATCCGGATGAAGAGCGGTCCGTAGTGGCCGTAGTCGGCCGGCCACCAGTCCTGCGACGTCGTCATCAGCTCGAAGATGTCCCGCTTGAGCGCGTCGACGTCGAGCTTCTTGAACTCTTCCGCATAGTTGAAGTCCTCGCCCATCGGGTTGGACCGGGGCGAGTGCTGATGCAGAACCGAGAGGTCCAGCTGATTCGGCCACCAGTCCCGGTTCGTCCTGGGCCGGGTCGCCTTGACAGCAGGTGCGGGAATTGCGGGATTTTCGCTTTCACTGATGCTCTCGGTCGCGGCCTTCTTGTCAGACACGTCTGTCCTTCCTGTCTCGCTCTGGTGACTGGTTGCTCTTGCCGTCGGTTGCTTCGGTCCACGGTCGTGCGGGCCCGTGGTGTCGAGCCCCGCGTCTCCGGCGACCAGCCGTCGGGCTCGGCGGAGATCGCCGCGACACCCGGGGCGCCTGCCCCGGTGGGTGGCCTCGACGTCGGCGCTCCGGTAACCCGGACGTCTCAGCGGACCAGCGGGTGTCAGGCAGGCGGTGGGGCCGACCACGCCATCGACGTCGGCTTTGGCCCCCGGGATGGACCGACGAGATGGTGGTGGTAGTGGTTCTTCCCGGTTCGCGCCACCGGGCCGATCGACCCGAAACGCCGCGCCAGACCCGTCCCCGCACAGCGTGCTGTCGAAGTCCGGCGTCGTTGGCACCCCGTGAAGTCTCGTCCTTTTATTGGAACCAATCAAGTATCGGGCGTGCGTCCTCGACCTCGTGTTCGCGAACCGTAGGGCCACGTAGTGCGTCTGACGCCTGCTTCGGAGTACCCGAGCGGGTAGCCGCCCCGACCCGTGCCGGCGTCCTCGGTGGCCGCCCGACGTCGGCCGACGCCAGACCCGGATACTATCGCCCGAAAGCACCCCCAGTGTCCCCATAGCCCGGTTCAACCGTCTACGGCGAGCCGGCGGTCAGTGGCGCGAGCGGGAACCCCACCGCCGTCGCCCGCCACCCCCGCGCCGACTCCAGCGCGGTCATCTCGGGCGAGCCCGCCCTGCGGCCGGCGTCGACGGGTGAGCCGGGCGCGGACCGCGATGAGGTCGCGGCGCGGGCGTTGAGCGCCGCCCGGGAGGCATTCGCGCTGCTCACCGGCGGCCTGGCCCACTACACCGCACGGCCCGGCGACGAGCCGGCGGCCCGACCACCGGCGATGAATACGCCCTGAAACAGCCCTCTGTAACACTCCCAGCGTCTGTCCATTGGATGGTGCTTGAAGGACAGCTACGTCACCTCGGACACCGCCGCCCCGATCGCTTCGACGGAGACGGTCGGCAACCTGGCCGAGCGGGGTGCTGCCCTCGACGGCCCGCCCGCTCATAGCCCGCCCGGACCCGTGGCACCAGCGTTCGGGCTGCTCGGTCCCTATAAAGCGCTCGGCGACGCCGAAGCGGCCCGGCGCGCGTGGCGGGACGCGCTCGACGTGCTGGAGCAGCTCCGCGAGCCCGACGCCGAGCGGGTACACGCCAAGCTCGGCCACCTCGACACCGGGCTCAGCCGGCGCGACTGAGCACGATCATCCGGCGTTGTCGCCGCGGCTCGTGGCGCGGCGCCGGTCCCAGGTGTGGTTGACGTGCCGGACGACAGCGAGGGCCAGCGCCGCCAGGGCGGCGACGGTGGCAACGACGCCGACGACGACGGCCGCTTCGATCCCGACACCGAACGAATCGCCGATCAGGCCGGCCAGCGCCCCGATCAGGACGGCGACGATGACGCTGACCAGCAGCGGAATGCTCGACAGGTACTGGGTGGCCGGGATCCGGGTGCGGCTGGCACCGTACGTCCGCATGATCCCGGCGACGTCCTCGCCGTGGCCGGTGACGAAATAGCGCTCCAGCTCGGGCGCCAGATCGAGGTAGCCCCGGCGCAGCCGGTTCATCCCGATGACCAGCTCCACGTCCTCGCTGTTGAGCTGCACCAGGCGGACGACGGTGGCCACGCCGATGACGACCAGCAACGGGACGAGCAGTAACGCGAAGAAGCGGAAGCCGACGCCGAAGTCGGTGCTGTCCGCCACCAGGGCGAGCGCCACCACCGTCGCCGACACCACCGTCACGAACCAGCTCGCCCGACTGAAGCTCTCACTCCACGCCAGGTTTCGGGTGGCCAACAGGCTCCAGTGCTCGGTGGAGAGGATCTGCGCTCGTACGGCGACAGGGGCGACTGGGTGAGCCGGGAGGCGGCCTGGCTCGACCGACCCGATGGGCGGCTCGACTGCGGGGGGATCGGCCATCTCGCCCTCCTGTTCTGCCGCCTCGACCCGACGGCATCGCCTGATCACACCAGTGAACCCTCTTCGATCTGTTCAGCACAGAGCCTTCGCTGCTGGTGTCCGCCTCGGCGGGCGGACACCAGCAGCGCGGGTACCGTCAGGCCGTCAGCCGCAGCACGTGGTGTGGGCGACGGTGTACGTGGCGAGGTCGAGGCTGAGGGCGTATGCGCCCGCGCCGACGGCCAGTCCCGCCAGGACCGCCCGGCGCAGGCCGACCGCCCGGGCCGGCGTGAGCTCGACGTCGCCGGCCGGGTGCCCGGCGTCGACGCCGGCCGCCTCGGTCAGGTCGGACGGAGCGTGGTGATCCTGTTCCTTCATCGTTCCTCCAGGGTGGTGTGTGGTGCCGGACTGGCAATCGCGAGCCGCACGTTCTGTGCGGCGGTGGGGCCGGGTTCCAGGTGGAGCACTGACGGCACGCGTTCCGGCGCGGCGATCCGCAGGAGCCGGTAACCCGTGCCGGCGAGTCCGTTGACGAGGCCGGGTGTCTCGACGCCGGGGTCGGCTCCCCACGGTTCCCGGAGCGGGGAGTCGTCCCATGCCCGGATGATGTCCGCAGCCCGGCGACAGCGTGGTGCGGGCACCGCGGCGGCGTACCGGTGCAACGCCCACGCGATGCCGGCCGGACCGCGCGCGAAACCGGTGGTGGTGATCGCGGCGCGGCGCGGCTCGTGCGGTTCGTCGGCCAGGCCGGCGAGCAGTCGTGCACAGTCGGCCGCGAGCGCGGCGGCGGGCGCGTGGTCCAGCTCGGCGTGTACGGCCATCATCGCGGCCAGGCATCCCGCGTGGCCGTCGGCGACGCCCGGTGGTCCGTCCGCGGCGGCCGCGGTGCCGGCGAGCTGGACCGACTCGTACGCCCACTCACGGACCTCGCTGTCGCCGGTCAGGTTGGCGATCCGGGCGAGCGCGTATCCGATGCCACCGAACCCGTCGTACCCGCCGCAGCCGACCGAGCCGATCAGGTCCGCCCGGCCGGATACCGCCGAGAGCAGTTGGGGAATGCCGCGTACGGCGAGCTGCGCGATCTCGGCGTACCGGGCGTCGCCGCCGAGACTGGCCAACTGGGTCAGGAAGAGGGCGACCCCGGTGTAACCGTATGACAGGGCGGCGCCCATCGGCATCAGTGCCACGTTGTCGCCGGCGGGTTCGAGACCGAGCCAGTTCGCCCGGGTGCCGTCGGTCGCCGCCCGGTCGCAGAGGTCGTCGGCGATCGCCCGCGCAGCGGCCAGCGGATCGCCGGGTCGGGCCGCTACCCGACCTTCCACGTCTTCGGAACTCCCCGGCGCCGCGCGGTGCCGGCGATCGCCCGGCCTGCGCCGGGTGGCCAGCGCCGCCCGGACGATCCATTCCTGGGTACGCCGGTCAGCCGCATCCATCGCGCGCACCTTGCCGGCGGCGCACCGCCGGCCACCGGCGTCGAGGACCCCGTCGATCCGCGTCCCGGTGGAGGCGGTCAAGCCGGTCGAGTCCGGGTGGCCGAGGAAGATCGGCACGTCGCCGTGCCACAGGTCGGCGATCTCGTGCGGCACGGAGCGGGCCTGCGGCAACGCGTCGCCAGCGGCGGTCGACAGCAGGTCGAACAGCCCGTCCCGGGCGGTCGAATCGCGCAGCAGGTCCGGGTGCGTCGACTCGTCCAACAGCCGCCGGTACACGTGTGTGGGACGCAGCACCACCCTGGTCGCCGGGGTGGCGAGGTGCGCGACCGCAGTGAGGAACGACCTCCGGTACCGGGCGATCGCGTCGTAGCCGGTCCGGAAGCCCTCGACCAGATCGTCCTCGTGGTCGGCGGGTTCCAGCTCGCGGTCGTCCACGATCGGCCGGTTGGAGCCGCCGTCGAAGAGCCGGGGTCGCCGCACCAGCCGCATCTGGTCGGTCGCCGGTGCCAGCCAGTCGATCCCGTCGGTTGGATGGCGATGTCCACGGTCGCCGCCGAGGGCCGAGACGTCCAGTGCCCCGTGGTCACCGAGCAGGAAGCTGGGAAGGACGCCGGTACGGTGCACCGACGAGTCGAGCAGCCGCGCCGCCGGGTCGCGCGCCACGTCGACGCGCAGCACGTCGGGGTGGAAGATGGTCTCCAGATCGATGACCACGGGTTGGTCGCCGCAGGCGATGAGGTTTCCGTAGTGCACGTCGGATGCGTGTACCGCGTACAGCAGCGCCAGCAGCGCGCCCTGCCGCCGATAGAACCGCCGGGCTCCGCCGACATCCGCGCACGGCGCCCGGTGGACGTGTTCCTGCCAGCCGTAGTCCCCCCGTTCCAGCGACCGTACGGCCCGTAGCTCCAGCGTCGGCACCCGCTCGTTCAGCCACCGCAGCAGCGCCGCGAAACCGTCGCAGGCCGCCAGCGAGCGCGGCTTGTACACCACCCGCTGGCCACCGGCGAACTCGAGTACCGACACCGACCGGCCACGTCGGTGCCGGTCACCGAGCTGGCTGTGCACCGCGACCGGATCACCCGGGTCGGCACCGCCGAGGAACTGGTCGGCGATCGCGTGCCGGTCCGCCGCGAACCGCGCCAGAGTTTCCGCGTACGCCTCGGCGGCGAACCGGGACGCCTGTAGGAGCAGCCGCGCGAGCACCGGATACCGTTCGAGAAGGGCGGTGACCTCGCCCCGCCGGGAGACCGACCGGATGAAATCCGCGAACCGCTGCTGGCCGTCGGCACCGATGAGCGTGCCCGCTACCCGCCGCTGATGCAGTTCCAGGGTGAGCGTCCGCGCGGCCAGGTCCACCAGGTCCGCCTGCAACCGTGCGGCGAACGACCGGGTGGACGGGTGGGCGGGCACCTGGCCGGTCGCCCACTCCACCAACGGTCGCACCACCTCGGCGTAGCCCTCCCGCCAACAGGAGAACCGCGGCGGCACCGGCCGACCGGGGACGGCTCCGGCGAGCGCCTGTTCGGCGTCGACCGCCCAGCGGGGTGGCGGAGCGGTGCCTGGCGGCGTGCTGCCGGGCGCCGTGGCGCCTGGCGGCATGGTACGGCGTTCGCGGATGGTCAGCCCGCGTCGCCACCACCCCGCCGAGAATCCGGAAGCAGCCAGCATGGCCGCAGCCTAGAAACTCGCGGCTTCTCTTCAGCTTCACCAGCCTGCGGCCCCAGTTGGTAGCCAGCCGGCGTTTGAGGCCTGCTGATCGGGTGAGGTGGACGCGAGACGGTTCAGCCGCTCCCGTCGGTGTCATCGGCGGTCCTGCCGCGCGGGTTGCCCGGCGTCGTCCGCCGAGATGATCGGGATGACATCGTGCCGTCTGGCGTCTCGGGCGTGCGGTGGTGCTCGCCCCCGGGCGATCGATCTACCATGTATGGCCGGCAGCCGTGCCATTCGCTGACCTCGCGGTGCTGCTACCGCAGCTGGCCGGGTGTCGTCATCGAACGGATCAAGCCTGGCGTTGATGGCCCGCGCGCACGCTCGTCGAGCAGATTCCCGGGCCAGCGGCGGCCCGTGGGGTTAGCTCCGACCAGATGCACCCGCAATGAACGTCGGCAGCGGTTTGCCTCGACGGCGCCCGGTTCGTCGATGGCTTTCAATCCTCGGTGATGTCGGCTCTGCGGTCCGCCGCGTTTCGGGTGTTACGCCGTCGCCCGGACGATGCCTGAGCAGCCCTGATTCTTTACTCGGATGTCGCCGATCCATCGTTTGAATGACGCGTCGGTGTCGGCCGGCAGGAGTTGGTTGGCAAGTCGTCGCAATCGTTTTGAACAGGAGCTATTCTTCGTGCCTCCCTCTCGTCGTACCTTCCTCGCTGGCGGCGTCGGCGTGGGCCTTGCCGTCGCCGGTGGCTTGCCGTCCCTGGCCCAGGCCCACCCGAGCCGGCCCCGCCCGCCAGTCGGGGCCGGCCACGTACCCTTCCCGCCCCTCGTCGACGACCCCGACGGCATCCTGGCCCTGCCCGAGGGCTTCAGCTACGCCGTGGTTACCCGGACCGGTGTCACCCGACTCAACGGCGGCCAAGGACTGACCCCGGCCGACCACGACGGCATGGCCGTCTACGACGCCGGCCGCGGCCGGTACACCTTGATCCAGAACCACGAGATCGACCCGGGCGCCGAGTTCGGGGTACCACACGTCGCGGGCACCGTCTACGATCCCGGTGCCGTCGACGCCGGCGGCTGCACCGTGATCAGGACTGACCGCTCGGGCCGCAACCTCGGCGAGTTCGTCGCCCTCTCCGGCACCGTCGCCAACTGTGCGGGCGGACCTACCCCATGGGGGACGTGGCTGACCTGCGAGGAGACTGAGGACCGCGCCGGGGACGACTGGGCGGAGGACGGCCGATCCGGCGTCTTCCAGAAGGATCACGGCTACGTCTTCGAGGTCTGGGCCGACGGCCACGCAGACCCGACGCCGATCAAGTGCCTGGGCCGCTACGCCCACGAGGCCCTGGCAATCGACAAGGACCGCACCAAAATCTACCTCTCCGAGGACGCCGACGAACCCAACGGCCTCTTCTACCGCTGGACCGCGCCCCGCGGCATCAAGCTGGGTCCTGGCGTGCTCACTCGCCTCGCTCCGGACGCCGGCGTCCTCGCCGCGATGCAGATCATCATGGACGACGGCTCAGTGTTGCCGGACGTCGCCTACCTGACCTCCGCCCAGCTCGGCCGCCCTTTCCCCGTGCGGTGGATCGAGGTGCCTGAGCGCGACGCGCAGACCACGCCCGTACGCGAGCAGTTCGCCGACGGCCAGGTCACCCGCGGACGCAAGTTCGAGGGCGTGTGGGGCACCGACGAGGGTGTCTACGTGGTCAACTCCTACGCGTGGGACGACGGCGACCTCCCGGCGGACGCCGCTCCGCACGACGGCATGGTCTGGTTCTACGACTACCGGGCCCAGACCATCCAGTTGGTGACGTACTTCCCGCACCAGACCGCGTCGGAGGAGGGCACGCCGGTCAAGTACAACGACCTCACCTTCGATGGCCCGGACAATGTGACCGTCACCCCGTGGGGAAGCCTCGTGCTCGCCGAGGACGGCTCGGGCGCCTCCCACGTGCTCAGCGCGATCCCGGGCGGCCCGACCTACGCCATCGCCCGCAACCAACTCAACGACTCCGAGTTCTGCGGGCCGACCTTCACCGCCGACGGCAAGGTGCTCTTCGTCAACATGCAGGACCCCGGCCTCACCCTCGCCATCACCGGCCCGTGGGATAAGTACCTGGGCTAACGGGGCCAGACCGACCGGTGGGGTCAGGCGATCCGCCTGGCCCCACCGCATCTGCCACATGGGTCCAAAGCTAGTCAAGTGGAATCCAGGCGTGCCGCACCGGCCAGGGCACGGAGCCTGACGCCTCCGGCTGGGCGGCGCAGGGCCGGCGCGGTCCGGGCAGGCACATCCTGATCCGTCCCCGGCGGCCGTAGTCTCACCGGTATGCATGTGAAGCACACGCACACCCTCGCCGTACCCGGTGCCGACCTGGTCTACGACGTCCGCGGCCCGCTACCACCGTCCGGCGGGCGCCCCGCGCTGCTCATGATTGGTCAGCCGATGACGGCGGACGGCTTCGACGCGCTCGCCGCGCGCTTCACGGATCGCACCGTCGTCACCTACGACCCGCGTGGCCTGGGCCGCAGCATCCGTCGGGACGGCCGGTCCGATCACACCCCGCAGCAGCAGGCGGCCGACCTGCACCTGCTGATCGAGGCGCTCGGCGCCGGCCCGGTCGACGTGTTCGCCAGCAGCGGCGGCGCGGTGACCGCGCTCGAACTCGTGGCGACCTACCCCGGCGACGTCGTCACGCTGGTCGCGCACGAGCCGCCGATCAACGCCGTACTCCCCGACGCCGTGGCGGCCGAGCGCGCCCGTGCCGGCTTCCACGAGGCGTACCAGGCGAGGGGTACCGGCGCGGGCATGGCCGCGTTCATCGCGATGACGTCCTGGCAGGGCGAGTTCACCGACGACTACTTTGCCCGGCCCGCACCCGAGCCGGCCATGTTCGGCCTGTCGACCGACGACGATGGCAGCCGCGACGACCCGCTGCTGTCGAAGAGTTCGTGGGCGATCACCGATTACCGCCCCGACGCGGGCGTGCTCACCTCGACACCGACCCGGATCGTGATCGCGGTCGGCGAGGAGTCGGCGGGCACCTACACCGCGCGCACGGCCGTGGGCACCGCGGCATTGCTCGGTCAAGAGGCCGTGGTGTTCCCGAGTCACCACGGCGGCTTCCTCGGTGACCAGTTCGGCTACGCGGGCAAGCCCGAGGAGTTCGCGGCGCGGCTACGCGAGGTGCTGGACGCCGGCTGACCGGCGTGCCATCTGGACGGCAGTGCTTGCCCGCGGTGGCCGGTGTCGCTGACTCCCGGGTACCGTCGTAGCCGACCGCCAAGCCTGCCAGGTGTGGGGTCGAGATCGAGGCCGAGTCGAGGTCGAGTCCCGGCGAACATGCACCGATCCCGGACCGACCGGGCATCGACGCAGACGCCCTCGACGCCAGCGTGCTCCGGCTCGGGGCTGCTCTACCAACCGCCCCGATCACGCACAACGATGCGATCACCGCTTCGCTGGCCGAGTACCGCCAGGCCGAACCGGTCACCAACGCGAGCTGGTCACGATCAACGAACAGCTCGCTGAGGAGGCCATCGTCGACCGGCGCCGCACCGACTACGAGGACAACAGGATCGGGTCGCCAGCAATGCCGCCGCGCTCTCCGGGATGAACCATGCCGGCCTGTGCCCAACGGGGAGTCCCAGCGGGGCAGGTTTCTCCGCCGTGTTGTCACGCCGTCCCGGAACCGCCGAGCACTCGTCGAGCGCCTATCCGTCCACCATGGACGGAATCATCAAGGCGCCCGAGCACCCATGGCGCACCCACGGGCAGGGGGCGTGCGCCGCAGCGGGTACGGCCCCGGGGCCAGGCAGGGTCGGCCCGGCCCCGGGTGTGGCTGGTCAGTTGCGTAAGCTCCATTGCTGGTTCGCGCCGCCATTGCACGACCAAAGGATGATCTTTGTCCCGTTGCCGGAGGCGGCACCATTGGCATCGACACACAGTCCGGATTGGACGTTCGTGATGGTGCCATCAGCGTTGACGTTCCATTGTTGGTTGAGTCCGCCATGGCAGTCCCAAATGACGACCGTGGTGCCGTTGGTCGTGCCCGCACCGTACGCGTCCAAGCACTTGTTGCCGTACACGGTCAGCTGCTTGCTTGCGGTGTGGGTCCACCGCTGATTCGTACTGCCGGAGCAGTCCCACAGTTGCACCTGAGCGCCGTTGGCGGTCGTGGCGCCAGGCACCTCGATACAGCGGCCTGACTGGCCGCCCACGATCTGTGCGTTCTGCTGACCGCCGCCGCTTTGTTGTCTGACGATTGATTTGGACTCAGCCGATCGATTACCTTGAGCATCAAGGACGTAGAGCCGGTAATCACCCGGCGACGTCGGAACCGCTATGGATGTGGCGGTGCCGCCCGCGCTGGTCATCGTCGGGCCGACGGCAAAGGCGGTCGTACCGGCGGGAGCCAACCAGATCGTCCTGGTCGCGTCGCCAGCACTTCGGATCGGAACCGACGACGTCCCGCTGGTGACGTACGTGCTGGCCGGCAGGACGTAGTCCGGCACGGAGAGATTGCTTGGCGGGATGATGTCCCGGAATGAATTTTCGAGTCCGGAGTTCACGGCGATGCCATAGGCCGGTGCCGGCCAGACATAGTCGGAGGCGACGATGATGTCATGGATCGTACTGTTGGGCAGGTTCTTCTCGGAGACCTTGTTGATCGGGCCGTATATTTGCGTGATGCTGAGATCGTGTTTACGACCGAAGTCGTCGGAGTTGATGAGCCAGGTGACATTCTTGTCAACACTCAGAACGTTGTCACGGAAGGTGATGTACGCCGATCCCTCGTCCGGGTGGAGTCCATACTTGTGGCCGGCCGGAACGCCTTGAAGGTAGTTGTTGTTGATAGTGGTTCCCGGCTGGCTGCCGAGCGTATAGATGGGAGCCGTATCACTGAGGCGCTGCACCGTGTCGATGATGTGGTTGTAGCTGACGTTATTGTTTCTTGCCGTCGTGGTCGGTCGGTTGGGTACGATCGAGCCCGCTGATCCGTCGAAGTTCCACCACCCCCAACCGAGCGTCACGCCCGACCACGGAGTTTTCTCGATCTGGTTGTGCTGCACGATGAGGGTGTCGACGAAGTACGCCGAGATGGGGCTGTGCCCGTTGAACAAGACCGCGCTGTCGTAGAGGTAGTTGTTCTTGATCTCGATGTTCTTGGGCAGTCCCTCGACCTGGGGGGAATACTTCTCGCGATTGGTCGACGTGTGGTCTCCGATGTAGACGTGCTGGGGATGACCCACGGTGATAGCGGAGCCAGCGATGTCATTGGTGTAGTTCCCGATCAACTGGGTGCTCTGCACGTCGTTGACCATGTTGATCCCGTCGGCGCCAGCGTGCTGGACCCGGTTGCGCTGCAGGACGATGCCGTCGGCATTCTGAATGTGGATGCTGCCGGGGGTAACGTCAACGTTGCGATAGTAGTAGACGTGGAAGTTTCCCCTCGCGTACGCCTGCGCACCCAGATTGCCCTGTTGCGCTTGCTTGAACGCAGAGCCAGCGACGTTGAACAGGTTCCAGTCGGAGTGCTCCACGGAGAGACCGGAGAACGTGATGTTACGGGCGTGGCTGCTCGTCGAGGTGCCGGCGATCCGCAGCACGGTAGACACGTTGTTCGGTGCGAATACCGTCGCGGTCGACATGTTCTCGGTGCTGGACTTGTAGTAGTACAACGTCCGGCTGGTCTTGTCGAAGTAGAACTCGCCCGGCGCGTCCAGGAACTCGTAGGCGTTCATGACCTTGTGGGTGCCGCCGACTTGGGCGTTGCCGTTGTACGCACCCTGGGCGATGGCCGCACCTGGTTGCTGAAACAGCGCGACACGGTTCGCACCATCACTACTTGTGGTGACCTGGCGGACTCCTACGATCGCCGTGGTCCAGGTCGTCCCCGTTTCGATCTCGATATCTTCCTGATTGCGGGCAACGGCGGGAAAATCGGCCATGTTGTATTTGGCACCCTCGCACTGCGACCCTGATTCCCAGGCCCACGCGGCTTGCCCGGCCGTAATGGTGTAGGTTCCGTAGCATCCCGCCGAGTTAACCGTCTTCGAGGCCATATAGGCACGCTTGTCGTTGACGTAGAGCGCACGCAGCTTGTTGGCACGGTCGAGCGGCGCCTTCCAGATGTTACCGCTGTGCTGAGTCCACCCGGTCACGCGAACTCCGCCATCGAGGACCGGCGTTTCGCTGGGATAGGCAGCATATATCACCCGGTAGCCGTTGGTACCGGAGTCGCCCGGCCCGAACTCGATTGTGCTGCTTACCGGATAATTTCCGCCACGAAGGTACACATGGATGTCGCCCGTCATATTCGCATTTACCGTGCGAACGACGTCCCGTGCGCGTTGCAGGGTTCTAAATGGTGATGTGATCGTTCCCGGATTGGTGTCGTTGCCGTCCGGGGCGACATAGTAGGTTTCCTGGACCGCGGCCGAAGCCGCCTTTTGATTCATGACTACAGCCGGCAACGCGGCGGAGACGAGCACCGCGACTGCCAACAACGATGCTCTAGCAGTAGAACGGGCTGAATTCACTTACTTTCCTTTCACTTGCCGCTGACAAGATGTGTTCGCCGGGCAGATCATCCCCACCACTCGACAGCCGAACCACGGTTCGGATGGAGGCGGGCTCGGCCTGCGCCGAGCCCGCCGTTCCAGATCCACCCCATCCTGATCGCGAACCGTGCGAACGCTCACGAGATCCGGCGTACCGCGAAGGACAGGAACACCCCGAACTGGACCTGCGTCACGCGCCGCTAGCGCTGTAGTGTCAGCAGGCCAGGCCGGTAGGGCAGCAGG